>NZ_JBVKAY010000005.1:385192-726306 GCF_055657445.1 Streptomyces sp. NPDC107538 | reverse complement strand
GTTGATAGGCCAGATCTGGAAGCCCGGTAACGGGTGGAGGTGACTGGTACTAATAGGCCGAGGGCTTGTCCTCAGTTGCTCGCGTCCACTGTGTTGGTTCTGAAACCACGAACAACCCCGTTGTGCCACACAACGGTGCGGTTGAGTGTTTCATAGTGTTTCGGTGGTCATAGCGTGAGGGAAACGCCCGGTTACATTCCGAACCCGGAAGCTAAGCCTTACAGCGCCGATGGTACTGCAGGGGGGACCCTGTGGGAGAGTAGGACGCCGCCGAACAAATATTGAGAAAGCCCCCGCCGGGTTCCCGGCGGGGGCTTTCTGCGTTTCAGGGGCGGCTTCACTATTAGTTTAACTGGCGCAGGGTGTGGCGCGGCCCGATGCGTTCTGGCAGGAGCGGGCTGCGGGGGCCGCCGAAGGGGTTCTGGAGCGGCGGCAGTTCGTGGTGGAGAGTGCGGGTGGTGAGTGGGTCGGGACCGTGACCGTGTTGGTGGAGGAGGCTGGGACGCGGGACTTCTTCGGGGGGAGCGTCGAGCAGCGGCAGGGGCATCTGGTGGGGGTGTTCCTGCGCGATGGGTATCGGGGGAAGGGTGTGGGCGAGGCGATGTTCGCGGTCGCGGTGGAGTGGGCCCGGGATGTGGCCGGCGTCGAGCGGGTCCGGTTGTTCGTGAACGAGGGGAACGGGCGGGCCGCGGCCTTCTACCGTCGGGTCGGGTTCGTGGAGAGCGGAGTGACCGTCGAGGGGGATGAGGGGCGGGAGTTGGAGTACGTGCTGAGGTCCGCGTAGTGGCTGGTGTTAGCGTTCGGCGGCATGGACGACAGCGTGTATGTGGGCAATGCGGGCAAGGACGCCGCGCTGGACCGGGGTTGGCTTCTCGGGCACTTCAAGGCGGAGGGGGATCCGCGGCGGAGCGAGGCCGTGGAGATCAAGTGGGGTGTGCATCCGCGGGGTGACACACGGGCGCAGTGGGTCCGGGGTGAGGAGCGGACCGCCCTGCAGGTGCTGATCAGCGGTCGTTTCCGGGTCGACTTCCCCGGCCGTAGCGTCGTGTTGGAGCGGCAGGGCGACTATGTCGTCTGGGGGCGAGGGGTGGACCACTCCTGGGTCGCGGAGGAGGAGTCGGTGGTGTTGACGGTGCGGTGGCCGTCCGTCGCCGGGTACGCGGTGCCGGACGGTGGCAGTTCCTGACCGGGGTCAGGGCAGGGGGAGTTCGGTGTTCGGCCAGCGGGATCGGGCCTGTTCGCGGGAGCGGAGGAGGGCCAGGGTGGGGAGGCCCTGGTCGGGGCCCGAGGTCAGGAGGGCGGGAAGCTGGGGGAGTGGGGCCACGGCTGCCACGTCGTCCAGGACCAGGGTGAGTGGTGGGTCGAGGCGGCCGGAGGATGACCGTTCGGCCATGCGCCGGCCGCGCTCGACCACGCTTGAGGCGAGGGCCGTCAGGAGAGGCATGGCGGAGGGGTTCGCCTTGGGGTCCTCGATGGGGTCGCCGACCACATAGAGCGTTCCCCCCTCGTGTACGAAGGAATCCAGGGCGAGGGAGTCGGCTCGGTTCGGGGTGCAGGATTCGCGGACGTTGACGGTGGAGAGGGCGGAGAGGGCGCGGGCCGTCAACTGCTGAGCGATGTCCCGGCGTTCGGGGTGCGAGGTGAGCGCCGATTCCAGTTCGCCGGCGGCGCCGGGGGCCGCCTTCGGGTTCGTACGGAGGATGCGTACCGCTTCCTGGACGTTGCCGCCCTGGGCCCAGCGGTGCAGGTGGCGGATGGTGCGGCTGTCCAGGGCGGCGGCGTGGAGGTAGCTGCGCAGGAGGGTCTCCGCCGTGTCCGCCATCGCCTGGTCGATGCGGGCGGTGGGGCGGATGGGGGCGAGGAGGGCGATGGCCCTGGCCAGGGCCGTGGGCTTGTCCTCGCAGCCGGCGATGGGGGACCAGTGGAGGCGGGCCGGGGTGTCGCAGCGGTGTGCGGGGTCGTAGAGGAGGACCGGGCCCAGCTTCGCTCGCGCGTCCTTCGTGTCCGACCACAGAGTGGGGTCGGAGGTGACCACCAGGGCCGGGCCCTCGGCGTCCCGTACGGCCTGGGCGGCTGCGGGGCGGCGGGTCTCGGCGGGGCCCAGGACGACCGTGGTGGGCGCGCTCGCCCAGCCGGCCGGGTGACCGGCACCGGGGGTGAAGGCCGCGGGTGCTGTGGCTCCGGGGTGGGGGAGGTGAGCGGTGGCGGCTTCCGTGCCGGGTGCCGAGGGCTGCGGGACGAAGGGTGTGCCGTGGCGGGGCTCGGGGACGGGCGTGCCGGTGGGCGGTACGCCGGGGTGGGCGTGCGGCGGGGCGGTGGCTGAGGCCGGGCCTTGGGTGTGGGCGGCGGCGTATGGCTGTGCGGGCGGCGGCTGTTCCGCGGGGGTGGCGGCCTGCGCGGCCGGTCCTTCGGCGTGGTGCCCCGGGTAGGGGTGCGTGGGCGGTGTCTGGGCCGGGGAGATGCCGGGCGCGGCCGGTCCTTCGGCGTACGGCCCTGTCTGCGGTGTTCCGTGGGCCGGGGGCGCGGCCGGTGGCTGGGCCAACCCCTCGGTCCGTGCCGCCTTCTCGCGGGCGCGTACGGCTCTCCAGCGGGCCAGGGTGCCCATGGTGAAGACGGCCAGGACGAGGAGGATCATGAGCTGGCTGATGAAGAGGCCCCAGAAGAGGCCGTAGCCGGAGAGCTGCGCGGCGGGGGTGTCCGGCCAGGCGGCGGGGAGGTCCTGGGGGGCGGCGACCAGGCTGCGTACGGCCAGGGGTGTGCGGGTGAAGGTGACGGCGTCGGGCCAGGCGCCGTGGGCGAAGAGGCCGGCCAGGCCGGTGGCCGACCAGACCAGCAGGGTCAGGCACACCAGGAAGCCGAGGAGGGCGATCAGCAGCCCGTCGGGGATGCCGCCTCCGCCCTGCGGGGGGTGCCGGTCGTCGGGTCTCATCGCACGCCGCCGTTCACGGGGTTCCTTGTCGTCTCTGGTCGCCTGGGGGTGCCGTTCGTTCAGGCCACCGTCGATTCGGAGGAGCCGTATCCGCCGTCGATCTCGCTCAGGCGGTGTTCGACGAAGGCGGCTGCCCGTTCCTCCGCCTCCAGCTCGGCGGCGCGCAGGGCGTCGTCGCCGTCGAGGAGGTGGTCGGCGGAGGACTCGGTCATTGCGCGGTCGGTGAAGACCAGGGGGCGTTCGGTCTCGGTGATCAGGTGTTTGACCACTTGGACGTTGCCGTTGACGTCCCAGACGGCGATGCCGGGGGTGAGGGTGGGGATGATCTCCACGGCCCAGCGGGGCAGGCCTAGAACGCGGCCCGTCGCCCTCGCCTCGTCGGCCTTCTGGGCGTAGATCGTCCGTGTCGACGCCATCTTGAGGATGGCCGAGGCCTCCTTCGCCGCCGCTCCGTCGACCACGTCGGACAGGTGGTGGACGACCGCGACGAAGGACAGGCCGAGGCGGCGGCCGAACTTCAGCAGGCGCTGGAACAGCTGGGCCACGAAGGGGCTGTTGATGATGTGCCAGGCCTCCTCGACCAGGAAGATGCGCTTCTTCCGGTCGGGGCGGATCCAGGTGTGCTCCAGCCAGACGCCGACGATGGCCATGAGGATGGGCATGGCGATGGAGTTGCGGTCGATGTGGGAGAGGTCGAAGACGATCAGGGGGGCGTCGAGGTCGATGCCCACGGTGGTGGGGCCGTCGAACATGCCGCGGAGGTCGCCGTCGACCAGGCGGTCCAGGACCAGCGCCACGTCCAGGCCCCAGGCCCGTACGTCGTCTATGGCGACGTTCATCGCCTCCGCGGACTCCGGTTCGGGGTGGCGGAGTTGCTCGACGATGTCGGTGAGGACCGGCTGGCGTTCGACGATCGTCTCGTTGACGTAGGCGTGCGCGACCTTGAGGGCGAAGCCGGAGCGTTCGTCCAGGCCGTGGCCCATCGCGACCTCGATGATGGTCCTCAAGAGAGCCAGCTGGCCCGTCGTGGTGATCGAGGGGTCGAGGGGGTTGAGGCGGATGCCCATGTCGAGGGCGGCCGTCGGGTCGAGGCGGATGGGAGTTATTCCCAGCTCCTCCGCGATGAGGTTCCATTCGCCGACGCCGTCCTCGCCCTGGGCGTCGAGGACGACGACCTGGCGGTCGCGGAACCGCAACTGCCGTAGGACGTACGTCTTCTCCAGGGCCGACTTGCCGTTGCCGGACTCGCCGAGGACGAGCCAGTGCGGGGCGGGGAGCTGCTGGCCGTAGAGCTGGAAGGGGTCGTAGATGTAGCCCTTCCCGGAGTAGACCTCGCGGCCGATGATCACGCCGGAGTCGCCGAGGCCGGGGGCGGCGGTCGGGAGGTAGACCGCCTGGGCCTGGCCCGTGGAGGTGCGCACGGGGAGGCGGGTCGTCTCGACCTTGCCGAAGAGGAAGGACGTGAAGGCGTCCGTGAGGGCGGACATCGGGTCCCGCATCAGTGCTTCACCTCCAGGTGCGGTGGGTTTCCTGGGGCCCTCGGGTGATCCCGCGTCTGATCCCGCATCGCGGTGGCCCTACCTTCGGATTCCGGTGGCGAACGGGAGTGTGTTGACGAAGGCCCGGTGGTGTTCGCGGTCGCACCACTCCAGCTTGAGGTACGACTTGCCGGCCGAGGCCCTTATCGTCCGCTTGTCGCGGGCGAGAGCCTCCGGGGAGCGGGAGGAGACGGTGATCCAGCCGACGAGGTTGACGCCGGCCGCGCCGCTCGCGAGGTCCTCGCCGCGCTGGTCGAGGCGGGAGTGGGAGGCCACGTCGCGGGGGTCGACGGTGCGGTTCATCTTGGCGGCGCGGGACGCCTCCGCCTCGTCGTTGGTCTTCTCGGTGAGCATGCGTTCGATGGCGACCTCGGTGGGTTCGAGGTCCATCGTGACGGCGACCGTGCGGATGACGTCCGGGGTGTGGACGAGCAGCGGCGCCAGGAAGTTGACGCCGACCGGGGTCATCGGCCACTCCTTCACCCAGGCCGTGGCGTGGCACCAGGGGGCGCGGGTGGAGGACTCGCGGGTCTTGGCCTGGAGGTAGTCCGGCTCCATCGCGTCCAGTTCGGCCGGCCAGGCGTTGCGCTTGGTCATGGCCTGGATGTGGTCGATGGGGTGGTCCGGGTCGTACATGGAGTGGATGAGGGAGGCGAGGCGGCCCTGGCCGAGCGGCTGCCGTACGCGGATGTCGGCCTCCTGGAGGCGCGAGCAGATGTCCGTCAGCTCGCGGGCCATGACGACGGCGAGCCCGGCGTCCTTGTCGAGCTTGCGGCCCTGCGGGCGGGCGGCGCGGGCCATGGCGTGGCCCTCGGCGGCCAGTTCGCGGCTGTAGTGCATACAGGCGACGAGGTATGCGCGGTGCTGCTCGCTGCTGGTGGAGACCATGGACTGCAGCTGGTCGTACGACTGCTGCAGCCAGCCGGGGGCGCGTTCGTCGCCGCGCTGGGCGACGTCCTTGGCGTGGGCGTCCGGGTCGGCGGGGAGGGTGCGGGCGAGCATCTGCAGGCGGGTGACGAAGCCGTCGCCGTTGGCCACGTGCTTGAGGAGGGTGCCGAAGCGGTCGACGAGGGCTTCCTGGTCCTCGGAGTCGCGCAGGCCGACGCCGGGGCCCTCGATCTCGATGGCGGCGGTGACGGTCCGGCGGTCGGCGTGCAGGAGGACGGCGATCTCGTCGGGGCCGAAGGGTGCGGCGAGCCAGGTGATACGGCCGATGCCGGGCGGGGGGCCGACCTCGACCTCGCGGCCGTCGAGGTGGGTACCGGCCTCCATGTTGGACGAGCGGTACGTGGTGCCCTTGCGCAGGCTGCGCTTGTAACTGCGGTTGATCTCGAACCACTTGTAGAACGTCCGCCGCTTGTACGGCACGTACACGGCCGCCAGCGCCAGCATCGGGAAGCCGGTCAGCAGGGCGATGCGCGGGACGAGCACCGGGACGAGCAGGCCGCACATCATGCCGAGGAACGCGCCCGCGATGATCAGCGCGATCTCGCCGGACTCGCGGTTCCGGCCGATGATCGCGTTCGGCCGGGCGCGGCCGATCAGATAGGTACGGCGGGGCGTGATCGGATGGGACATATGGGCCGCGTGGGAATCGGTGGTCAACGCCCTTCACCTCCCGTGCGGTTGTTGCTGCTGTTGCGGGTGTTGCCGGCGTGGGGGGTGTTGATCGGGCTTGTGCGGGGCGGGGGTGCGGCGGAGGGGACAGTTCCGCCGCCTCCGCTCGCCGGGCGGGAGCTGTGGGCGGCCACGCCGCCGGATGCGGGGTTGGCCGGGCGGGGGGTGCTGCTGCCGCCTCCGCCGCCGTTGTTGTCGGCCCGGGAGCTGTGGGTCTTGATGCCCTGGGCGACGAGGCTGGCCGGGGAGCTGATCACGGCGGCGGCCTTGCCTTCGGCGCCGCGCATGATGCGGTTGTTGCGGGAGTTGGCGATCTCGTCGCCGAAGCCCGGGACGAAGCGGTAGATCATCGCCGAGGCGAAGATGGCGAGCAGGATGATGGCGAGGCCGGAGACGACGGCGGCGAGGGAGTCGGGGCCGTCCTCCGTGGTGAGGGCGCCGGCGAGGCCGAGGACGATGACGATGACCGGCTTGACCAGGATGATCGCGATCATGATGCCCGCCCAGCGGCGGACGTGGCCCCACAGGTCCTTGTCGACGAGGCCGGCGTAGACGACGACGCCGAGGAGGGCGCCGACGTAGAGCAGGACGGCCCTGAGGTACAGCTCCAGGTAGAGCACTCCGGCGGCGACGATGGAGACCAGCGACACCAGGATCAGCATGATCGGACCGCCGCCGATGTCGTTGCCCTTCTTCAGGGCCTCGGAGAAGGTGCCGAAGAAAGTGTCGGTCTGGTTGCCGGTGGTCTGGGCGATGATGTCGCTGACGCCGTCGGTGGCGGAGACGACGGTGTAGAGGATGAGCGGGGTGAAGGCGGAGGCGAGGACGGTCAGCCAGAGGAAGCCGATCGCCTCCGAGATCGCGGTGGTGAACGGTACGCCGCGGACCGCTCGCTTGGTGACGGCGAGCAGCCAGAGCACGAGGGTGAGGATCGCCGAGGCGGCGAAGACGACGGCGTAGTGCTTCAGGAACGTCATGTTCGTGAAGTCGACGTTCGCCGTCTCGTTGACGGCCTCCGAGAGCTTGTCGACGGTCCAGGAGGCGGCGTCGGCGCAGCCTTGGGCTAGGGAGGAGAGGGGGTCGAGGGTGGTGGTGAGGTCGTTGGGCGTGGTTCCGGAACCGCCGCCTCCTCCTCCGTTGTCGCTCTCACAGTACTCCCGGGCCGCGCCGGAGAGCAGCGAGCAGGAGTCGCCGCTGGGTGAGGGGGACGGTGTGGGTGCGGCGACGGCACGTGTCGCCAGCAGGACGACCGCGGTCTGTACAGCTGTGAAAGCGGCGGTGACCTTGAGTACGCGGTGTGACCTAGCGGGCATAGGTGAACCCTCCGTACTCCTCGACGGCCTTCGAGATCTCGTCGGACGTCGAGACCTTGTTGTCGCCGTTGACCGGCGCGGGGCCTTCCTTCTGCGCGAAGCTGTCGACCTTCCAGTCGTCGTTCTCCCAGCGCAGCTGGAGGGTCATGGTGAACCAGTCGCTGGTGACCGGGTTGGTCGTGCTCTCGGACGCCATGCCGAACACACCTGTGCACCAGACCTCGACGGTCGCGGTGCTGTCCGAGTAGCTGGTGGCGGTGGTGCCGACCGGCATGGTGCGTGAGACGTACGTGCTGCCGGTCGGTGCGTTGCCTTCCTCGTCCAAGCCGACCTTGGTCAGGAAGTCCGCGCTGTAGACCGTGTTGAGACGGTCTTCCAGATCGGCTGACTTGTCGGCGGCGAAGACCTGCCGGACGATTTCGCTGCGTCGCGCGGGCTTGAGGATGTCGGCCGAGACCAGCACCACGGAGTAGTTGGCCGCCGCCGATTCGGCACCCTGCTGGTCGTGGGCGAAGCCGGAGGGGATGCCACCGGCCTTCGTGGTGACCGGCCGTTCTCCCGAAGCCGCCGTAGGCGCGCTGTCCGCCTTGTCGCTGCTGGAGTTGCCGTCGGTGTCGGTGCCGTTGTCTCCGCGGTTCGCGAAGGCGATGGCGGCGATGAGGAGGACGACTACGCCGACGACGGTGACGAGGCTTCTGGAGGAGGAGCGGGGGCGGCGGGGGGCGCCGCCGTAGGGGTCGTCGCCCCCGGGGAGTCGGGTCCTGGTCTGGCCGGTGCCGGCGTAACCCCCGTACGCCCCGTCGTCACCGGAGCGCGAGGGCTCGCGGTACCCGTGCTCGTCGCCGAGACTCATGCCGCGGTCGCCCCTTCAACTTCGACGTCGTACCGAAAGGCGTAGCAGTACGACGGTAGCCGCGCTGGTTCCCGCGCGGGCGCGGTGTGGAGACTCGACATCAGGGAAACGCAACCTCAGCCGGTGGGCACGACGGACGGGTGGGGTGGAAGGGGGACCGGGCGGGAACCGGTCGCCGCGCTACACGGCCATGCCGTACACGATGGTGAAGAGCGTGCCCAGGGAGCCGATGATGAAGACGCCGGTGAGGCCGGCGATGATGAGGCCCTTGCCCTGTTCGGCGCTGAAGGTGTCGCGGAGGGCGGTCGCGCCGATGCGCTGTTTGGCCGCGCCCCAGATCGCGATGCCGAGGCAGAGGAGGATGGCGACCGCCATCACGACCTCGATCATCACGCGCGCCTCGTTGCCCAGGCTGCCGAAAGGCCCCCAGTCCGGGGCGATTCCGCCGATGATGGTGGTGATGTCGCCCTTGTCGGCCGCAACGAACATGTAAGTCACCGCCCCTAGTGGGTAGTTCGGTTGTCTGTGTGTGGTGTGCGACGTGTGCGCCTCGGCGTACGCGTCGCACACCTCCGCGCGGGTGCGCAGAGGTCGGGCCCATTCTCGCCGACAATGACGCTGTCGTATGTCGACTTGGCGTCATTGATTGGCGGGTTTCGTACGAATCCCTTGCCTCCGGCCCGTGCGGGACCCTAACGGGGGGCGCGGAACGGTAAACGAAGGGTCGTATCGTCACTCTGTGTATCACGGCAGGTCACGCCGGGCAATGAGGATCAACCGGAACCTGTGGTGTGGTTCGGTCGTTATTCCCCTTTCGTGGCCTCTGGGCCCTGGTCCGCCCGCTTCTGACGGGGTGTCGGACCAGCACTGTCGAGTGTGCCTGATGCGGACGTAAGGGTCGTGTGTGGGGCCGGGTGTTCCCCGGGGGCGAGCTTTGGCCAGGATGTGACATCAGCGCTGGGGATGACGGTGACTCATGCCATGGCCCGGCGGGAGGGGAAGCAGATGCGGTTGGGGGCCGAGGAGACTCCGGAGTTGTGGGCGTTCTTGGGTGGGCTGCGGGCTGGGGAGGTGTTGGTCGGGACCGTCGCGGCGGTCGAGCGGTTCGGGGTGTTCGTCGCGCTTGACGAGGGGCCGGAGCATCCGTTGTTTCCCGGGGTCGGGTTCATCACCGTTCCCGAGCTGTCGTGGCGGCGCATAGGGGCCGTTTCGGAGGTTGTGAGCGTCGGGCAGCGGGTCGCCTGTGAGTTTCTGCAGTTCGACACCTGGAACGGGGAGGCCCGGCTGTCGTTGCGGGCGATGGAGCCGGACCCCTTTCAGGAGTTCGCCGACGGGGTCGCGGAGGGGCGGAGACTTCGAGGGACGGTGACGAAGGTGGTTCCGTTCGGGGTCTTCGTCGAGGTGGCCGACGGGATCGAGGGGTTGGTGCACCTCGGCGAGCTGACCGTGGAGCCCGTGGAGACTCCGGAAGGGGTGGTCCGGGTGGGGGAGGAAATCACCGTCGTGGTCACGGAGGTCGACCGGGTGCGGCGGAGGCTGGCCCTGTCCCGGGTGCGGGCCCTGGAGGGTGAGGACGAGACGGGGCGGCAGGTGCAGTAGCCCCTGTCTGCCGGGGCCAGGGCTCACCTGGGTGTCGTGGACCAGGCCGCGTCGGGGTGGAGTAGGGGGGCTGGTGTAGGGGGCGGTTTTGGGGCTTCCGCCCCTCGCTCCCCGCCCCTGCCCCGCCCCGTTGCCCAGCGAGTCCGGAACACGTCCAGCAGCGCGGCGTCCTCGTCCCGGCCGAGCCCCGCCGCCTTCGCCGAGGCCCGCGCCCGCCGAGGTGATCGGCAGCTCGCCCGGCGACGCCGCCCAGGCCGCGTCAGCAGCCGTACGTACCCGGCGTGCGCCGCTGCCGGGTCCAGGGCCCCGGCCGGCCATCGCTGGTGATCCGTCAGCTCCTTGGCCGGCAGCGCTCCGAGCCCCGCGAACAGCAGGACGTTCGCCCGGTACCACTCGCCGTCCACCGGCAGGGCGTGGTCCCGGTCGGCCTTGCGGGCCAGGGCGGAGGCCTTGCCCGCGTACCGGGCGCTCCAGGCCGAAGCCGGTGGCCCATCGTGTCCCAGGACCACGGCAGATGGGCCGTCGGCAGGGCGCGCGGGTGCCGCTCCATTTCCGTCAGGGAGCGGCCCGGCTTGTCGTACGCGACCGTATCCGTGTCCGCTCCGTCTCCAGCGCGGCGAGCGCGACGGGCTCGCCGGGCGGGGCGGGTGCGCGGGCCCGGTCGGCGTACACGGTCGAGGTGTGCGGCTGCGCCGGAAGCGGGGCGGTGGTCTTCGTGACGAGATGCCGGCACGCCCCACCCGCAGCGCCCCCGGTCTACGACGCGGGCGGCCCGTACCCCTCCACTCCCTCCACGAAGTGGTCGAACTCTCCTGCCTGGACGCCCAGGACGAAGGCGTCCCACTTGCGGCGGTTCGTTGTGACGACGTTGTCCGGGTCGCTCGTCTCGCGGATGTAGACGGGGGCCTCGGGGTCGTCCTCGCCGTCGCCCGCGCCGAAGGCCAGTTCGATCCAGGGGCCGGGGCCGGTCGCGTCCTCGGGTGCCGCGCGGATCCAGTCGAGGTCCGGGGGGATGTCGGACATGGGGCGGGTCCTCCTCTGCCATCGTCCTACGGCCATGGCGGTCGTCGGTCAGGTGATCATTCCTAAGAAAGCGGGCCGCCTCTACACTTGCTGGCGGCGGACTGGCGCGCGGTGAGGGGCGGTTGACGGTGCGTAAGGCGTGGATCGTGGTGATCGCTGCCGGCAGCGCCGGGCTTGCCTTCGTGATGGTGCTGGTTGTGGGGGTTTATCTGGTCGCGGGGAATCTCGCGAACGGGGTCGGCGGGAAGTCGGTCGGGCTGGCCAAGGGTGCCGTTCCCGCCGCTTATCAGGCGCTCGTACAGAAATGGGGCAATCTGTGCGACGCCATCAATCCGGCGTTGCTCGCCGCGCAGCTGTATCAGGAGAGCGGATTCAATCCGAAGGCGCAGAGTCACGCCGCCGCGCAGGGGATCGCGCAATTCATTCCGGGGACCTGGGCCACGCACGGGCTCGACGGTGACGGTGACGGTGACCGTGATGTCTGGGACCCGAATGACGCGATTCCATCGGCCGCCTCGTACGACTGCTCCCTCGCGAAGTACGTGAAGGACGTACCCGGTGATCCGACGGCGAACATGCTCGCTTCCTACAACGCGGGGGCGTACGCCGTCATCAAGTACGGGGGTGTTCCGCCGTACAAGGAGACCCAGAACTATGTGAAGACGATCACGACGCTGTCGGAGAGTTTCGCCGCGCCGACGACTCGGGTCGATCCCAGCGAGCAGGCCGCCGGGGCCATCGCGTACGCGCAGAAGAAGCTCGGGACGCTGTATCTGTGGGGCGGTACCGGTACCGCTGAGCAGGGCGGACGCTTCGACTGCTCGGGGCTGACGCAGGCGGCGTACGACAGTGTGGGGATCACGCTGCCCCGGGTCGCGAACGATCAGTACAACGCCGGGCCGCACCCCTCGCGGGACGAGCTGCTGCCCGGGGATCTGGTGTTCTTCTCCGACGACCTCACCAACTCCCGCGCCATTCGGCACGTCGGGATCTATGTGGGGGGCGGATACATGATCGACGCTCCGCGGACGGGGGCCGTCATCCGTTTCGACCCGATTGACACCCCCGATTACTTCGGTGCGACCCGGGTCACCGAGGATGGCGCGAAAGCATTGCCCACGACGGTATGACAGCGCCGTAATTCTCTGTGAGCCCCTGCCCTGAGCTGCGGAGACGTGTCTCTCTTCGATAACGTCTGAGTGATCATTCAGTGGAGGGTGGAACGCTTTGAAGGGGAGTGTGCGTTCCTATTTGACGTAGCGCATGTAGCGCACGCGGCGTTTTGACGCTCGCGCGGAAGCACTACGGACACCACGGGGGTGGCACAGCGCGGCGCACGTACGGGTGCGGTCGCGAGAACGATGACGAAAGGGCCGCAGCACGATGGCTGGACTCGCCGCGCATGCCGCTACCGCACTGGCCGCTGATTCCGGATCGAATCCCGACGTCGAGCTGCTGTACGACATCAATGGTCTGGCCAAGGACGCGCCGGGGTGGCTGGACCGGGTGATGGAGTTCGTCGGGGAGTACGGGCTGCTCTTCGCGATGGTGCTGCTGATCCTGTGGTGCTGGTGGGGGGTGCGGAAGCGGGGCGGGGAGGATGCGGCCGCGTCCGTGGCCGCGTTGGTGTGGGCGCCGCTCGCCGCCGGAGTCGCGGTGCTGGTGAACGTGCCGATACGGGGGTTCGTGGAGCGGCCCCGGCCTTTTCTCGATCATGAGGGGCTGGAGGTGCTCGTCTCCGGCAAGACCGACTACTCGTTCGTGAGCGATCACGCGACGCTGATCATGGCGATGGCGGTGGGGCTGTTCGTCGCCAACCGGAAGTTCGGGATGGTCGGGCTGGTCATCGGGCTGCTGGGTGGGTTCATCCGGGTGTACATGGGGGTGCACTACCCGACCGATGTGATCGGTGGGTTCGCGTTGGGGACGGCGGTGGCGTTGTTGTTGTCGCCGCTCGCCATGGCGCTGCTTACGCCGTTGATGCGGGCCGTGGAGCGGTCGGCTCGGGTGGGGTGGGTTGTGCGGGCTCGGGGGCGGGATGGGGGGCGTGCGGTCGTTCCGGGGGCGCGGGTGGAGGCCGCTTCCGCGGGGGAGCGGGATTTGGCGGCCTGAGGGGGCGCCCGGGATTTTTTCGCCCCCGCCGCCCCTACCCGTCCCATCCTCAAGGGGCTGTGCCCCTTCGACCCCCTGGCTTGGAGTTCGGCCGCGGGTCCGGTGGGGGTTCTCGCGCAGTTCCCCGCGCCCCTGGGAAAGGGGCCTGCGGCCCTTTCCCAGGGGCGCCTCGGTTACAGGGCCTGCGGGAAAGTGAAGAAGCGGGTGGGGTCGTACTGGTTTTTCAGGGTGGTCAGGCGGGGGGCCGCGGCGCCGTAGTAGGCCTTTTTCCAGTGGGTGAGGGTGGGGTCGGCGTAGTTCTGGTAGGCGGCGCCCGAGGCGTGGCGGGTCATGGACTTGTGGGCTGTGGTGAGCCAGGACTGGGCCGTCGTGCCGGTGGTGCCGGGCTTCCACGAGGCGAGGTACTGGGCCAGCATCCGGGAGCGGCGGTGGACGAAGGCCGTGGCCGTGGGGGAGACGCGGTTGACCTGGCCGCCGAGCGCGGTGAACGCGATGCTGCCGGCGCCGCCCTTCACGCCCGTGATCTGGGTCAGCAGGGTCTGGATGCCCGCCGATGAGATCGAGCGGTCGAAGAAGTCCGAGCGGGCCGCGTACGTCTCGCGGCCCAGCGCGCCCTGCGGGGAGCGGCCCGGGGTCGAGCCGGGGAGGTGGCACTTGGCGTCCGCCGAGAAGGAGGAGCAGCCGGCGTAGCCCTCCATCGCGTCCTCGTAGGAGCGGCGCTTGAGGGAGACGCTGCGGGCCGGGGTGCCGACGCGGTCGGCGAGGCGGTCGAGGGCGTTCTCCAGGTCGCCGTACGTGCCGAGGGAGAAGGCGGCGACCGCGACGGTCGGGCTGCCGCCGTTCTCCAGGTGGCAGGAGGACCAGATCTCGTCGGGCCGGGTCGGGCCCCACTCCTGCCAGGCCTTCAGTACGGCGGCGGCCTTGGACCACGGCCAGGTGACGTAGGCGGTGACGCCCTGGGCGGCCGGGTGGGTCTTGAAGCGGAGTTCGGTGACCACGCCGAAGTTGCCGTTGCCCGCGCCGCGCAGGGCCCAGAAGAGGTCCTTGTTCGTGGTGGCGTTCGCGGTCAGCTGCTTGCCGTCGGCGGTGATCAGCGTGGCCTGGGTGAGGCTGTCGCAGGTCAGGCCGTAGGCGCGGGACGTCACGCCGTGGCCGCCGCCGAGGGTGAGGCCGGAGACGCCGACGGTCGGGCAGGAGCCGGCGGGGACGGTGACGCCCTTCGCGGCCAGGGCCCGGTAGACGTCGATGAGCTTGGCGCCCGCGCCCACGACCGCCTCGTTCGCGGAGGCGCGGACCTTGTTCAGCTTCGAGACGTCGATGACGAGGCGGCCGTTGCCGGAGGACCAGCCCGCGTAGGAGTGGCCGCCGTTGCGGATCGAGACCTTGATGTCGTGGGCCCTGGCGTAGGCGAGGGTCGTCCGGATGTCGTCGGGGTGGGCGACATAGGCGACGGCGGTGGGCTTCAGGGTGTCGAAGCGGGTGTTGTAGAGCTGGCGGGCCGTGGACCAGGCCTTGTCGCCGGGGCGGATCAGGGGGCCGTCGAGGTCGCGGGCCAGGGCGGACCAGTTGGCCGCGGTCACCTTGGAGGAGGTGGTGGTCGTGGTCGTGCGCAGGGCGGTGTCCGTGGCGCGGGTGCCGGGGGTGGGGTCGGCGCTGGTGCAGGCGGAGGCGGTCAGGGTGGTGAGGGCGGCGGCTGCGGTGCCGCCGATGAATATGCGCCGTTCCATGTGGGTCTCCCGGTGCGCCGCGCGTGGGGTGGGTCGTGGAACGAGACGGGGATCGTGGGGACGGGGTTCCGTGATCGCGGGTTTCCGGGGGCGCCCCCCGTCGACCCCCTGGCCTGATGTTCGGCCGCGCGTCCGTGGGGGCTGGTCGCGCGGTTCCCCGCGCCCCTTGAGGGCGGCTGCGCCGTCTCTCGGAGGGGGATGGTGGGCTGAACTGGGGCATGTTCTCTCCGTAGTCGATCGAGTACGGAGAGTCCCGTTTTCTGGAGAAAGGTGGCGGTGATGTGGAACCCTAGAGTCCGTTGGTGTGTGCGAGGTGAGGGAGGTGGGGTCGTGGCATTGGAATCTGCACGTGCCCTCCCCGTGAGCATTCCGTGACCTCACCGCACTGTCGGCAGGGGTTCACTCGCCGTTCACTTCCGTCCATCGGCGGCTTCACCTGATCTGCCTAATTTCGGCCTTACCCGGTGCGGGATGCGGACCGAAATGCGGCCGCGCAACCCGTGACGACAGCAGTACGAGGGACCAGAGGCGCCAGTAGGACGGGTCCCGAGGCTGATACGACGACTTCGCACGCCGCCATGTGGACGGCGGCTCCTGGAAGGAACCCCCGAAAGTGAAGCTTCAGCGCAAGAACCGCCTGCGCGCCCTTTCTCTCGGTGCTGTCGCCGTCACCGGCGTCCTGACCCTCACCGCGTGCGGGTCCGACGACACCAGTGGTGGCGCGAGCGGCACCAGCGACAGCTCCGCGCCCGCCAGCGACATCGACTGCGGCGACGCCAAGGGTCAGCTGCTGGCCGACGGCTCCTCCGCGCAGAAGAACGCGATCGACGCCTGGGTGAAGCAGTACCAGACCGCCTGCAAGGACGTCGTGATCAACTACAAGGGCAGCGGTTCGGGCGCGGGTATCACCGCGTTCACCCAGGGCCAGGTCGCCTTCGCGGGCTCCGACTCGGCGCTCAAGCCCGAAGAGGTCACGGCCTCCAAGGAGGTCTGCACCGACGGCCAGGGCATCGACCTGCCGATGGTCGGCGGTCCGATCGCCGTCGGTTACAACGTCCCGGGTGTCGACAGCCTGGTCCTGGACGCCAAGACCCTCGCCCTGATCTTCGACAGCAAGATCACCAACTGGAACGACAAGGCCATCGCGGCGCTGAACCCCGACGCCGAGCTGCCCGACCTCAAGATCCAGGCCTTCCACCGCTCGGACGAGTCCGGCACCACGGACAACTTCACCAAGTACCTGATCGCCGCGGCCCCCGACAACTGGAAGTACGAGGGCGGCAAGGCCTGGCAGGCCAAGGGCGGCCAGTCCGCGCAGGGCTCCTCCGGTGTCGCGCAGGGCGTGAAGGACACCAAGGGCGCCATCTCCTACATGGAGCTCTCCTACGCCAAGGACGGCATCAGCACGGTCGACGTCAAGACCGACGCCGCCGAGCCGGTCAAGGCGACCGTCGAGAACGCCACCAAGGCGATCTCCGAGGCCCAGGTCGTCGGCCAGGGCAAGGACCTCGCCCTGAAGCTCAACTACAAGCCCACCGCCGAGGGCGCCTACCCGATCACCCTCGTCACGTACGAGATCGTCTGTGACAAGGGCAACAAGGCGGACACCCTGCCCGCCACCAAGTCCTTCCTCACCTACATCGCGTCCGAGGACGGCCAGGCGCTGCTCTCCGAGGCCGGGTACGCCCCGATGCCCGAGGAGATCATCACCAAGGTCCGTACGACCATCTCGGAACTGAGCTGACCTGAGTGCGGCCGGTCCCGACCGGGGCCGGCCGCACCGTCCGGTGCACCGCCGCCAGGAGTCCTCCGCCACCGCGGGCGGCTCCGCCCCGAGCCGCCGCCCGCACGGCGACGGCTCCGCAGACCGGAGAACCCGATGGACATATCGACCAAAGACACTCCCGCACCCCCCACCCCACCGACTTCCCTGGCCCCCGAGGGCAAGCGCGCCGCCCGTGGCGTCACCCGCCTCGGTGACCGGGTGTTCCTCGGCCTCTCGCGTGGATCCGGCATCTTCCTGCTGGTGCTCATGGCGGCCATCGCCATGTTCCTCAGCTACCGTGCCGTGCTCGCGATCAGCAAGGACGAGGCCAACTTCTTCACCACCTTCGAGTGGAACCCGACCGGCGTCCCGCCGGAGTTCGGCATCGCCGTCCTGGCCTTCGGCACCATCGTCTCGTCGGTCATCGCGATGGTCATCGCCGTCCCGGTCGCGGTCGGTATCGCCCTCTTCATCACGCACTACGCCCCGCGCAGGCTGGGCGGCCCGATCGCGTACGTGATCGACCTGCTCGCCGCCGTGCCGTCCATCGTGTACGGCCTCTGGGGCATCCTGGTCCTCGTACCGCAGCTCGACGGGCTCTACGGCTGGCTGAACGACTACCTCGGCTGGACCGGCATCCTCGAATGGCAGGGCGGCGCCCCGCGCTCGATGCTCACCGTCGGCATCCTGCTCGCGATCATGATCCTGCCGATCATCACCAACGTGAGCCGTGAGGTCTTCCGGCAGGTGCCGCAGATGCACGAGGAGGCCGCCCTGGCCCTCGGCGCCACCCGCTGGGAAGTGATCCGCATGGCGGTGCTGCCCTTCGGCCGCTCCGGCGTGATCTCCGCCTCGATGCTGGGCCTCGGCCGCGCGCTCGGCGAGACCATGGCCGTGGCGATGGTCCTGTCGTCCAGCTTCGAGATCAACCTCAGTCTGCTCGACCCGGGCGGCGGCACCTTCGCCCAGAACATCGCCAGCAAGTTCAGCGAGGCCACCGAAATGGGCCGCGACGCCCTCATCGCCTCCGGTCTGGTCCTGTTCGTCATCACCCTGCTGGTCAATGGCGCGGCCCGACTGATCATCGCCCGCCGCAAGGAGTTCTCGGGGGCCAACGGATGAGCAACGCAACTCTCACCCCGAAGGGCCCGAGCACCCTGCGTGCCGCGTCCCTGCCCAAGTGGTTCGCGTGGGCGGTCGCCGCCGGCTCGGTCGCGCTGGGCCTCGGCATCAGCGCCGCGGCCGGCCTCGAAAGCTCCATCCAGTGGGCCCTGATCGCCGGCATCCTCTTCGTCCTCGGGTCGTACGTCATCGCCGCGCGCGTCGAGGGCAAGCGGCAGGCCAAGGACCGGGTGGCGACCAGCGTCGTCTGGGTCGCGTTCCTGCTCGCGGTCATCCCGCTGGTCTCCCTCATCTGGGAGACCATCAGCCGCGGTGTGAAGGTCCTCGACGGCTACTTCCTCACCCACTCGATGGGTGTGGTCGCCGTATCCGAGCCCGGCGGCGGTATCTACCACGCCATCCTCGGCACCTTGGAGCAGGTCGGCATCGCCGCCGTCATCTCCGTCCCGATCGGTGTGCTCACCGCGATCTACCTGGTCGAGTACGGCCGGGGCAAGCTCGCCAAGGCCGTCACCTTCTTCGTCGACGTCATGACGGGCATCCCGTCGATCGTCGCGGGTCTGTTCATCCTCAGTACCTGGATCCTGATCCTGGACATGGGCCCCTCCGGCTTCGCCGGCGCGATGGCGCTGACGATCCTGATGCTGCCGGTCGTCGTCCGCTCCACCGAGGAGATGCTCAAGCTCGTCCCGAACGAGCTGCGCGAGGCCTCGCTGGCGCTGGGCGTGCCGAAGTGGCGGACCATCCTCAAAATCGTGCTGCCGACCGCGATCGGTGGTATCACGACAGGTGTGATGCTCGCGGTCGCCCGTATCGCCGGTGAGACCGCTCCGGTCCTGCTGCTGGTGTGGGGTTCGAGCTACATCAACGCGAACCCGTTCTCCGACCCGCAGGCCTCGCTGCCGATGTACATCTATCTGCAGTTCCAGCAGAGCGGCGGTTCCGGAGCGGCGTACGACCGTGCCTGGGCGGCGTCGCTGACGCTGATCGCCTTCATCATGATCCTGAACCTGGCGGCCCGCGGCATCGCCCGCTGGAAGGCGCCGAAGACCGGTCGCTGACGCGGCCATACAGCGACCAGATCCCCCGAATTCCCCGCGAATTCCTCGCGAAAGAAGCAGTGATCCACATGGCCAAGCGAATCGACGTCAGCGGCCTCAACGCCTACTACAGCTCCTTCCGCGCCATCGAGGACATCTCGATGGCCATCGAGCCCCGTACGGTGACGGCCTTCATCGGTCCCTCGGGCTGCGGCAAGTCCACCTTCCTGCGCACCCTGAACCGGATGCACGAGGTCACGCCCGGCGGCCGTGTCGAGGGCAAGGTCATGCTCGACGACGAGAACCTGTACGGCGCCGGGGTCGACCCGGTCTCCGTGCGGCGTGAGGTCGGCATGGTCTTCCAGCGTCCGAACCCCTTCCCCACGATGTCGATCTACGACAACGTGGCGGCGGGCCTGAAGCTGGTCGGCGGCAAGAAGAAGTCCGAGCTGGACGAGATCGTCGAGAAGTCGCTCAAGGGCGCGAACCTCTGGAACGAGGTCAAGGACCGCCTCAACAAGCCGGGTTCCGGTCTCTCCGGTGGTCAGCAGCAGCGGCTGTGCATCGCCCGCGCGATCGCGGTCGAGCCGAAGGTGCTGCTCATGGACGAGCCGTGCTCCGCGCTGGACCCGATCTCGACGCTGGCCATCGAGGACCTCATCGGCGAGCTGAAGGAGCAGTTCACGATCGTCATCGTGACGCACAACATGCAGCAGGCGGCGCGTGTCTCGGACCGTACGGCCTTCTTCAACCTCGCGGCGGTCGGCCAGCCCGGCAAGCTCATCGAGATCGACGACACGGAGCGGATCTTCTCCAACCCGTCCGTCCAGGCCACGGAGGACTACATCTCCGGGCGCTTCGGCTAGGCCGAGGTCTCGTAAGAACCCCTCGCGGTGCTGCATGGCGGTGCCGCCGCGAGGTAGGTAAAGGGCCCGCCCCCGGCTCCCGGGGGCGGGCCCGTCCGCGTTCGGGGCGAGCCCCGGCGGGGTGCTGGTGCGGGGCGCCTGATGGCTAGGGGGTGCGGGTGCGTCGGCGGATGCGGGTGCGTCGTGGTCGCTCGCGCAGTTCCCCGCGCCCCTGAAAGGCAGGGGCTGCGCCCCTTGCCTTCCGGGCCCGCCCTGCCCCGACCCCTCGGCCGCCGCCTACAGGAACGCCAGGTTCACGAGCCAGAAGCTCGTCGCGGCGACCAGGGCGGCGGCCGGCATCGTGATGAACCAGCCGAGGATGATGTTCTTGGCGACGCCCCAGCGGACGGCGTTGATGCGCTTGGTGGCGCCCACGCCCATGATCGCCGAGGTGATGATGTGGGTCGTGGAGATGGGGGCCTTGAAGATGAAGGCCGTGACGAACATGATCGACGCGCCGGTGGTCTCGGCGGCGAAGCCCTGCGGCGGATCGAGTTCGATGATCTTCCGGCCCAGGGTGCGCATGATGCGCCAGCCGCCCGCGTACGTGCCGAGCGAGAGCATGACCGCGCAGACGATCTTCACCCAGACCGGGATGGGGTCGCCGTAGTCCTCGACGTCCGCGATGACCAGGGCCATCACGACGATGCCCATCGTCTTCTGGGCGTCCTGGAGACCGTGGCCGAGGGCCATACCGGCCGCCGACACGGTCTGCGCTATGCGGAAACCGCGCTTGGCCTTGTGCGGGTTGGCGCGGCGGAAGATCCACATGATCGCCGTCATCACCAGATAGCCGGCGACCAGGCCGACCACCGGGGAGATGAACATCGGGATGACGACCTTTTCGAGGACGCCGGACCAGTAGACCGTCGTACCGCCCGCGAGCGCCGCGCCCACCATGCCGCCGAACAGCGCGTGCGAGGAGGACGAGGGCAGGCCGAAGTACCAGGTGACCAGGTTCCAGGTGATCGCGCCGACCAGGGCGGCGAAGAGGATGCCCATCCCCTTGGAGCCCTCGGGCGTGGAGATCAGCCCCTCGCTGACCGTCTTGGCGACGCCGCTGCCGAGGAAGGCGCCGACGAGGTTCATGACGGCGGCCATGGCGAGCGCCGCGCGGGGTGTCAGGGCACGGGTCGACACCGAGGTCGCGATCGCGTTCGCGGAGTCGTGGAAGCCGTTGGTGTACGTGAAGAAGAGCGCGACCCCGATGGTCACGACCAGAGCGAAGGTGTCCATGAAGGGGTCAGGACTCCTTGACGGCGATGGTCTCCACCGTGTTCGCCACGTGCTCGAACGCGTCCGCAGCCTCCTCCAGCACATCCACGATCTGCTTGAGCTTGAGGACCTCGATGGCGTCGTACTTGCCGTTGAAGAGGTGGGCCAGGAGCTTGCGGTGGATCTGGTCCGCCTGGTTCTCCAGCCGGTTCACCTCGATCCAGTACTCGGTGAGGTTGTCCATCGTGCGGAGGTTGGGCATCGCCTCGGCCGTCAGTTCGGCGGCGCGGGACAGGACCTCGATCTGCTGCTCGACGCCCTTGGGCAGGTCCTCCACGTTGTAGAGGACGACCAGGTCGACGGCCTCCTCCATGAAGTCCATGATGTCGTCGAGGGAGGACGCGAGGGAGTAGATGTCCTCGCGGTCGAAGGGCGTGATGAACGAGGAGTTCAACTGGTGGAAGATCGCGTGTGTGGCGTCGTCACCGGCGTGTTCAGCGGCCCGCATACGCTCTGCGATCTCGGCCCGGCCGGCGGTGTCCGCCCCGAGCAGTTCCATGAGGAGTTTCGAGCCCGTGACGATGTTGTCCGCGGATGCGGCGAACATGTCGTAGAAGCTCGTCTCCCTGGGGGTCAGACGAAAGCGCACGTGGGGTCCTCGGTATGCATTGGTTTCGGTCAGGCTGATGCTAGGCGCATCATCCGGCCACGGCTAATGGGCCGTCCCCCAGTGTCGCCCATCAGGCAGATCGACCGGCAGGGGGGCCGCCCGCAGGGCGTATACCCGCCAAAGTTCGCTACCATATACCCGGTAGGGGTATATGTCTGGAGGCTGCGATGACGACCACAGGGGCCGGTGCCGAGGTGCCCTCCGCCGTAGACGCCGTGGACGGTGCGAGGCCGGAGGTCGTGACCGACCACGACCGTGGAATCCACGGGTACCACAAGCAGAAGGACGAGCATCTCAAGCGTCTGCGGCGGATCGAGGGTCAGATCCGTGGACTGCAGCGGATGGTCGACGAGGACGTCTACTGCATCGACATACTCACCCAGGTCTCCGCCTCCACCAAGGCCCTGCAGTCCTTCGCGCTGCAGCTCCTGGAGGAGCACCTGCGGCACTGCGTCGCCGACGCGGCCCTCAAGGGCGGCGCCGAGATCGATGCGAAGGTGGAGGAGGCGACGAAAGCGATCGGGCGGCTGCTGCGGACCTGAGGTTCGGGGGCGGAAGACCGGGGTCGGTTTTCGGCCAGGCCGACCTAGTGGGGCGGCTCGTCCTCGTGGGCGCGTTCTTCCCAGACGCGTAGGACCTCGTCGATGCGGTCGGGGCTGAGGCGGTCGCCGTCGGTGGTCGAGGCGGCGATGATGAGGTCGCCGCACAGCTCGATCTCGGCGAGGGCCACGTGGTCCTGAACCGCCGTACCGCCTGCCGGAGCCACGCGCATCACCTCTTCTCCGCCGTCACCGACTTCGACGACAGGTCCTAGGGTAGGCAGCGGCCCACAGCCCGCGCATGGCACCAACGGACCATTTCCGGCCCCGTACTTTCCGGGCCACCGCGGGGCTACTCCTCGGCGATCTTCCCGGCGTAGATGTCCTCGGGCCGCGGCAGCCGTACGGCGACGGGGACGCCGAAGTCGTACAGCAGGGTCGTCGAGGCGACGGCGACGGTGCCCTCCTGGCCGCCGTTGACGAAGCTGAAGCGGTGGCGGACCTTGCGGATACGGCCGTCGTCGTCGAGGTAGGCGTCGAAGGGGACGCGGGCGGTGGCGAAGCCCTGGGCCGCGGCGCGCAGGGCGGCCCGGTTGCCCTCGGAGGCGGCGCGGGAGGCGGTCGTCAGGTCGGCGGTGCCGCGGTAGTGCCGGACCCGGGTGCCGTCGACCTCGGTCTCGCCCACGTACTGAGCCGTACGCGCCCCGCGCAGCACCTCGGCCGCCGCGAACGGGTCGGTGGCGCCGCCGGTGACCAGATTGCCGTCGGAGAGGGTGCCGGTGTCGACGCGGACCCATTTGTCGGCGGGGACGCCCGCGCCCCGGTTCTTCATGAACAGGGCGCCGGGGGCGAGGAGTTCGGTGATCGGGCGGTGCTCGCTGCGGCCGGCGGGGTCGTGCGGGAGGAGCACCTTGAGCCGGCCGAGGCGGCGGCCGTAGTCGTAGACGCCCTCGCCGTGGATGGTCACGCGGGTGCCGCCGGTGGCCATCTCCATCTCCGTACGGGCCTTGGAGCTGCCCGCGCGGACGAGGGTGGGGGCGGCGCGGTGCATCAGGTCGACGGGGTCGGTGGGGAGGGAGTCGTCGTCGGCGCCGGGGCCGGCGCAGCCGGTGACGCCGGCCGCGCCGGCCATGAGTCCCGCCGCGACGAGGGCCGCGCTCGTCCTGGTGTGCCGCCGCGTCACCATCGCCTGCCGATCCGCTGCCGCTGGGTTGTGCCGGGTTTGCTGTGGTCGTTTCGGATAACGACGGCCGGGGGTGGTTGTCACGCCGGGGGGCGCCTGATAGCTCGGGGGTTCGGGTGCGTTGGCGGGTGCGGGGCCGGTGGGGGTTCTCGCGCCCACGCGGCGGAGCCGCATATGGACAGAGCCCCGCGCCCCTGGAGAGGCGGGCTTCGCCCTGCCCCTCCAGGGGGTTCGACCCGACCATGGTGTGGGGGCTTGCCGTGGGTAACGTTGTTGGTGTGGCGCATCAGGACGAGGCGATACCCCCGCAGCAGCACCGGACGGTCACTGTCGAGCAGGGGCGGTTCTGTGTGGCGAGATGCAGTTGTGGGTGGCGTGGTCCGGCCAGACGGGCGCGGAGTCTGGCGCGGACGGACGCGGAGGGGCACGCGGTGGGCGGGGTGTGAGCCCGGAGGCGGTGCTACACGTGGCGGAGGGCCGCCAGGAAGTCGTCGATCAGTTCGCGGTCGCGGGGCTGGGTGAGCCGGTCGCGGGCGGTGGCGGGGGTCAGCCAGAGGACGCGGTCCACCTCGCGGTTGGGCGTGAAGTGGCCGCCGGTCGCCTCGGCCGCCCAGTAACTCACCTGCTTGGCCCGGCCGTTGACGAAGTAGTGGGTCGTGGGCAGCCGGGGGCCGGGCGCACAGCGGTGGCCGGTCTCCTCCTCGACCTCGCGCAACGCCCCGGCGAGGGCGTCCTCGTCGCGCTTCAGCTTGCCCTTGGGGTGCGACCAGTCGTCGTACTTCGGCCGGTGGACCAGGCAGATCTCCAGGTCGTCGCCGTCGGGGGAGCGGCGCCACAGGACGCAGCCCGCCGCCTGGACGATCTCGTCGGTGTGTTCGGTCACGACGTGCTCACCGCCTCCTTCTGCCAGGACTGCTGGAACGCGAACCGGGATGCCTCCACTTCGTGGCGCTGGTCGGCGTGCAGGACACCGAGGGCGTAGGCCGTGGCCGGGGCGATCCTCGGGGTGCGGGCGGCGGCGGCCGCGGCGGAGGCCGCCTCGGAGGCGTCCCGGTGGCGGTTGAGGGCCTCGCCGGCCGCGAGGAGGCGGAGGTCGACGGGGACGGCCTCGGGGTGCAGGACCTCCAGGGCGTAGCGGTGGAGGCGGAGCAGCAGCCGTACCTGGTGCCAGGGGGCGTCCTGGGGGTGGGGCGCGGTGTCGGGGGAGAGGCCGTGGATGAGGGCCTCGGCGTTGTAGGGGTGGCCGGCCGTGTGCAGGGGGAGGCCGGTGACCGCGTCGCGGAGGCGGTCGTGGGCGGCGGCGGCGAGGGGGCGCAGGTCCGTGGTGGGGGCGGCGGCGGTGAGGGGGACCTCGCTGGCGAGGACGGCGACGTTGTCGGCGACGGCGTGGAAGCGGGAGGAGCCGAGGGCCTGGAGGGCCGCCGAGTGGGCCCGGGTGCGGGCCAGGGTGAGCTGGCGGTCCAGGAGGGCGCCCGCCTTCGCGGCGCCGACGGTGAGGCTGCCGCGGTCGGGGGTGGCCGTGGGGCGGGCACCTGGGCCGGCGGTGCCGGGTTCCTCCCCCAGTGCCTTGAGGGCCTGGGAGGTGCCCCCAGTGCCCACCCGTTCCGCCCCGGCGGAACGACTGCCCACAGCGGGGGCGGGAGCGGAGGAGCGGCTGCCGGAGGTGGCGGGGGAACGGCTGCCCGCGGTGCCTGGCGCGGTGGCGCGGCTGCCGGGGCCGGCGGCGGTGGAGGCGCCCGTGGAGGTGGCGCGGCTGCCCGCCGAGGTGGGGGTGGAGCGGGCCGGGAGGGTCGTCTGGGCCGGGAAGCCGGTGGCTCCCGACAGCCGGTTCAGGGCCGTGACCAGGCGGTCCAGGCGGGCCGCGTAGGCGTGCTCGCGGCCCAAGGTGCCCGACAGCCAGGCCAGTTCGGGGCGGAGGGACTCCGACCAGTCCGTGTCCAGGAGCGGTCGGAAGGTGTGGAGCGTGCCGCTGATGCGGCGGGCCGAGCGGCGCAGGGCCAGGGCCGCGTCGGTGGAATCCTCGCCTCCGCTCGCCGCGCCCCCGCCGGTCTCCCGGTGGGTGCGCAGCGCGCGGAGGAACTCCGTGGCCTGGGCCCGCAGATAGCCGGCGACGGCATCGGCGGCCACGGCCGTGGGGTCCGTGGGGTCAAGGTGTTGCTGTGCCACGCCGGCGCCTCCGGGCGTCAATGAGCATCTCCTGGACATTGCGCAGGGGTTGGCCGTCCGCGTCGGTGGAGTGCCGGATCCACTCGCCGTCGGGACCGAGGTGCCAGGAGGAGGTCGTGTCGGACATACCGGTCTCCAGCAGGCGGTTGAGCGCCGCCCGGTGGGCCGGGTCGGTGATCCGGATCAGTGCCTCGATCCGGCGGTCGAGGTTGCGGTGCATCATGTCGGCGCTGCCGAACCACACCTCCGGCTCGCCGCCGTTGCCGAAGCCGAAGATCCGTGAGTGTTCGAGGAAGCGGCCGAGGACCGAGCGGACCCGGACGTTCTCCGACAGGCCGGGGACGCCGGGCCGGATGGCGCATATGCCGCGCACCCACACGTCGACCGGCACACCCGCCTGCGAGGCCCGGTACAGGGCGTCGATGAGCGCCTCGTCCACGATCGAGTTGACCTTGATACGGACGTACGCGGGACGTCCGGCACGGTGGTGCTGGACCTCCTTGTTGACGCGGGCGATCAGCCCGTCGCGCAGGGACTTGGGCGCGACGAGCAGACGGCGGTAGGTCTCGCGGCGCGAGTAGCCGGAGAGCCGGTTGAAGAGGTCGGAGAGGTCCGCGCCGACCTGCGCGTCGGACGTCAGCACGCCCAGGTCCTCGTACAGCCGGGCCGTCTTCGGGTGGTAGTTGCCCGTGCCGACGTGGCTGTAGCGGCGGAGGGTGTCGCCCTCCTGGCGGACCACCAGGGACAGCTTGCAGTGGGTCTTCAGCCCGACCAGGCCGTAGACGACGTGACAGCCGGCCTCTTCCAGGCGCTTCGCCCACTTGATGTTGGCGTGCTCGTCGAAGCGGGCCTTGATCTCGACCAGGACAAGCACCTGCTTGCCGGCCTCGGCCGCGTCGATGAGCGCGTTGACTATGGGGGAGTCGCCGGACGTGCGGTACAGCGTCTGCTTGATCGCCAGGACGTCCGGGTCCTCGGCCGCCTGCTCCAGGAAGGCCTGCACCGACGTCGAGAACGAGTCGTACGGATGGTGCAGCAGCACGTCCCGGTTGCGCAGCGCGGCGAAGATGTCGGGCGCGGACGCCGACTCGACCTCGGCCAGCTCGCGGTGGACGCCCGCGACGAACTTGCGGTACTTCAGCTCCGGCCGGTCCAGGGAGGCGATGCGGAAGAGGCCGGTGAGGTCCAGGGGCCCGGTCAGCGGGTAGACCTCGGACTCCTTGATCTTCAGCTCGCGCACCAGCAGGTCCAGGACCTCCTGGTTGATGTTCTCCTCGACCTCCAGGCGCACCGGCGGCCCGAAGCGGCGCCGCATCAGCTCCTTCTCCAGGGCCTGGAGAAGGTTCTCGGCGTCGTCCTCCTCGACCTCCAGGTCCTCGTTGCGGGTGACCCGGAAGGCGTGGTGCTCCAGCACCTCCATGCCCGGGAACAGCTCCTCCAGGTGGGCGCCGATCACGTCCTCCAGCGGGACGTACCGGCCCGGGGAGGCCTCCAGGAAGCGGGAGAGCAGCGGCGGCACCTTGACCCGGGCGAAGTGCGAGGTGCCCGTCACCGGGTTCTGCACGCGCACGGCCAGGTTCAGGGAGAGGCCCGAGATGTACGGGAAGGGGTGCGCCGGGTCGACGGCCAGCGGGGTCAGCACCGGGAAGATCTGGTGCCGGAAGAGCGTGAAGAGACGGGCCTGCTCCTTCTCCGCCAGCTCGCTCCAGCGGACCAGGTGCACGCCCTCCTCGGCCAGGGCCGGGGCGACGTCCTCATGGAAGCAGGCGGCGTGCCGGGCCATCAGCTCGCGGGAGCGGGCCCAGATCATCTCCAGCACCTCGCGGGGCTGGAGGCCGGAGGCGGAGCGGGTGGCCACGCCGGTGGCGATACGGCGCTTCAGGCCGGCCACCCGGACCATGAAGAACTCGTCGAGGTTGCTGGCGAAGATGGCCAGGAAGTTCGCTCGTTCGAGCAGGGGGGTGTTCGGGTCCTCGGCCAGTTCCAGGACCCGTTCGTTGAAGGCGAGCCAGCTGCGCTCCCGGTCGAGGAAGCGGCCCTGCGGCAGCTTCTCGCCGTCGTACTCCTCTTCCTCGTATCCGTCGAGGTCGGCGTCGATGTCGGGTTCCAGGTCGGAGACCGCGGCCGAGACCGTGTGCGGGCGGTGTCCGGTGATGGAGCCGACGGTCGGCTGTGCGTGCTGGACCTGGTCTGCCTGGGCGTTGGACTGGCTCATGGCACCATTCTTCCGCGCCGCGAGCATCACCGGCGCGTCGGACAGGGCCGGGGGGAGTGCCGGGACGGGCGAGGAGGCGTTCGCCGCGTCGTTCTCGGCGATGTCCGCGTCGATGCGCGCGACGACGTCCACGACGTCGGCGGGGTGGTGCGGGGCGACGGGGACGGTCGCACGGGGGCCGTTCCCCGTGCTCTTCCCGTTGCTTGGGCCGTTGCGTGGGGGAGGCGAGGGCTCGGGCACGACGGGGTTCATTGCGGAAGCGTCGCAAGGCCGTCTGAATCGTTGGTTACGGCGACCTTACGTGCGGGATAGCGCAGGGAGGACCGCCGGTTCCGCGGAGGCATGCGGCGGGCCCCGGCGCACGCCGTTCCGCCCTCGCGCGCCGTTCACCTGCCGTACACCGTCGGCGCGCCCCGCGCGAGGGATGCCCGGCACGCCCCTCCCCCCGTAGGAGGGGCGTGCCCGTCCGGGGTGTCGGCCGGCCGTCAGCGGGTGCGGCGGCGCACCAGCCAGAAGGCGGCGGCGGTGGCGAGGAGGGTGACGGCGAGGATGACGCCGGTCGTCATGAGGTGCAGCGGCCAGAAGTGGGATGCCGGGTGCACCTCGGCGTAGAGATCGGTGAAGCCCTTCCCGCTCATGCACCTGGTGTAGTCGATGTCGGCATCGGCGTCGAAGCAGCTGAGGTCGTCGACGCGGGCGCCGGAGCCGGTGACGGCGCCCAGCTCCAGCTGGTCCGCCGACATCGGCAGCCGGCTGGCGGCGGTGCCCACGAGCGTCGTGGAGGGCCACAGCTGGTCGTATCGCACGTCGAGCCATGCGCGGAACGCGAGCAGGAAGCCGAAGGCCACGGTGAGCGCGGGCAGCGCCCGCCGGAGAACGATGCCCGCCAGGGCGCCGACGGCCAACGCGCACAGGGCGTACGCCAGGACCGCGGGGCCCCGGTTCAGGAAGGGGTCGGTGTAGTACCACTCGTCGCCGCGCAGGTCCTGGTTCGAGGACCAGGCCCAGCGGTAGACCAGCACCAGGACGGTCGTGCCGACGGTCAGCGCGGCGGCGGGCACCGCGAGCTTGGCGGTGAGCCACCGGATGGGGGTGACGGACTGGGTCCAGGCCAGCTGGGCCGTGCCCCGTTCCAGCTCACGGCCGGTCAGTGAAGCCCCCGCCCAGGCGGCCACGGCGTAGGAGGAGTAGGCGATCAAGGTACCGATCGAGCTCATGGCCGAGGAGTAGTCGAAGGCGGACCCGAGGTCGATGCACCCGTCCGCCAGCTTCTGGCAGGCGTCCTGCTCCGCGCGTACCTCCGGGCCCGTGACGAACTGGGCCCAGAGCATCCACCCGACCATGAGCAGTACGTACGCGCTCCACACCAGCAGTGCCGCGCGGTGCACGCGCCACACGGTCCAGGTCAGGCCGCCGCGGGCGGCGGTGTCCGCCGGGGGTGTGGCGGCGAGGGTCTCGGCGCTCATCCGGCACCTCCCGTACGGCGGCGCAGCAGCCCGAACGCGGTCCACATCAGCAGGGCCGTGGCGGTGAGGACGATGGCGGTCTCGACGAGTTGCAGGGGCCAGAAGTGGGAGGAGGGGTGGAAGTCGGCGTAGAAGGAGACGGCGTCGGTGCGGCCGCAGGACTCGTCCGTGCATGTCAGGTCCGAGACACGCTCTCCGGTCGCGGTGATGAAGCCGCGGTCGACCAGCTCGCCCGTCCAGTCCCGGTCCGCGGTCTTGGAGACGAGGGTCTCGACCGGCCACAGCAGGTGCCGGTTGGACTGGAGTGCGCCCGCCAGGACGGCGGTGCCCACCAGGCCGGCGGCGAGGGCGGGGAGCGAGCGGCGCAGCAGCAGGCCGGCGACGACACCGACCGCCAGGCCCAGCAGGGCGTAAGCCGTGGCGGCGGTGCCGTGGCCCGTGAAGGTGGCGGACGCGAACCAGTCCCGCGTCCCGAGCGCGTGCCGGAGGCGTTCCTCCCGCCACCACACCAGGCGGTTCAGCAGGGTCAGCAGGACCGTCCCGGAGACGATCAGGGCGGCCGGGACCGCGAGCTTGGCGGCGAGCCAGCGGGCCGGGGTGACGGACTGGGTCCAGGCCAGCCTCGCCGTGCCGCTCTCCAGCTCACGGCCGATCAGGGCGCCGCCGGCCCAGGCGCCGATCAGGGCCGGGGCGATGGTGAGGAGGGCGAGGGCGAGGGCGACCACCTGGTCGTACTGGTCGTGCGGGGCACCCAGTACGCAGTAGTCGACCTCCGCGCAGCCCCTCCTCACGTACGCGGCCCAGACCGCGTCCACCCCCGGTCCGGCGGCCCACAGCAGCCCGGCGGCGACGAGGCCCACCAGCAGCCCCCAGAACCACAGCGCGGACTGGTGCACGCGGAGCGTGGCCCGGATCAGGCCCCGGACCGGGGTCAGGGGGGAGGCGGGGGCCGGGTCCCCGGCGGGGGCGGTGCCCACCGTCTCGGTGATCGTGGTGCTCATACGGCCGCCTCCCGTGTCCCGGTGCCGTTCGTCCCGGCCGTGAGGTCACCCGTGCCCTCGTCGCGGTCCTCGTCGTCGCCCGTGTCCTCGATCGTGAGGGCCGGGGCCCCCGGTGCCCTGAGGTGGGCGAGGACCAGCTCCTCCAGGGACGGTTCGGCGGTCTGCCAGCCGGTGCCCACGGGGCCCCGGGGGCGGATGAGCGCGGTGTGTTGACGCCCCGTCGTGCGGGACTCGACGACCGTGTGCGGGGCGAGATCGCCGGCCGGGCCGGTGACCAGGGTGTGTGCGGCGAGCACCTCGTCCAGCGGGCCCGCCAGCCGGACGCGCCCGGCGCCCAGCAGGAACAAGTGGTCGCAGGAACCCTCCAGTTCGGCCACTACGTGCGAGGACATGACAACCGTGGTGCCGTGCTCGGCGGCGTCCGCGAGCAGCGTGCCCATCAGCTGGTGCCGGGCGAGCGGGTCGAGGTCGGCCATCGGCTCGTCCAGGAGCAGCAGTTCGGGCCGCTTGCCGAGGGCGAGGGCGAGCGCCACGCGGGTGCGCTGGCCACCGGAGAGGGAGCGGATCTTGGCGCCCCGGTCCAGCCCGCCCTCGTCCACCACCCGCCCGGCGACGGTCGCGTCCCAGCACCGGGGGTTCAGCTCATGGCCCAGCCGCAGGGTCTCGGCGACGGTCAACTGCGGGTACAGGGGCTTGTCCTGGGCGACGTACGCGATGCGTTCGCGGGCCGCCTCCGGGGTCGTCCCCAGCACACTGATCGTGCCCTCGGTCGGGGCGAGCAGCCCGGCCGCGTGGGCCAGGAGCGTCGACTTGCCCGCGCCGTTCGGGCCGACGACCGCGCACACGCGTCCTGTCGGCAGCCGCAGCGTGCAGTCGCGCAGTGCCCAGCCCCCCTGCCGCCACCCGAACTTCTTGCCGAGCGCGGCCGCCTCCATCGCGGTCCCGGTCATGCCTCGTCCCCCTGGTCTTCCTTGAAGTGTTCATCCAGCATCGAAGTGAAGAGCGCCTCCACGTCGGCCCGTTCGAGCCCGGTCTCCCGTGCTCTCGCGGTCCACCTGTCCAGCTCCGCGCGCAGTGGCGAGTCGACGGGTGCGGTGCCCAGTCCCTTCCGTACGAACGTGCCGAGGCCGCGGCGGGCCTCGACCAGGCCTTCGCGCTCCAGCTCGCGGTAGGCCTTCAGCACGGTGTTCGGGTTGATCGCGGTGGCCTCCACGACCTCGCGGGCCGTGGGGAGCTTGTCCCCGGGCTCCAACAGGCCGAGCCGCAGGGCCTGTTTGGTCTGCTGGACGATCTGCACATAGGTGGCGACACCGCTGCGCCGGTCGATGCGGTACTCGACCACGGGGACAACACCCTTTCACTAATTGAGTAGTGAAAGGGTGGTGCAAGAGAGGGGGCGGTGTCAACACACCGCCCCCAGCCTGTGGACAACTCCGGCTTCGCCCGTATGCGTCAGGTTTCGCTGCGGTACATCAGGTCCGTCTCGTACGTCACGAAGCCGAGGCGTTCGTAGACCGTGACCGCCGCCTTGTTGTCCGCGTCGACGTAGAGCATCGCGGTGGGCAGGCCCTGGGCGGCGAGGTGGCGCAGGCCGATCGTGGTGAGTGCCTTGCCGAGGCCTCCGCCCTGGGCGCCGGGGCGGACGCCGACGACGTACACCTCGCCGAGCTGCTCGGCGGCGTGCGCCTTCGTCCAGTGGAAGCCGATCAGCTCCCCTTCCCTGAAGGCCAGGAAGAAGCCCGCCGGGTCGAACCAGGGTTCGGCCTTGCGGTCGTCCAGGTCGCGCTGGGTGAGGGCGCCCTGTTCGGGGTGGTGGGCGAACGCCTCCGCGTTCGCGGCGAGCCAGGCCGCGTCGTCCTCGCCGGGGCGGAAGGGGCGCACGTGGACCCCGTCGGGGAGTACCGGCTCGGGGGGGTCGAAATCGGCCAGGGAGCGGCGCATCTGGCGGAGTTCGCGGAACAGGGTGAGGCCGAGGACCTGGGCGAGATGGCGGGCGGCGGAGTGGCCGCCGTGCGCCCAGATCCGCAGCCGTTTGCCGGACTCGGCGAGCAGGGCGGAGCCCAGGGCGCGGCCGTGGCCGTGGCCCCGGTGGGAGGGGTGGACGACCAGCTCGGCCGCCGGGGCCTCGATGGGGTCGGTGTCCTCCAGCTGGGCGTAACCGACGAGGGTGTCGCCGACGGTGAGGAGGAGGTGGGCCACGCCTTCGCGGGGGCCGCCGCGGAGTTGGAGGCGGCCCTGCTCGGACACCGCCTGCTGGCCGTCGACCTGGGCGGCCTCGTCGAGGAGGGTGCGGACGGCGGCCGTCTGGTCGGGGGTGAGGTCCAGGCTTGTCTCGATGCGGCGCGCTCCGCTGGGCTGGGCCGTGTCGTCGCTGGTCATGGGTACGAGGTTAGCTCCGCGGGGGGCGCCTACGGGGTGGGGTGGTTCCGTGGTGTTCGCGGGTGCGGCTTGAATGTGGTTGCTCGCGCAGTTCCCCGCGCCCCTTTGGGGCGCGCCGTTCGCCCCCTTTCGTCACCAGTCCTCCTTGATGGCAACCAGGTCGTAACCATGAACCCCCTGTCGCGCTACGCGCGTTGACCCTACGCTTCGGGCCGACGGGGCCGTTCTCACGTTTCCCTTACTTCTCTTACCTCTCACGAACCCAGGGGGGCACATGTCAGCCACACCCCAAGCGCAGCGCCGTAGAAGCCGCCGGAACCGGATCCTCGCCGCCGCGGCCGGGCTGGCGACCGTAGGGGCGCTGGCCGCCGCGATCCCGGCGAGTGCCGGTGAGGCGCCGTCGCAGAAGCCCGGCAAGAACAAGCCGCGGTACCAGGACGTGCAGCTGCTGTCCTTCAACGACCTGCACGGCAACCTGGAGCCGCCGGCCGGTTCCTCGGGCCGGGTGACCGAGCTGCACGAGGACGGGACGACCACCACGATCAACGCCGGTGGCGTCGAGTACCTGGCCACGCACCTGCGCGAGGCCCGCAAGACCAACCCGAAGTTCTCGATCACCGCCGCCGCCGGTGACATGGTCGGTGCCTCCCCGCTGATCTCGGGCCTCTTCCACGACGAGCCCACCATCGAGGCGCTGAACGGTCTCGACCTCGACGTCACGAGCGTCGGCAACCACGAGTTCGACGAGGGCGCCAAGGAGCTGGCCCGCCTGCAGAAGGGCGGCTGTCACAAGGTCGACGGCTGCTACATCGAGGGCAAGAAGTTCAAGGGCGCCGACTTCCCGTACCTCGCGGCCAACGTCATCGAGGAGAAGACGAACAAGCCGCTCCTCAAGCCCTACTGGGTGTGGAAGAAGAACGGCGTCAAGATCGGCTTCGTCGGTGTGACGCTGGAGGACACCCCGGGCGTCGTCTCCGCCGAGGGCGTCAAGGGCCTCAAGTTCAAGGACGAGGTCGAGACGATCAACAAGTACGCCAAGGAGCTGGAGCAGCAGGGCGTCAAGTCGGTCGTCGCGCTGATCCACGAGGGCGGTCTCCCCGCCTCCCAGTCGTACAACTACGACTGCGACTCGCCCGGCGCCGGTGACGGCATCTCCGGGCCGATCGTCGACATCGCCAAGAACATCACGCCCAAGGTCGACGCCGTCGTCACCGGTCACACGCACGCCGCGTACGCCTGCACGATCAACGACCCGGCGGGCAAGCCGCGCATGGTCACCTCGGCCGCGTCCTTCGGCCGCCTGTACACGGACACGACGCTGACGTACGACCGCCAGACGGGTGACATCTCCCGTACGGCCGTGAAGTCCGCGAACCACGTGGTCACCCGGGACGTCGCGAAGGCCGCCGACATGACGGCCCTCATCAGTAAGTGGAACACCCTCGCCGCGCCCATCGGCAACCGTGCCATCGGCTACATATCCGCCGACGTGCCCAACGCCGGTACGGAGTCGCCGATGGGTGACCTGATCGCCGACGCGCAGTACTGGTACGGCAAGACGCTCGACCCCGAGGTCGACCTCGCGCTGATGAACCCCGGTGGGGTGCGCGCGCCGCTGACCTACGCGGCCAAGGGCACCGAGGGCGACGGCGTGGTGACCTACGCCGAGGGCTTCACCGTCCAGCCGTTCTCCAACACGGTCAACCTCCAGGACTTCACGGGCGCCCAGCTCGTCTCGGTCCTCCAGGAGCAGGTGAGCGGGTCGAACACCGCCGCGCCGAAGGTGCTGCTGCCGTCGTCCGGCCTGACGTACACGCTCGACCTGACGAAGACCGGCGCCGCCCGCGTCGTCGTCGACAGCATCAAGCTCAACGGCGCCGCCCTCGACCCGGCCGCCACCTACCGCGTCGCCACCAACAGCTTCCTCGCGGGCGGCGGCGACGGCTTCCCGACGCTCGGCCAGGGCACGAACGACCTGGTCGGCGCGGACGACCTCGCCGCCCTGGAGCAGTACCTGCTGGCCAACTCCTCGGCCACCAGCCCGATCGCGCCCCCGGCAGCCAACCGGATCACGATCGTCAACTAGCGGATCCGATCACCGAGTTCCCCGCACTCCCGGACGTCCGGGAGTGCGGGGATTTTTCTGTGCGCCGACCGGTGGCCGAGTCCTGCCGGCCCGAACGCGCCGCACATGCCCCCGGCATGCTTCCGCGCGCCTCCCCGCCCCGGACACACCCCCACCCGCCCACTCGTTCACCTCCAGAGCCAGTGACCGGATCACCACCACGGGGACGACCATGCGGACAGCGCTACGCCGACTACGAGACCCCCATGTCCAACGCCGCGTCGGCCTGGCCACGGCGGCCACCGCGCTGATCACCCTGACCGTCGTCCTCGCGACCGGAGGCCGTCCCGACACCAACTCCATGTGGATCTCCGCGATCTCCGCGGTCGTCTCCGTCAGCGCCTTCGTCGCCGACCTCCTCCGCGATCCCGCCCCGGACCCCGCCGCCGCCCCGGACCCCCACCGCCACCGTCACGCGGTGGACGAACTCGCCGAAGCCGTACGGATCCAGTGGTCCACGGAGTACCGGCTGCGCCGGCTCCAGGACCCCGATCCGCTCGACGTCCACTGGGTCCGCGTCGGTCCCCCGCTCGCCGACCACCGCCGCAACATCCGCGGCGGCCTCCCCCTCCCCGCGCCCCGCGACGGCGATCAGTCGCTCGACGGCATCGTGGAGATGTTCCGGGACGCGCCGTCGAGCCGCATGGTCGTCCTGGGCGAGCCGGGAGCCGGGAAGACGGTCCTCGCCATCCGCTTCGTGCTGGCCACCCTCGACGGGCGCGGCGACGGGGCGCCCGTACCTGTGCTGTTCGCACTCGCCGGCTGGGATCCCGAGGCCACCGGTCTGCGCGACTGGCTGGCGGAGCGGCTGGCGGCGGAGTACCGCCCGCTGGCCGCCGTACGGGGCGGGCGCACCCTCGCGCGTGTCCTGCTGGACGCCGGTCTCGTCCTGCCCGTGCTCGACGGCTTCGACGAACTCCCCGCGGCGGCACACCGCAGGGCGCTGGAGCGGCTGAACGCCGAGCTGGACGACCGGCTCCCGGTCCTGCTGACCTGCCGTACCACCGTCTGGGCGGCGGCGATGGACGACGGCGCCGATGTGCTGACGGCCGCCGAGGTCGTGCGCCTGCGCCCCCTGGACCGGTCGGCCGCCGAGCGCTATCTGCGCAGGACGACCCCGTCCACCGGCGTCGCCGCCCCGAGGGCCGGCACGCTCCCGCCGGACGGGGGCGACACCGTCTGGACGGGTGTGCTCGAAACCGCCTCCCCACCCCTGACCGCCGTACTGCGCTCCCCGCTGATGGTGGCGCTGGCCCGAAGGGTCTACGGCGACACCTCCCGCGACCCGTCGGAACTCAACGACATCGCCCGCTTCCCCACCTCCGCCGCCATCGAGAAACACCTCCTGGACGCCTTCGTCCCGGCCGCCTTCGCCGGCGGCACCGGCCCCTGGGCCCCCGAGACCGCGGACCGCTGGCTGCGCCGCCTCGCCCGCGAACTCCCCTGCCACCGCCCCGACGACAGCGGCACGGCCGCGACCGGTGTCTGGCGCCTCGCCTGGTGGGAGCTGTCCTCCGCGATGCCGCCCGTGCCACGGGTGCTCGGCCCGGCGCTGCTGGGGCTGCTCGCCACGGCGACCGTGCTGGTGCCGCTCGCGAAGTACGGCGGTGGCGTGGTCGCCGACTGGGACAGCGGACCGTCGACCGTGATCAACCTCGCGGGCATTCTGGTGGGCCTCTGCTTCGGGCTGGCCCGGCTGCTGCCGGAGACGCCCCGGTCGCCCCAGGGGCCGAGACAGCTGGCGCGCACGGCTCTGACGATGACCGCCGCGGGCGCGGTCGTGGCACTGGGCCTCGGAGTGCTCGCGCCGCCCTTCGTGGACGGCCGGCTCGGCGCCGTCCTCACCCCACGGTCCACCTGGTTCCTCAACGGCTGCTGCTTCGGCCTGATCCTGTCGATGATGTTCGCCGTCGGCGGCCTCTCCCGCCGCCCCCTCCCGCTGGGCCTGCCCTGGGCGTACAGCCCGGCCGGACCACGGGCCGTGCGGGCACTGGGCGGTGTGGTCGTCTTCGCCGGCCTGGCGATGCTCGGCTACGTCGACCACTTCGAGTTGGCCGTCCCGGCCGTCACCTGCCTCGTGGCCGGGCTCCTGCTCGTCTGTGCGGGCGTCCGCCGCGGCGAGCGGGCAGTCGGCCACTACACCTCCCCGGCCGCGGTCCTCCGCGCCTTCCGGTCGGGGCTGCTGCGCGGCCTCGTCGCCTGCACCCTCATCGGCACCTGCGCCGGGGCGGTCGTCGGCGGCATCACGGGCGCCTTCGCCGCGTACGGGATCCATGCCTCCGACCATGCCTCCGACCACGCCTCCGACCACTCGGCCGACCCGCCGTCGAGCGGCGACGTCATCGACGGCTGGCGGCTGGAGAAGACCGCAGCGAACAGCCGTTCAGTGACCTACGTGGGACAGGAGCGGAAGAGGGTGCTGCTCGTACGGCGCTCGGCACTCGCCCATCCCTTCGTCGTCTACCACGGGGCCCGGATCTCTTACGACCGGAAGATCGGCTACTCCGAGAAGGAGGTACGGATCCACCGGTGGGACGGGCGGTGGGTGGTCGACTGGGCCGGCAGGCCCAGCGAGGGGGCAGGCCGTGAGGCCGACAAGTGGCGGGGCAGGCCGGTCGACGCGCACAACCTCGTCGTCGCCCTGCCGCACGACGTCGAGGTGTGGCTCGTCCGCCGCTCCGTCGGGACGATCGTGCTCGACGCCGCACAGCCCCTGGTCGGCTTCGGTCTGCTCGTCGGCCTGATCGGCGGCTGCGCCTCCGGCGTCTACCGTGCCCTGAACACCCCCTCCGACACGATGCGCGCGGCGGGACCGCGCAGCACGCTGCGTACGGACCGGGCCGCGACCCTGGCGCGCAGCGCGGTCGCCGCGCTGCTCGCGGGCGGGGTCTGTCTGGCGTTCATCGCGGCGAGCGGCCGGGGCACCACGCTGGGCAGCATGCACACCGAGGTCTGGGTGCAGGTGGGCACCCACGCGCTCGCGCTGAGCGCGTGGGGACGACTGGGCGCGGCCCGGATCTGGCTGGCGCTCACCGGGCGGGCTCCCTGGCGGCTGATGCGGTTCCTCATGGAGGCCCATCACCGCGGCGTACTGCGGCAGTCGGGCGCGCACTACGAGTTCAGCCACCTCCGCCTGCAGCAGCGCCTGGCCTCCGACGATCCGCCGCCACCCGAACCACAGGCCACCGGGGAGCCCGCGACGGGCCGCCGGGGCCGGACCTCGGTCGGCTAGGGCCTGTTGCGCCCTAGGCCCCCCGCAGCGCGTACCCCAGGCCCCGGATCGTGTGGATGATGCGGGGTTCGCCGCGGCCCTCCAGTTTGCGGCGGAGGTACATGACGTAGACGTCGAGGGTGTTGGAGGCGGGGGAGAGGTCGAAGCCCCAGACCTCCTGGAAGATACGGGCGCGGCTGTGGACCTTGACCGGGTGGCGGAGGAGGTATTCGAGGAGGGCGTACTCGGTGCGGGTGAGCGTGAGAGGGCGCTCGGCGCGGGTGACGGCGCGGGTGCCGAGGTCCATGACGACGTCGGCGTAGGAGAGCCGGTCCGCGGGGACGCGGGGGATGACCTCGCGGAGGGAGACGGCCGTGGCGGACGACCGGCCCCGGCGGAGCAACGCCCGTACGCGCGCGAGGAGTTCCTCGGGGGCGAAGGGCTTGGCGAGGTAGTCGTCGGCGCCGTTGTCGAGGGCGACGATACGGTCGCCGACCGCGTCCCGGCCGGTGATCATCATGATCGGCACGGTGGAGCCGGAGGCCCGGATCCGGCGGGTCGCGGCGAGCCCGTCGAGCCCCGGCATGGTGACGTCCATCAGCACGAGATCCGGCTCACCGCCGGATGCCCTCCGGGTGTCCAGGGCGTCGAGGGCCACGAGTCCGTTTCCGGCGAGCACGGTCTCGTACCCCTCGAACCGCAACAGCCGCCCGATCCCCTCACGTACGGCCTCGTCGTCATCGACCAGCAGAATCTTCCGCACCATCCCCACACTGTGGAGGCGGGCACTGTGGCTGGTCTTGGAGAGGGGTGTGGGAGGGCTGGGGAGGCCCCAGGGTCAGGTAGTGGTTGAGGTGGGAGGCCGCGTCGAGCATGGCGAGGCCCCGAGCGGTGAGCCGGCGCCGCCAGTCGTCCAGCGCGGCGGAGAGGGCCTCGGTACCGCCGGCTGTACGGATCTGCCGCACCACAGAGGCGATGTGCTCCAGGGGGTGGCCGCCGCGCCGGAGGAGATGGGCGAGTTCGGCGTCGCGGACGTCGGCCGGGCGGTAGAGGCGGTAGCCGGTGAGGGGGTCCCGGGCGGGGGTGAGGATGCCGGTGTCCTCCCAGTTGCGGAGGGTGGCGGGGGTGACGTCGAGGCGGTGGGCGAGGTCGCCGATGGTCAGGGGGGTGGGGGCCGGGGCGGGGCCGGGGAGGGGTTTGGGGAGGGGTTTGGGGTTGGGGCTGGGGGGCGCCGTCAGGTGGTCCATCGCGGCGCGGACCGCGTCGAGGGTCTCCCGGTCGCGGAGCAGCTGGGTGTGCCCACGGTCGACGAGGGTCAGTGCGTCGTCCACGGCCAGGGCGGGTTCGCGGGCGTCCTCGTGGAGGGCGCGCATGATCCGGCCCGCCGTCGCGTGGCCGTACGCCGGGACGAGGGCGAGGAACGCGCGGAGGGCTGCCGCGTGCGTTTCGGTGTAGATCCGGTAGCCGCTGCGCGTCCGCTCGGCGGCCGGGAGGAACCCGTCGCGCTCGTAGTTGCGGACCGCCTGGGCCGAGAGCCCGTGCTCCCGGGCGAGGTCGGACGGTCGCATGCCCGGCCCAGGCGGTCCGTTCAGCCTGTCCAGCTTGTTCATGTGCGCCTCACGTTTTGAGACTTTACCGGCACGTGCACAGGACACTGCGGGGCTACCTCCTCCCAACCCTCAACCGATCTTTCAAGGATACGATCGAGGTTCATGAGCCAGGACATACGAGACCTCGTGACCCCTTCCTGCGAGCTGCTGGCCCTTGGTGAGCCGACCCATCTGGAACCGGCCCTCGGGGACGTCCGCAACGAGCTGTTCGCCCAACTCGTCGACTTGGGCTTCCGTTCGATCGCCCTGGAGACCGACCGCGTCCCCGCGCTCGCCGTGGACGACCATGTCCGGGACGGCACCGGGGACTTCGACGAGGTGATGCGCGACGGCATCGCGTTCGGCCGGGGCGAACTGGCCCCCAACAGGCGGCTGATCACCTGGATGCGCGAGTACAACCGCACCCGCCCGCCGGAGGACCGCCTCGCCTTCCACGGCCTCGACGCCGAGATGGAGAACATGAGCGCGCCCGGCCCGCTCCGCTACCTCGAACACGCCCGCGCCTACCTGGCCGGGGAAGCCGACGGGCCCCCGGCCCCCGCCCTCGCCCTCACCTCCGTCAGCGCGGAGGAACTCGCGGCCCTCGCCGGGGAAGAGGAGCGGTGGAGCCGTACGGAGGCGGTCATGGACGCGGCCGAGTCGGTCGGCGCCACGGCGGAGGCGCGGGCGCTCCGCTGCCTCGCGGACGACATGCTCACCGAGCTGCACGCCCGCGCGCCGGAGCTGATCGAGGCGACGTCACGGGCCGCGTGGTACCGGGCGAAGACGCACCTCACGGCCGGTATCGGCCTGTTGCGCTACCACGCGCAACTGGCGCGCCCGGACGCGGAGGAGGTCCGGATCTCCCGGATGCTCGCCACCCGGGACGCCCTCATGGTCGAGAACATCCTCGACATCCGCGCCGTCGAGGCCGGCCGCGGCCCGACCCTGGTCGTCGGCCACAACGTCCACGTCCAGCGCGGCCCCAGCCATATGCGCATGCGCGGCCTGGACCTCCGCTGGTATGGCGCCGGTGCCGTCCTGGGGTCGCTGGTGGGCGAGCGGTACGTCTTCGTCGCGGGCAGCCTGGGCCGCAGCGAGGCGTTGGGCCTGCCGGACCCGGCCCCGGACACGTACGAGGCCACCGCGCCACGCGAGACCACCTGGACGCTGACCCCGGCCCCCGAACCGTCCACCGCCCGCACCCGCGCCCACCCCTCCGCCGATGACCTGCGGTACTTCCCGCTGGACGAGGCGACGCTGACGGGGGCCGCCGGGGTGCTGCACGTGAACGCCGGCTAGAGGACGGCTAGAGGTCGTCCTCACCGATCCGCCGCCCCCTGCTGACCGCGATCCGTACGACATCCTCCAGCGACTCCACCGCCCGCGTCAGCGCGAACCGCACGGCCCGCTCCCCGGCCGCCGGGTCGCCGAGGACGGCTCTGCTTCCGGCCAACACCTCCTCCGCCGAGCCGAGTTGGGACGCCTCCACGCCGTCGGCGAGGAGGGAGAGGGCACCGGGGTGCGCGGTGTCCGGGTCGAGATAGCAGGGCTTGCCGTCGAGGTTCGTCCACGGCAGCAGACGCAGGCCGTCCATCATGCGGGGACCTCCAGGTCGTGGCCGGCGTGGACGCCGTAGACGTACAACTCCTCCGGGCTGAGCACGTACGGCCGTACGAAGTTGGCGTAGGGCTCGAAGGGCCAGATGTCGTCGGGCCTCCGAGGCGGCGGGGGCGGAGCGGGCTCCAGCGGCTCCGCCGCCCCCGCCGGCGACGGGCCGGGCGCGGCCCAGCGGAGCAGTGCCTCGCAGAGCCGCACGACGAGTGCGCGCATGGCGGTGCCTCAGCTTTCGTCTCAGGGTTATTTCAGGGTCGGTCTGACGAGCGGGGATCACCGTTCGTGTTCAGATCGTCACGGCTGGGCCGTACGTTGGGGAAGAGGCCTGGCGTTGCCTGGAGCGCCAGACAACGGGGAGGGGTGACATGGGCGAAGTCGTTGACGTGGACGTCGAGTCGGGGCGCGCGGTGCTCGGCCGGACGTTGCGATTTATGCGGGAGAAGGCCGGCAAAACGCTGGGACAGATGGCCGACGAGACGGGCTACGACAAGAGCTATCTGAGCCGCTTGGAGTCGGGTGAGCGCCTGTCCAAGATGACGGTCATGGAGGACCTGGACGCCTACTACGGGTCCGTTGACCTGCTGGTCTGTCTCTGGAAGGTGGCTCGGATCGACGCCTTCAAGGACAAGTACAAGGAGTACATGCGGTTGGAGGACATGGCGCGGATGGTGCGCGTGTTCACCCCGAACGTGCCTGGGCTGCTGCAGACCGAAGAGTTCGCCCGGGAGGTGTTGTCTGGGCCCCGGGCAACACGAGAGCTTGACGCCGATGCGATCGAGGAACAGGTGGCCGCTCGGCTGGGGCGGCAACTGCTGCTGCGCAGGGATCCGGCGCCGAGCGTCCGGTTCGTCATCGACGAGAACGCGCTCCGTCGCGCTTCGGCCAGCGCGGAGACCTGGGAGGGGCAGCTGCTTCGTATCGAGGCCGTCGCCCAGTGGCCCAACGTCGTCGTTCAGGTGCTGCCGTTCTCGGCCGGAGTCCACCACCTCATGGGGAAGGGATCACTGACCCTGCTGTGGCAGAAGAACGGAAGTGCCGTTGCCTACGCAGAAGCTGACAGCTTCGGAATGTTGATGGACGATCCGGAAGACGTCCTGCACCACCATTTGTCCTACGATCGGCTTCGGGATATGGCGCTGTCCCCGTCGGAGTCGCTGACCTTCATCAGGGACGTACTGGAGGAGCACAGGTCATGAACCAAACCCTCGACCTCACCGTCGCCGTCTGGCGCAAGTCGAGCTACAGCGACGGGGGAGCCAATAACTGCGTCGAGGTTGCCGACGGCTACATAGGAACCGTCCCCGTCCGGGACAGCAAGGTCCCGGACAGCCGCCCGCTCCTGTTCTCCGCCGGGGCGTGGTCCGCGTTCGTGGGTGGCGTTGCCGCTGACTGAGTTGCCGTGGTGTGGCTATGGTGAACCCATGGCAGAGACCACCACCATCCAGGTGTCCAAGCAGGCCCGCGATCACCTCGCCCAGGTCGCCAAGGAGCGCGGCATGAACCTGGGGCAGCTGATCGAGCAACTGGCCGCCGAGCAGCCGACGGCGGAGCAGATCGCGGAGCGCGTCGCGGCGGATCGCAAGGTGGTCCGCGAGGTGATCGGCGTCGACATCAGCGACGAGGAGTTCGACCGGGCTCCCGACGTGCTGGGCAACATCCAGCGGATCGCCGCGGAGAAGGCCCGCATGGCGCGAGGCATGGCCGCGTGATCATTCTGGATACGGGGGCGACCCGCGCCCTCGCCGGGGGCCACAAGACCCTGAACCTCCTCGCCGGGAACATGGCCCGCACGCCCGGTGACCGGCTGCGGATCCCGGCCCTCTGCTTGATGCAGGCGGAGTCGCAGGACGCCGACGCGGGGCGACGGGTGCTCGCGTTCTCCTCGGTCGTGGTCGATGACCTGGGTACGGCGGCGTCCGTCACCGTAGGAGGCATGATCCGGGACGGCTACGGCGGACCGGACACCTGCCACGCCCTCTACTGCGCGTTGCCGCGCCCGGAGTTCACGGGAATATCGATCCTGCTCACGGACCGCGAGCAGAACTATCCCCCAGGCGTGGTCACCGTCGACATCGACTCCCCCGGAATGCTCGGCTTCCACTGAGGCTCGCCATGAGTGGCCACGGCACTGATCGCACACTCTGCCGAGAGGGCATGCCGGGCGTAGTGACGGGTGGCGAACCTTGGCTGACGCGGCACTAGTGTGGCTGTGCATACCCGTTCATGAGCCTGCGGTGCGTGAGGAGCAGCAGTGATCACCCGGATCGAGATCGACGGCTTCAAGACGTTCGACGACTTCTCGCTCGACGTGCCGCCGTTCCTGGTCCTGCTGGGTGCGAACGGCTCGGGCAAGTCCAACCTGCTCGAAGCGGTGGTGCTGCTGGGGCGGCTGATGAGGGACCCACGAGGCCAGACGCTTGTGCGCTACGCAAGAAGAGGTGGACCTCGGGAACTGTTCCGACGACTGCCGGGCGGTGACTTGGTCAATGAGATGAGGCTGAGCGCGAACGTGCTGGTTCGGACTTCCAACTGGGGTCCGGTACACGTACGTGTCATGGCGACCGTCAGCCGCAGCAGCGAGGTGCCGGAGCGCTTGCACGTGCGTGTGGACCGCACTCCTATCGGCAGTGAGGGCCTGGATCTGCCACGGCACGTCGCGGACCAGATCGAGGACAACGTGCTTCACCTACGTCACCGGTTCCCCGACGATCCGGATCCGGTGAAGCGGAACGAAGCCGAGCGCGAGGTCTACGGTGCTGTTGACCGTGCCACGGACGGGTGGCGCATCCTCGATCCCTCACCTGACGCCATGCGCCACCCGGCCGATGCTTACGACTCCGATCCCCTGACTGAGGACGGACGTAATCTGGGCGCGGTGCTCGGTCGGTTGTGGAGTGCGGAACCGGAGCGAAGGTCCGACTTCGAGGCCGATGTCGCCGCGGTGCTCCCTGATGTCCGCAAGGTTGAGGTGGTCCGGGACGAGCCTCAAGCGGTGTGGGAGATCTGGATCCAGCACAAGAACGAGCCGAAGATGACGCCGCGAGTCGTCTCTGGTGGAACACTTCGCATGCTTGCCTTGCTCGCCGCGGCACATGACCCAGCCCACTCCGGTGTCCTGATGTTGGAGGAACCGGAGAACGGACTGCACCCGAGCCGCGTCCCAAGGCTTCTGGAACGGTTGAGGAGACGCGCCACGGAACTGTCATCCGTCGAACGTCAGGAGCGGTACGGCGATTCCGAAGCGAGCCATGGCGATGGTCTTCGCCAGATCCTTGTGACCTCCCACTCACCTGTCGTCCTGGCCTCCCTTCGTGAAGAGTTCCCCCACAACGTCGTCTTCCTTGACACGGTCACCCGTGTCGGCGGCGGACAGGCGCCGACACGGCTCACTCGCGCCCGTACCGTCGCTGCGAACGGCGAACGCGGGACCTACGTCACCCCCATGGAAGTACGCCAGTACCTGGACCCGGTGGGGTACGCGCGTGGGACGTAGGTATCTGAACATCGCCCTGCTCACGGAGGGCGAGAGCGACCAATGGTTCCTGCGTCCGCTCATCGACCGCCACGTAGAGGACCTGGAATCTGACGCGACGGTCGGATTCGACTTCGGAGGGACCGTTCGCGGTGAGTGCTTCACCGTGTCGCAGCGGGAAAGGGTCGTTGCGGAAGTCGAGTCGCTCCTCAATGAGATGGACCTCGTGATCATCCATCATGACCACAATGAACGGAGCAAGATCGAAGCGGTACGGGTCGGCCTGAGCCACGCGGAGTCGGCCGAGCGGGTCATCGGAATGGTCCCCGTACGCGAGACCGAGGCCTGGATGCTGGCCGACCCGGCGGCACTGCCGGACGCCCCTGCGGCTGTGATCCGAGACCTCGTCCGGGCGCCCCGTGACGTAGAGAAGGTCGCGGATCCGAAGAAGACCCTGGCCCAGGCGTTCGGGCCCCGACACCGCCCCGAGTACGACTTCGATCTGCTGGGGCAGAGAGTGTCGCTGACCGCACTCCGGCAGGTCCCCGCCTACGCGCGCTGGAGCGATGACTTGCGCTGTGTCATGGAGCGGCTGCGCTTCCTGTGACGGGCCGCTCAAGCCCCTGCGGCCGACCCCTCCGGCGGAGGCGTAGTCGCCCCCGGAATCCGTACCGTCGCCAGCGTGCCGCCGCCGTCCGCGCGGGACAACGAGACCTCGCCGCCCGCCTGTTCCACCGTGCGGGCCACGATCGACAGGCCCAGGCCCGAGCCCGGGAGGGCCCTCGCGCTGGGGGAGCGCCAGAAGCGGTCGAAGACGTGGGGGAGTTCGTCGGCGGGGATGCCGGGGCCGTGGTCGCGGACCGTGAGGGTGCCTTCGGACAGGGCGACCTCGATCGTGCCGGACTCCGGGCTGAACTTCACCGCGTTGTCGAGGATGTTGACGATCGCCCGTTCCAGGGCGGAGGGCTCGGAGCGTACGTACCAGGGCCCCAGGTCCGCCGTGATCGTCAGCTCGGGGCCGCGCAGCCGGGCCCGGCGCAGGGCCGCCTCCACGGTCTCCTGGAAGTCGACCGTCTGGAGATGGCGGCCCCCCTGCTGGCCCGACTCCGAGCGCGACAGCTCCTGCAAGTCGCCGATCAGCGAGGCCAGTTCGGTCATCTGGGCCTTCACCGAGGCGAGCAGGGCCTTGCGGTCCTCCGCCGGGATCGGGCGGCCCGTCTCCTCGCTGCGGGTGAGGAGTTCGATGTTGGTGCGGAGGGAGGTGAGGGGGGTGCGGAGTTCGTGGCCGGCGTCCGCGATCAGTTGTTGTTGCAGTTCGCGGGAGTTCGCCAGCGCGCCCGTCATCGAGTTGAAGGAACGGGACAGACGGGCGATCTCGTCGTCGCTCTCCTCTTCCACGGGGATGCGGATGCTCAGGTCCTCGGTCAGCGCCACGTGTTCGACGGCTTCGGTGAGCTTGTCGACCGGGCGCAGGCCCGCACGGGCCACGGCCAGCCCGGCCGCACCGGCGCCGACGACTCCGATGCCGGAGACGAGGAGGAGGATGAGGGCGAGGTCGTTGAGGGTGGACTGGGTGCCCTTGAGGGGGAGGGCGACGAGAAGCGCCGCGTTGGACGTCTCCCCCGTGTTCCGGTTGGTGTAGGACACCGGCTGGATTTTGACGCGTACGTCGTTGCCGTCCGCGTCGACGCTGTTGTGGTAGACCGCCTCGTCGTGGCCCGTGGCCGCGGCGACGTTCTTGTCGGTCTCGGTGACCTTGACCGAACCGGCGGAGAACTCCACGACACAGGCCGTGCCGTCCTCCAGAACCACCTGGAAGTACGTGTTCTGGCCGAAGCGGTTGTTCTGTACGGACTCCTGCGTGCAGTTCTCGATCGCGAGACTGGCCTGGTCCGTGAACGCCGGCATACCCATCGACTTGTTGAGATCGCCGTCCAACTGCTCGTACAGCTTCCCCTGCACAATGAACCAGCACGTCACCGACACCGCCGCCACCGCGAACGCCACCGCCGCCGCGACCAGCATCGACAGGCGGGCCCGGATGGGGAGGGACCGGTAGTGGCTCAGGAGCTTCCTCACTCCGCGCCGCCCTGTCGCAGGACGTACCCGACACCGCGCACGGTGTGCACGAGGCGCGGCTCGCCGCCCGCCTCGGTCTTGCGGCGCAGATACATGACGTAGACGTCCAGGGAGTTGGAGGACGGCTCGAAGTCGAAGCCCCAGACCGCCTTCAGGATCTGCTCACGCGTGAGGACCTGGCGCGGGTGCGCCATGAACATCTCCAGCAGCGTGAACTCCGTACGCGTCAGCTCCACCGGACGCCCGCCCCGCGTGACCTCCCGCGTCGCCAGATCCATCCGCAGGTCCGCGAAGCTGAGCGCCTCGTCCACCTCGGCGGTGTCGGCCGCGGCCGCCGCGTACGTGCTGCGGCGCAGCAACGCACGGACGCGGGCGAAGAGTTCGTCCAGCTCGAAGGGCTTGACCAGGTAGTCGTCCGCGCCGGCGTCGAGGCCGGTGACCCGGTCGCCGACCGTGTCGCGGGCCGTGAGCATCAGGATCGGGGTCGTGTCGCCCGCGCCGCGGATCCGGCGGGCGGCCGTCAGCCCGTCCATCCGCGGCATCTGGACGTCGAGGATCACCAGGTCCGGCCGGTACGCGGTCGCCTTCTCCAGCGCGTCCGCGCCGTCTACGGCGACCTCGGTGCCGTAGCCCTCGAAGGCGAGGCTGCGCTTGAGTGCGTCGCGCACGGCCGGCTCGTCGTCGACGATGAGGATGCGCTGGGGTTCGGAGGCGCCTTCGGCGGGGCTCATGGTGGGTTCGTTCCTCGGGTGGGGGTGATTACGGGCCGGGGGCGCCGTGCGGGCTGGGGTGCGTGGTCCGGTTCGGGTGCGTTGTGGCTGGTCGCGCAGTTCCCCGCGCCCCTTGAAGGGGCGCGGCAGTATCGCCCTAGCCTTGCACGTCGCCCCGGCCGCACAGAAGCCGCAAGAAGTCAGCCACGCACCGTACGCCGGCGCGGGCGTACCGCCGTCGCGCGACGGGTGGCGGCACCGGTCGCCGCCACCTCGGGCGCCCGCGTCACCGCCGGGTGCAGTTCGGCCGCCACCGCGAGGGCGAGGCTCAGTCCGGCCGGGTCGCCGGCGGTTGCGACGGTGTGGGAGACCTGCGTGATCATGTCGAACTCCTTGGGACTCAGCGGGACGGAGGGGACGGAGGGGACGGAGGGGCGAAGAAGCTGGACGGAGCGGAGGTGTGGACCTCAGTCCTCAGTCCTCAGTCCTCAGTCCTCAGTCCGAGCCGCCCGCGCGCAGCGTGCTGAGGTCGGCCTTGACCGTGTTGATCGGGATGGCGAAGCCGAGGCCGACGCTGCCGGCGCTGGACGAGGTGGCGTCCGCGGCGGAGTACATCGCCGAGTTGATGCCGATGATGTTGCCGTTCATGTCGATGAGGGCGCCGCCGGAGTTGCCCGGGTTCAGGGACGCGTCGGTCTGGAGCGCCTTGTACGTCGTTGTCGACGAGCCCGTGTCGCCGTTGAACTGCTGCCCGCCGAACTCGAACGGCCACTGCCCACCGCCGTCGCCCTGCTGTTGCTGCTGGCTCTGGCTCTCGTCCGTCGAGACCGTGACGTCACGGTCGAGCGCGGAGACGATGCCGCTGGTCACCGTGCCGGTCAGGCCCTCGGGGGAGCCGATCGCCACGACCTGGTCGCCGACCTTGACGCCGGCGGAGTCGCCGAGCGTGGCCGCCTTCAGCCCGGAGGCGTCCTGGAGCTTGATGAGGGCGAGGTCCTTCTTGCTGTCCGTGCCGACGACCTCGGCCGTGTAGGACTTGCCGTTGCTCGTCGTCACCTTGATCTGGGAGGCGCCGGAGATCACATGGTTGTTGGTGATGATCTCGCCGCCGCTGGTGATGATCACACCGGAACCGGTGGACTCACCCGCGTTCGAGCTGGCGCTGATCTCCACGATGCTCGGGCTGACCGCCGTGGCGACCCCGGAGACCGTGCCCTTCTCGCTGGTCGGCACCACGCTGGTGCTGGTGGAGCTGGAGGCCACGGTGTCCGTGCCGGTCAGCTCCTGGATGCCGTACGCCGTACCGCCACCGATCGCCGCCGCGACGAACGCCACGGCCGCCAGCAGCGCGATCGGCCCCCGGGCACGCCTTCTCGACGCGGGCGCCTGGGCCACCGGCTCGGTGAGGAGCGCGGTCGGAGCGCCCTGTGCCGAAGCGCCCTGTGCCGAAGCGGCCTGTGCCGAAGCGGCCGCCGCCGGACCCGCCGAGGGGTCGTAGGCCGGCGGAGGCGGCCACTCCGGGTTCACCGGGGCGGAGGCGTGCTGCTGCTGGAGGTACGCGGGCTGCTGCTGGGTCTCGCCCTCGGCGTACCCGGAGTGCTGCTGCTGACCCTGGTAGGGGTTCTCGTACTCGCCGCTGCGGCGGAAGCTCTCGGTCATGACTCAGAGCCTGCCGCCCGACCATGAGACGTTCCTGAGTGCTCCCTGAGAACCCCACCAGAACCTCGTTCGCCCCATATAAAGGCGCCGGGCCCCGCGGTCATGGGAAACAAAGGGTTGCCGTGCGGTGATGTGACGGAACGCGGTATCCGAATACTTGTCTGAACCCTGTGAATCACGTGTCCACCGGGACCCGTGGTGCCTACGATCACCCAGCCGGAGGGGGGCTCCGCGAGACGACCCGAGGCCGGGACAACCGGTGACGGGGCGGTCGGCGTCGTACGCCCTGCTCGGGCGTCCCACGACACCCACGCATCCCAGGAGCCCTGAGTGATACGTGCCTTCAAGGCACTGCCCGCCGCCGCCCTCGCGCTCGCGCTGAGCGGTGCCGGCGTCCTCGCGGCACAGCCCGCGACAGCGGCCGACGCACCGTCCGAGTCCAAGCCCACCGTCACCCTCGACCGGCCCGCCGCGCCGAAGACCTCCGCCAAGGATCTCCGTGAACGTGTGATCAAGGCGGCGGAGGACCAGGCGGCACAGTCGCCGGACGCCGCCCCCGAGGCCCCCGACGACACCCCCTCGTCCCCGTCCTCCCAGTCCCCGTCCTCCCAGTCCCCGTTCATCATCGGCGGCAGCGAGACGACCATCTCCGCCGCGCCGTGGATGGTCCAGCTCGCGTACTACGACGCGACGACCGACGAGGGCTTCTTCTGCGGCGGCACCCTGGTCGCCCCGAACAAGGTCCTCACCGCCGCCCACTGCCTCGACGGGCTCGACTGGACGGCGAACGGCGCGGTCCTGGCCGGTACGACCGACCTGTACGACGACACGACGGGCACGGTCGCGGGCGTCTACCGCCAGTGGCAGCACCCGAAGTACGACGAGGACCTCATCAAGAACGATGTCGCCGTCCTCACCCTGGACCGCCCGCTGGAGCAGAAGACGCTGCGCCTGGCCGCGTCCGACGACAGCTCCCTCTACACCGCCGGCACCAAGGGCACGGTGTACGGCTGGGGCCTGACCTCCGGCGGCGAGGACGCCCAGCTGTCCGCCAAGCTGAAGAAGGCGACGCTGCCGCTGGTCAAGGACAGCACCTGCGACTCCGCGATGAAGTCGGTCCTCGGGACGGACTACTTCGCCGAGGGCTCCATGATCTGCGCGGGAACCCCGGCCTCCGGCGGCGACTCCGGCACCACCAGCACCTGCAACGGCGACTCCGGCGGCCCCCTGGTGGTCGGCGGCAAGGTCGTCGGCATCGTGTCGTGGGGCGTCTCCGGCTGCGTGGCCAAGGGCGCCTACCCGGTCTTCACCAAGGTCTCCTCGTACACCTGGGCCGCCCAGCCCCGGATCGACGACACCGACCTGACGTACGACGGCCGCGCCGACCTCCTCGCCCGCACGCCCTCCGGCGGTCTGTTCCAGCAGGACAGCAAGGGCACGTCGCTCGCCACGCGCGCGTACCAGGGCAACGGCTGGCAGAACGCGAGCTGGATCATGCAGGCCGACCTGGACCGGGACTTCTACCAGGACCTGGTCATCCGGGACAAGAACGACGGCAAGCTGTACCGCAGCTACATGAACCACTCCACCTGGGAGTGGACCTGGATGCAGATCAGCTCGGTGTGGGGCGGCTACAAGTCGTACGCGCTCCCCGGTGACATGACCGGTGACGCCGTCCCCGACCTGCTGGCCCTCGACGTCGACGGCTCGGCCTACCTCTACCCCGGCAAGGGCAACGGCCAGTTCAACGCCAAGATCCGGGTTGTGAACAAGGCCTGGAAGGGCGCCAAGCTCCTCGGCCGCGGCGACCTCTCCGGTGACGGCAAGCCCGACCTCCTGGTCCGCTTCTCCGACGCCTCGCTCTCCCTCTACAGGGGCACCGGCAAGTCCACGACCCCGTGGTCCCCGCAGATCAAGGTCCGCACCGGCTGGAAGTTCACGGCCTACGTCACCAACGGCGACGTCACCGGCGACGCCATCGCCGACGTCATCGCCCGCGACTCCGGCGGCACGCTCTGGCTCTACCCCGGCACGAACAAGGCCTCGACCTCACTGTTCGCCAGCCGCATCAAACTGGGCACGGGCTACAACCAGTACAACGCGCTGTTCTGACAGCGCCTATGGCAGCAGACCCCGTGCCCCGTCTTGGCTTTTAAGGGGCGCGGGGAACTGCGCGATCAACCACGACGCACCCGCACTCAGCAACGGCGGGCACCCCCTACGGCGCTATCCGCACCCCCTACGGCGCTATCCGCACCCCTTGCCGAGCTACTCGCAACCGCACGACCGCCGAGCCACCAACGTCGACGGGAACAACTTCACCCGCTCCCGCCGAGACCCGGCCACCCGAATCCCGTCGTCCAGCACCAGATCCACCGCGGCCCGGGCCATCCCCGTACGGTCCGTCGCGACCGTCGTCAGCGGCGGATCCGTCAGCGCCGCCTCCTTGACGTCGTCGAACCCGACGACGGCCAGCTCGCTCGGCACCTCGATCCGCAGCTCACGCGCGGCCCGCAGCACCCCGATCGCCTGGTCGTCCGTGGAGCAGAAGATCGCCGGCGGGCGGGACGGCCCGGCCAGCAGCTTCAGCGCCACCTGGTAGGCGTCGTACCGGTTGTAGGGCGCCTCGAACAGTCGCCCCTCCGTGGACAACCCGGCCTCGTCCATCGCGCGCCGCCAGCCCTCGACGTGGTCGGAGACCGGGTCACCGACCAGCGGGGTCTCGGCGATACCGCCCATACAGGCGACGTACGCGTAGCCGTGCGAGAGCAGGTGCTCCACGGCGAGCTTCGCGCCGCCGAGGTCGTCGGTGACCACGGCCACGTCGTCGATCGCCTCGGGCCGCTCGTGCAGCAGCACGACCCGCGCGTCCCACGCCTCTATCTCGGCGGCGGCGTTGTCGTTGAGGGCGTGGCTGACGAGGATCAGGCCGGAGACCCGCATCCCGAGGAACGCCCGCAGATAGTGGACCTCGCGCTCGGCGACGTAGTCGGTGTTGCCGACCAGCACCATCTTTCCGCGCTCGGCGGCGGCCTGCTCCACGGCGTGGGTCATCTCGCCGAAGAAGGGCTGACGTGCGTCCGGCACGATCATGCCTATGAGATCGGTGCGCCGGGACGCCATCGCCTGGGCGACCCGGTCGGGCCGGTACGACAGTTCCTTGATCGCGGCGAGGACACGCTCGCGCGTGGCCGGGGCGACCGGCCGGGGTCCGTTGTTGATGACGTAGCTGACGACGGCGGTCGACGTACCCGCCAGTCTTGCCACGTCATCCCGAGTCACCTTGGCCACGCGCGGAGTCTACGCGGATAAAACGCCCCTGGGCAGGGCGTACGGAGGCACACCTGTGGGTTACCTGTGCGTACGCCGGCCAGGGAGATCGTCACTACGCCTCGGCGGCGATCTCGACGGCCTCCAGAGACGCCGTCTCGTCCGCATCCGCCGCCTTTGAGGGGGCGGTCGAGGGGGTGGCCTTGCCCTTCACGTCGTCAGCGGCGCGCTCCGCCTTCTCGGGCGTAACGAATCGATAACCGACGTTCCGTACGGTCCCGATCAGCGACTCGTGCTCGGGGCCGAGCTTGGCGCGCAGCCGCCGTACGTGGACGTCGACCGTCCGCGTACCGCCGAAGTAGTCGTAGCCCCAGACCTCCTGCAGCAGCTGGGCGCGGGTGAAGACGCGGCCCGGGTGCTGGGCGAGGTACTTGAGGAGCTCGAACTCCTTGAAGGTGAGGTCGAGGACGCGGCCCTTGAGCTTGGCGCTGTAGGTCGCCTCGTCCACCGAGAGGTCGCCGTTGCGGATCTCCATCGGGGAGTCGTCGTTGACGATCTGCTGCCTGCCCATGGCCAGCCGCAGCCGGGCCTCGACCTCGGCGGGGCCGGCGGTGTCGAGGAGGACGTCGTCGATGCCCCAGTCCGCGGTGACGGCGGCGAGGCCGCCCTCGGTCACGACGAGGATCAGGGGGCAGCCGGGGCCGGTGGAGCGCAGCAGCTGGCACAGGCTGCGGACCTGCGGGAGGTCACGGCGTCCGTCGATCAGGATGACGTCCGCGCCGGGGGTGTCGACGAGGGCGGGGCCTTCCGCCGGAGCCACGCGCACGTTGTGCAGCAGCAGCCCGAGGGCCGGAAGCACCTCCGTGGACGGCTGGAGGGCGTTGGTCAGGAGCAGCAGAGAACTCATACGTCTGGTTCCTCCTCGGTCCCTGCGAGGACGTGGGCGGCGCAGGTTGTATATCCGCGGTCACCTGGCGTTTCCCACTCGTATACAACGCTTGCCGAAAGCACAAAAGGACCCGGGGGCGACCTTGCCCGAGTCCTCTGTCCAGCAGAATAGCCCACATGAGTGCTGGTCCGGCAGGTGATGTGATGCGATCTTTCGACATTCCGAACTCTGAGACGGCCCCCGGAGCCCTTTCGGCGCCGCCCGCAACCCCTTTGCGGAGGTTTCTGCGCACTGACGACGGGGTGAATATCGAGGCCGTATACGATCCGAAAGCCGTTGTATACAACGCCCCCGGCAACACCTCGGACGCCACCGGAACGCCACCCTCCGGCCATCTCGCCGTTGTCGTCGCACACGGCTTCACGGGTGACGCCGACCGTCCACATGTTCGAAGGGTGGTGGAGGCGCTCACCCGGTACGGGGCCGTCGTCACCTTCTCCTTCCGCGGCCACGGCAGATCCGGCGGCCACTCCACGGTCGGCGACCGCGAGGTGCTCGACCTGGCGGCGGCGGTCCGCTGGGCCCGGGAACTCGGCCATGAGCGCGTCGCCACGGTCGGCTTCTCCATGGGCGGCTCGGTCGTCCTGCGCCACGCGGCGCTGGCGGACGCCGGCACGGACGCCGTCGTCTCCGTCAGCGCCCCCGCCCGCTGGTACTACCGGGGCACGGCCCCCATGCGCCGCGTCCACTGGCTCATCACCCGCCCCGAGGGCCGTCTCGTCGGCCGCTACGGCTTCCGCACCCGCATCCATCACCGCGACTGGAACCCCGTCCCCCTCTCCCCGGTCGAATCCGTCCCCCTCATCGCCCCGACCCCGCTCCTGATAGTCCACGGCGACCGCGACGGCTATTTCCCGGTCGACCACCCCGAGATGCTGGCGGCAGCGGCCGGCGACAACGGGGAACTGTGGCTGGAACGGGGGATGGGGCACGCGGAGAACGCGGCGAGCGGGGAATTGCTGGACCGCATCGGGGAGTGGATCGGGGAGGGGATTAGGTGAGGGGATCGGGAGCGCGTCGTGAACAAGGGCCGAGGGCGGCTCGCCCCTTCAGCGGCGCGGGGAACCGCGCGATCGACCCCCACCGAGCCGCCGTCACCCCCCGGGCCGCGGTTTCCCACCGTCCCGACGGCCCCGTAGCCTGATCCCCTCCGACCGATATCCAGAGGAACGCAGATGCCAAAGGGCACCGTCCGCTACTGGGCCGCGGCGAAGGCCGCGGCCGGCGTCGCCGAGGAGTCCTACGACGCGGCCACCCTCGCGGACGCCCTGACCGCGGCCCGCGACCGACACCCCGGCGAACTCGACCGCGTCCTGCGGCGATGCTCGTTCCTCGTCGACGGGAATCCCGTGGGCACCCGCGCGCATGAGACCGTACGTCTGGCCGAGGGCGGCACGGTCGAGGTGCTCCCGCCGTTCGCAGGAGGGTGACCCCCAGATCATGAGCAACCAGCCGCCGTACGGGTACGAGGGCCACCCGGGCTACGACCCGTATCAGCAGCCTCAGCAGCCACAGCAGCAACACCCTCACCAGCAGCCGCAGTGGCAGGGGTACGACGAGGGCCAGGCCGCCCACGCCCAGCAGTACACCCAGCAGTGGGAGGGCCAGACCTGGGAGACCCAGATCCAGCCCCAGACCCCGCCGGCCGCCCACCTGACGGAGACGGCGTACCTGCCCCCGCAGACGGACGACCCGAACGCGCGCTACGGGCAGAACGCGCAGCCGCCGTACGGGCAGAACACGCAGCCGCCGTACGGCCAGTACGCGCCCCAGGCCCAGCAGCAGGCACCGGCTCAGGCTCAGGCGCCCGTGCCGGACCCCGCCCCTGCGGACGGTGTCGGCTACGGTCCGCCCACGCTCACCGGCAACACCCGGGTCACCGACGCCCAGCGGGCGCGGGCCGAGGGGCGGTCGCCGATCATCGAGCCGGGGATGCAGCCGGCGCTGATCACCGCCGTCCTGGGCCTGCTGCTGGCGGGCGCCGCGGCGCTCGGTGAGTACGCGCTCGCCGTACCCCTGGTGGTCCTCCAGGCGGTGACCGCGGCGGGCTGGTTCCGGCTGAACGGCATGTGGCCGGCCCGGCAGGGCATCGTGCTGGCCTTCGCGGGCGCCCTCGCGGCGGACGCGGCCCTCTTCACGGCCGGCCGGGAGCACGCGCCCGCCGCGATCCTCGGCACGCTCGGGGTGTGGGTGCTGCTCGGCATCGTCCTCGGCCTGCGCAGCCACGCGGACCCGGACGAGCGGATGTACGGCCTGATGGCGACGGTGGCCTCGTCGGCGCTGGCGATCATCGCGACCGGGTATCTGGCGGCGGAGGCGGACGCGGTGACCGTGGGCGGGGCCGCGGTCGCGGTGGCCGTCCTGGCGCGGGCGCTGCCGCTGCCGACGCCGGCCTCGGTGATCGTGTCGCTGCTGGCCGCGACCGGTGCGGGGATCGCCGTGGGCGGCGCGACCGACCTCGGGACCTCCGGGGCGCTCCTCGGTGCGGGGGCGGCGCTCTGCGCCCTCGTCGGCCACCGGGTCGCCAGCTACGACTACCCCTCCCGCTTCGTCCACTTCACCGCGGGTGTGGCCCTGCCGCTGACGGCCGCGGCCCCGGCGGTGTACCTGCTGGGCCGCGCGCTGGCCTGACGGGGGCGTGCGTCGTCGGGTGCGGGTGGGTGGGGGCGGGCCGCGCAGTTCCCCGCGCCCCTGAAAAAGCGGGGCTGCGCCCCGTGCTTTTTCGGCCCGAAAGGGCCGTAGGCCCTTAAGGGGCGCGGGGAACTGCGCGAGAAGCCCCACCGGACCCGCACCCGACCACGCACCCCTGTCACAGCTGATCAACAACGCACCGTGATCCCACCCCACCCTTACCCGGACCGGATTACTCTCGCGTAGGACCGTTGACCGACCGCCGAGTGGACTACGTGGGGAACCCCGAACCATGCGCGCACTGCGAATACTTGTCATCGTCGCCGTGATCCTGGGCGGCCTCTTCGTGATCGCGGACCGCGTGGCCGTCGGCTTCGCCGAGGACGAGGCCGCCCAGCAGCTGAAGACCAGCGAGGGCCTCACCACCACCCCCGACGTCTCCATCAAGGGCTTCCCGTTCCTCACCCAGGTCGCCGGCGGCGAACTGGACGACGTCGAGGTCGGCATCGCGAACTACGAGGCGAGCACCGGCAAGGCCGACGAGAGCATCCGCATCGCCGACCTGAAGGCGAACATGCGCGGCGTCACCTTCTCCAGCGACTACAGCTCCGCCACGGCCACCAGCGCCACCGGCACCGCGACCATCTCGTACGACGAACTTCTCAAGGCCGCCAAGTCCGAACCCACGGACATCGGCCTCGGCTTCACCGCCCGCGTGGTCGGCCTCTCCGACGGCGGCAAGGGCAAGATCAAGGTCAATGTGGAGATCGACCCGCCGGCCCTCGACCCGCAGACCGTCTCCGTCCTCAGCACCGTCAGCGTGAAGGGCGACACGGTCGAGGTGCACGCCGACTCCCTGCCCTCGGTCGGCGGTCTCGACCTCGCCGAGGACGCGGCCCGTTCGATCACCGACTTCCAGCAGGCCATCGACGACCTCCCCGGCGGCATCAAGCTCGACAAGGTCGAGGCCGCGCCGGACGGTGTGGAGATCACGGTCAAGGGTTCGAACGTCAGGCTGGCGGGGTAGGACGACGGGCGGCGCCCCCCGGCTCCTCGGCTCCCCGGCCCGGCTCCCCGGCTGCTCCGCCCCCGGGCGCGCGTCCGAAAGGTGAGACGCCGACGTCCGTACCGCAGATGTGACGACGGACGCACCGGCCCGGGAGCCCTGTCCCCGCAGCCCCAGGGGCCTCCTCGTCCCACATTCCGGACGATCGCGTCTCAGAATACGACATGCCGGTGACACACCCGCCTGTCCGTCCCTACGATCGACCATCATGAAGCGACAGGCGGATCTCACGAAGCGGCGGGCAGTAGACCTGTGCCGCGTCGCCGCCATGCTCTGTCGCACTTTCTGAGCGAGCGGCGGGAGTTCCCGCCGCCGCGTCCCCCGACGCCTGCCCTGTTCGAGCCAGGGCCCATCCCTGCGCGCCCCGGCCGAACCGCCGGAGGCACCCGCAACCCGCCCCCGCCGTAACTGCCCCGGAGGAGAACGAGCATGAGCCGCAGCGACGTCCTGGTAGACGCCGACTGGGTCGAGGCCAACCTCGACGACGCGAACATCGCCATCGTCGAGGTCGACGAGGACACCACCGCGTACGAGAAGAACCACATCAAGAACGCGATCCGGATCGACTGGACGAAGGACCTCCAGGACCCGGTCCGCCGTGACTTCGTCGACCAGGAGGGCTTCGAGAAGCTCCTGTCGGCCAAGGGCATCGGCAACGACACCCTCGTCGTCCTCTACGGCGGCAACAACAACTGGTTCGCGTCGTACGCCTACTGGTACTTCAAGCTGTACGGCCACGAGAACGTCAAGCTGCTCGACGGTGGCCGCAAGAAGTGGGAGCTGGACGCCCGCGAGCTGACCGACGAGGTGCCGGTGCGCCCCGCGACCGAGTACAAGGCCAAGCCGCAGAACACCGCGATCCGTGCCTTCCGTGACGACGTCGTGGCGGCCATCGGTTCGCAGAACCTGGTCGACGTCCGTTCGCCCGACGAGTTCAGCGGCAAGCTGCTCGCCCCGGCCCACCTGCCGCAGGAGCAGTCGCAGCGTCCGGGCCACGTCCCGTCCGCCCGCAACATCCCGTGGTCGAAGAACGCCAACGACGACGGCACCTTCAAGTCGGACGACGAGCTGAAGGAGCTCTACGCCGACGAGCAGGTCGACCTCGCCAAGGACACCATCGCGTACTGCCGTATCGGTGAGCGTTCCGCGCTCACCTGGTTCGTCCTGCACGAGCTGCTCGGTGTGGAGAACGTCAAGAACTACGACGGCTCCTGGACCGAGTACGGCAGCCTCGTCGGCGTCCCGATCGAGCTGGGCGCCAACAAGTAAGCACACCCCCGTACCCCACCCGACCGGCCTTCCTTCCGGTCAGACCCCTATCTGAATCTGGAGAAAGACATGTGTGGAGCGAAGGCCGGCGGCCCGGACGCCTCGACGATCAAGCCCGGTGAGACCACGATCCAGGGTCAGGTGACCCGCGACGGCGAGCCGGTGACGGGCTACGTCCGTCTGCTGGACTCGACCGGCGAGTTCACGGCGGAGGTCCCCACCTCCGCGACGGGCCAGTTCCGCTTCTACGCGGCCGAGGGCACCTGGACCGTGCGCGCACTCGTCCCCGGCGGCACCGCCGACCGCACCGTCGTCGCCCAGCAGGGCGGCCTGGCGGAGGTCGCGATCGCCGTCTGAGGCGCTTGTTCTCGAACGGCGGAGGGCCGTACCCCGGGAGTCCGACCCGGGGTACGGCCCTCCGCCGTGAGCGGACCTACCCTGGACCTATGTACGCCCGCCGGCGCCACACCTACTTCGCCATGATGGGCACCTGCCTCGCCCTCTTCGTCCTGGCCTGGGGCGTCGTACGCCTCTGGTCGGTCCCGGTCGCCGTCGGCATGTGCGTGGTCGCCATGCTGATCCCCCCGCTCGCCGCCGTCGTAGCCAACCGCCGAGGCCCCGACGACCGCTGGTGGGACGACCCCTCCGGCGACCCGAAATCCGACGAGTGGTGGGACGAACTGGACGGCAAGAGGCGCCCGCCGAGGTAGTGGGCGGTGGACGGTCCGCCGTGGACAGGAGCGACCGCCCGCGATAGGAAGGCGGGCATGCCGCCGCCCCCGAATGTGCCGACCGCGAGACTCTCGACCGTCGTCCTGGACGCGCACGACGCGCACGAGCTGGCCGGCTTCTATGTCCGCCTGCTCGGCTACGAGGTACGGCGCGAGGAGCCCCACTGGGTGCTCATCGGCCCGCCGCCCGGCACTGGGGGCACGGCCCTGGCGTTCGAGACCGAACCCGCGTACGTCCCGCCCGTCTGGCCGACCAGGAACCCCGGGGAGCAGCAGATGATGCTCCACCTCGACATCGAGGTCGACGACCTGGCGGCCGAGACCGCCCGGGCCGTGGCCGAGGGCGCGCGCCTCGCCGAGCACCAGCCCCAGGACGACGTACGGGTGCTGTTCGACCCGGCGGGGCACCCGTTCTGCCTGTGGGTCCAGGAGTAGCGGTACTCGGTGCCGCTCAGTAGACGAGTGCCTGGGTGTCGGCCGCCAAGGTCTCCTGGACGAACACCTGGGCACCGGCGATGCGTACGCCCTTGAGGACGTCCTTCTCCGTGATGTCCCGGCGGGCCGCGCACTGTGTGCACAGGGTGAGGCGGCCGCCCGCGAGGACCGAGTCGAGGAGGTCGGGGAGCGGGGCGGCGTGCGGCAGGTCGAACTCGGCGGCCCGGCCCGGCAGCGCGAACCACGCGGACTCACCCGTCAGCCACAACGACACCTCGACCCCGCTGGCGACCGCCACCGCCGCCACCGTGAACGCCTGCGAACACCGCTCAGGAGCGTCCGCCCCCGCCGTCACCTTGATCACGAGCTTCTTCGCCATGGCCGCATGCTAGTCCGAATCGTGATCATCCTCGGTGCAACCCCGTGAGCGGTCCATGGGTCTCCTGTGCGCGGATCCGGAGTCCGCGCCGCCCGTGCCGTGTTCGCGTTCTGTGGGGGAGTGCCTTGGAAGTGCCGGAAAGATCCGAAGGGGAGACCGCGGAGCCCGTGGCCCGCGTGCCGCGTCGGGGGCGCGGCGTCCTGTTCATCGCCGGAGCGGCGGTGCTCGGGGCCATCGCCGGAACCTGCGCCGGATACCTCGTCCAGGCCGAGCGGGAGCCCACCGAACTGCCCCCGCTCTCCCAGCCGGTGCTCGACCGGGCCGAGGGCGAGGGACCCGAGCCGCTCTCCGCCGCCCGGGACCGCAAGGTGCGGACGGACGGCGATCTGCGCAGGCTCCTGCTGAAGAAGCCGACGGGCGCCAAGAAGGCCGAGTGGCTGGAGGGCACCGACGGCTGGCTCGGCATGGCCGCCTACACCGACACCTTCACCGACCCGAACGACAAGTTCGGCTCCCTCGTCAACGACGAGTTCCGCCGGGCCGCCGTCGCCGGCTGGGAGGTCGGCACCTCGTACAACGTGGAGATCCGGCTGGTCCAGTTCCGGCAGCACAACAGCCTGGCCGCCGTCGACTCCAGCAACAACCTCCAGAGCTGGGCGGAGGAGGAGCCGGACACCGACAGCTGGGCCATCCCCGGCACAGGCGACGGCACGGCGTACGTCCACTCCCGGGCGGACACCGAGCCCGGCTACGGGCCGGTGTACAGCGCCGAGGCGCACGCCTGGCGCGGGGACATCGCGATGGAGATCTGGGTCTACGGCGGCAGGCCGATCCCCAAGAAGACGATCATGGATCTGGCCCAGCGGCAGATGGAGCGGTTGTGAGCGCGGACGAGACGACAGAGCAGGAAGGCCAGGAGGGACAGGAAGGCCAGGAGGGGCAGGAGGGGGCGGCTGTCGCCCCGGCCTCGGCCCCGGCTGTCGCCCCGGCTCCGGCTGTCGCCCCGGCTCCGGCCGGTTCCGTACCGTCCGTGCCGAGGCCCGCGCGGGCCCGCCGTATCGGGGTCGTCGCCGGGTCCGCGCTGCTCGCCGTGGCGCTGGTCGCGGGCGTCGGGTTCACGGTCGTGGCCGTGCGGGACGCGGACCGGGACGCGGGCGCTCCTACCTGGAAGTTCCCCAAGGACGAGTACGAGGTCGAGGTCGAGGGCGAGGCAGAGGCCGGGGCCGGGGAGAAGAAGGCGGCGGCGCGGCCCGGGCTCGCGGGGCTGCTGGTGCCGTACGGCAGCGACACCTGGGTCCAGGGGCCGGACCTCGCGGAGTTCGGCTCGGACGCGGAGTTCAGCGGCGCCCAGGCCACGGCCCTGCGGAAGGAGTCCCTGAGCGGGCTGCCCCGCGCCCAGCGCAAGCGGCTGGAGCGGCAGATCGACCGGCAGCGCATCAAGGGCATGGCGATGCGCAGCTACTTCAGCGCCGCCTCGTTCGCCTGGCGCACCGACGAGGGCATCTCCTCGGTGAGCATCACGCTCGCCCGGATGGAGAACAGGAACGCCGTACGGGACGGTTCGACGTTCCAGAACGAGTTCCTCGCCTCCCTGGACGTCTTCCGCGACGGCCCGAAGATCAAGGGCCACGACAACGCGAAGTGCTTCCTCTCGCCGAAGGGCGCCGACGAGGACCTGGACAGGATGTTCTGCTCCGCCTACGCCGGAGACGTTCTCGTCACTCTCACCGCGAGTGCGGCGAAGCCCCTCGACCAGCGGGGAGTGGCCGAGCTGCTGCGCACCCAGCTCGACCGGGTCGCCGACCAGGGGGTGGCCGTATGAGCGACCAGTCACGCACCACGGAGGACGCCATGCCGGAGACGTACGACGCCCCGGTCGCGGTGCACGACGACGCCCCGGCCGGCGTGCATGACAACGCCCCGGCCGCGGAGCCCTCCGCCGCCGGGCCGGCGCAGCCCCCGGCGTCGCCGCCCGCGCAGGCCGGCCCGCCCCCGCACCCGCCCCGCCGTGACCGTCGCGCCCTGCGCGCCGTCCTCCGCTGGACCGCCGCCGTCGCCGTCTTCGCCTCGGTGGGGACGGCCACGGCGTACGGGATCGCCGGGGTGGAGCGTACGGACGTACCCGGTCTGGCCACGGAGTCGGACGGGCGCTGGGTCTTCCCCCGGCTCGTCAGGGCACCGCTGCCGTCCGGAAGCCCGGCACCCTTCGCCGAGGACAACCCGGCCGGAGCCCATCACGCCGATCTGCGCGCCCTCCTCCTGCCCGCGCCCGAGGGCGCGAAGGAGGACAGGGCGCTGCGCGGCTCGGACGGCTGGCTGCCGGTGAAGGAGTATCTGGCGGAGTTCGAGCCGGAGGACCGCGAGGAGCTGGGGCAGAAGCTCGTCGACACCGGCCTGCGGCACATCGCCGCCCGTGGCTGGACCACCCCGGACGGCACCCGGACGCGGATCTATCTGCTCCGGTTCAACACGGCGAACGTCGTGGAGACCGAGCTGGCGAACCACGCCCTGGCGCACGTCAGCCCGACCTACCGGGTACGGGGCGCGGGCGAGGTCGTCTACGACGAGGACTTCCCGGAGGCCGCCGCCGTCTCGGGGATCTCCCGAACCGCCTATGCCGAGGCGAAGCCGTACGGTGCCGAGCAGGTGCGCCAGGCCTATCTCTCGGCGGGGGACGTGTACGCGGTGATCCTGCAGTCGCGCGAGGCGGGGGTGCGGACGGTCCCGTTCCGGCAGACCGTGGTGCTGCAGAGCCAGCTGCTCGGCTGACCCCCCCGCCGGACGGGCAAGGGTCGACCTCACTCCGAACCCCGGGCCCCGGCCGCGTAAGCTGGGGCCCGGCCCCGTGCAGTACCGACCCTCCGCTCATCCGAGGAGCACCCCGTGATCATCTTCTTCGAGACCCTGCTGGTCCTGGTCGCCGTCGGCGTGCTCGCCTTCGCCGGGCTGACCGTGAAGAAGCTGTACCAGGGCCAGCGCTGACCCACTGCTAGGAAGAACCGATGATCGAGATCCCGTCCGACCTGCACAAGGACCTCGTCCCCCTCGCCTTTCTGCTCGGCGACTGGGCCGGCGCGGGCGTCCATGACTTCCCCGGTGCCGAGAAGTGCAACTTCGGCCAGGAGGTCACCTTCACCCACGACGGCCGGGACTTCCTGGAGTACCACTCCCACACCTGGGTGCTGGACAAGGACGGCAACAAGGTCCGCCCGCTGGAGACCGAGTCCGGGTTCTGGCGGATCGACGCCGACCGCAAGGTCGAGATCGTCATGACCCGTGACGACGGCGTCGTCGAGGTCTGGTACGGCGAGCTGGCCAAGCAGAAGCCGCAGATCGACCTGGTCACGGACGCGGTCGCCCGCACGGCGGCCTCCGGCCCCTACAGCGGCGGCAAGCGCCTCTACGGCTACGTCCACAGCGACCTGATGTGGGTCGGCGAGAAGTCCACCCCCGACGTCGAGCTGCGCCCCTACATGTCCGCCCACCTCAAGAAGGTCGTCACCCCCGAGGACGTCGAACGCTGGGCCAAGGCCCTCCCGGACGACATGCCGGACGACGGCATCGCGTTCTTCAAGTAGTCCTAGACTCTGAGGTGTGGTGAGCACCGACTGGAAGAGCGATCTCAGGCAGCGTGGCTATCGGCTGACGCCGCAGCGGCAGCTTGTGCTCGAAGCCGTGGACACCCTTGAGCACGCGACCCCTGACGACATCCTCGTGGAAGTGCGGAAGACGGCGTCGGGGGTCAATATCTCGACGGTCTACCGGACCCTGGAGCTGCTGGAGGAGCTGGGGCTGGTCAGCCACGCGCACCTCGGGCACGGGGCGCCGACGTACCACCTGGCCGACCGGCACCATCACATCCACCTCGTCTGCCGGGACTGCACGAACGTGATCGAGGCGGATGTGTCGGTGGCGGCGGACTTCACGGCCAAGCTGCGCGAGACCTTCGGCTTCGACACCGACATGAAGCACTTCGCGATCTTCGGCCGCTGCGAGGACTGCTCCCGCAAGATCTCCAAGAGTTCAACTACCGAGTCGTAGGCTTAGCGTATGAAGAGCCCTCTGCTGTCCCTGCCCGGTGCCGTCCCCGCGGAGGGGGTGGACGAAGGGGTCGCCGCGCACTACGGCGACCTGTTCCGTGAACAGCGCGCCCTCGCCGACGGCACGGGCTTCGTCGACCTCTCCCACCGGGGCGTCATCGCCGTCTCCGGCGAGGACCGGCTCAGCTGGCTGCATCTGCTGCTCACCCAGCACGTCAGCGAACTCCCCACCGGCGAGGCCACCGAGGCGCTGATCCTCTCCGCCAACGGCCACATCGAGCACGCGCTGTACCTCGTCGACGACGGCACGACCGTCTGGGCCCATGTCGAGCCCGACACCCAGGAGGCGCTGCTGGCGTACCTGGAGTCGATGAAGTTCTTCTACCGGGTCGAAGTGGCCGACCGTACGGCCGAGTTCGCGGTCGTGTATCTGCCCGCCGGTTCGATCGCCGAGGTCCCCGAGGGCGTCGTCGTCCGCGAGACGCCGTACGGCCGTGATCTGTTCCTGCCGCGTACGGATCTGGAGGCGTACGCCGAGAAGGCGGGCCCCGCCGCCGGTCTCCTCGCGTACGAGGCGCTGCGCGTCGAGCACCACCGCCCCCGGCTCGGGTTCGAGACCGACCACCGCACCATCCCGCACGAGCTGGGCTGGATCGGCACGGCGGTGCATCTGCAGAAGGGCTGCTACCGGGGGCAGGAGACCGTCGCCCGCGTGCAGAACCTGGGCAAGCCGCCGCGCCGCCTGGTCTTCCTCCACCTCGACGGCAGCGAGGTCCACCTGCCGCCGCGCGGCGCGGAGATCCGCCTCGCCGAGGACGGGCCGGACGGGCGCAAGCTCGGGTTCATCACCACGTCCGTACGCCACCACGAGCTGGGACCGGTGGCATTGGCCCTGGTCAAGCGGAACATTCCGGTCGACGCGCGGCTGATGGCCGACACGACGGCGGCGGCGCAGGAGGTCGTGGTCGAGCCGTAGGGCCCGCGCCCTCAGCCGGGCTACATCTCCAGCAGCACGGTGAACGGGCCGTCGTTCGTCAGGGAGACGCGCATGGACGCGCCGAAGCGTCCCGTGGCCACCGTCGCACCCAGCGCGCGCAGCTGGGCGACGACCTCCTCCACCAGCGGCTCGGCGACATCGCCGGGGGCCGCCGCGTTCCAGGTCGGGCGGCGGCCCTTGCGGGCGTCGCCGTACAGCGTGAACTGGCTGATCACCAGCAGCGGCGCGTTGATGTCACCGCACGACTTCTCGTCGTGCAGCATCCGCACGGACCACAGCTTGCGCGCCAGTTGCGCCGCCTTCTCCTTGGTGTCGTCGTGCGTCACCCCCACCAGGACGCACAACCCCTCGCCCTCGATCGCCCCGACCGTCTCACCGTCCACGACGACGCTCGCACCGTCGACCCTCTGCACCACCGCACGCATGCCGACCATCATGCCGCCGACGTCCATCGGCCGTACCCGAGGGGGTCCCTCGTACGGGGGGTTTGTGATCACAGGGGTTTGAAGAGTGCTTTGCCCGGTCTTTCTCATTGATCCATTACCGCCCATCTGGACCATCTGGGGTGGATCGCGGGGACTCGGTCACCAAGGGGCTACCGGGAGTGGCACCATGCTCACACACACCGGTCGAGGGGACGGTTGAGGCGCATGAGCACATCGAGTTCCGGGCAGCCCCCGGGGACCACGACGTTTGACCCTGCGACCCCGGGGCCCGGCCCCGGCGTCCGCCGGCCACCGGTCCAGCGCACGGACAGCGGACCACTGCCGCCGCCGGACCAGGCCGAGCACGATCTGTCCCGGCTGCGGCTGCCCGAACTGCGCACCCTGCGCCGGGACGCCCAGCGGGACGAGGCCGACCTCAGTTATCTGCGGCGGCTGCTCCAGGGCCGTATCGACATCCTGCGCGCCGAACTGGCCCGCCGGGGCGGAACCCAGGGCGAGCCCTCGGCGCTCGTCGACCGGCTCTCGGCGATCCTCACGGACGCACCGGCCCGGCACCGCTCCTCGGCCCGGCACGTCACCGTGGGCACGCCGCACGGGGAGGAGCACCGCAGACTCGCCGCCGAGATGCTGGACGAGGTCGAGCTGTCCGACCTCGAAGCCCGCACCGACGACGAACTCACCGCCGGGCTCGCCCGTCTCGTCCACCACGAGCAGCAGATCTCCGGCCGCCGCCAGCGCCTCCAGCGCACCGCCGACGACTGCAGCGCGGAGATCGCCCGCCGCTACCGGGAGGGCGAGGCGCAGGTGGACGATTTGTTGACGTGAGGGTGCGCTGTCGGGTGCGGGCCCGGTGGGGCTTCTCGCGCAGTTCCCCGCGCCCCTAAAGACAAAAGCACGGGGCGCAGCCCCTGCTTTTGAGGGGCGCGGGGAACTGCGCGACCAGCCCCCACCGAACCCGCACGCACCCACCCCCGCGCGGAGCGCGAAAAGGGGGTCGAAGGGGCGCAGCCCCTGGGGATGGGACGGGTAGGGGCGGCGGGGGCGAGAAAACCCCGAGACATGCCGAGGGCACCCCCCTAGCGTGACCCCATGAGCCCCTCCCAAGACACCGCCGTACGCCCCGTCACCGAGGACGAGATCCCGGCCTGGCTCACCGCCCTGAACACCGGCTTCCTACGAGCCCCGGAAACCCTGACCCCCCAGGAGCTCAAGGACCGCTCGTCCCACATAGACCCACCCCGCACCCTCGCCGCGTTCGACCCCACCACCCCCACGAACCCCGTCGTCGCGACCTTCCGCTCGTTCCCCCAGGAACTGACGACCGTCGGCGGCCGAACCGTCCCCGCCGACGCCATCTCGAACGTCACGGTCAGCCCCACCCACCGCCGCCGAGGCCTCCTCACCCGGATGATGGCCGCCGACCTCACCGCCGCGAAGGACCGCGGCGACGTCGTCGCCACCCTGATCGCCGCCGAGTACCCCATCTACGGCCGCTACGGCTTCGGCCCCGCCACCTGGACCACCGAGTGGACCGTGGACGTCCCCCGCACCGGCCTGGACCCCCGCTGGTCCGGCCCGGCGGACGGCGGCCGGGTCGACCTCGTCGACGGCGCGGCCGTACGCGCCCTCGGCCCCGCCCTGCACGAGCGCCTGCGCGCCGCGCAACCCGGCGCGGTGAGCCGCGACGAGCGCTGGTGGCGGATCAACACCGGCGAGTTGCGCGTCTTCGGCTCCTGGACCGAGCCGTTCTACGCGGTCTACCGCTCGGCGGCCGGCGAGGTCGAGGGCATGGTCTCCTACGAGGCGGACGACGCCTGGCAGATGAAGCAGCCGCAGAACACGGCCGAGGTCAACTGGCTGATCGCGACCACCCCGGCCGCCGAGCGCGCCCTGTGGCACTACCTCTGCTCGATCGACTGGATCACCAAGGTCAAGTCGGGCTGGCGGGCCCCCGACGACCTCCTCCCGCACTTCTTCCCCGACCCGCGCGCCGTGAGCGTCACCACCCACGCGGACTGGCTGTGGGTGCGAATCCTGGACGTCGTACGGGCGCTGGAGGCCCGTACGTACGCGGGGACGGGGACGCTGGTGCTGGAGGTCGTGGACCGGGACGGCTTCGCGAACGGGCGCTATCGGCTGGACGCGAGCCCGGACGGGGCGAGTTGTGTGCCGACGAGCGCGACGAGCGCGGACGGGGATCTCGTGCTGGAGGCCGCCGACCTGGCGGCGCTGTGGCTGGGCGACGAGTCGGCCGTACGGCTCGCCGCGCTCGGCCGGGTGCGGGAACAGCGGAAGGGCGCCGCCTCCATGGCCGACGCCCTGCTGCGGACGTCCAGGCGCCCTTGGTGCCCGGACCTCTTCTGACCTTTCTGGGTGGGTGCGGGGTGCTGTCCTTCTTCTGCTTCCGTAGCTGTTCAGTTGTGGCTGCGCATTCAGTTATGGCTGAACCATTCAGTTGTGACGGTGCGGACCGGTCGAACTCCCGGCTCCCCTCCGGAAGGGAGGTCGATCGGTCGGTCTGTGGTTGGTCTGAAGTTTGACCATGTTGTAAAAGTTGGTGACCAACTCCACCTTACTTATCTCCGCTTGGAGTCGTCTCATAACCACCTTCCCATGAACTGCCCAAAGATGGCGAGAAGTTGTAGGGTTTGTGCGTGGAGCGGGAACGCACGGCCGCCGACGGGCGGAAGTCGTCACAGCGGCCCCAGAGGTCACATCACGAGGTGGCCGACGTGTTGCGCGGCCGGATCAGGTCCGGCGAGCTGCGACCGGGACAGCGCATGCCCACCCAGGCGAAGCTGGCCGACGAGTTCGGCGTGGAGCGCGGGGCCGTACGCCAGGCCTTGCGCATCCTGCAGTCGGAGCACCTGCTCACCAACGTTTCCAAGGGCAGCCCGGCCACCGTCGCCGCACGTGTGGGAGCGGCGGCCGGCGGCGGTCCCGGAGCGGCGCCGCGGCCCACGATGGTGGAGCTTGCCCCGCGCATATCCGCCGCCTTCGCGGCCCCGCATGTGAAGATCGACGCCCTCTGCCTGACCTCCGTGTCCCTCACGCTCGCCGTGGGTGAGCCGTTGCGCGAGATTCACGCGGGGCGCATAAAACCGGCCAGGGTCGACGTCCGGGTGATGCTGCCCAGCCGTGACATCCCGCTGGCCTTCCCGGCCCCGGTCGACCTCCTGGACGACGCCTCGGCCGACGGCCGGGTGCAGCGCCGCTGGCTCGCCCAGCGCAACGCGCAGGGGCAGGTGCTCAAGCACAACCTGCTGGCGCTGCGGTCCACGCACGGCGTGGACGTCCATGTCTCCTTCCGGGCGCTGCCCTTCACCCCGCCCGTGAAGCTGTATCTGCTCAACGGCCGGGAGGCGCTGTTCGCGTACTACACGGTCCAGCGGAGGGAGGCCGAGGTGGACAGTGAGCAGCTGGAGATGTACGACGCCGAGGGCACCCAGTCCACGCTGTTCGCGTTCGAACGCGGCCCGGTCGCCGCGCCGCGGGACACGACGTTCGTGGAGCAGTCGGGGCTGTGGTTCAACGCGCTGTGGGAGACGATCAGTTCGGATCTGCTGCTGACCAGCTGAAGCTCGGGCCGTCGGCCGTCACATCGCCGGGCCGGCGAACATCAATGTGAGGATGACCGCGCCGATCGAGCTGCAGGCGTGGTTGTTCGCCTTCAGCCCGACGGTGAGGAACAGCAGGCCGACGATTCCCATGGTGCCGTAGCGCCACTCGACGAATCGCTGGAGGGCGAGGACGGCGAGGGCGGAGGCGAGTGCGAGGGCAGCGGGCATGGTGGTACCTCCTCCGAGGGGCGAGAGAACTTTCGCCAACTTGACCAAGTTGGCAACCAACTTCGTTTAAATGGTTCCCTCTTGGTCTATGTTCATAACCACCTTTCCGTGAACTCCCCAAAGATGGGTGAGAGTTGTAGCGTTTGGTCGTGACTCAGGAGAACGTTGCAGTGAACGGCAGCAGAAAGCTCTCGGCCCAGGAGATCGCCGCGACCCTGCGGGACCGCATCCGCGGTGGCGACCTCCGGCCCGGCGAGCGCCTGCCCACCCAGGCCGAGCTGGCGGAGGAGTTCGGCGTGGAGCGCGGCACGGTCCGGCAGGCGCTGCGCGCGCTGCAGGAGGACGGGCTGCTGAGCAACGTGAGCAAGGGGAGTCCGCCCCGGGTCGCCGAGGCCGGGCACACCGCGGGCCATGAGCCGCAGCCGACGATGGTGGGCCTCGGCCCCCGCCTCGCCGAGGCCTTCTCCGCGCCGCACGTCCGCGTCGACGCGGCCTGCCTCACCGCCGAGACCCTGATGCTGGCCCTCGGCGAACCGGTCCGCCGTATCCATGAGAAAACGATCCGCCCGAAGTCGATCGACGTCCGTATCCTGCTGCCCTCCCGGAAGATCAACCTGGCGTTCCCGGTCCCGGTGGAGGCGCGCGGCGGGGACGACGAGGAGGACCCGGTCCACAAGCGCTGGCTCGACCAGCGCAACGCCCAGATCCGCGTCCTGCGGCACAACCTGCTGGCCCTGCGCACCTCCCACCAGCTCGACGTCCGGGTGACCTTCCGCGCCCTGCCCTTCACCCCGCCCGTCAAGCTCTACCTCCTCAACGGCCAGGAGGCGCTGATCGCGTACTACATGCTCATGAAGCGCGAGGAGCAGATGGAGAACGGCCCGCTGGAGATGTACGACGCCTTCGGCACCCAGTCCCTCCTCTTCTCCTTCGAGAAGCAGACCGGCCCGCGCGACGCCGCCTTTGTGGATCAGTCCCAGCAATGGTTCAACGCCCTCTGGGAAACCATCACGACGGACCTGACACTCTCCTAGTGACTTCTGATACGGCGCGGAACAGAGCGCAGAACGAGGCGCGGAACGCAGCGCAGAACGAGGCGCGGAACGAGGCGCGGAACATGGCGCGGAACACGGCGCAGACTGAACCGGTGACAGCAGAGACAGAGTCAGAGTCGGAGCACCTTCGGGAACTGCGAGACCTGATCACCCCGGTCCGCTTCGTGCTCTGGGACCTGGACGGGCCGATCTGCCGGCTGTTCTCCGGGCATCCCGCGCACCAAGTGGCCCGCGATCTGGTGGAGTTGATCGACAGACGCGGGCTGGGCGGCCTGCTGACGGAGCGCGAACGGAGTACGGCCGACCCCCAGGTAGTCCTCCTCGGGCTGGGCCGACGCCATCCGAGCAGCGACCTCATCACCGACGTCGAGGAGTGGCTCACCCAGCAGGAGCTGACCGCCGCGCCGAAGGCGTACCCCACCAGCTGGGCCGACCCGCTCATCCGGACCTGGTCGCGCCGGGCCAGGTTCGCCATCACCACCAACAACTCGGCGCTCGCGGCGGCCCGTTACATCGAGACCCGCGGCCTCACCGACTGCTTCCCGTACATCTACGGCCGCACGCGCGACCTCGACCGCATGAAGCCGCACCCGCACACCCTGCGCCAGGCCCTCAACGCCATGGGCGCCGACTCCGCCCGCGCCCTCATGCTCGGCGACGCCCCCACCGACTTCGAGGCGGCCCGCGAGGCCGGCGTCCCCTTCCTGGGCTACGCGCGTAACGAACACAAACTCAAAACCCTCCTCGACGCCGGCGTCCCCCTCCCCCACACGGTCAACTCCCTGAAGCCAGTCCTGGACGTCCTGCGATCCCCACTCCCGGATCAGGCCTGAACCATCAGCAGGACGAAGAACAGGGTGAAGTTCGAGAAATCAGCGCGTGACGATGTCGCCCGCCTCGACGGCGGGGTCGAGCGCGTTCCACTTCCGCCGGGCCATGGCCTCCGCGGCGCGCGGGTGAGTGTGGTGCAAGGGGCCGGTCGTCTCGGGGACGAGACGTCTTCGGGCAGGCGCTCGAATGCGTGTCTGTACGGGCCGGGACGTGTGCGTGTTCAACCGGTGGACCGCCACATACGAATGAATCGCTTCTGGCACGATGCGGCACCACGGAGGAGTAACGTGCCTCCACTTCTTGATTTCACCACCGGTGAGACCACGGCGAGAGAACGATCAATGCCAGCTGATTCGGAGTCCCTGGGGCGGCGCCGCGCCGGTGAGATGAGCGCCGCCCCGGACGAGGTGGAGGGCCCGCTCAGCGGCTACCACCATGAGACGTACGTCTTCCGCCTGCCCGCCGAGGCGAAGGTCGGCGAGGGCGGACGCTGGAAGTGCCGGGAGCCGCGCGAGAGCCTGCTGTGGTTCGACCGGCGCTGCTTCGACTCCGAGGAGCGCCTCCTCACCGAACTGCGCGGGCGTATCGACAACATCCCCGATCTCATCGAGGTCGAGGGCACCGTCCTCCAGCGGTTCATCGAGGGCGACACCCTAGGGACGCTCCACGCCTCCGGCACGGCCGTCCCGGCCACGGAGTTCGAGCAGATCCTCGCCCTGTTCCGGCAACTGGTCGCCGTCAGACCCCGCACTCTCCTGGTCAAACGGAGATGCGATCAGCGCGACCGCGCGCTGGAGGGCGACAGCGCGGGTTTCCTCGACCGGCTGATCTCCTTCACCGAGGAGCGCGTCTACGGCGACAACCTCCCGGAGTACGGAGCCCTGTTCGCGGACCTGGAACTGGACCCCGACTCCTTCAAACAGCTCAGAAAGCATGTGGCCGGCCTGCGGGAGCGCCCCTTCTGCCTCCTCCACGCCGACCTCCACCGCGAGAACCTCATCGTCGACCACGAGCGCCGCCTCTGGGCCATCGACTGGGAACTCGCGATGTTCGGCGATCCGCTCTACGACCTGGCCACCCACCTCTACCTGATGCACTACCCGTCGGATCAGGAACGCCGGATGACGGAGCGTTGGTGCGCGCTCGCCGAGAACGTCCGGCGGGGAAGCTCGCGAGGCTGGCGGGAGGACCTGCCGAAGCTGCTCGACTTCAAGAAGGCCCAGTCGGTCTTCACCGACGTCATCCGCACCTCCCAGTCCCTGCGCCTGGAGCCGGGGGTGGACCGGAACCGGCTCCGCCGCGCGACCCGGGCCGTCCGGGACGTGCTGCGCAGAGGCGCACGGCCCCTGGGCATCGAGAAGCTGCCCAGTGTGTCGGTGATCGAGGCCGCGCTCGCCCGCTGGCTGCGCACGCACGCGTGACGCCGCCGCCTAGGCTCGACGGCATGAGTGAGAGCGGGCTTCGGGAGCGTAAGAAGCGGCGGATGTACGAGACCGTGTCGGGGGTCGCGATCCGGCTGTTTCTGGAGAAGGGGTTCGACGCGGTGTCCGTGGCCGAGGTGGCGGCCGCGGCGGAGATCTCGAAGCCGACGCTCTTCCGGTACTTCCCGGCGAAGGAGGACCTCGTCCTGTACCGGATCGCCGATCACGAGGACGAGACGGCGCGGGTGGTCGCGGGGCGCGCCGAGGGGGAGTCGGTGGTGGGGGCCGTACGGGCGCACTTCCTGGCGGGGCTGGCCCGGCGGGACCCGGTGACCGGGCTGAACGACCATCCGCAGGTGCTCGCGTTCCACCGGCTGCTCTACGGGACGCCGTCGCTGGTCGCGCGGGCGTACGGCCATCTGGAGCGGGCCGAGGCCGCGCTCGCCGAGGTGCTCGGCGGCGGGCTCGACGCGCGGGTCGCCGCCGGGCAGATCGTGGCCGTACGGCGGGTGCTCGCGGAGGAGAACCGGCGGCGGGTGGAACTGGGGGAGCCGCTGGAGGAGGTCGAGCGGGACGCCGTGGCCGCCGCGGAGCGGGTGTTCGGGCGGTTGGAGGGGGCGCTGCCGTTGGGGGCACGGGGGGAGGGGGCCACGGCGTAGGTGGGCCCCCGGATCCGTGAGGCCCGGCAACGCGTGAGGCTCGGTAAATAATTTAACTCGGTCACTATTTTTCGGTACGCTCGGCGGAATGACGCCTCGCGAAACCGCCGCCGACCCCGCCCTCCGGGACGCCTTCGCCCAGGAGCGCGCGTACCACGACACCTGCCGGGACGCCCTCGCCGCCATGGTCGAGGGGGCGGGGGAGCAGGTCGTCGTCGGGGAGGACGTCTCCGCCTCGGGGGCCGACGCCGAGGTGCTCGGGTACCGGCTGCGCAGCCGTGCCAAGGAGATGCGTGAGCTGCCGGAGGGGCCGTTGTTCTTCGGGCGGCTCGACTTCGCCGCGGCGGCCCGGAACGACCACGGCGGGCAGAGCGACCGCGGCGGGCCCAGCGATCACGCCGGGCACGGCGATCACGCCGGGCAGAGCGACCACGCCGGCCAGAGCTATCACCTCGGGCGGCTGCGGATCAGTGAGGATCCGGCCGTGCCGCCCCTGGTCGTGGACTGGCGGGCGCCGGTCTCACGGGCCTTCTACCAGGCCCATTCCCGCGATCCCCGGGGTGTCGCCGTCCGGCGCCGCTTCGGGTGGGCGCCGGGGAGCCGCGGCGACTCGGCCGACCTCACGGGGCTGGAGGACGAGCACCTGGACCGTCGTGACGCCTCGGGCGGCGCGGAGGCGGACACCAACCGAAGGGCCCTTCCCGGCGGTCTTCTCGCCGCCGAGATCGAGCGGCCCCGGCTCGGCCCCATGCGGGACATCGCCGCCACCATCCAGCCGGAGCAGGACGACCTGGTCCGGGCGGACCTCACCACCTCCGTCTGTGTGCAGGGCGCCCCCGGCACCGGCAAGACCGCCGTCGGCCTGCACCGCGCCGCCTACCTCCTCTACACCTACCCCCAGCGCATCCGCCGAGGCGGTCTGCTGATCCTCGGCCCGAACCGCACCTTCCTCTCCTACATCGCCGAGGTCCTGCCCGCGCTGGGTGAGACGGGGGTACGCCAGTCGACGGTCACGGACGAGATCGCCCGGCATCCGGTCACGGGGGAGGACGACGAGCGGGCGGCGGCGGTGAAGCACGACGCCCGGATGGCGGGGGTGCTGCGCCGAGCCCTGTACGCGGGAGTCGCCGGTGGCGCGGGCGGCAGCGGCAGGGGAAGGGGCAGGGGGCCCGGGGAGCGCTTCGAGCCCCTGGTGCTGGCGGAGGGGGCGTACCGGTGGCGGGTGTCCGGGGACGAGCTGCGGCGGATCGTGGCGGACGTACGGGCGGAGGACCTGCCGTACGACGTCGGGCGGGAGCGGGTCCGGGCGCGGGTGGTGGGGCTGGTGCGGGAGCAGGCGGAGCGGCGGGCCGGGCCGCGTCCGAACGCGTGGCTGTACCGGATCTCGCGGTCACGCCCGGTCGGCGCGTACGTCGACGCCGTATGGCCGAAGGTCCGGCCGGAGGAGGTGGTGGCGCGACTGCTCGGGGATCCGGACGCGCTGGCGGGCGCGGCGGAGGGGCTGCTCGACGCGGACGAGCGGCGGGCGGTCGGCTGGGCGAAGCCGCCGCGTACCTGGCGGTCGGCCCGCTGGTCGGCCGCCGACCTCGTCCTGCTCGACGAGGTCGCGGGGCTGCTCGCGCATCCAGACGGTTACGGCCATGTCGTCGTCGACGAGGCCCAGGACCTCTCCCCGATGGAGTGCCGCGCGATCGCCCGCCGGGCGGCCTACGGCTCGGTGACCGTCCTCGGCGACCTCGCCCAGGGGACGACCCCCTGGGCCGCCCGCGACTGGCCCGGCCTCCTCGCCCACCTCGGCAAGCCGGACGCCCATGTCGTCCCCCTCACCACCGGTTTCCGGGTGCCGCAGGCCGTCGTAGGGCTGGCGAACGGGCTGCTGGGGCGCCTGGGGGTGGATGTGCCCGCAGCCCGATCCCTGCGGAGGGACGGGGAGTTGCGGATCAGGAGGGTGGGTGGGCGTGATGGGGACGGGGATGGGGGTACGGGTGGGGGCGTCACGGAAGAGGCGGTCTGCGCGGAGGTGGTCTCCGCCGTGCTGGACGCGCTCGCGCAGGAGGGGTCCATCGGGGTCATCGCGGCAGACGGTCCGGATGTCGTACGGCTGCGGGGTGCCCTCTTTGAGGCCGGGGTCGCGGCGGGTGGTGCGGGTGAACTCGGGGCGCGGGTCACGGTGTTGGGCGCCGGCGCGGCGAAGGGGCTCGAGTACGACCATGTCGTGGTCGTCGAACCGGCGGCGATCGTGGCGGCGGAAGCGCGGGGGCTGCACCGCCTGTACGTCGCGCTCACCCGGGCGGTGTCGCGCCTGGACGTGGTGCATGCGCGAGCACTGCCGTGGTGAGGGCGGCCATCAGGGAGGGTGGGGGAGAGGGGTGTTACTGGACGGCGGCGGAGTCATGACCGTACCGGCACCTCGGTGATCGGGCCCGTGGCTACGGTGAGCGGGCGCCGGTGAGCGGCGGTACGCGAGCCCGATCTCCCTCCCCCCAGGGGGCTCGTACGCCGCTCACCGGTCGGTCGCTCGCGGGGGCCGATGCGCCGGAGCCCACCCCCCTCTCTATGTCTACGGGGCCGCGGGCTCGCTCTCCGGCTCGGCCGACCACTCCTTGGGCCTCGTCGCCGCGTCCAGCAGCGGGATCAACTGCTCCTCCTCGTACGCGAGATGGGCTTCGAGCGCGGTGATGAGCCGCTCCACCTCGGGGAGTACGGCGGTGGGGTCGGCGTGCTCGGCGGTCACCACCCGGCGCAGATCCGCGACGAGGGCGGCGATGCGCTCGTGCTCCTCGTCGAGACGGGCGAGGGTCGGCGCCAGCTCGGGGTGGCGGTCGCCGAGGAAGGGGAACAGGCCCATGTCCTCGCCGGTGTGGTGGTTGTGGAGGCCCTGGCAGAAGGTGAGGCAGTTGACGCGGAGCTGGGCGCCGAGGTCGGCCCTGCCGCCGCTCTCGATCAACTCCTTCTTGATCAGGGCGAGTTCGCGGCGGAAGGCGTCATGGACGACCTTGAGACCCTCGCCCATGGAACCGGCGTTGATGTTCGGCGGACCGGCCACGGGGACTTCACGCAGGGCGACGACGGGGATCGTACGGTCCGTCTTCGCCTGGTACTCGGCCCATCCCGGTTCGCTCTCGACCGCCCGCGCGAACGCCCGGTCCCGCTCCTCGCCGTCCAGGACGACGGCCTCGGCCTCGTAGGTGAACGCCCCGCTCTCCACGGTGACACGGGGGTCGGCGGTGATGTTCCGGTACCAGTCGGGGTTCTTCGGCGAGCCACCGGCCGACGCGATGACCAGGATCGAGCCGTCGCCGTCGGGGAGGTAGCCGAGGGGGGTGGTGTGCCGGTTGCCGGTACGGGCGCCGGTGGTGGTCAGGAGGATCAGTCGGGCGCCCTCGAAATATCCGCCGACCTCGCCGTGGCGGGCGCGGAACTCGTCGATGACCGGCTGGTTGAAAGGGTTGGGCATTCTCTGCTTTCGGGCATGGCGACATGCTTTGTCGCGGAATTCGGGCAGGGGTGAGCGCGGAAAGGGTTCAACGCGTGTGAAAGGAACACCAAGGGCGCCAAGGACACCAAGGACACCAACGGGTGTCGAAGGAACTCGGAAGAAAGAGAATGGTGTTCGGTGCGCGGAACCTCGGTTGGCAGGCGGGCTCCTGGCCCGCCCCGGCCTCACTCGGAGGCCGGGTAACCGATCCGCTCACGGCCCAAGGCCGACCCGGCAGTCATGCGGTCAACAGTAGGGGCAGAGAGTGCGGCGGGGCAATGTGTATTCGGCCGGAATTCCGGCGCGTTCCGGAAGGTGCCTTTCCACCGGCCCGGTCACGCCTTTCCCTCGGCCTCCTTGGCCGCCCGTTCCAGGGCCGTCTGTTCCAGCCGGTCGCGATAACGCTCCCACCACGTCGGGTCGTTCGACGGGATGCTGGTGTTGTGCTCGTTCATTCCGACCGCGCCGTCGAGGAGTTCCCGGAGGATGTCGGCGTGCCCGGCGTGCCGGTGGGTGTCGGCGATCACGCGGACGACGGCGTGGTGCAGTGTCACCTCGTCCCGGTCGTCGGGCCACCACGGCACCCGGCCGACGGTGTCCAGCGGCAGCGCCTCGATCGTCGCGTCGGCGTGCGCCCAGGCGCGGCGGTACAGGCCCACGATGTCCTCGCGGGACTCCTCGGCGGTGGCCCACATGTCCGCGTTGGGTACGGCGTCGGCGTCGAGCCAGGGCAGCGCCTCGCCGGACGGGCGTCCGAAGGTGTCGCCGAGGTAGCCGAGTTCGACCCCGGCCGCGTGCTTCAGCAGCCCCAGGAGATTGGTGCCGGTCGGCGTCAGCGGGCGACGGGCGTCGTACTCCGACAGTCCGTCGAGCTTCCACAGCAGCGCGTCGCGCGCGGACCGCAGATAGAAGAGGAGGTCGGCCTTGGCGTCCGAGGTGGTGGCGGTCATGAGGCAAGTCTGCCGCGCACGGGCTGCTCCTTGTCCACCGCGTTTCACCCACGGCCGCCTTGGACCGTTCCGGTCCGTAGGCTCATGGCCATGGAAGCGTTCTTACCGTTCCTGATCTCGGTGGTCGGCTTCGCGGTGGCGCTGGGGCCCTTTGTGTGGCTGGGGGTGCGTATCCGCCGCCGGGGCGTCGGCGGCGGGGCGATGAACGGCGCGCTGGCCGCGTACGAGGAGGCGTTCCGCGCCACCGCGCACGCCTCCCACGTCGAGATCCAGGCCCAGGCCCAGCGCAGGGCGCCGCTTCTGTCCCCCGACGACCACTGGCCCCGAAGCCCCGGCCGGGCGACGGCCGCCCGCACCGGAGCGTCGAGGGCATCGTCGTCGGCGTCGGCGTCCCGTACGCGCCCGGGCCGAGCCCGCCGAGGCCTACGCCGCTGGGCGGGCCGCCTGAAGCCGGGCCGCTGACCCGGGAACGCCGTGCCGCGTCAGTCGCCCTCGGCTACCTCGGCTACCTCGGCCACCTCGTCTGCTTCGTCTGCGGCGGACGGGAACTCGTACACGGTGTAGTCGGTGAGGCGGACGTATCCGAGGCGCTGGTACAGGGCGTTGCTGGTGGCGTTGTTGGGGTCCGTGAACAGCACGACGTCCGTCGCGCCGGCGGCCAGCGCGGCGCGGCTCGTCTCGACGGTGACGGCACCGGCGTAGCCGCGGCCCCGGAGGTGGGCCGGAGTGTAGACGGGGTCCACCCGGATCATGCCGCCGACGATCGAGGTCGCGGCCGCCATGGAGACGGGGGTGCCGTCCGGGGTCTCCCAGAACGTGTAGTGCCGGTCGCCGAAGCGGGAGTCGTCCCAGGAACCGGCGTCGATCAGGTCGATGGAGACCTGCTCCCCGACGGCGACGCAGAACTCACGGCAGAAGCGGATGAGTTGCTCCCGGTCCCGCTCGCCCACGACGCGCCCCCGGCCCTCCGGGAACGGCTCCTGCGGGGTGAGCGTGCCGAGGCGGTAGAGATGGAGCCGCGTGGTGGCCACGGCCTTGGCACCGCTCCGCCGCTGCCAGGCCTCGGCGAAGGCGGTGGACGTGTCGTGGTCCGCGCTGACACCGGGGACGGGGTGGCCGAGGTCGACCAGCCGGGCGGCGAGCGCGTCGGCCTGCTCGCGCGTGGCGGGGGTGAGGCTCAGGAACGAGGCGGGGGTGCGCTGGATGAAGGCGGCGTGCACCTCACCGTCCCGCTCCAGTCGGCCGAATACAGCCGCTTCGGAGCCGCGCGCGGCCACCCCGTTCGCCCGGTACTTCTCGGTCACCGTCAACTGCATGGTGTGCAGGGCGGGGCGCGAACGCAGAAACTCCCCAGCTCGGGCGTGAAAGTCATGAACGTCTTCGGTGAGTAGCCAGTCATCAAAGCGCATGCCCCATGCTCCCCGACCCCACCACCCCGACCGGACTTTCCAGCCAGCCGGGCCCACACCCCGACGCGGGTGGACCCGACCGGCTCGCCCCGCCCCGCCCTAGTCGGTGGCGCTGGGCTCAGGCTCGGCGCCCGGCGGGGTGGCGGAACGCGGGCCGGGACTACCCGCGGGCGCGGAATCGGAAGGTGTGAGGGGAACGAGGGCGGCCGACCGCCGCTCGCCCTGCCGGTGGCTTGCCGCGAGGACCAGAGTCACGGCGACGGACGCGGTGGCCATCAGGGTCATCGCCGGGGCCGGAGAGGCCAGTTGGGCGAGGGCGCCCGCGAGGACCGCGCCGATGCCCTGCATGGCGGCCATACCGGTGGCGTGCAGACCGAGAGCCTGGCCCGCGAGGTCGTCGGGGGTCAGGGACATCAGACGCTCTTGCAGCACCAGGCTCGCGGCGAAGCCCACGGAGGCGACGGTGACCGCCACGGCCGACAGCGCCACTCCCGGCCGGAGGACGAAGAACAGATACGGCACCGCCAGCAGCAGCCGCAGCGGTGTCGCCAGCCGGGGCCGCAGCGCGGGCGGTACCAGGCGGCCCACCGCCAGATCGCCCACGAACATGCCCAGCGCCCCGCACGCGTACAGCATGCCCGCGGCCTCGGGGGCGTAGGAGATGTAGAGCGAATCGCCGCCCACCACCAGGCCGTTGGGAACCCACAGGCCCAGATACGTCAGGCGGCGCGGGCGGGAGGACCACAGGAGGGCGTTGGTCCGCCAGGTCGCCGCGACGGACGGGCGGCCGGCCGAACGCGGCGGGCGGGCCGTGAGGCCGAGCCGGGTGACGACGGCAGACAGCGCGTACAGCGCCGCCGCGAGGAGCAGGCACGTCCGGGGCGATAGCGACGTCAGCAGCGCGCCACCCGCGGCGAAACCGGTCACCTGTGTCAGGCCCCAGAGCATGTTGAACACCGACCGGCCCAGGACGTACCCGTCCTGGCCCCGCACGCTCCCTCGTCCGCCGACGCGGTCGGGCCCACCTCCCTCGCCCTTGAGGATCTCGTTCAGCAGTCCCCCGCGCACGCCGCCGCCCAGCGACGCGACGAGGCCTTGCAGGAGGAGGACGGCGAAGACCGCGCCGACCGGCAGACCGGGCAGCGCCAGTACCGCCGTACCGGCCGCGAAGGCGAGGGCGAGGCCGGACAGAGCCGCACGCGGGGGCAGGCGGTCGGCGCCCGAGAGCAGGAACACGCCTCCCAGCAGCTGCGCCAGTTGCGGGGCGAACATGCTCACCGCCGACAGGAACGGCGAGCCGGTGGCCCGGTAGACCATCGTGCCGAGGGCCAGACCGCCGATCGTCTGGGCGGCGGCGAACGCGGCGAAGGAGAGCAGGAACGGGGTGAACTCCGGAGTGCGGAACAGGGAGCGGTAGCTGCGCATGCGTCGAAGTCTCGGAGCGGCCGGGGGCGTTGTTCACTGTTTCGCCGAGACGCGAAACGTCGTGGGTGGGCTCGTGGGTGGGCTCGTGGGCGGGGAGCCGGACGAGGTCGTATGCGGGCGGTCGGCGGTTCGTGCGCGCGAGCCCCACCGCGGTCGTACGCATACGCAGGGGCTCTAAGGTCGTGCGCATGGGCCTGTGGCAGATCGACACCGACACCCTCGCCCACAGCCGGTTCGAACTCTCGCCGTTCGCCGAGACCTTCGCGAGCCTGCGGCTCCTGCACGCGGGGACCGGTGCCCATCCGGGCGAGGAGGAATGGCTGCGCACACACCTGCCCGGCTACCGCGCACGCCTCGCGGCCGACCCGGTGGTCGCGGCGCTCGTCCGGTCGACCCTGAGCCCGTCCTGGATCGCCGACTTCTTCTGCCCCACCTCGTGCGTGGGGGAGGGCTTCGAGGAGACCGTGGCCCGGGTACGGGCGGCCGGGCCCGAGGAGGCACGCGCCAACCTTCGCGTGTCCCTCCGGGGCCCGCTTCCCGCCGTCCTGGAGCGCGACGACCTGCCCGAGCGGGCGGCGGCACTCCTGACGTACGTCTGGGAGGAGACCGTACGGCCGTACTGGGCGCACCGGCGCCGTGTCCTGGAGGCGGACGTGGTCGCGCGCACCGCCCGGGTGAGCCGGGGCGGCTGGGCGGCGGTGCTCGACTCGCTGCGGCCGGGGACGCGGTGGCTCGGGGAGAGCCGGTTCCAGGTCAACCTGAACGCGTATCCGCCGCGCGAGGTCGCCGCCGGGGCCGAACTGCTGTTCATGCCGGTGACGCCGAGGACGGGGTGGGTGTCGTGGGAGGGGCGGGAGCGGTACGCCGTCGTCTACCCGTGTCTCGGGGTGCTCGCCGAGGACCACGACCGGCGCCCGGTCCCGGCCGGGCTCGGCGCGCTCATCGGAACCGCCCGTGCCGGCCTGCTGACCCTGCTCGCGACCCCCATGAGCACGACCCAACTGGTCGCCGTCACCGGCCAGGGCCTGGGTTCGGTGGGCCGTCACCTGCGCGTCCTGCTGGACGCGGGCCTGGTCGAACGGCGACGGGCCGGCCGATCCGTCCTGTATGCCCGGACGACGACGGGGGAGGCACTTCTGGAGGCGTCGGGCGGGTGTCGGACGGGCGTCGGGCGTCGGCGGTCGGCGGACCGTGTCAGGGCTGCGCGGCCCGGAACGCGAGGTACCGGCTGAAGGCTGCGTGGCTGTCGGGAGTGAAACGCCACTCCTGCAGGGCCGACCGTAGCTCCGACTCCGTCAGCCAGCCATGCCAGACGACCTCATCGGGATCGGCGGTCACGGCGTCCGGCACCACGGCTTCGTGCACGCCGAGCCAGTGCGGGCTCAGACCGCCGCGGTTGAGGAACGTGAACAGCAAGCGCGGCAGCACACGGACGCCCAGCTCTTCGGCCAGCTCCCGCGCGGCGGCCTGTTCATAGGACTCGCCGACACCCACCGCGCCACCGACCACGATCTCGTAGAGCCCGGGGAAGCGCGACAATCGCTCCGACCGCCGATGGACGAGGATCCGCCCACGCCTATCACGACACACCGTCACCGCGACCCGGTGCGGCCAACCCTCCCGGACGGCCTGCCGACGGCTGACCACCACCCCCAGCACATGATCCTGATCGTCGACCCGCTCCACCAGTTCATCCACGACGGACAGGCTGGCAGAGCCCACTGACAACGCCGCTTCCCGGCGATGCGACACCGCGCAGTGGTCTAGCGCACTTTTGCAAGCGGGTGCTTGCAATAGTTAGCGGGGGTGGGGCATGGTGGAGGCATGGCATCGCTCAACGTCGGCAATCTCGGTGAGTACCTGCGTGAACAGCGGCGAAACGCGCAGCTGTCGCTCAGGCAGCTCGCCGACGCCGCCGGGGTGTCCAATCCGTATCTGAGCCAGATCGAGCGCGGGCTGCGCAAGCCGAGCGCGGAGGTGCTGCAGCAGGTCGCCAAGGCGCTGCGGATCTCCGCGGAGACGCTGTACGTCCGGGCCGGCATCCTCGACGCCGAGCGGGATCGCGACGAGGTGGAGACACGTGCGGTCATCCTCGCCGATCCCACGCTGAACGAGCGGCAGAAGCAGGTGCTGCTCCAGATCTACGAGTCCTTCCGCAAGGAGAACGGGTTCGAGATCGAAGCCGAAGGCGATGGGGAAGGCGAAGGCGAAGGCGAAGGTGGGCACGGGGTCGGGCTCGGTTCCGGCGCCGGCGAAGCCTCGGGCCCCGTCGTGGCCGACGGCGGCGATGCCGCTCCGCGTGAGACGGCGAGTTGATGCGCGGAACGGTACGAGTGCCGGCACGAGTACCAGTACCAGGACCAGGAAGCAGTACGAGTACGTAGTACGCGTACGACCAAAACCCTCAGCTGAGAGCAACTCGGAGGACCTCACCATGGCCATCACCGACGACATCCGTAAGGCCGTCACCGACCCGACGCCGTTCTACTTCGCCGCCGGCACCGCCGACCTCGCCCTGCAGCAGGCGAAGAAGGTCCCCGGCATCGTCGAGCAGCTGCGCGCCGAGGCGCCGGCCCGGATCGACGCGGTACGCCAGACCGACCCGAAGGCCGTCCAGGAGAAGGCGACCGCCCGGGTCAAGGAGACCCAGGAGAACCTCTCGACCAAGGTCACCGAGCTGATCGGCACCCTCGACACCGACCTGAAGAAGCTCGGTGAGACCGCCCAGGACCTCGCGCTGCGCAGCGTCGGCGTCGCCGCCGAGTACGCGGTGAAGGCCCGGGAGACGTACGAGAAGGTCGCCGAGCACGGTGAGCAGGCCGTGAAGACCTGGCGTGGCGAGGCCGCGGAGGAGATCGAGGAACTGGCGATCGCCGTCGAGCCGAAGGCCCAGCCGGTCGAGGTCAAGGACGAGCCGGCCGTGAAGCCGGTCCCGGCCCAGGCCCAGGCCGCGCCCGCCCCCGCCGCCAAGAAGGTCGCGCCGAAGAAGGCCCCGGCCCGGAAGCCCACGACCGCGAAGAAGACCACCCCGCCCGCCAAGTAGGCGGCAGGGCGCGTTTCCCAGTGGGCGACATAGCCGACGGCGAGGTCGGCGACAGAGCGAGAGGTGCCCGTGTGGTGCCTCGGAGGTATCGGGGGTACCCGCGCGCCGGGCGCGTGGGACCTCACGGTACGGAGACGGGCCGGGCACCTTTGGGGTGGCCGGCCCGTTCTACGGGTACGGTGGCCGCGTAGGGGTCGGCAGTCGAGAGAGCGAACGGAACGGGTGGTGTGAGCGGCATGCTGATGACGGGCTTCGCGGGGTTCCTGGGACTTCTGAAGATCGTCCTGATGGCCCTCGCCGCGTTCGGGCTGTTCGACGCCGCGTTCCGGCGTGAGGACGCGTTCCGTGCGGCGGACAAGCAGACCAAGGTGTTCTGGCTGATCATCCTCGGGATCGCCCTCGTCGTGAGCTATCTGTTCTCGATCCTGTCGTTCCTGCCGATCATCGGTGTCATCGCGAGCATCGTGTACATCGTGGATGTGCGGCCCGCGGTCAAGCAGGTCTCCGGCGGTGGAGGCGGCGGCGGTCGCCGCGGCTCCAGCAGCGACGGTCCGTACGGGCCGTACAACGGCGGTCGGTGACCTCCCGGGAGGTCAGCCCTCCCGGTCCCGGTCCAGTAGGAGGACCGCCACGTCGTCGGTCAGTTCGCCGCCGTTGAGGTCGCGGACCTCGTTCACCGCCGCGCGCAGCAGATCCTCGCCGCGCAGACCCTCGGTGAGCTGGCGGCGGACCATCTCCACCATGCCGTCCTGGCCGAGCCGCTCTTTGCCCTGGCCGATCCGGCCCTCTATCAGGCCGTCGGTGTAGAGCATCAGACTCCAGGCGGCGCCCAGCTCGATCTGGGTGCGGGGCCAGCGGGCGTTCGGGAGCAGGCCGAGGGCGGGGCCGCCGTTGTCGTACGGCAGCAGCTCGGCCGGTGGGGTGGGCAGGCCGTCGCGGCCGTGGCGGACGATCAGCGGGGCCGGGTGGCCGGCCAGGCACAGGCCCGCGCGGCGACCGTCGGGGGCGATGTCGACCGTGCAGAGCGTCGCGAAGATCTCGTCGCTCTCGCGCTCGTGCTCCAGGACGCGCTGGAGCGTGGACAGCAGCTCGTCGCCGCACAGCCCCGCGAACGTCAGCGCCCGCCAGGCGATCCGCAGCTCCACACCGAGCGCCGCCTCGTCGGGGCCGTGCCCGCAGACGTCGCCGATCATCACGTGCACGGTGCCGTCCGGGGTGCGGACGGTGTCGTAGAAGTCGCCGCCGAGCAGCGCGCGCGAACGGCCGGGCCGGTAGCGGGCGGCGAACCGCAGGGACGAACCCTCCAGCAGGGGCGTCGGCAGCAGGCCGCGCTCCAGCCGGGCGTTCTCCTGGGCGCGCAGCTTGGACTCCGTGAGCCGGCGCTCGGCCGTGTCCGACCGCTTGCGCTCCACCGCGTAGCGGATCGCGCGGCTCAGCAGGCGGCCGTCCACTTCGTCCCGGAAAAGGTAGTCCTGGGCGCCGACTCGGACCGCCTCCGTGCCGCGTTCGGCGTCGCCGGAGTCGGTGAGGGCCAGGACGGCGTGGCGGGGGGCCAGCTCCAGGACGTGTTTGAGGACGGCGAGTTCGTCGTCGGGGCGGTCGGCGGCCTCGGGGTCCGCGTCGGGCTCCGCGGGGGTGGGGCGGGCCGGGGCCGGGAGTGCCAGGTCCAGGAGGATGCAGTTCACGTCGTCGGTCAGCAGCCGCTGGGCCTCGGTGAGGTTGCGGGCGGTGCGGACGCGGATCGGCTTGCCCGCGGAGTCGAGCAGTTCGGGCACATTGAGGGAGCCCGCCGGGTCGTCCTCGATGAGGAGGACCGTGAGGTTGGTGGGGCCGCCGGGCTGTGCGGTCGGGCCGACGGGGCCCGGGGCCGCCGGGCCGGCGCCCGGGGCGCGGTCGCCGGTGGGGCCGGGCGGGTTTGTGGAGTTGTGTGCAGGGGCCAGGGCCGAGGCGTTCATGGCAGCCCCCTCTCCGGACGGTCCGCTGGGTGCGGACACGGCGTGCGCCTGACCACTTTCCACGGCCGGGATCGCTCTCTGCCGCGGTACGGGTACGGGCATCGTGTTGGGTTCCTTCCCTCCCCCCGAGGGCACGGCGGGGCGAGGGACCTCGACCCACCGACGGGGACCATAGCGCCCGGCGCCGCCGCAACGGAATGGTCGGCGGGGCGCCGGGCGGCAAACGGCCGGTGTCATATGCCGCATCCTGTACCGCACTTGGACATGGCAGGGCTTTCTCCTGGGATGACGAATGTCACGCGGTGGGGGTTGAGCGGGGGCGGGGAAGGTGGTGAGAGTCACGTGGGGTGGGTCACTTGGGGGTGGGGGTGTCAGCGGGGGCTGCGCCCCTTCGGCCCCGCCCGTGCGCGTGGGCGTTCGCCGCGCCCTCACGGGGCTCCGCCCCGGACCTCCCGCCAAGGGCGCTGCGCCCCCTGACCCCGCTGGTTTCCAGCCCCGGCCGCTCACGCGTCCGGTCGTACGACTCCCAGGATCTGCATCGTCCCCGCGCCCGCGATCGTCACCTTTCGGTTCGGTCGGGGGGCGTGGACCATGGAGCCGTTGCCCAGGTACATGGCGACGTGGCTCGCGTCGGCGTTGTAGATGATCAGGTCGCCGGGGCGCATGTCCTGGATGTCGATGTGCTTGAGCCGGCGCCACTGCTCCTGGGAGGTGCGGGGGACGGTCAGGCCGGCGGCGGCCCAGGCCTGGCTGGTGAGGCCGGAGCAGTCGTACGTGTCGGGGCCCTCGGCGCCCCATTCGTACCACTTGCCTATCTGGTCCGTCGCGAACTTGACGGCCTTCTTGCCCTGCGGGGACGCCTTGCCGTTGATCTCGTCGAGGATGCCGGAGTCGAGCCACGCGGCCTGTGACTGCTGCGCGGCCTCCTCCTCCAACTGCGCCAGCCGCTCCCGCTCGTCGTCCTCCAGCTGCGCCTCCAGCTCCTCGGCGGCGGCGATCTGCTTCTTGATCTTCTTCTTGGCCTTCTCCTTGGCCTTGCGGTTGGACTCCAGCTTCTCCCAGCGCGCGGAGGCGTCCTTGGAGTACTGCTCCAAGTCCTGCTGGGTCCGCGTCATTTCGGCGAGCAGACCCTTCGTCGCGAGCTGGCCCTGGCGCACGCGGTCCGCGCCCTCCAGGAAGTCCTGGGGGTTCTCGCTCAGCCACAGCTGCACCTCGGGCGGAAGGCCGCCGCCGCGGTACTGGGCACGGGCCGCGGCGCCGATGAGATCCTGCAGCTTGTCCAGCTTCTGCTGGCCCTTGACGACCTCGTGGGCCAGATCGACGAGCTCCTTCGACTGCTGGTCGGCCTTCTCCTCGGCCGCGTTGTACGCGTCCGTCGCGACCGCCGCGTCGTGGTAGAGGCCCTCCAGCTTGGTGCGTACGGCCTCCAGCTCCTCGTTCGTCACGGGTGTCGACGGAGACGATGACGGCGACGGTGACGTGGACGGCGAGGCGGCGGTGGACGGCGAGGCGCCCGGGGTCGGTTCGGTCGGTTTGGACTGGCTCGCGTACGCGTGCACCGGTGCGCCCAGCACCGTCATCGCGCAGACCACGGCCACGGCCGCCATGGTCAGGTTCCGCTTGCCGGCTCCCATACCCCTTGCCCCCAACCCCATGAAAAAACAGCAGTGGTTAACCGTCAGTAACTTGCCGGTGCCCGGGTGATCGTGTCACGGCGTCGCGGAATACGACAGAGGCGGGCAAGAACTCACGTCTCCTCGCTCCCACTTGCTCCCCTCCTGCTCTCACCTGCGCGACACGGGCCCTGCCTGTGTGACGAACGGCCCGGGGTGATCGTTCCCGTGCGTCGCACATTCGTCGCTCTGAGTTACGGCGACGGCGACAGCGACGGTGGGGTCGCGGGTGCGGGTGCGGGTGCGGGTGCTGGTGCGGGCGCGTGGCTCAGCGCCGTGGCGCCAACGCCTCCCATGCCACCGTGACTTCGCCCTGCCGCCAGCGCGTCACCCCGTCCCGGACCGGCCAGTCCGCGCTCAGGCTGCGGACCGTACGGATCCAGCGCTGGCGCGCGCCGTACGAGGCGTACGGGGCCGCGGCGGCCCAGGCGCGGTCGAAGTCGCGGAGGAAGGCGTGCACCGGTTCGCCGGGGACGTTGCGGTGGATGAGCGCCTTGGGGAGGCGTTCGGCGAGGTCGGAGGGGCGGTCCAGGGAGCCGAGCCGGGTGGCGAAGGTGAGGGTGCGGGGGCCCTCCGGGCCGAGCGCGACCCAGACGTGCCGGCGGCCGATCTCGTCACAGGTGCCCTCCACGAGCAGGCCCCCGGAGGGGGCGGACGGGAAGGGCGACGAAAGGGAGGGCGAGGGAGAAGGGGAGTGGGAAGGGGTGGCTGGTTCGAGGCGGGCGCACAGGCGGTCCCAGACGGCGGCGACCTCGTCCTCGTCGTACTGGCGCAGGACGTTCGCCGCCCGGATCAGGGTCGGGCGGCCCGGCACGGGCACCTCGAAGCCGCCGTGCCGGAAGGTCAGGCCCTCGCACTCGTACGGTTTCGCCGCCGTGACCCGGGCCGGGTCGATCTCGACACCGACCACCTGGGTGCGGGGCGCTGTCGCGCGGAGGCGGTGGAGGAGTTCGACGGCGGTCCAGGGGGCGGCGCCGTAGCCGAGGTCGACGGCGAGGGGGGCGGTGGCGCGGCGGAGTTCGGCGCCGTGCGTCGCCGCGATCCAGCGGTCCATGCGGCGCAGGCGGTTGGGGTTGGTGGTGCCGCGCGTCACGGTGCCGACTGGTCTTGCCATGGGGTGAGCGTATGCCGGTCGGCCGGGGTGGGGTCCTCGGATGGTTTTCGGACGGTCCTCGGATGGTCCCCGGGTGCGATGTCCCCATTTCCTCGAACGGTTGAGCGAAGCTCGGTAATATTTATGCAAAGGGGAAATGGAACAGCCTCCTCCGGCGTTCCCCCTGCCTAGAGGGACCCCACGCCCTCCGAACGGCATGCCCGGAGCGAGGAGGAACGCCACGTGAGCCACTACGTCAGCAGGCTCGGGCGACGCTCCCCGGTCGGCGCGGCGCGGCTGCGGCTGCACCGGAGGCCGCGCCGGGTCGCGATGCTCTCGGTGCACACGTCACCGCTGCACCAGCCCGGCACGGGCGACGCGGGCGGGATGAACGTCTACATCGTCGAGCTGGCGCAGCGGCTGGCCGCGCAGAACATCGAGGTGGAGATCTTCACCCGGGCCACCACCGGCGCCCTGCCCCCCACGGTCGAGCTGGCCCCGGGCGTCCTCGTCCGGCACGTCGACGCGGGCCCGTACGAGGGGCTGGCGAAGGAGGAACTCCCGGCCCAGCTGTGCGCGTTCACGCACGGGGTGATGCAGGCCTGGGCCGGCCACCGCCCCGGCCACTACGACCTCGTCCACTCGCACTACTGGCTCTCCGGCCACGTCGGCTGGCTCGCCGCCGAACGCTGGGGCGTCCCCCTGGTCCACGCCATGCACACCATGGCCAAGGTCAAGAACGCCGCGCTCGCCACCGACGACACCCCCGAGCCCGCCGCCCGCGTCATCGGCGAGACCCAGATCGTCCGCGCCGCCGACCGCCTCATCGCCAACACGGCCGAGGAGGCCGACGAACTCGTCCGCCACTACGAGGCCGACCCGGCCAAGGTCGCCGTCGTCCACCCGGGCGTCAACCTCGACCGCTTCCGCCCGGCCGACGGCCGCGCGGCGGCGCGGGCCCGTCTCGGCCTGCCGCAGGACGCCCTGATCCCCCTCTTCGCCGGCCGTATCCAGCCCCTCAAGGCCCCCGACGTCCTGCTCCGCGCCGTCGCCGTCCTCCTCGACGAGCGCCCCGAGCTGCGCTCGCGGATCGTGGTCCCGGTGGTCGGCGGGCCCAGCGGCAGCGGCCTCGCCAAACCGGAGGGCCTGCAGAAACTGGCCGCGCGGCTCGGCATCGCCGACGTCGTACGGTTCCGGCCGCCGGTCGGGCAGGAGCAGCTCGCGGACTGGTTCCGGGCGGCGTCCGTGCTGGTCATGCCGTCGTACAGCGAGTCCTTCGGGCTGGTCGCGATCGAGGCGCAGGCGGCCGGTACGCCGGTGCTGGCGGCCTCGGTCGGCGGTCTCCCAGTCGCCGTACGGGACGGCGAGACCGGCTTCCTGGTCCCGGGCCACGATCCTGCCGCCTACGCGCGCGTGCTCCGCGATTTCGCCGACGCCCCCGAGCTGCCCGCCCGCATGGGCGCGGCCGCCGCCCGCCACGCCGAGTCCTTCGGCTGGGACAGCTCGGCCGCCGCCACCGCGGACGTGTACACGGCCGCCGTGCACGACCACCGCCGTCAGACGGTGCGGGGCCACTACGGGTGAGTCGCCGGCCTGTCCGTACCGGCGGGTACGCTCGCCCCATGGCTGACAAAGCGTCGATCATCGAGCAGGTGTCGATCATCGAGCAGGTCCTCACCGAGGCCGAGCTGGAGTGGGAGGGTCCGGCGCCCGGCACGTACGTCGTGAAACTCCCCGGCACCCGCAAGCTCTCGACGACGGTCTCCCTGATCGTCGGCCGGCACTCCCTCTCCCTCAACGCCTTCGTGATCCGCCACCCCGACGAGAACGAGGCGGGCGTCCACCGCTGGCTCCTGGAGCGCAACCTCAAGCTGTACGGCGTGAGTTACGCCGTCGACCCGCTCGGCGACATCTACGTCACCGCCCGGCTGCCCCTCTCCGCCGTCACCCCCGACGCCATCGACGGCCTCCTCGGCCAGGTCCTGGAAGCGGCCGACGGCGCCTTCAACACCCTCCTCGAACTGGGCTTCGCCTCCGCGATCCGCCGGGAGTACGCGTGGCGCGTGTCCCGGGGCGAGTCGACGCGCAACCTGGACGCGTTCGCCCACCTGACGCGTGAGGCGACTCCGAATGACAGCCCCCGCAGCCCCCACAGTGGCCCGGCGACTACCGCTGACCGCTCCGATAGCGGCCAGGGGTGACCCCCACCCACCGCTTGAAGTGCCGTGTCAGATGCGCCTGGTCGTAGAAGCCGGCGAGCGCCGCGGCCTCGCCCGGCCGCACCCCGTCCAGCAACAGCCGTCTGGCCCGTTCCACCCGGCGGGACATCAGATACTGGTGCGGCGCGATCCCGAAGGCCGCCCCGAACGCCCGTACGAGATGGGCGGGGTGGGCACGCACCGCCCCCGCGGCCTCCTCCAGTGTCACCCCGTCGGCGATCCGCGCGTCGAGCAGTTCCCGCAGCCGATGGGCGACGGTACGACCGCCGCCGCCCCGAGCTGTCCCGGCGGCCCGTGGACGCAGATGCCCGCGCAGCCGCTCCCCGACGAGGGCGAGCCGGCTCTCCGCCTCCAACTCGTCCCCCGGCCGCGCGAGCGCCGCGTGCAACTGCCCCACCCGTAGCCGCAGCAGCGGATCCCGGAGGTCCGGTTCGTCCACCGCCGCGCCGATGAGACTCTCGTCCAGCTCCAGCGTGCTCGAATCCAGGTCCAGGTACAGCACCCGCTTGCGGAAACCCGCGTCCGTGACCGGCGCCCCGTTGTGCGGCACGTACGGCGGCAACAGCGAGACCGTGTCGTTCGGCGTCCCGTGCTCCTGCCGGTCCAGCTCGTACCGTACGGCCCCGTCGTCCACGATCAGCAGCGTCCACACGTCGTGCACATGCATCGGGTACGCGTACTCCGTGTAGTGCGCGTGGAACACCTCGGCGATGCCGGGCACGCGGGGCCGCCAGGCGGAGACCTCGCGCTGAGGGGATCGCTGCCGCTGGGGGCACATGCAAAGAACGTACAAGACGGGGGCGTACGCCGGTCGACAGTCTCGTCCCATGAACAGCGCGAACAACGTGGACAGTGTGAACAGGGTGAGCAGCGAGACCCCTGTGGACGTGCCGCCCCCCATCCGCTTCGACACCAAGATCGCCGTCGTCCTCCGCGACGACCTCGAGACCTGGCAACGCCTCAACGTCACGTCTTTCCTGGTCAGCGGCCTCGGTCCGACCGTTCCGGAGGTGATCGGCGAGCCGTACGAGGACGCCGACGGCACGGGCTACCTCCCGATGTTCCGCCAGCCGGTCCTCGTCTTCGAGGCCACCAAGGAGGTCCTGAAGGCGGCCCACGCACGGGCGCTGGCCCGTGCCCTGCCCCGCGCCGTCTTCACGTCCGACCTCTTCACCACGGGCAACGACCGCGACAACCGCGCGGCCGTACGAGCGGTGGGCACGGGCGACCTGGACCTGGTCGGGCTGGCGGTGTACGGGCCGCGCAACGGCGTGGACAAGGTGGTGAAGGGGGCGCGGATGCATCCGTGACATCTGTGACATCCGTGCCGACGCCGGTTCGTCGTCGGCACTCAGCCCGAGCCGGTACGGACCTTCGCCGCGTCCGTCTCCGTCTCCGTCTCCGCCGCCTCCGTGGGAGCCGCTGCCTCCGTAGCCGTATCCGTATCCGTATCCGCACCCGTACCGACTTCCGGCGGCATCCGACGCATCAGCGCCCAATACCCCACCCCCGCCACGGTCCCGATCACCGCGCACATCCCCCACAGCCACTCCGCGCCCCACCGGTCGATGACGACACCGGACATGAGCGGAGCGACCAGCGCGGCGACGGACCACGACATCGTGTACATGCCCTGGTAGCGGCCGCGCCCCTGCGCGGGGGAGAGGCGGACGACGAGGCCGGTCTGGGTGGGCGCGTTGACGATCTCGGCGAGGGTCCAGACGCAGACGGTGAGGGCGAAGACGCCGATCGACCCGGCGAAGGCGGTGAGGCCGAAGCCGTACCCGGCGAGCACGGAGGAGACGACGAGGAGCCGCCCCGGATCGCGGTGCTCGATGAACCGGGTGACCGGGATCTGCAGGGCGACGATCAGTACGCCGTTGACGGCGATGGCGAGACCGTAGTCGGCGGGCGTGAAACCGGCCTCGCCCATGGCGACGGGCAGGCCCACCGCCCCCTGCTGGAAGATCAGCGCGACGAGGAAGGACAGCCCCACGACCCCCATGAACCGCCCGTCGCGTACGACGGTCCCGAGCCCGACCGCGCCCGTGCCGCCGCCACCGTCGGCCTTCCCGTCCCCTGCCGTACCGCTGTCGGGCCGTGACTCCGGAAGCTTCAGGAAAACAAGAACCGCGCAGGTCATCGTCATCCCTGCCTCGATCAGGAACCCGGCGCGATAGCTGACCTCGGCGATGAACCCGGCGGCCATGGAGGAGATCGCGAAACCGAGGTTGATGGCCCAGTAGTTGAGGGAGAAGGCGCGGACGCGGTCCTCGGGCCGGACGATGTCGGCCATCATCGCCTGCACGGCGGGGCGGGACGCGTTGCTGGTGGCGCCGACGAGGAAGGCGACGGCTGCGATGGCGACGGGGTGCTGCACGAAGCCGAGGAGCGCGACGGACCCGGCGGTGGACGCCTGGGCGATGAGCAGCGTGGGCCGCCGCCCGAGCCGGTCGGCCATGACCCCGCCGCCGAGCGAGGAGATGACACCGCCGAGGCCGTGCAGCGAGGCGACGAGCCCGGCGTACGAGGCGGAGTAGCCGCGGTCGAGCGTCAGATACAGCGCCATGAAGGTGGCGACGAACGCGCCGAGCCGGTTGACGAGCGTGCTGGTCCACAGCCACCAGAACTCCCGGGGCAGCCCCGAGACGGACTCCCGGACGGCACGTCTGGCAGCGACGAGTGGCATGAGGGTCCCCCACGGACGTAAGTGGCTAACGCGGCGAAGACAACTTACGGACGCGCGCGGGAGACGGGCCACCCAATTAGCAACCCCAGTCAACTGTCCGCGACGGCGGATGCGGCCCTGTCCGCCTGTCGGCCGGGCGAGTGATCGTTTCCGGCCGTCGATTACGCTCGGGGCCATGGCCGACGCACCGTACAAGCTGATCCTGCTCCGCCACGGCGAGAGCGAGTGGAACGAGAAGAACCTGTTCACCGGCTGGGTGGACGTCAACCTCACGCCGAAGGGAGAGAAGGAGGCGACGCGCGGCGGTGAGCTGCTGAAGGACGCCGGCCTGCTCCCCGACGTGCTCCACACCTCCCTCCAGAGGCGCGCCATCCGCACCGCGCAGCTGGCGCTCGACTCCGCCGACCGCCACTGGATCCCCGTCCACCGCTCATGGCGCCTGAACGAGCGCCACTACGGCGCCCTCCAGGGCAAGGACAAGGCCCAGACCCTCGCGGAGTTCGGCGAGGAGCAGTTCATGCTCTGGCGCCGCTCGTACGACACCCCGCCGCCCCCGCTCGCGGACGACAACGAGTTCTCCCAGGCGGCCGATGCGCGCTACGCGACGATCCCGCCGGAGCTGCGCCCCCGCACGGAGTGCCTCAAGGACGTCGTCACCCGCATGCTCCCCTACTGGTACGACGGCATCGTCCCCGACCTCCTCGCCGGCCGCACGGTCCTCGTCGCCGCCCACGGCAACTCCCTCCGCGCCCTCGTCAAGCACCTCGACGACATCTCCGACGCCGACATCGCGGGCTTGAACATCCCCACCGGCATCCCCCTCGCCTACAACCTCGACCCCAACTTCAAGCCCCTCAACCCCGGCGGCACCTACCTCGACCCCGACGCGGCCGCCGCGGCGATCGAGGCGGTCAAGAACCAGGGAAAGAAGAAGTAAGCGGAGCTGATCAAGCCCCCTACCTGCGGGTGTCCGCTGGTAGGGGGCTTTTTGGCGGGCCTGGGCCGTCTGTGGGCCGGCAGTTGCTTGACGGAGCGTCAGGCTTTGCCGGCGTGCCGCCACTCGTAGGCGCTGGGTGATGTCTCGATGACCTCGCGGGGGAAGACCTCGCGCACTCGGGCGAGTAGCTCACGCTGCTTGCTGGCCCATGCTCCCGATGGTGCGAACAGTGGGACGGTGACAGTGACCCCTGACGACGGCCCGTCGTGCACGGACACCCAAAGACTGTGGCTCTCGTCGGGCTTGAACTTCATCGAGGGAGTCCGCCCGGAGTTGAGCCACATGGCGAACCGACCGGATTCCAGGATTGCCAAGGTGTCCTCCCAGTCCTCCAGGTCCTCGGGTAGGAGAGTCACCGGGAAGGTGGCATTGACGGATTCCGTCACGATGACGATCTCGCAGTCGAGGAAGTCGTGGCCGGTCAGGATTCCGGGTCGGTATCGGCCCAGGACGCGCACGGAGACACAGTGACCGCTGGTGCCGGGCCTGTCGGCCAGATGTATCAGATCGACGACGCCATCCGTGGAGCCCATGTAATTCCCTCCCGAAGTAACGAATTCCGAGCATCCTGCCGCACTACGTCCTCGGCGCTCTCGCCCGTCTGCCGGTCGCGGACGTTGGGCTCGGGAACATGCGTCGGCAGGATCGTGCTGACTTGAGGGGCTCAACACGAATGGCTCGCAAGGCAGCTCACTGATCTAATCGTCTATACGAGTATGCTTGTTGGGGGTTGTACGAGTCGGAGAAGCGTCCCCCCGCGCACCACCGCACATCACCTCATCACGTCGCCGGGAGCTGGTACGCCAGCACGTATGCGTCCGCTGCCATGACCGTGTCGCAGACCTCCACGGCCCGGCCCTCGGCGTCGAAGGCGGTACGGATCAGGTGGATCACCGGTACACCGGAGGCCAGCCGGAGCGTCTTCACCTCGGCGGGCGAAGGCATCCGGGCGCGAATCTCCTCCTCGAAGTGGTCGAGGCGGTGGCCCAGCTCTTCGAGACGGGCGTAGATCCCGCCGGGTCCGGGGTTCGGCTCGGCGATCGGCGTACCGCGAGCGATGTCGAGCGGGAGATATGAGGTGGCGAACTCGACCGGCCGTCCGTCGAGGAGATACCGGCGCCGGCGAGCCAGCACTCGCCGCACGGAACCGAGCCGTGTCGAGACGTCCTGACTGGCCTTTTCTTCCTTCACTTCAAGGCTGTCGACCTGGGGGTGACTGCCGGCGGCGCCTGCTTCGACGATGAAGGCGGCCTTGCCCTGCTCGCGGTGGCGCCGGGCGAACCGGTCGGAGGCGAGTCGCCGCACGGGCGGCCGGGGCCGGACGAAGACGCCCTTGCCGTGCTCGGCGTGTACGAGACCTTCGCCCTGGAGGACGGAGAAGGAGTTGCGGACCGTCATCCGGGATACCCCGTAGTGGTCAACAAGCTCGGCTTCCGAGGGCAGTTTTTCACCCTCCTTGAACCGCCCACGGTCGATGGCCTCGCGCAACTGGTCGGCGATCTGCCGAAAGACCGCACGATCACTCGTGGGATCGAGATCACCGAGGAAGCCGGAAGGAAGAGAGGGCACGTGTACTCCTTTAGATATCTAGACGAGTGGGCGATTGTTGTTGCTACGGTGGAGAGCCTAGCCAGCCGAGAGGGCCGAGGAACGTGAGCACTGACCGTCCGCACTCCGTGAGCGTCGCCGGAGTCATCGTCGACGACCAGGGCCGGGCCCTCTTGATCAAACGCCGTGACAACGGCAAGTGGGAACCCCCGGGCGGAGTCCTCGAACGCGAGGAAACCCTCCCCGAAGCCCTCCAGCGCGAAGTACTCGAAGAGACCGGCATCAAGATCACACTTCCCGCGACCCTGACCGGTGTCTACAAGAACATGACGGGCCTGATCGTCTCGCTGGTCTTCCGCTGCGAGGCGGCCGACGGCACCCCGACCACCGGCGACGAGACCCGCGCACTGCGCTGGGCCACCCGCGAAGAAGTCACCGAGCTTGCCGACGAGGCATACGCGATCCGCGTCACCGACGCATTGGACGCGGTATCCCCGCCGGCCATCCGCGCCCACGACGGCGTGAAACTCGTCTAGCCCGAACCCGCTGCACATGGCGGCCTACCAGCACGAAGGAACTTGTATGCACGAGTATACGAGCACCGCCCGGGTCTGGGGACTCACTTGCCCAGGATTTCCCGAAGAGGTCAGCCGGGCCCGCCGCTGGACCCGCGACATCCTGCGCGGATCACCCCTGGCCGACGACGCCGAACTGATCGTGAGCGAACTGAGCGCGAACGCGATCCTCCACACGGCCAGCGGCATGGAATCCGGCAGCTTCCACCTGGCCCTAGCGGTGACCCGGCAGGTGATCGCCCTGTCGGTGACGGACGGCGGAGGAACCGGCACGGCCCCCAAGGCCGAGCACCAGGACGACGAGGCCGAACACGGCCGGGGCCTGGGCATGGTCACCGCACTCGCCCACCGGGTCGTCATCCACGGCAGCGAGGGCGGCTGCACGGTCACCGCGGAACTGTTCACCGGCACCCGACCGGGAGACCACCTGTGCTGAAGGACGAAGCCCGCCGGGGCTACTGGTGCGAGTGCTGGACCGAAGGCCTCTACGGTCAGGGCGGGGCGGAGCTGAGGGCGTCGTTCGACGCCTACTCGGCGCCCCAGGCGGACAGGTGGGTTGCTGTCGCGCTCCGCACCATCTCTCCAGCGTTTGACCCGGAAGCATCCGAGCAGGCATGGCAGTGGTTGTACGACGGCCGCATAGACACACGACGAGCCCTCCTGCGCTCCGAGCCCTGCACCGTGTCGGTCACCTTCGACTCGACCCGCATCACGTGGACGATCCGGCCAGTGCTCTACCTGCCACTCGCTCACCGTCAGGGCATCCAACTTCCGGTGTGTGCCTATGACTTCAAGCCGCTCCACGACGGCCACCAGCGGTGACGGTCTCCACTAGCGTGGCCCTATGACAGAGACGGGGAAGGCAGCACGGAGGCCCAGACAGCTCAGCGAGTTGGCGGATGTGTATGACTTCCTGGACGAAGTCAGGCTTCGTCCGAGCATGTGGGTGCGAGGCCGGTCGCTCCTGCACCTGGAGTCCATGCTGATCGGCTACACAGCGGCCCTCGGCATCCATGGCATCGACGAGGATTGCGACCTCCACCCTGGAAGTCTGGGGCCGTTCGCTCAGTGGCTTTGGCGCCGCCTGGGGATGTCGTACCCCAGCTCGCTGGGTTGGGCGGTCGAGATCGAGCGCAGGGCGGAGCAGACCGACGTGCCGGCCATGGAAATGTTCTTCGAGCTACTGGACGAGTTCCGCGCCGCAGGCCACGACACGCACCAGATGAAGCCGGACAGTCAAGCGCCCACCGAGGCTGAACAGTCCCAGCAGTCCGACTGAGTTACAACTTTCTCTACTGGTTCAAGAGCCCGCGCACGGCGCGGGCGCGCGCCGCCTCTGCGGCGCGGCCTGCCTCCTGTCTGCGCCCCGGCTGGCCGCGCCCGGCGGCGCGCTACGTGCATGCGGGCAGAAGCGAGGAAGTCACCCGCGGGTCAAGGACATGCCTCCGGCGGGGGCGCTCAGGCTCCGAGATGGCGGGGGCGCCGTTCGCGAGTGCCGGCCGTTGGTGGCGGGCGCGGGGAGCTCCCATCCCGTCTGCCGTCGACCCAGGCAGAGCCGAGCAGCCACGGTTCAGGGCGTCAAGGTCGTTCCTACAGTGGCGCACTCCACCTTGACGCCCTGAACCGTGCCCGCTCCACGGTGTGTGGGTCGACGGCAGACGGGATGGGAGCTGAGGTGAGTGGGGAGCTGAGGTTGTGGCGCCTACCTGCCTTGGCTGGATTGCGAAATATCCTGAGCACCACGATCTGAAGGTGGCCCTGCGATCATCGCTTGTACCAAGGAACTCAGGATTTCCGCTCGCTGCTGTGTTTCGAGACGGGCGTCAGTAATCAGCCGTTCAGCAGCTAGATAGCGGGCGAACTCAAGTGGCTGATCAAAGTAGGCACGCAAATGCTCGGCAGCAGTTTCCTGTGATTTAACGAAGGTTCTGCTCACATATCCAGCGAGAGCAGCGGAGACTGCGCCGAGTGCGCCAGCTACGACGGCGCCAGCTGTCGTGCTGGCGAAGAAGGCCACAGCGGCGAACGCAACTAGCAAGATGAAGCCGACAGTCATGGCGATCTGGGCGTTGCGGAACGATTTGGCTGCTTGTTCTAGTGCAATGCCATGGTAGTGGTCCAATCGGCGATGGGTCACTGTCCAGAGGGCGGAAAGCGTCAGGCGTGCCTGCTCCTCATCCTCCGCTTGTGACTGCGAAGCATCGGCATGGAAGGAGCGGAGTTCCTCTTCCAGTTCGGCTTCAGCCTGCCGCACCCTCTCTCGCGTTTGGGCGACGTCTTCGTCCTCGGGCCTCCACCCTACGAGTTCCACCATTAGCCCAGCGAAAAGAATTGAGAAGCCTAGTAGGGCTGCTCCAGGCGTAAGAGATGCAGGATCATTTCCTTGTAGGAACCGGACCAGAAAAAGCGCGCCAGGCAGGACTAGGGCTGCGGCCGCTATAATCAGGACGTTGCGACGCCGGAACGCTCGGCGTCGATTTAGCGAAGCCACTCGAACTTCGGGAACTATTTGATTCGAATCAGGGGTGCTGGATGAACGAAGTGCGAAATTCGATGCGGGTATCGTCGTAATGCTCGATCCCACTCGTATAGCCACTTGGCCATCACTGGATACAGGCGTGCTTTGGGACGCTTCTACGCGAATTATGCCGAACTGTTTGCCTCGAGCTGTAACGCAAAAGGCTCGTATCTCGGGTTGGGGATCCAGGTGCCTGCGCGCGTAATTTACGAGGCGTTCAAATGCGTGCGGATCGACGCCGGTTAGCCTGCCCGCTGTTGGATTAGGTCGATCGTCAATGCCAACAATGATCGTGCCACCGCGCGTATTGGCGAATGCGGCGATAATTCTGCCGAGTACGCGAGGATGCACTCTGGCATTCTTGAACTCAAGATCAACTCCCTCGGGTTGGCGCAGGAGGGCTTCGATCTCTTCGGGTGTCGCCATGGCCGTGAGACTAACGGCTGTTGAACGGCTAGTCCCATGAACTGATCAAGATGTGCACCGATCGTGTGCCGCGGGCAGCGTGCTCGATCGGCGGCGCAGCCTCGTGGGCCGTCTCTGGGCCGTGCGAGGTCGACCAACGCTGACAGTCGGCACCCACGGGTGACCACCCCCGTTCCCCTCTGGCCTGGGCTCCCCGAGTTGATCTGCGACACTGGGTGGGTTATGCCGAAGCCCGGAGAACTGGCAGTGATTCGGCAGCAACGGGCCCTCTAACTGCGCGTTTGGCCAAGATGGGGGCCTTTCGCCCACCTCTAGGCCGTCGCATCTTCTGACTAAGTTGCGCAAACGCCTTACAGCGTTTCCCCTAGAAGCCAAGATGATCTGGTGGAGATAGCCCGTCTGGTTCTGGACTTCCTCAAGGTGCTTGTGTGGCCGGCCGTGATCCTTGCCGTCGCGTACGGGTTCAGGGAGGAGGTTCGAGGCTTGCTCCGGCGAGTCAAAGCACTGAGCGCTGTGGGTGTGGACGCTGAGTTCTCGGAAGCTGTTGAGCAGGCCAGCGCCGAGGTGGAGGAGGCCGTGACACAGGCCGAGCCGCAGGCCAGCGAACTGCCGCTGCCGTCCACCGCGACAGCTGCCGAGCGACGTGAACGTGATGCTCGGCCGACAGGTCCCTACATTGACCCGACCAACGCGATGCTCGAAGCGTGGAATCAAGTTCGCTCGACTATCAGCCGCATGGTGTTGGAGCACACGACCTACGGCAGGATCGGCGAGACCATATTGACGCGCCTCTTCTGGAGTGAACGGTACTTCCCCCATGACATCGCGCAGTCCCTGCGTGATCTCCACGCAATCTCACGGGAGCTCCGAGACAGAAGGCGTCTCCCGACCACTGGTGCCGCACAGGACTACATCGCGAGCTGTGAAGCGATGGTCGATTGGCTAAGGGAGTATGCCAAGAGCCCGGCCTGGGCGGGCGCGGTTGGGAAACTGGAGACCCCCTGACCTGAACCAATGGCAGGGGGCTCCACACTCTGTGGCTTCCAGTTGCCGCGGCGCCCCCTGTCAAATACGTGTCGAAGGCGCCGATCCATCGCGCTCGGCGTCCGTGAAGCACTAGGTCAGGAGAGATGCGCCGACGGTCACACCAGGCGCCTTCTAAGCCCTTGGCTGCTCGCTGCTCAGGCCGCCCTCAATGTCCTCGGCATCACGCCCCTGCAGGAGCGGCCGAGCCTGCACCTGTGTTATCACCTCGGCTGACCCCGTAGCGCCACCGAAGGAGCACGATGGCTGACACCGGCATTGACGACCTGTCCAAGTACGAGTCCGGGACCGACCCATTCACCGCGGCCGAGCTGGAGGCGATTGCCCGCTTCCGCGAAGACCTGTCCGGCATCCCCGACATCGCCTTCAAGGGCTTCGACGCCGACGGGATCCGCCTCCTCGCGTCCGAACACGGAGTGGGCGAAGCCCGCAAGATGCTGCACTCGTTCGCTACCGACCTCCTCAACGGCTGGTGGCTGGCGATCCTCTCGTTGAAGAACGACCTGCCGACCGGCACTGACGAGTCCGCCCGGCATAGCGCGGCCGCCGCCCGGTACGTTGCCCACCTCACCGCCCAGCACCTCAACGCCTGCGCAAAGTTTGAGCACGCCGTCACCATGTGGTTCCTGGACCTGGACACGGACCTCTCTTCCCCGCTGTATCTGAACAGGGACGGGGATGAGTGAGCCACACGGGGGCGACGAAGAAGTCATCGACGTCGAGCTCTGTTGGCAGACCGAGGGGGAACCACGGTAATTGACGGACCAGCTCTCGTGAAAGCGACCCCTGACCGATTCGCCAGGTCAGGGGCCGCTTTTACTGCGGAAACGGTGGGATTTGAACCCGCGGTGACATCACTGCCACGACGGTTTTCAAGCCCTTGCGAGAGGGAAGCTAGAACCGTCCGCGGATCTGCTTACCCGTTTCGCTCTCCGGGTGGTTCAGCGCGTCGTAGACCTTGTGGCCAGAGTCACGGGCGCCGCCGGCCCAGGAGACGGCGCCCCGGTCAGTCACCTTGGCCGCGATGCCGCTCCAGTACTTCGCTTCGCGCTCCCACTCGATACCCTCCAACAGGCGCTCAAGAGTGAGGCCCTCGGGCAAGGGGTCCGCGCTCCAGGACATGGTGCGGTTCATGGTCGCGCCCAGGCCGGCCACGACGGCAGGTGCGGTGATGGCAGTCTTGGCATGGAAGAGCGCGGCGTTCTCCTGGAGAAACGCGCCCACCGTCTCCATGACCTCTCGCTGCACGACGACCTTGTCCGGACGGTCGCCGCTTTCGTCGGCGGGGATGTCCTCGTGCTCGATGCCGGTCGACGCGGCGTGAATACCGGCCTTGCCGAGCATGGCCGTGGCAACGAGGGTCCGTAGGACCGACATCGTCATCCACTCCACGGCCTTGTCTGACACCTGGCGCTTGCCGGTGAGGATCAAGCTGGACAGCGGAACCGTGGTCTCACCGAACGGCACCTTCAGCGACTCCATCAACTTCCGCGTCACGGTGGTGCCGAAGTCGCGGCCATCCATGGACATGGCCAAGGACTTGTCGACCGGGACACCCTTCAGGTTGCGGTCGTGGAAGATCTGGCGGGCGGCCATGACGCTGATGCCGTGGAAGATCTCGAACGACAGCGGGATCGCACCGAAGTCGAAGTCCTCCAGGTCGTACGCGGCCGGGTGCCGCTTGATCCGGTGCCAAGCGGTGACCTGAGTCTCGCTGTCGAGAGCGTAGAGGCCATCCTTGATCGGCAGGGCCGACGAGCCATCCTCAGCGATGACCAACGGGCGCGGCGACCACAGAGTGATCTGCGGCAGCGACCATGCGTTGTCGAAGTCCCCCCGCAGGCCGGCCGCAATGTAGTCGGCGTACTCGCCGACGTTCTTAGCCTTCTTGCTGCTCGCAGTGCCGAGGAGCCGCTGAATCTCGCCGCGCGTGCGGGCGTACTCGCTGATCGGCTGTCCGGCCTTCTGGGCACGCTTGGCGGCGTCCTCGACCTCCTGAGGGTCGTTGACGATCGCCAGCAGGTTCTCGCAGTCGATGACGCCGTTCGCCATGACCCCCCTGCGGATCTCCCGGAGGCCGACGGGCAGACCGGTGGTCACCGGCTTCAAGGACGTGGTGATGCTCAAGTTCCCTCCCCCTTCAGGGACGCCACTATGACGCCCCGTCACGTTGTAGGACGCTAGCGGACACACCATCAGGGGGTCAACTGAGGTAACGATAATCCTCAGTTCTCCATACCGCAGTGGGTCATCTTTCAGCTGCGGCGGAGCTAATTACCTCACAAGCGTGACTGCGGTGGGCATCTTTCGACCATGCGAGTTGTCCGCGGAAGCGACGAAGGCCCCTGCAAAGGCGATCCTTGATCGGCTCAGGCCGTGACGGTCGCGCCTACGGCAGGGGTGTAGCGGGGCTTACGCGCGCTTGCCCGGTCGGCGCACCCGCCGTCGTGGCTGACTATCGTCGGTGGACGCTCAGACGCTCCAAGGCCTAGCCTCCGCGCGCTCCGGAGCGGAGATGCCGTGCCATTCGCGTGCCAGATCCTGCGGGGAACCACGGGGAACAGCAGGGGCCGACCGCGGTGCGACCAAGGCCCCGACCCCGCCCCCGCCGCAGGGCAGCAACAACCCCCAGAAGACCCAAGCTTCCCAAGCTGATGTCACGCAGCTACGGAGGCGAGGGATGCTGTCAGTGGCGACCAGTAGCCTGCGACGATCAGCCGTCGCGTGCCTGGAGATGCCGTGGAAGCTACCGCTCTCGTCAGTCCCGATCAGTTGTGGTCGGCGCAGGAGGTCTTGGTTCGTCCGAGTCCTGTACCGGCGGCGGCAGGGGTCTATGGGTGGCACTTCGAGCAGCCGCCCCACCCCGACCTGGACGCTGGGCGCCTGCTGTACGTCGGTATAGCCCCGCGGTTCATGGCGAACCGGACCAGCACGCAGAACCTTCGCAAGCGGGTGCGCTACCACTACCGGGGCAACGCGGCCGGCTCGACACTGCGGCTCACCCTCGGGTGCCTGCTCGGCCTTGAACTGCGCCGCGTGGGCAGCGGTAAGCGGATGACCTTCGGCAAGGTCGGCGAAGCGACCCTGAGCCAGTGGATGGCGGACAACGCGCGGGTGTGCTGGATTGAGCAGAGCGAACCATGGGCCCTGGAGTCACAGCTCATTTCCCAGCTCGACCTCCCGCTGAACCTCGATCAGAACCGCCACAACGCGTTCCACAGTCGCCTGAAGGAGATACGAGCCCAAGCACGCCAGCGAGCACGAGAGTTGCCCATCAGCTCGTAGGCCGCCGAAGGGGCCGATGTCTGGGCCGTCCCTGGGCCGTCCGAGGACGCTCAACAGTGGCCAATGATGACCAACGACGACCACCCGGTGCACGATCCCACTGCCCCTGACCAGCAAAAACCCAGCTCACCAAGATCTCCGACAAGACCCAGGGCAAGAAGAAGTAAGCAGCGCCGAACAAGCCCCCTACCCGCGGATTCTCTCCGCCGGTAGGGGGCTTCTTCGCTGAGCCCATGCCCATGCCCATGCCCGTGCCCTGAACCGGGCCCCGGCTCAGCGAGTGGGTGGATCGGGTGCTACGTCGGTGTCGCGAGCCCGGCCAGGAGTAGCGCTCCCGTTCCCAGGACGAGGAGTTGCACGAGGGCGGTAATGCGCCAGCGGAGTGCGAGCAGCGCACCGCCTGTGATGACCGCGCCGCCGAACAGGATCCACATGCCTTGGGATGCCTGCCCGGGGGCGCTGGGCGCGTTCCCGGAGTCGTAGCTGTCGGCCCAGCCCGCCATCCCGTAGGCGAACACCAGCCAGGCGATGACCATCAGGTCGATGATGAGCAGGGCCACGCCGGCCCCGAGCTGTTGGCCGGTCGTCGGCTCGCTCCCGCGACTCACATCCACCACCGCCCCGACCCCGACTCCGGGTGATTGTCCGTCCGCCACATGGCGCCCAGCATGCCGGTGGGGCAGTCACCGCACATGAGTACGGGTACTCAGGTGCTCAGATGCCCCGGCCGGCGCCCTGCCCTACGCCGCGCCCGTGACGTCCGGGGCGACGAAGCGGCGGTGGAGGGGGCTGAAGGTGGTTTCGGGGGTGCCGGTGAGGCCGGCCTTCTGGATGACGGGGGCGAGCCTCTCGGCGAAGAAGGCCTCGAACGCCTCCTGGGACTCCCAGACGTCGGTGACATGGAGGCCCTGGTCGTCGAACCAGGCCACGTGAAGCTGGCCGCCCGCCGCCGGGACCCCCTCCCAGTCGACCGCGTCGCGCACGGTGTCGTACTCCTCCGGAGTCACCTCTGGCCAGTGCATCGACATCACTACGGACATGTGCGGAACCCCCCTGTTGTGTGGTGCCGCCGATATCGGCCTATCGGAGCAGCGGCCTATCGGAGTAGCGGCATGGGGATGGTTCCATCTCGCGGACGGCGCCGGACAGGGCGTGCGGGGGCGTGCCGCGCGTACCGAAAGCCCTCGTACGCGGCCCAAGTTCTGCTAAATCGTCAGCGGGACCGGGTGGATCTCGTCCGCCTTGTGGCCGGCGCGTTCGTGGATGCGCTGGACGGCGTCGGCGGAGGGTGCCTCGGAGAGGCAGTAGACCGTGCCGGACTGGGGGTCGGCCCAGGCGCGCTGGAAGCGGACGTTCTCGTCGCTCTGGATGTCGACGTCGGCCTTGTGCGCGGCGTGCAGCTGCTCCTCCGTGATGCCCTTCATGTCGTGGTGGACGTCCATGAACATGGTCATGACCCGTACCTCTTTCGTCCTCGCCCCCCCGGTTGTCTCGTCCCCCTCCCCGGCCCTCCTTCTCCGTCTACCTCCCCTCCCTTCCCGTCCCCCTCCTCCTCTTCATGCTCCGCCCGTACGGCCATCCGGGCGACTCCATGGCGAAGGGGGCCCGCCGCGAGCGACAGGCCCCCTTCGCCGCCGTACGAGGCGACCGCGTGCGGTCAGCCGCACTGGCACGGGTTGCCGGACTGGCACCCGCACGCGCATCCGGAGCCGCAGCCGCAGGCGCCGAGAAGCGGCAGGGCTTTGAGGTCGGTGGGCTGATGGGTGTCCCGGGCCCGGGTCGGGTCCGGCGTGCTGGGGCTGGCGGGGGATTTGGCCATGGTCCCTCCTCGAAGGCACGGAAGGCGACGCAGCGAAGGCTGGTGCCCGTGCCCGTTGGTTGCCCCATTGCACGCCCGTTCGGCCGGGCGTATCAACGGCGCATCAGCGGCGCATGGAGGCGTCCGCACGCCCCGCCGGGTCCCCGAGCGCCGACCAGCCACTTCCACCGCCCTCGGTCCGACCCCGGGCCGTAGCCCTCCGGCCAACCCCCGGCTCAACCCGAGGCCGTAGCCCTCCGGCCAACCCCCGGCTCAACCCGAGGCCGTAGCCCTCCGGCCAACCCCCGGCCCAACCCGAGGCCGTAGCCCCCGCCCCACCCCCCGGAGGGCTACGCCCCCTCCACCCCCGTAACCGGCTGGATGTCCGCCTGCAGCTCGTCCGCGTGCTCGCCCGTCACCAGGTACACCACACGCTTGGCGACGGACACCGCGTGGTCGGCGAAGCGCTCGTAGTAGCGGCCGAGGAGGGTGACGTCGACGGCGGTCTCGATGCCGTGCTTCCAGCGGTCGTCCATGAGGTGCTGGAAGAGCGTGCGGTGCAGGAGGTCCATCGCGTCGTCGTCGCTCTCCAGCTGCAGCGCGAGGTCGACGTCCTTGGTGATGATCACCTCGGCGGCCTTGGCCATCAGACGCTGCGCGAGCTGGCCCATCTCCAGGATCGTGGCGTGCAGGTCGCGCGGGACCGTGTGCTCGGGGAAGCGGAGCCGGGTCAGCTTGGCGACGTGCTGGGCGAGGTCGCCGGAGCGCTCCAGGTCGGCCGACATCCGCAGCGAGGTCACGACGATCCGGAGATCCGTCGCCACCGGCTGCTGCCTGGCCAGCAGGGCTATCGCACGGGCTTCCAGGTCGTGCTGGAGGTCGTCGACCTTCTTGTCGGCCTCGATCACGCTCTCGGCCAGCTTCAGGTCGGCGTCGAGCATCGCCGTCGTGGCGCGCCCGATAGCCGACCCCACCAGTCGGGCCATCTCGACCAGGCCCTCACCGATCGAGTCAAGTTCCTCGTGGTACGCGTCCCGCATCAGGGTGTCCCTCTCTTACGTACGTCTGCTCGTGGGTAACCAGAAAAGCCGTGCCGGAAGCCGTTCCGCCAGGCCAGGACGACCGAACGACCGAATGAACGGCGAAGATGAACGGCGAAGGCGAACGGTGACCGGGGGCCCCGGACGAACCCACGCTCCCACGTTCCGACCCGTACGCGTCCGTTTCAGCCATCTCAAATGAACCAATACTGGCTCCAAGGTGAACTCTGGGCGACGAGTGTTCGAGGTCGCCCTCCGATCGCTGTGGGGATGTCCGACCTCGTGCCTAACCTGGACGCATGGACGTGAACGCGGCGGTCGCCGCAGCGGCAGCGATCGCCGGAGTGCTCACCGGCGTCATCGCCATGCTGGCGTTCCGTGTCAGCGAGCGCGAGCAGAAGCGTCCCACCAGAACCTCCCTGCACACGGACCCGGTGCTGCCGCCCGGCGTCGACACCGTGCTGTCCGTGCTCCGCTCCTCCGCCGTCGTCCTCGACGAGGCGGACGCCGTCGTCAAGGCCAGCTCCGCCGCGTACGCCCTCGGGCTGGTGCGCGGAGGGAAGCTCGCCGTCGAGCCGATGATGAAGATGGCCCGCGAGACCCGCCGGGACGGCGAGATACGGCAGGTCGAGCTGGACCTGCCCCGGCGCGGCACCGGACGCGGCGAGGCGCTCGCCGTCTCCGCGCGCGTCGCGCCGCTGGGCTCCCGGCTGGTGCTGCTCCTGGTCGAGGACCTCACCGAGGCCCGCCGGATAGAGGCAGTACGACGCGACTTCGTCGCCAACGTCAGCCATGAGCTGAAGACGCCCGTCGGCGCGCTCTCCCTCCTCTCGGAGGCCGTCATGGGCGCCTCGGACGACCCCGAGGCGGTGGAACGGTTCGCCGGGCGCATGCAGATCGAGGCCACCCGGCTCACCAACCTCGTGCAGGAGCTGATCGACCTCTCCCGGGTGCAGAACGACGACCCGCTGGAGGACGCCGAGCCCGTCCGGGTGGACGAGCTGGTCGCCGAGGCCGTCGACCGCTGCCGCCACCAGGCCGGCACCAAGCAGATCACCATGGCCGCCGGCGGCACCGCCGAGCTGCGGGTCTGGGGCAACCGCGGTCAGCTGGCCGCGGCTCTCGGCAACCTCGTCGAGAACGCCGTCAACTACTCCCCGGCCCGCACCCGCGTCGGCATCGCCGCGCGCCGGGTGACCGCGCCCGGCGGGGACCATATCGAGATCGCCGTGACCGACCAGGGCATCGGCATCTCGGACAGGGACAAGGAGCGCATCTTCGAGCGCTTCTACCGCGTGGACCCGGCCCGTTCCCGCCAGACCGGCGGTACGGGTCTCGGTCTCGCGATCGTCAAGCACGTGGCCGCCTCGCACGGCGGGGAGGTCACGGTGTGGAGCTCGGAGGGACAGGGCTCCACGTTCACCCTCAGGCTGCCGGAGGCGGGCGCGTCCCGTGACCGTGCGGCCCAGCACCCGGACCTCGACGACGAGGACGGACAGCCTCACACCGACCCATCCCCGTACGGACCGTACGAATCGCATCCCGCCCCGGAGGTCCTTCCGTGACCCGAGTGCTCGTCGTCGAGGACGAGGAGTCCTTCTCCGACGCCCTGTCCTACATGCTCCGCAAGGAGGGCTTCGAGGTCGCCATCGCGACCACCGGGCCCGACGGTCTCGACGAGTTCGAGCGCAACGGAGCCGACCTCGTCCTGCTCGACCTGATGCTGCCCGGCCTGCCGGGCACCGAGGTCTGCCGTCAGCTGCGCGGCCGTTCCAATGTCCCGGTGATCATGGTGACCGCCAAGGACAGTGAGATCGACAAGGTCGTGGGCCTGGAAATAGGAGCCGATGACTATGTCACCAAGCCCTTCTCCTCCCGCGAGCTCGTCGCCCGTATCCGGGCCGTACTGCGCCGTCGCGGCGAGCCCGAGGAGGTCACCCCGGCCGCGCTGGAGGCGGGCCCCGTCCGGATGGACGTCGACCGTCACGTGGTCACTGTCTCGGGCTCCAAGGTCGACCTCCCCCTCAAGGAGTTCGACCTGCTCGAAATGCTGCTGCGCAACGCGGGCCGCGTCCTGACCCGGATGCAGCTCATCGACCGCGTCTGGGGTGCCGACTACGTCGGGGACACCAAGACCCTCGACGTCCACGTCAAGCGCCTCCGCGCCAAGATCGAGCCCGACCCCGGCGCCCCGCGGTACCTGGTGACGGTCCGCGGTCTCGGATACAAGTTCGAGCCGTAGGCCCTTCGGCCACACAGCCGCCGTATGCCGAAGGGCGGCACCCCCTGGGAGGGGTGCCGCCCTTCGGCGTAGCTGTACGGGCGCGTACGGCCTCAGTGGCCCGCGGTCTCCTCGGAGGCCGAGGTCGAGGTGGACGGGGAGGCCGTCGAGCCGGCGGCGGTGCCCTCCTCCTCGGCGGCCGTGCCGTCCGGGGACGGCGAGCCCGTGCCGTCCGGGGAGGGCGAGCCGGAGGTCTCCTCGGACGGGGAGGCGGAGGCGGTGGCCTCGGGGATGTCGCTCGGGCCCCACTTCTCGAAGTAGTGCTCGGCGGGGACCACGAAGGCGCGCAGGCCGACCTCGCCGGTCTCGCTGAAGTTGAAGGTGACCTGCTGGGCGTTGCCGTCCTTGACCGCGTCGGTGACGTCGGTCAGGACCGCGGAGGCGTTGTTCTCGCCGCCGAGGATCACGGAGCCGCCGGCGGGGACGACGACCTTGCCGCCCTTGCCCTCGCCCTTGGCCGGCTTCAGCTCGGCGGTGCCGGCGCCGTCCACGGTGACGGAGTCCAGGGTCTGGTCGGTCGTGGAGGTGTTGAACAGCGTCGCGGAGACCACGGCGGGGCCCTTGGTCTCGGTGCCCGGCTGGGTGACCACGATCGCGTTCTGGATCTTGATGTCGCCCACGCTGGTGGCCGCGTTGTCCGGCTTGATCTCCAGGGTCTGGGCGTTGTTGCCGGCGGCGCACGCGGCGAGTGAGGCGATCGAGAACGCGAGGACGGCGGCGGCGAGGGCGCCGCGTCGAAGGCTGCTGCTCACGGCGGCGGCAACTCCTTGAACGTGGGCGGTACGTGGTCTGTAGCGGGCTTAGGTTACCGAGCCGTCCCGTCGCCGCCGCACCCGACCCTCCCCAAGTCCCCGACGAGTCCCCGACATGTCACCGGAGGCAATTGCGGGCACGTCGCCCACACGCCCGTCCGGCATTCACATATCCACCATCGAACTCGCCGCCACCGTGTCCTGGATTTCCGGCAGGAATGCGAGGCACCACGAAAAATCGATCAACTGCCGGAACGCCACCGGAACAGCGCCAGAACACGATCCGGTAACGGCGGAACATGGCCCCCGGATCGAACTCCTTGATCAATTCCGGATTCGTCTCGTACCCGACTCCGCTCATCGAACGGAGTAGCGGAAGTCGCACACTTGGCGGCGGACAAAGCGGGACGTTCGGTCGCTCGTGAACCCCTCCGGATGCGTGTAACGTACGCGTTTCACTCTGCCCGGAGAGCCGCTCCGACCTGCGGATACCCTCTTCCGTTCGGCCCCCGCAGCACGTTCCTGTCGCAGTTGTCAAGCCCCGAGATGCGCCCTGACCTGCGAAAACGCCATTCAGAACACGCCGTTTCCGTGTTACCCTGGATAGCCACGGAAGGGGTACCTGTCACATGACGTTCAAGGTTGGCGACACCGTGGTCTATCCCCATCACGGGGCCGCGCTGATTGAGGCCATCGAAACTCGCCAGATCAAAGGCGTGGACAAGACCTACTTGGTGCTCAAGGTCGCTCAGGGCGACCTGACGGTGCGTGTGCCAGCGGACAATGCGGAGTTCGTCGGCGTACGTGATGTGGTCGGTCAGGACGGCCTGGACCGGGTCTTCGAGGTGCTGCGCGCGCCGTATGCCGAGGAGCCCACGAACTGGTCGCGTCGCTACAAGGCAAATCTGGAGAAGCTCGCCTCCGGCGATGTCATCAAGGTCGCGGAAGTCGTGCGTGACCTGTGGCGTCGTGAGCGTGAGCGCGGACTGTCCGCCGGTGAGAAGCGCATGCTCGCCAAGGCCCGCCAGATCCTGGTGAGCGAGCTCGCCCTCGCGGAGAACACGAACGAGGACAAGGCCGAGGCCCTGCTCGACGAGGTCCTCGCGTCCTGAACTGACTGCACGTCCGAACCGACCTGAGGCAGGCAGCCAGCCCGCTCAGCCGTTCGGTGCAGCAGCAAGCAGCACATCGAAATGCCGCGGTGCCCGATGACGTACGTATTGTCGCCGGGCGCTGCGGCATGTTCGTACCCGGATGCCGTACGCCTGCTCGGGGTCACCGATACTTGGCGATGCTTGGTGTGCCCCGGTGCTCACAGGTGCTGACGAAGACCGCTCATCAGCACCGAGTACTCGTCCTTGGCGTGCCGGGCCCGGGCAGCTGGCTCGACCAGATGTCACGGAAGGGTCCGGTCAAGGTGTCGCGCCCGGCACGCTGTGGCCATACCCACGTAGGCCGAGCACACAAACCTGACAGGAACCGATGTCTGACGATTCGCGCCCTTCGCCATCCGGAACCGGTACGGCAACCCCCACGCCGACCCGTACGGCGGCCGTGATCCCGGCCGCCGGCCGGGGCGTACGCCTCGGTCCGGGCGCCCCCAAAGCGCTCCGCGCGCTGAACGGCACCCCGATGCTGATCCACGCCGTGCGGGCGATGGCCGCGTCCCGTGCCGTCTCCCTCGTGATCGTCGTGGCGCCGCCCGACGGCGCGCCCGAGGTCAAGACCCTGCTGGACGCGCACGCCCTGCCCGAGCGGACCGACTTCCTCGTGGTCCCCGGGGGCGAGTCGCGCCAGGAGTCGGTGAAGCTCGGGCTCGACGCGCTGCCGCCCGGCTTCGACATCGTCCTCGTCCATGACGCGGCCCGGCCCCTGGTGCCCGTCGACACGGTCGACGCCGTCATCGAGGCCGTACGGGACGGGGCGCCGGCCGTGGTGCCCGCGCTGCCGCTCGCGGACACGGTCAAGGAGGTCGAGCCCGCGGACGCGCCGGGGGCGCCGGAGCCGGTCGTCGCCACGCCCGCGCGGGCGCGGCTGCGGGCCGTGCAGACGCCGCAGGGGTTCGACCGGGAGACGCTGGTGCGGGCGCACGGGACGGTCACCGGGGAGGTGACCGACGACGCGAGCATGGTGGAGCGGCTCGGGCTGGGCGTCGTGGTCGTGCCGGGGCACGAGGAGGCGTTCAAGGTGACCAGGCCGCTGGATCTGGTGCTCGCGGAGGCGGTTCTGGCGCGCAGGAGGCTGAACGATGGGTTCTGAGACGTCACCGGGGCCGGTGCCGCTGCCGGGGTCCGTGGTGTTGCCGCAGGTCGGGATCGGGACCGACATCCACGCCTTCGAGGAGGGGCGGGAGCTGTGGTGCGCCGGGCTGAAGTGGGAGGGGGAGGGGCCGGGGCTCGCCGGGCACTCCGACGCGGACGTCGTGGCGCACGCGGCGTGCAACGCGTTGTTCTCCGCGGCCGGGATGGGGGACCTCGGGCAGCACTTCGGGACCGGGCGGCCGGAGTGGTCCGGGGCGTCCGGGGTGACGTTGCTGGCGGAGGCGGCGCGGATCGTGCGGGCCGGGGGGTTCGTGATCGGGAACGTGGCGGTGCAGGTGGTGGGGGACCGGCCGAAGATCGGGAAGCGGCGGGACGAGGCGCAGCAGGTGTTGTCCGAGGTGGTGGGGGCGCCGGTGTCCGTGTCCGGGGCGACGACGGACGGGCTGGGGTTTCCCGGGCGGGGGGAGGGGCTGATGGCGGTGGCTACGGCGTTGGTGGTGCGGGTGGGGTGACCTCCGGGGTGGGCGGTGGGTTTTCTCGCCCCCGCCGCCCCTACCCGTCCCATCCTCAAGGGGCTGCGCCCCTTTGACCCCCAGGCGTCCGTCCGGTGGGGGTTCTCGCGCCGTTCCCCGCGCCCCTTTTGGGCCTGCGGCCCATCAAGGGGCGTCGGCCTCCTCTGGGCATACGTCACGAATCTGTCGTCCTTGGGGTGAAGGGCTCGGGGCATGGGTGAGGGGCCACTACGCTTGGGGGCGTGACTATTCGCCTGTACGACACCAGCGCCCGGCAGATTCGTGACTTCGCCCCGCTCACGCCGGGTTGTGTCTCGATCTACCTGTGTGGCGCCACGGTGCAGGCGGCCCCGCACATCGGGCACATCCGGTCGGGGCTCAACTTCGACATCATGCGCCGGTGGTTCGAGTACCGGGGCTACGACGTGACGTTCGTCCGGAACGTCACGGACATCGACGACAAGATCATCGCCAAGTCGGCCGACCAGGGCCGCCCGTGGTGGTCGATCGGGTACGAGAACGAGCGCGCGTTCAACGACGGTTACCGCGCGCTCGGTTGCCTGCCGCCGACCTACGAGCCGCGTGCCACCGGGCATGTGACCGAGATGGTCGAGATGATGCGCGGGCTGATCGAGCGCGGCCACGCGTACGAGGCGGACGGGAACGTCTACTTCGACGTGCGGTCCTTCCCCGAGTACCTGCGGCTGTCCAACCAGGAGCTGGACAACCTGCTGCAGCCCTCGGGCGAGGGCGAGACCGGGAAGCGGGACCCTCGTGACTTCGCCATGTGGAAGACGGCGAAGCCCGGGGAGCCCACCTGGGAGACACCGTGGGGCCGGGGGCGGCCCGGCTGGCACCTGGAGTGCTCGGCCATGGCGCACAAGTACCTGGGCAGCGCCTTCGACATCCACGGCGGCGGCCTCGACCTGATCTTCCCGCACCACGAGAACGAGATCGCGCAGGCCAAGGCCTTCGGCGACGACTTCGCCAAGTACTGGGTGCACAACGCCTGGGTCACCATGAGCGGCGAGAAGATGTCCAAGTCGCTGGGGAACAGCGTCCTGGTCTCCGAGATGGTCAAGCACTGGCGCCCCATCGTGCTCCGCTACTACCTGGGCACCCCGCACTACCGGTCGATGATCGAGTACAGCGAGGACGCGCTGCGCGAGGCCGAGTCGGCGTTCGCCCGGATCGAGGGCTTCGTGCAGCGGGTCGTCGAGAAGGCGGGCGGGGTCGTGGAGCCCGCGGCCGAGGTGCCGCCGGCGTTCGCCGAGGCGATGGACGACGACCTGGGCGTGCCGCAGGCGCTCGCCGTCGTGCACACCACGGTCCGGCAGGGCAACAGCGCGCTGGCCGCCGACGACAAGGAAGAGGCGGTGGCACGGCTCGCCGAGGTGCGGGCCATGCTCGGGGTGCTCGGCCTCGACCCGCTGGACGCGCACTGGGCCGGTGACGGCGCCGACCGGGGCGAGGATCTGCACGGGGTCGTCGACACGCTCGTGGGGCTGGTCCTGCAGCAGCGCGAGGCGGCCCGGGCCCGTAAGGACTGGGCCACCGCGGACGCCATCCGGGACCAGCTCAACCAGTCCGGCCTGGTCATCGAGGACAGCCCGGACGGTCCGCGCTGGACGCTCGGCCCCCGCTGAGCCGGACAAATCCCCCCGGTCACCTTGATCGATTGTGCCGCCCGGCCTTCCGGGCGGCACACTGCATTGAGCACCGCATTGAGCACCGCATTGAGCACATACGAATATCGAGTACATACGCATGACGTACGCCCGGCGCGTACGTCCGCACGCTTCTGAAGAGACGGGTAGGTCATGGCCGCTAACAACCGCCGCATGTCCGGCAAGAAGGGCGCGCAGGTCGGCAGTGGCGGCCAGCGGCGCAGGGGTCTGGAGGGCAAGGGTCCGACGCCGCCCGCCGAGATGCGCAAGAAGCACAAGGCGAACCGGATCGCGAACGCCAAGGCGAAGCAGGCCGCGCGCCGCCCCGTGGCGCGCCGGGGCGGCAAGGGCACGTCCGAGATGGTCGTGGGCCGCAACCCGGTCGTCGAGGCGCTGCGCGAGGGCGTGCCCGCCTCGACGCTGTACGTCCAGCAGTTCATCGACAACGACGAGCGGGTGCGCGAGGCGCTGCAGCTGGCGGCCGAGCGCGGCGGCATCAACCTCATGGAGGCGCCGCGGCCCGAGCTGGACCGGATGACCAACGGCCTCAACCACCAGGGGCTCGTCCTCCAGGTCCCGCCGTACGAGTACGCGCACCCCGAGGACCTGGTGGCCGCCGCGTTCGACGAGGGTGAGGACCCGCTGATCGTCGCCCTCGACGGGGTGACCGACCCGCGCAACCTCGGCGCCGTCGTCCGGTCCGTCTCCGCGTTCGGCGGCCACGGCGTGGTCGTACCCGAGCGGCGCGCGGCCGGCATGACCGCCGGCGCGTGGAAGACGTCCGCCGGCACGGCCGCCCGTACGCCCGTCGCGCGCGCCACCAACCTCACGCGGGCGCTGGAGGCCTACAAGAAGGCCGGTGTCGTCGTGGTCGGTCTCGCCGCCGACGGCGAGGCCGAGGTCGGCGAGCTGGAGGCCCTGGAGGGCCCGGTCGTCATCGTCGTCGGCAGCGAGGGCAAGGGCCTGTCCCGACTCGTCGGCGAAACCTGCGACTTCCGCGTGCGGATTCCGATGCCGGGTGGGGCGGAGTCGCTCAACGCGGGTGTGGCGGCGGGAGTTGTGCTGTACGAGGCGGCTCGGCGCCGGGCCTGAGATGGGCTCTGACCGGGGGTTCGGGGCGTTCTGGATCACCTTGACGGGGTCCGGACAGATCGGGGCGGTCAAAGCAGTGTCCTAACGACACGTCACTCGGTTAGATGAGTGTGGACACCAGAACACCCCGCACACCCACGGGGGACCGTTCGTCGGGATTCGACTCGGGATTCGACGACGCTCCCGCGCTGAGCATGGTGAAGGTGCCGAGCGATCCGGCGCAGGTCATCGTCAACCACGCGAGCTTCCGCGTGCAGTTGGGCGTCTCCACGCGGGCGTCCCCGCGTATCGCACGGCACTTGAGCGCTGCCGAGGACACCGCGCGTATCCCCGTCGTGGGCACGGCGGGGCGCTCCGGCGCGCCCGCCGCCGGGCGCCGGCGTGCGCCGGTCGTCTGGAGCGGGAAGTCCGCGCCGGACGACACCGGGGCCCACCGGCTCCTCCAGGCGGTACGCGGCGGTGTCGTCGGCGGCGCGCCCGACCCGCTGAGCGACACGGGTTCGACCCAGGTCATCCCCCGCGTCGACGGCACGGGCGGCGGTGGCTACGACACCGAGAGCGGTCGCTACGGCGGCGACGGCGGACGTTACGGCGACGAAAGCGGGCGCTACGGTGCCGACTTGACCGTGGAGACCGTCGAGACGCCCATCGTCGGCAACCAGCGCACCCACGGTGACCATGCCGCCGACGGCACCCGGCTGCTGCCCACCATGCGCACGGTCGACAGCGCGTACGACGAACCCCGCTATGACCAGCCGCGGTACGGCCAGGACGCGTACGCCGACGGGGAGTTCGCGGACGGGGAGTTCGCCGACGCGTACGACGGTGACGCGGGCGAGCGCGCCGGGCGGCGGGCCGGCAACGAGCCCGTGCGGCACGCCTATTACCCCGGCCGGCGGATGAACCTCGGCGTGGTGCTGCTGCCGCTGCGCGTCTTCCTCGGCTTCATCTCCATCTACGCCGGCATGGGCAAGCTCTGCGACCCGCACTACTTCGACGGCGGCAAGCGCGGCTCCATGGTGAAGTGGCTGAACACACTGCACCCCTGGGAAGTCGCCGAGCCGCTGCGGCAGTTCGCCCTCGAACACCCGGTGGGCTCCGGGCTGGTCATCGCCTTCGCCCAGGTCATCGTCGGTGTGCTCACCGTCTTCGGACTGTGGCAGCGGGTCGCCGCCGGAGTGGGCGCGCTGCTGTCGGCCGCGCTGCTCGTCACCGTCAGCTGGAAGACCGTCCCCGTCTACGAGACGCCCGACATCATCTACCTCGCCGCCTGGTCCCCGCTGATCATCGCGGGCGCGCCGGTGTACTCCGTCGACGGACGGCTCGCGGGCGGCGCCTGGCGCACGCTCGGGCCGCGCGCCGACATCTGGGAGCTGCGGCGCTACGTACTGCGCCGGGGCGCGCTCGTCACCGCGATCGTGGTCGGGCTGACGCTGCTGGTGGGGTCCCTGCTCGGCGGTGCCGTACGGGACGCCGACCGGATCGTCGTCCCCGGCCCCGGGGAGGCGCCGCGCAACGAACTGCCGGGGTCGCCGCTGCCGGGTGAGCCGAGCGCGCGGCGCGAGAAGAGCCCGTCCGCGTCCAACTCGCCCACGGCGGGCGCCACTTCGGCCCAGCCCTCGCAGGAGGCCACCACGCCGGGGGCCACGCGGGACACCGGGGCGGTCACCGGGGGCGAGCCGAGTCAGACGCAGGGGGCGACGGCCGGGCAGGCGCCGCCGCAGCAGTCGTCGCCGGTCGAGCAGCAGGTGCCGAGCACCACGGCGGGGCCCAGTTCCAGTGGGGGGGCCTCCGGCGGTGCGACGGGTGGGGCGACGGGGTCCTCCGGGGGGTCCAGCGGGGGGAGCTCTTCCGGTGGGCAGCCTGGGCTGGTGGGGGGCTTGCTCGGGTAGTTGGGACGACTGATTGGTGATGTGGCGATGGGCCCCGCGTGATTTTTGCGCGGGGCCCATCGGTGTGTGAGAGAAGGGCGCCTGAGAGCTCGGGGGTCCGGGTTCGTCGGCGGGTGCGGGTGTGTGGGGGCTTCTCGCGCAGTTCCCCGCGCCCCCAAGAGCTACGGCAGCCCTGGCTGCCAAAGGTGCTCTAGCGGCCCAGGGCCGCCAGTTCCTTCGCTGCCTCCGTCAGGTCCTTCGCCGTGTCGATGGCTCGCCAGTAGGCGCCCTGAGGGATGGGGAAGCCGGCCAGGCGGCGTTCTCGGGCGAGGCGGGGGAAGGTGGTGCGCTCGTGGTCGCCGAGGGCGGGGAGGAGGTCGGTGAACTCGGGGGAGAAGACGTAGACGCCCGCGTTGATCTCGTACGTCGTGGGCGGGGCCTCGATGAAGTCCGTCACGCGGCCGAAGCCGTCCGTCTTGACGGCGCCCCAGGGGATGCGGGGGCGGGCCAGGGCGAGGGTGGCGAGGGCGTCGCGCTCGGTGTGGAAGTCCGCCATGTCGCGCAGCGAGAAGCGGGTCCAGATGTCGCCGTTGGTGGCGTACCAGGGCTGGTCGGGGTGGGGGAGGTGGGAGGCGGCGTACTTGAGGCCTCCGCCGCGGCCCAGGGGCTCCGTCTCGACGACCGTGGTGACGCGGACCGGCAGGTCGGCCGAGTCCAGCCACTTCTGCAGGACGTCGGCGAGGTGGCCGCAGGAGACGACCACGTCGGTCACGCCCTCCTCGGCGAGCCAGGTGAGCTGATGGCCGATGATCGGCGTGCCCGTACCGGGGATCTCGACCATGGGCTTGGGCCGGTCGTCGGTGTACGGACGCAGCCGTGAGCCCTGGCCACCGGCGAGGACCACGGCTTGAACGGGGCGCGACGCGGCGTTCGGATCGGTCATGACCCGAACTGTACGTGGCGCCCCGTTCGCGGGAGCACGGCCCTGGGATCGGTGTACGGGGGGCGAAACGGGGCGGTACGGCGGCCGGTGTGCGAAGTCGTACGGGTCGCACGAGGTCGTACGGGGGTGTACGGGGTCGTACGGGGTTGTGTGGGGTGCGAGGTCGCGCGGGGTGCGAGCCGTGGTGCTGGTGCCTTCGGGGCTCTCCCGGGAGCCGTTGGGCCCGGGGGAGCCCCTACGGCGCCGGGAAGCCCTCGGCGCTGTCCTGCGCGGCCCTCAGCCGAACTGGGCGGCCACCCCCGTCGCGAAGGACGTGTCGCAGACCGGGCGGGCGAAGGACTGCGCGCGCGTGGGGCCGTACGCACGGACGGCGGCGCGGCCGAGGGCGCGGGCGATGGAGGTGCAGTGCTTCGCCAGGGCCGGGCGGCCGTTCACCGCCTGCTGGAGGTGGGTGAGGGCGACGCCCGGGTCCTCCTCCTGGAGTTCCACGAGGAGTTTGTCGCGCAACACCTCGTGCGGGGCGCGGGTCTTGGCGCGCTGGGAGACCTCCGAGGCGGCGAGCATCGACTCCGCTGGCTCGGAGCCCGACCAGTTGACGCGGGTCACCGCGAGGGTGCCGGAGAGGACCATGACGACGGGCAGGACCAGGGCCAGGGAGCGGCCGATCCGGCGGGCGGGGCCGCGACCGCGCCGCGTCCGTTGGGTGTGGGTGTGGGTGTGCTTCACGCGAGTGAGGGTAGCGCGGGGTAGTGATATGGCGACATTAGGTCACCGATACGGGGGATGCCGAAGCGCCGCTTCCCGGGCACGGGGTTGACGAACGCGGTTCGAAATAGGCGTATTTGCCGGGGTAGTTGGGGGCAGCGAAAAAGGCCCCGCAGATGTTTGCGGAGCCTTTTTCGTCAACCTGGGTGATTTATCCCGGGTAGGTGGTTTCGCGACCGGCCGTCACGGGTGATCGCGAACGACCGTGTCCGGCTCAGTCGGAGAGGCGCTCGCCCGTGGAGGTCGAGAACACGTGGTTCTCGCCCGGACGCGGGACGACGTGCAGCGTCGCGCCCTTCTCCGGGACCTGGCGGCCGTTGACGCGGACCACGAGGTCCTTGGTCTCGCCGCCGACCTCGGCGGTGCCGTAGACGTAACCGTCGGCGCCGAGCTCCTCGACGACGTTGACGGAGACGGCGAGGCCGGCCGGGGCGTCCTCGGTGTCCTTCGACAGGGAGGAGGCGACGGCGCCGTCGTGCTCGACGATGTCGAAGTGCTCGGGGCGGACACCGACGGTGACGGTGGTGTCACCCTTGTCGGAGGCGGCCTTGAGGGCGTCACGGTTGACCGGGACGACGCTGTTGCCGAACTTCACACCGCCGTCGGTGATCGGGACCTCGACCAGGTTCATGGCCGGGGAGCCGATGAAGCCGGCGACGAAGAGGTTGGCCGGGCGGTCGTACATGTTGCGCGGGGTGTCGACCTGCTGGAGCAGACCGTCCTTGAGGACCGCGACGCGGTCGCCCATCGTCATGGCCTCGACCTGGTCGTGGGTGACGTAGACGGTGGTGATGCCGAGGCGGCGCTGGAGCGACGCGATCTGCGTACGGGTCGAGACACGGAGCTTGGCGTCGAGGTTCGACAGCGGCTCGTCCATGAGGAAGACCTGGGGCTCACGCACGATGGCGCGACCCATCGCGACACGCTGGCGCTGACCGCCGGAGAGGGCCTTCGGCTTGCGGTCCAGGTACTCGGTGAGGTCGAGGATCTTCGCGGCCTCCTCGACCTTCTGCCGGATCTCCGCCTTGTTGACGCCGGCGATCTTCAGGGCGAAGCCCATGTTGTCGGCGACGGTCATGTGCGGGTAGAGCGCGTAGTTCTGGAACACCATGGCGATGTCCCGGTCCTTCGGCGGCAGGTGCGTGACGTCGCGGTCACCGATGCGGATGGCGCCGCCGTTGACGTCCTCGAGCCCCGCGAGCATGCGGAGCGAGGTGGACTTGCCGCAACCGGACGGGCCGACCAGAACGAGGAACTCCCCGTCCTCGATCTCGATCTCGAGACCGTCGACGGCGGGCTTCGTGGAACCCGGGTAGATCCGGGTCGCCTTGTCGAACGTAACTGTGGCCATGGGTCGTAGGCCCCCTTCACCGGCAGGAACGTGCCGGACGATCCGAGTAAAGGTGGTGATCCGCCGCGGACGGTTCCGCGGTGGTGTAGTCCACGGGAGTGGATTGGGTCAGGACGGTACCTCCCGTTCACCGGGTCTGTCAGTACCTGGACCCCTGTGAACTTCGCGGAAATTTTCGACGAGGGCACCCTGTGACGTGGGTACACTGCACGGGCGCCCCCGCGAGGGGCCCTGCCTCCTTAGCTCAGCTGGCCAGAGCAACGCACTTGTAATGCGTAGGTCGTCGGTTCGAATCCGACAGGGGGCTCTGAACGGAAGTGGCTGGTCAACGGCCCAATAGGTCGACCCCCTAGCAAGATCATCACTAGGGGGTCGTACACATTTCGTACACGTCACTTTGATCGCTAAGCGTCGGTGAGCGACGCATCCGCCAAAGCCAGTGCGACCTTCCGCCCGGCATCGAGGGCATCCGCCACCTCGTCGAGCCGGTCGGGCCACAAGTGCGAGTACGTGTTCAGCGTCATCGCCGCATCCTTGTGCCCGAGCATCGTCTGTACGACCTTCACGTCGGCGCCGGCCGCGATGCTCAGGGAGGCTGCGGTGTGCCGCAGCTTGTGCGGCGTGACGCCCATGCCCTCCAGGCCCGCCTCCTTCACGGCAGGGTCGAACACCCTCGCCCGGAAGTTGGCGTAGCGCAGCGGTCCGCCCTCGGGTGCCGTGAAGAGAAGGTCGTCCGCGCGGCGGTCGTGAGCCAGGCTCCCCAACTCGTCGGCGAACGACCGGGGGAGCGGCACGGACCGCTTCTCGTGGTTCTTCACCGGGCCGAGGGCGAGCACGCCTTTGACGTCGGTGTAGTTCTGCACGATCCGTATCCGGCGCTTGGGCACCGACAGACGGCCGGCCTTCACCGCGGACGCCTCAGCCCACCGGATCCCGCAGTGCCCGAGGGTGAGGATCAACAGCCGGTATTCACCCGCGGCGAGGGCCAGCCGCTCCAGCTGGTCGTAGGTGAGGTAGACGTGCTCGTCCTCGTCGTCCGGGCGCGGGAGTTCGTGGTCGTGGCAGGGGCTGACCGCGACTCGCTTCGAGAACACCGCGTGTTTCATGACCATGGACAGCACCCGGTACGCCTTGACGTTGCGCGCCGGGCCGAGCTGCTTACCGGCCTTGCCCGGCTTCGTCTCCAGCTCGGTCAGCCACGCGTCGACGTCCTCCCACGAGACGGCCGCCACCTGCCAGTCACCCCACTTGGGGATCACATAGTTGTCGAGCAGGTCCCGGTAGTCCCGCTTCGTCGTCCGGCCGATCTTCCGCTTCGAGGTGAACCACTCCTCAGCGACCACCTTCACCGCAGCCTTCCCCGACTTCGGGTCGCGGTACGAACCCTTGTCGAGCCGGGCCGTGACCGCGTCCTTCTCTGCCTCGGCTTGCGGCAGCTTCCCGAACGTCTTTGCCTTCGGCTTCCCATCGGGCTGATACCAGCGCACCCGCCAGCGTCCGGGCGCCTCCCGCTTGCTGCCCCGCTTCTTCGCGGCCTGCCAGCGTTCCATCGCCTCCTGGTAGTCGGCGTGGTTCGCCCTGTCCTCGATCCAGACTCGCGCCACGTCAGTCGCCCCCCTCGGTCTCGCCGCCGAGCTTCATCTGGCCGACAAGGCGGCCGTCGGTGTCGTACCAGGCGATGGTTCCGTCGTCGAGGACGGCCATCCGGCCCTTCCCCCCGTGAACGGCGAGCTTGGAGACCCCTTCCATGAGTACTTCGTTGTACTGCTCGTCGAGGGGCCCCCGCGCCCATGCCGGCCGCGCGTCCAGCCGGAAGCGCAGCAGGTCGCCGAGGTGATCCTCCTCGGAGGTCTTCAGCGGCTGGGCACCATCCGCCCACTGCCAGATAGCGCGAGCTGTCGTTGCGTCGGTACCGGTGACCTCGACGGGCGTGCCCTCCGTGACTGCCCACGGGAGGAGCAGCGTCATCGGCGATACGCGGAGCACAGAGGCGAGAGCCGTCAAGTCGTCGACCGTGACTTGACGCTGCTGCTTCTCGATCTTGGCGATGGCCGACGGGGTGATGGGGCGCCCGGCCTTGCCCATGGCGCCCGACAGGGCGTAGATCGTCATGCCTCGGTGCTCACGGAGCCGCTTCACGTTCTCCGCCACCGTGTGGCCGGTCGGTCCGTACTGGGCTGCGGGGCGCGGTCGGCGTGTCTCCTCGGTCATGACCAAAAGGGTAGGCGGCATCGGTGTCCATTTCATTCCCTGGGGTGGTACCTTCGTCTGCGTCACGTGTTCACTGTATCCATAGTCGTAGTCATTGTGAACACAGAACTGGAGATAATGATGGGCGAGGGTGCCGCGGAGACGGCCATCGAGAAGGCGAAGAAGGACGGGCTTCTCAGCCCGAAGGACGTGCACACCGAGTACGGGTTCAGCCCGCAGACGCTGGCCAACTGGCGGTGGACGGGCACGGGGCCCGACTACATCAAGACGTCGCCGGGTCGCGGTGGACGCATCAAGTACCGGCGCTCCGCCATCGAGCAGTGGCTCCAGGCGCAGACGGTGAGGACCGGGGGCACTGCGGCATGACCCACAACGACAAGACGCCCCGGATGTCGGCCGGGGCGTCTCAGAAGAACCTCGCTGCGGGCGGCGGCGGTGGGCTCGACGCCATCGTGTCACACCCCCTCCCCAAGGCGAAGCAGCAGGGACTGTTCCCCGCGGCCACGGCGGACGACGGTGTACCCGTCGTCCGCCCCATCGCCCTCGTAACTCGTGGCCGGGTCGAATTCACTGGCCGGTGTCCGAGGTGCGACGGCTGGCATCGGCACATCCACCTTGGCAAGGTCACCGCCCCGTGCGGTGCCCGGTACAACCTCCAGCCCAAGCGCGGCCGGGCGAGGAGGGCGGCATGAGCAAGCTGACCATTCCCGAGATCACCGAAGACGACGACACCATCTCCGCGGCCCTGAAGTACAGGGCGGCCGGCTGGTACGTCCTCCCCGTCTCACGCGCCAGCAAGCACCCCGGTTCGATCCTCGGCAAGGGTTGGCCGGCCAAGTCCAGCCGCGACGTGGACCAGATCGTCACGTGGTTCGCCGGATCGTCCGCCTGCCTCGCCCTGCACATCGGCCGCTCCGGCGGCATCACCTTCGACGTCGACCACCCTGACCGCATCCCCGCCGAACTCGCGCAGGCCGTCGCTGAGACGGGCGCCCCGTTCCAGTCGACGCGCTCCAACGTGGCCGGGCGCGGTCACTACATGTTCGCCGTTCCCGAAGGGCGGAACCTAGGCAACGGCACTGGCGGTCTCGGTAAGGGCTGGGGTGAGGTACGCGGCCGTAACGGGATCGTCGTCGTCGCCCCTTCCGTACACGAGAAGGAGGCCGAGGGCGCTCGCTACCGGTGGGAGCGCACCGGCGCCGTGCCGGTCCTGCCTCCCGTTGTCGCCGACCTGCTGCGCGATGCCGGTGAAAGCGCGGACGCCGTCACCGATGCACAGTTGTGGGAGTTCGTGCAGCGACACACCGCCTCCGAGCGGCCCGACCTGCTGAAGGGGCTTCTCACCCAGTTCGCTGCCGCTCTCGCGTCCGGCGAGTCTCGGCATGAGGCCGCCGTGCGTCTGACGGCCTCGGCGGTGCGGGAGTCGGTCGCCGGGCTCTACCCCGCCAAGACGGCCGCCTCTCAGATGTTCGAGGCGTTCGCCGACGCTATGGGCCGAAGCCGCGATGGAGTTGAGCGCGTCGTCAGCCGGAGCATGGCCCGCAGCGAGTACTTCGGCATCCTCGCCTGGGCCATCGGGCAGCTCACCGAGGTCGATGTTGCTGCCGTCCGCCGCCGTGTCGAGGAACTGCGCCAGCGGCAGCGTCCGCACCGACAACCGGCGCGACCGGCATCAGGTGGCAACGCCCTCGTCGGCCTGGTCCAGGTCGTTCTCGACGCCGACAAGAGCCCGGTCCGCACGTTGCATTGGGCGGCTTGCAGGGCGTTTGAACACGTGGCGGACGGCCGCCTCGACGAGGGTGCCGCCGAGCGGGCGTTGATCCGTGCCGCAGTCGAGGCCGGCCTTTCGGAGGGTGAAGCACAGAGAACCGTCGCGTCAGCACGCGGCATGACCGCAGGAGCCGCACGGTGACCGACGACGGCAAGAAGCCCACCCTCCAGCTCGTCAAGGACGAGAAGAAGAACAGCAAGGGCCGCGCCCACGAGATCGTCACGGACAAGGGCGTCGCGGTGGAGAAGGGCCGCGGCCCGTCGCAGGCCTCCCAGCTCGTCGCCCTCGCTCGTGAACGGTACGACCTCTTCATGTCCGAGGACGGGCGTCCGTACGGCGTGCGGAAGGACGGGGCGAACATCGCCCTCCCCCTCCGAGGCAAGGCCGGTCTGCGCTCCCAGCTCGCCCTTCTCTACACCGACGGGAACGGCGGCGCCGCTCCCTCCCAGTCGGCCCTCGCAGACGCCATGACCGTGCTGGAGGGGGCGGCGCAGGCAGCAGATCCGCGAGTGCCGCACCTGCGGGTCGGGCGCCACCAGGACCGCCTTGTCGTCGACCTCGGCACGTCGGACGGCCGGTGCGTCACCATCGGCCCGGACGGCTGGGAGCGCGCAGGGAAGTCCCCGGTCCTCTTCCGTAGGTCCGGCGCGATGAAGCCGCTCCCCGAACCCGTACGAGACGGTGACGGACTGACCCGGCTGCAAGAGCTGCTCAACACCGACGAGGAACACTTCCGGCTCCTGGCGGCGTGGCTCGTTGCCTGCTTCATCCCCGACCTGCCGCACCCGATCCTCACCTTCCGGGGCGAGCAGGGGACCGGCAAGTCGTACGCGGCGAAGATGGTCATCGGCATCATCGACCCGTCCGGCGCCCCGAAGCGGACCGCTCCGAGGGACATCAAGTCGTGGGCGACGCAGGCCTTCAACTCGTGGGCTCTGTGCCTGGACAACGTGAGCATCATCCCGGATTGGCTGTCGGATGCTCTGTGCCGGGCGGTCACGGGTGACGGCATCGTGGACCGGGCCCTGTACACCGACGACGACGTGGTGGTCCTGGAGTTCCGGCGGGTGCTGGCCATGACCACCATCGACGCCGGCGCCCTCGCGGGTGACCTCGCCGAGCGGCTCCTCACGATCGAGCTGCACACCATCCCGGACCACAAGCGGCGCGAGGAAGCCGAGATGGACCAGGCCTACGCCGATGCCCACCCCGGCATCTTGGCCTCACTGTTCGACCTGCTCGCCGAGGTGCTCAAGGTGCTGCCGGACGTGCAGCTGACGGAGCGTCCGCGCATGGCCGACTTCGCCCGTGTCCTCGCGGCCGTGGACCAGGTGCGGGGCTGGAAGACGCTGGAGTCGTACAAGGCGACGGCCCGCGAAGCGGTGGCTGACGTCCTCGAAGGCGAGCCGTTCGCTCAGGCCGTCGTCGCGCTTGTCGACCGGTCCGGCCCGCTCGGGGTGACGGTCACCGCCTCGGAGTTGCTGGAGCGCGTACTCACCCCGGACAAGTTGCCGAAGAAGTGGCCGAAGGACTCCACGCGCGCAGGCGGTCAGCTCAAGCGGCTCGCGCCCGCGCTGCGGACGATCGGGATCGAGGTGGACGACTCGGAGCGGCAGCCGAAGGGCAACCGATCCCGCCTCTACAAGCTGACGGCATCAGAGAGTAGGCGCAAGTCAGCACCCGCAGCGCCCACAGCGCCCGCAACCGGGTCTGACCAGCGGGAATCTGCGGGTGCTAGCGCAGGGTCCAGAACCCGCAACGGCGGATTCAGCACCCGCAGAGAGTCGGGCGCGGGCGCTGCGGGTGCTGGCGCGGGTGCTGGCGATTCCACAGCACCCGCAGCTGACACCCTCCCTGACCTCGACGGATACACCATCGCGGGCGCTCCGGGTGCTGCGGGCGCTGAAATGCAGCCTCTCTCTAACGCCGCCACCTGTACCGGGTGCGGCTAACCGCTCGACGTCACCGAGCCCGGCCAGACCACCCACCCCACTTGCTGACGGGAGACCCCGTGATCCGCAACTACGTCTGCGTACGAGGCGCCTCCGCCATCGGCGCGACCGGGCCCGGCGACATCGGCCCGTACGGGCGGTGGCCCGACCCCGACGAGGACGACGTCAACGACGGCCTCGACGACAAGCAGCACGACAGCAACACCAGTACCGAGAGGACAACCCGATGACCGAGCAGCCCGTGTCACGAGACACACTCCCCCTCACCCTGATCGACCCCGACCCCGGCCAGCCCCGCCGCCAGTTCGACGAGACCGCCCTCACCGAACTCGCCGAATCCATGACGACCACCGGCCTGGCCGAGCCGATCCTCGTACGGCCCGCCGGCGACCGGTACACGATCGTGTGCGGTGAGCGCCGCTGGCGCGCGGCCCAGACTGCCGGATGGACCGAGATCCCCGCCAGGGTCCAGGACATCGCCCCTGCCGATGTGCCCTACCTCCAGCTCGCCGAGAACATCAGCCGCTCCTCGCTGTCCCCGGTCGAAGAGGCCCGGTCGTTCCGGCGCCTCCTCGATGCGGGCGATACTCAGCAGCAACTTGCCGCACGCATCGGCAAGGACCGCTCGTACGTCGCGCAGAAGCTGCGCCTCCTCGACCTCCCCGCCCCGCTGACGACGCTCGTCGACAGCGGCGCACTCTCCGAGGGGCACATCCGGCAACTGCTGCGCATCCGCGGTCTCTACACCCCGCGGCACGTCATCGGCGCGGTGGGCGACGAGATCGACTACGGGTCGTGGGCGAGCATCTGGGACGACACCACCAGCACCGAGGCCCGCGCCAACCTGACGTTCATCCTGCTGCGCTCGTGCCGTCCGGAGGACTGGCCGCCGGCCTACCCGTTCAACCCCTCGCAACAGCTCGTGGTGGACGCTGCTGAAGCGTTCTGCCGGGAGGTTGCCGAGCAGGGCCACGCCTACCCGCGGTGGGCGCTGGTGGCGTTCTACTTCGCGGCGCTCACGGTGCAGTTGAAGGTGTCGGTCGCGAACCTGGACCGGGTCATTGACGGATGGATCGCCAGGGTGAAGGCCGCGCTCGTCTACTGCCGGGACATTCACGGCGTGACCTACAAGAACGCCCCGGAGCCTGTGTCACGTGACACGCCGGGCTACCCGTACAAGCAGATGCGCGAGCTGCTGTGGTGGGACCACATGGCCGATCTGCGGCACGCCGGTCTGCTGGACCACAACGACCACATCGGGTTCGAGGACGCCATGGAGGCGATGACCGAGGTCGGTCTCCCCCTGCCCTCGGAGTGCCAGCCGCACGGCCCGCACCACAAGGAGTACCGGGAGATCGCGGCCCGCATTGAGGAGCTGGAAGCAGCGTGACCGCGACGCACGATGGCCGCCCGGTCCCTACCCGGGCGGCCATCCCGCCAGCATCCCAGACCCCTAGGAGGTGACCGTCAGCGTCCGGAAATGGCCTGACCGAGTTGGACGCCAAGGCCCGCGCCGCCGTCCTCCTCGCCAGAGGAACCAGCACAGACGAAACCGGTAAACAGGTCGGCGTGTCCGGGCGCACCGTACGACGGTGGGCCGAGGCCCCCGAGTTCAAGGCCGAGGTCGAGGCCGCCCGCCGCGCGCTGCTCGACGAGGCCGTCAAAGCACTCTCCGCCGCAGCACGGGACGCGGTCGACGTCCTCCACCAGAGCCTCAGCGACGAGACCCCCAGCATCCGCCTGCGGGCAGCCGTTGCCCTGCTCGGCGCCCTGCCGTCGATCAGTGAGCACGTGGCGCTGGAGGAGCGCATCTCGGCCCTGGAGGCAGCCCTCAACCCCGAAGGAAGGAGCGCGGCATGAGCAGCCGCAGGATCGGCGCCCGGCTGGAGCGCCTTGAACAGCATCTGGGTACCGCGCCCGACCTGGCACGGGAGACCGCCGAACACGGTGGGCTGGTCTGGTCGGTGGCGGGCTTCCGTGCGTACGGGCAGGACACCCCGGCCGGTGCCCGTCTGGCGGTCGTCGGCCCGACCGGGACCACCATGTACGAGGTGGACGGCGTGAGCCTTGAGGACCTCCGGTGAAGCGGGGAGTGGCCGAGCGGCTCGGACAACTGGAGGAGCGTGCGGCCGAGCGGGAGAAGGAACTCGCGGAGAAGATCGTCACGGTCATGACGAGGGTCCTGCGCGACGTACTCGCGGACCTTGACCTCACCCCGGAGCAGAAGCGTCTGGCGGCTGAGGCGACACCCCGGCACCTGCGTCTGATGGCCGCCGAGCTGAGGAAGGAGAGCACGTCGTGAGGGGCCGACTGCACGCCCGGCTGGACCGGCTGGAGCGGGGGACGCCGGCGGCGCAGGCCCTCGGCAAGGAGGTGACGCGGCTGGTCGACCAGTACGTGGCCGAGGGCGGGGATCTGGCCGAGCTGTTGCCGCTGTTCGGCCTGGCCGAGATGGCGGGAGAGGAAGCGTGAAGCCGAGTTGGCCGACGCGGTCGTGGGGCGTGCCTCCGTTTGTGCGTCAGGCGGGGGAACGGCTGCGCTGCGCCTCGGACCCTGATGCGTGGCATTCGGATCGGACGACGGGCGAGGACGCTGCGCGGCTGTGTGCGGACTGTCCGGCGCTGACGGAGTGCAGGGCTTACGGCCTGTCGGATTCGAGGCTGACGGGCGTGTGGGGTGGCCTGACGGGGGCGGAACGTCAGCGGCGGCGGTCTCGTGCGGCGCAGCGGCGACGTGCGGCGCAGGCGGCGGCGTAGTCGCGGCTGGTGGGTGACCGGCTGCCTGCCCCTTGAGGTAACGGTTGTCGTATTTGCACAATGGCGGAGGCCCGGTCCTGGGAGACAGGAACCGGGCCTTTTGCCGTGACCACGCCATCGAACGCCCTTCCATGTTAGCCCATTTGTGCAGGTAAAGCGGCTAGAATGATGGTAGCTATTCGGTCTGCCGTGACGTGAATAGCGGCCATCGAGCAAGGGAGAAGCATTGTGGTTTCTCAACAGGACATCGATCAGGCGGACGCTGCGGTTGAGGTAGCGGAGACCGCGCTTGACCGGGCCGAGGACTACCACGAGAAGGCTGGCGGGAAGGTGGCCATAGCCGAGCTTGTCGTCGCGAGGGCCGACGCGGGCGCCGCCAGGTCTACGGCCCGCCGGCTCCGGGCTCAGTTCGCCGCCGAGCAGGCGGTCCGCGCCCGTCGTACGGCTGCTGAGGCGTCGTTTGCGGCGGACCGGGACAAGGTGTCGGCCGAGCTTGCGGCGGGGCGTGACGAGGCCGCTCGGGCGGTCGCCGCCCTGGACCGGGCCGCGGCCGAGGCGCTGCGGGCGGTCGCCACGTACTCGGAGTTGGTGCGGTCGACGGCTCAGGGGATGCAGGCGGCTGGTCTGCGGCACGACGACGGCGGTGTCGAAGGTGGCGCGGCGGACGGTTCGGTTCACCTCGGGGTCGAGGTGTGGCGGCCGGTTTCGGGTCCGGACGTGTTGGCCTCGCTGGTGTCGTCGGCGGTTGCTGCGCATGATCAGCGTCATCCGCTGGCGGCGAAGTGGCGGTTCTCGGGTGGGCTGCTGGCTCAGGCCGGTCAGGCTGAGCTGTTGAAGGCGGCGGGGCGGTGACCCGGCTGGCGGGTGGCCCGTACGGAGGGCCGCCGGACGGTGGGCTGACGATCGCCATGACCGAGTTCGCACATCGGATCGACGGGGCGCGTGCGGTGTTCGTCGAGTCCGGGGCGCCGATTGGCGGCGATGGCGTGAGCACGGTCGTGCGGGCGCTCACTGCCGCTCTCGCGGGCGCGGACACGGCGCCGGTCCCGGTGGCGCCTGTGTCGTCTGTGCGGGCACAGACAGGGGCCAGGACGCTTGGGCGGCGGTGGTTCGAGATCCGTAACCGGGTGGCCGCGGGCACGGCCGAGATCCACGTCTACGGGGATGTGGGCGACGGCGGTATCACGGCAGCTGAGTTCATCCGGGAGTTGAACGGCATCGACGCCGGGGCGATCACGGTGCGGATCAACTCCGGTGGCGGGCAGGTCTTCGACGGCCTGGCGATCCACAACGCGCTACGGGCGCACCCGGCGCGGGTGACGGTGTACGTCGATGCTCTCGCGGCGTCGATCGCGAGCGTGATCGCGATGGTCGGTGACTGGGTGATCATGCGGGGTCATTCGCAGCTGATGAGCCACGACGCACGGAACTGGCTCGGGGACTCCAGTCCGAAGGAGATGCGCGAGTACGCCGACTTCCTCGACAAGCAGTCGGACAATCTCGCGGACGTCTACGTGAGGCGTGCGGGTGGGACGCGCGCGGAGTGGCGGGCGCGGATGGCCACGGACACGTGGTACAGCGCCGAGGAGGCGGTGACCGCCGGCCTCGCGGACGAGGTGCAGGAGTAGGCCGCGCGAGCCCTACGTGTGGGAGCCCCCGGCACGACTGTCACGGCCGCGCTCGGGGGCTCTCGGCTACTTGCCGACCCGCCACTCCACCGGCTCGTCCAGATCCCCCGGCGAGTACAACACCCGCTCCGCCGTGCCAAACCCCTTCGGGACCTCGAAGAAGACGTTGCCGCGCACGCAGTCTCCGCCCTTGACCTTCGCGTCCATCGGATACACCGGCGGCGGCAACTCGCTCCCGGTCATGTGGAAGGGCTCCAGCCGCGACCCGTCCTCGTAGGCCAGAGACCACGTGAACGGGGCCACCGTGATCGGCTCATCGCCTTCGTTGCACACCTTCACCTCGACGAGGGCCAGCGTCTGCCCATCCTGGAACAGTCCCGTCGGGTTCCTGAGGCCCTTGTCCTTGTGGGCGAGCACGGCGGCGGAGAACTTGTTGCCGCCCGCGTCGATGTCGACCTTGTCGCCGAGGTTCAACGTCTCCTGGCTGGGCGAGGGTGACGGGCTTGCCTTCGTGCTGCTGGCTGACGGCGTGTTGGCCGCCTTGACCACAGTCGGTGCGGGGTCGTCGTTGCTGGAGTTGGAGACGACGATTCCTGCGGTGACGATGCTGGCGATGAGCACGGCTGCGGTGCTGATGATGATCGTGTTCGTGTGGTTGCGCTTCGGCGGCTGTGGTGCCGGTGGTGTGGCAGGCGCGGGTGGCGGTGTGGCGTCGCTCATGGTCCCCCCAAGGACGTGCGTGTGCGTGGAGAGAATCATGAGGCCAGCGGGGACCGTACGGGCCGGTATGGCCATCCCGTGACCCTCGGGTGTGATGCTGGCCTTCAGCGCAGTGCCTCGATGGCCTTGAGGATCAGGGAGCGTGCCTCCGCCCCGTACACAGCCATGCTCCGCAGCTGATCGAACGTCTTCGCGTACTGATCGATCTCGCTGGGCTGCGTCACGTTGATCTGCGCCGAGACCAACTCCACCGCCACCATCGAGTCGTCGTAGATATGGAACGTCTCCTCGGGCCACCTCGTCCGGCGGGCCGTGGCCATCGGGATGATGCCGAGGGACACCGCGGGGAGCGCGCCGGCGGTGAGCAGGTGGCCGAGTTGGGCGGCCATCGCATCAGCATCGCCGAGCCGGTAGTGCAGTACCGGCTCCTCGACGACCAGGACGAAGCGGCGTCCGGGCTCATGGATGATGCGGGACCTCTCGACGCGGGCGCGTGCGGCCTCCGCGCTGTCGTCCACGGGCAGATCGTCGGCGCGCGCCGCGATGCCGAGCACGGAGGCCGCGTAGCCCTCTGTCTGGAGCAGGCCGGGGACCAGGGTGGACGAGTAGATCCGGAAGAGTTCGGTGTCGCGGTAGAGCCGGGAGCGGCTGTCCTGCAAGTGCTTGAGGCCGGCGCGGACCTGGTCTCGCCATTCCTTGTACATCAGCTCGGCGTTAAGGGACTGGACGATGAGGTCCTGCGCCTGGCGCTCGGAGTGGGTAGCGGCGCACCACCGGCGGATGTCCTTCGCGGTGGGGCCGGTGAGGGCGTTCTCGATGCGGGAGGTCTTCGAGTAGTGCCAGCCGCAGGCGGAGGCCAGCTCGACGATCGTCAGTCCTGCCTCCTTGCGCAGGTCGCGCAGCCGTCGGGCGACGGCTTCTCGCGCGGCCTGGGCGGACGAGGACGGGGAGACGGGCATGAACTGGCCTACCGGTGCTTCCTGCTAGCGGATCTCGTACTGGTCGTGTGGCGTGGCGCGCTCCCACACCGCCTCGAAGGCCTGGGCGCAGAGCTTGGCGGCCGAGGGGTCGTCGGAGAGTTCGTGGCCGGCGGAGGCCCCGTCGCCGCTGAAGTAGCCCCAGCGGATCAGGTGCTCGTCGAACAGCCAGAAGTCGTTGCCCGGCAGGGCGATGTCGGAGGCGCGGCGGCGAGGGAGCCAGCGGACCTTTTCTCCCGCGTGGATGTTGACGCCGGTGGAGGCGTGCTCGTAGCGGATGTAGTCGGAGACCGGTTCCGAGATGATGCGCGCCCGCCGCACGACGACCCCGCGGGCGACGGCCCCGGAGATCAGGTCGACCCAGGGCCTCCAGTACGCGGACGCGGGGTCGGTGTCCCGTAGGCCGGTGCGCTGCCAGGTGGCGAAGTCCTCGGCCTCGTCAGTGACGGCGTACTGGTCGCGCATTTCCAGATGTATTGCGGAGCGCGTGCAGTTGGCCATCAGCTCATCGAACGGCGGCACGCTCGACGGCATCGCACGCCTCCCTGATCATCGACACCATGCTGGCGGGGATACGGACCACGGCCTCGTCGGCCGGGATGCCTTTCGCGTGGCCCGGCACTTCGAACGCGGCGCATTCCGCTTCGAGTTCGGGGCCGGGCTTCCAGCCCTGGAAGACGAGTTCCCCCTTCTCTCGATCCACCCACACCGTCGGGCTGTCCGCCTTGCCGGTATCGGGGTCGATCCCGAAGAACAGTAGTGGCACGTCAGCCTCCATCCACGAGCCTTGCGTTTCTTTGCATCACGGTCGTGGCTGGCTGTGGGCCGGTCAAGAGGGCGTTGCGCCAACCACTCGGACAGGGAGGGCTGTTGCAAAGATCTGCACATCGCTGGCCGTGCCGCTCGCGACGCTCCTAGCGTCGGCCGGTGCGACGAAACCCCGGCGGTGCGTGAACACCCCGGGGCGCGGCCAACGCTTCCAAGGAGCGTCAACGTGACCATTCCTACCACCCACCCGAGCGAGACGGCAGAGGCGCCCGCGCCGCCGATCGACATCGAGACAATGCGCGAGAGCGCCCGCCGGCTGCTCGCCGAAAATGCCGAACCCCCGGGCGCCGACGAACTGGAGACGCTCACCCTCCAACTGCGCGGGCACATCATGCTGGCCATCCCCGAGGTGGAGGCCGCGGCCTGGAAGCTCGACGCGGACGATGTCCCCCGAGCCTGCGCGCTGGCCTGCGTCGGCGAGGCCCGCATGCGCCTCGACCTGAACCCCGGCCCGACCCCGGCGGCGATGCTCGCGCACGCTCAGCGGCTCGCCCGGTCCGTGGACTCCCTCTGCGACCACTACGAGAACTTGGAGTTCGCGCTCACGAGCGAGATCGAGGAGCGTTGGCACGATCCGGGGTCGGGGCCGGGCGTCATGGTGCGGGTGTACGTCTGTGTCGACGGGGATCCTGACGCGGCGTATCAGAGGATCCTGGACCATGGGGTGGACTGCCTGACCTGTCGGGCCCTGGACAAGGACGGCAAGGCGAGCGCCGAGTGTGCGACCGCCCGGCGTCTGCATCTGGCCTGGCGGATGACGCAGCGCAAGCCGAAGAGGCGCCGCTGACTCCCGCCCGCCCCCGCACCCCGTGAACATGGGGGCGGGCGGGGCCCGGCGCGTACGCGTCTCCGCAGCCGGGCATGACGAAGGCCCCCGTCCTCGGTTGAGGCGGGGGCCGTTGTCATACGGGCAGGGAGTAGCCCGTATGACGGAACGCGGGTAGCCGCAGATGGTGCCGCGTGATGGCGTTGCGATATGGCTGTTTCCGCTCTCATTGTCGCTTTACTTGCCGCAGTCGGGGCCCTCGGGTCGGCGATCATGGCGATGATCGCCTATGGGTCCAGTAAGAAGGTCCGCCGGCAAACCGAGCAGGACGCGGAGAAACTGAATAAGCGCGACCTGTTTTTGTCCCTCCACGAGAGGCTGACCGCGCCTGAGCAGCTGTTGGGCCGTCGCATCATCAGGGAAAGGATCAACACCCCCGAGGACGCGAAGAAGCTACGGGAAACTCGGGACCCGGACGGCCACGCAGCTGCCAGCGCGGTGGCTATGCTCGACATTCTGAGCTTGTACGTCGAGCGGGGCTTCGTGGAAAAGGATCTCGTCCTCGACGAGTGGGGCCACTCACTGGCCGACCTCAACGCCAATGCGGCCATTTTCGTCAGGGACCGTATTGAGAACGGCCGGGCACCGTGGTGCCACTTCCAGGATTTTTCGGCCGAAGCAGTCAAGTGGTCTCGTGACCGCCGCTGGTGAGAACCTGTGCCGCGCCAACAGACGCGCCTGCGTGGGCCTCCCTGTTCGTCGAGGCCGTGCTCTCCGCCGGCCGCACCATGCCATGACCTGCTCGGGACTGAACGGAGGAGCGGCGGCGACAGCTTCATCGACCCGCTTGCAGTTCTCCGGCCCGAAGGTGGCTTCCGCATCAGCGAGAGAGAACGGCTCGCTCATGCCGCGCTCCCGGCATCAACGGCTGGCCGGGGCGCTGGCACGGCAAGGCCGGGGCGCGTCATGATCCGGCGGAGTTCTTCGACCAGTTCGGGCGTCGGGTCCGGGGCGGCCTTCACGCGCTCGCGGATCCTGGCGACCGTCGCGTCGCCGAGAATCGCCCGGCGCTCCTCGCGGGTCATGCGTCGGTCGACCACGACCGGGCGTCCGTCGCGTTGTGGGCGTGCCACGCCTGGCACTTCGCCAGGTCGTAGCGGCGCCGCTGCCCGGCGAACGGCTCGTCCGGCATGCCGGCCTTGCGCCACTGGTCGATCTGCCAGGTGGAGACGCCGTAGTACGTCTCGATCTCGCGCTGGGTCAGGAGGGGGGTGAGGTTGCCGGGGAGGGGGACGCGGCGTTCACGCTTCATTCGCTCGGTTGGTCTGTTCATGCGGCATGGCTGCCCTCCAGCTGCGGCGGCCGCTCCGCCTGATCGTGCGGTTTACCGAGGGCGTGTCACTCAGACAGAGCGATAAGACTGCAGGGCTGCCACCCCTTACACCGGCATAACGTGGCCAGCTATGGCTGGTAGCGTCGCGGACCCGCGAAGGGAGAACCCAGATGGAAGGCTTCTTCGATGGCCTGGAGCAGGCGATCACGGATAAGAACTGGCATGCGGCGCTGGTCATGTCGCTGACGTTGCCGGACATCTGCGCCAAGGTAGTGACGCCCACCGGCGGATCCAAACGGCGGTATGTGGCGTGGTTCGACCAGTATCTGAGGCCCAAGTACACCAGCAGGGTCGGCCGTCGGCGAGAGCCTTTCGTCTTCCTGTCTGGAGACGACTGCTACGCGCTGCGCTGTGCGCTGCTGCACGAGGGTTCTGCGGATATTACTCAGCAGCAGGCCAGGCGGGTGCTTGAACTCTTCCGCTTCTATGTCCCCGGGAAACGCAACATACGGGCGCACCGCAACAGGTTCAATGACACGCTCATCCTGATGGTTGACGAGTTCGCAAATGACGTACTTGACGCAGCTCGGGCTTGGTGGGGGTCACTGACCGAGGAAGAGCGTGCGGCGACGAGGCAGCGTCAGCTGGTTCTCTCTGACTCCGACACCATGCTGGGTATCTGATCGCGACCCTGTACCGCATGGAGGATGCGGTCTTTGGCCGTAACCTGCGGCGATCCTCCGCGCCTGCCGCCTCAAGGGCGACGGCGTCCACCACGCCATGCTCAGCATCGCCCGGCTACGCAACCTCACCCTCGCCGGATAGGAGAGTGGCCCGCACCTCGGGCGATCACAGCCCAGGTCACTCGGAGATCTTTTGCGGGACAGCCCGTTGGTGGGGACGACCATCCAATTGGCGAGGCGTACGCTTTCCGGGGCCCACACATTGGGGTGGCTGTGTCCGGTGCGACTACGCTGACCTGCCTGAGTCCGGCTGCACATGTGCAGGCAGTGGCCGGCCGTGTGGGAACGCGGGCGGGACAAGGCGCGGAGGAAGAGTGCAGTTCACGGTCGTGGAGCGGGGTCAACGACAACCGAAGGGTGTACGGTCCCAGGCCCTACTTGTCAGAGATGCATGGAACGACCACGGCTTCGTCACCATGTTCCACCTGGTGATCTACGACGAGGCCGGACGCCGCCACGGGATCGGCGAGGTGAAGATCGGCGAGCTGGGGATGCACCCAGGGCGAGATCAGAGCAACGAGGGCCCAGGCCGCGTTGCTCGCATGCCTGAGAGCTTCGAAGCACTCGGGGAGCGGCACTTTTCCTTGGGCCAAGATGACTCGTACTACGAACGCTTGCGCCAACTCGGCGACAGCATTCGCGTGCTAGTCCTGACCGCGCTGAAGGACATGGCCTTCAACGAGAGCATCTTCGACCGCGTCCAGCACGAGCAAGTGACACGCGATTCACTCATGCGGTTCTTGAAGCCAACTGCCGTCGAGGAGCAGTTTCGCCGCATTGCTCAGGGCGGCGTTCGAGTCTCAGGATTCCAAGCGGCCTATGAGGCTCCAGTCCCCGCTGGGGACGGGGGTAAGTCGGTGATCCTTCCGTTCGATGTGTCTCCCAACTCGCGACCGTCCACGAACATTCATGTGCTAACCGGCCGCAACAGCGTCGGCAAGTCCTACCTCCTGAACAGCCTGACACGCTGTGTGGGCGACTACGAAGCTCCTGAGGAAGACGTCGGCCGCATCATTGAGTACAACCGAGGCACTCGCAGGTCCTTCGCGAACCTGGTCAGCGTCACCTTCAGCGCCTTCGACGAGTTCCCGCTCATCCGCGACGACGATGTGGCCATCTCCTACGCCTACGTCGGGCTGAAGATCCCCGCTGGCGGATCGCGCGCGCCACGGGTCAAAACATCTGGCCAGATCAAGAAGGACTTCGCGGACAGCGTGGAGGCATGCCTGACCGGGGAGCGGGCAGATCGGTGGGCGAAAGCCCTGCGAACCTTGCAATACGCTGGCAACGGCCTCCTCGACGAGACATGGCTGGCGGACTTTCAGGCCACCCGGAGTGCCAATATCCGCCGGCGCAAAGCGCGGCAGTTGTTCAGTAGCCTCAGCTCGGGTCACAAGGTTGTCCTACTGACCATGACCCGCTTGGTCGAGCACGTCACCGAGCGTTCGCTGGTGATCATCGATGAGCCGGAATCCCATTTGCACCCACCGCTGCTTGCCGCGTTCATACGTGCTCTGTCCGACCTACTCGCGGACCGTAACGGTCTGGCGGTCGTTGCCACTCACTCGCCCGTCGTCCTCCAAGAGGTTCCGGCGTCCTGCGTGTGGAAACTGAGGCGCCATGGCAACCAGCTGGCCGCCGACCGCCCAACCATCGAGACGTTCGGCGAGAATGTCGGCGTTCTCACTCACGAGGTGTTCGGGCTTGAAGTGACCGACTCCGGATTCCACCGTGATCTGAAGGCCGCGGTACGCCAGGGGCTCTCGTACGAGCATGTTCTTCGACGGTTCAACGGCCAGCTTGGCGGCGAGGCCAAGGCTATCGTCCGATCCCTCATCGCTGTCCGAGACTCAGACGGACCCGCGAACTGGGAGTGGCGGATCTGATGTGGGCTCTGCCAATCCCTAAACTCTCGGCCCGCACGGTCTACCTGACCTGTATAAGCAAGTCCCGGCCGAAGGCGAAGACGCGCCTAAAGGCCCTGGAAGACGAGGTGGTCAACGCCGCTGACCGGTTCGAAACCGCAGCCGCAGCGGCTGCCCTCCACACACTGGCGGACCTCAAGGTCAAGCCCACCGACAAGGCCGACAGAGCCGAGCTGACCAAGAACTACACGCAGCGCATGCCCCGCAAGGGACATCCAGGAAGAGATGAGTACGACAAGCTGAAGGCCGCAGCGCCCTTCGGGCGTTGCCCTCTGTGTGGTCACCGGGATGTAGAGACCCTCGACCATCAGTTGCCTAAAACGGCGTATCCGCTGTTGTCTGTCGTGCCGTTCAACCTGGTTCCAGCGTGCCACAAGTGCAACACGGTGAAGGGCGAGACCGCTCCGAAGAGCGCGGATGAGCAGACGCTTCACCCCTACTTCGACGACGTCGGCAAAGAGAAGTGGCTCTTCGCCCGTGTTCACGAAGTGGCTCCTGCAGCCGTCGAATTTTATGTCAAGCCGCCGTCCGCGTGGGACACGGTCCTCGCGATGCGCGTTCACGGGCACTTCCGCACATTCGGACTCGCGTCCCTGTACGGATCGCAGGCAGCCCGGGAGATGAGTAGCCTCCGGTACATCCTGAAGCGCAAGGCCCCGTCGATGGTCGGCGATCACCTACGGGACGAGGCCGCGGGCTTGGCCGAGGAAGATCCGAACTTGTGGCGGGCGGCCATGTATCAGGCGCTGGCTGGAAGTTTCTGGTACATCGATGGCGGCTTCGCTCTGGAGTAGCCGTGTGCCCGCACAATGAACCAGTACAGCAGGCTGACGACGGAACGTTCCGCGAATGCGGTGAGGAGTACTTCGGCCTCGGCCGGGCCCTCGAACGCCCCGTTTATGACAACCAGCCGCCCTCTCCATTCAGGCCGCCGTCCGGATGCGATCGTTCGAAGAGCTCTGTGGAGATCACACAAGTGTCATTGACCGTAACGCCTGGCCCCGGAGGGAGCTGTGCCTGTAGCGCCGCGATCGCCTCATGGGCATCCCAACGCCGGGTCCGCTGGTGGGCAGCCGGTGGACAGACGCCTTTGGACGGTGCATCACGGGGTGGCAAGGGGCAACCTGTTGCACCTGTTCTGATCAGGCAGAACGTCACCATGTACTGCGCGAGCTCACTCGGCTCATAGACCGTCCGCGAGACCGGGTCCACCGGCAGATCAGCAGGCCGCAGCTCACACCCGCTCCCGCAGGATCGTCAGCCCCCGCTCCCAGCCGATCCGCTCCGCGATCACCGTGACGGGCATCGTCGGGGTCTGTTTCAGCAGCTCCCGCACGGCCGGCTCCACCGCGTCCACCGCCGAGCCCTTCGGCGCCCGCCGATACTGCGGCGGGCGGTCCGAGGCCAGCGCCCGCAGCACGGTGTTCCTGGAGATCTCCAGCTGACGGGCCACCGCCCGAGCCGACAGCCCCTCCATCCGGTGCATCCGGCGGATCTCAGCCCAGTCCTCCACGTGGATCACCCTCTCTTCCTCCCGACTTCAGCACAAGTGAAGTCAGAATGATCAAGAGATCGCAGAGTGGCTCACTTTTCGTCGGCCGTCCGTGGCCCTCGTTTCACCCGTTGCCGAGAGTACTGATCGGCGGATACGGGCGCTGGTCCGAATGCCCGAGAAAGGGATCCTTCCAATGGGACCCCTTCATCGCCATCGAGAATCCCTGACGGTCCTCAAGTGAGTGCCATGCCGAGGTGGTCCCCCAACAGCTCGGCGACCATCTCGACCGTGCTTTTTTGTGACGCACTTCACTGGATGTTCCGTGGCGTTTGGTTTCAATGAGACGTGATGTCCCCTTGTGGTGCTCTGGAACATTTGTTGAATCACGCTTTACTCTCCCTTCACAGTTCGTAGACGACCAACTACGCAATGACAGGGTCTGGGGAGTCCCTGCGGGGGAGGGTGCTTCATGCCTGTGGGCAGACGGTGGTGCGTTGCCGGGGCGGTCTTATCCGCTGCCGTGATGTCGAGTGTGCTGGCACCGACGGCTGCGGTGGGCGCGGCTCGCACCGAACCATCGGCGGAGGTGACGCAGGAGTCGCCGGCGGCGGAACAGCCAGTCCTCACGGAAGCCGACGCCCTGGCGCAGGCCGAGCGCACGGGTGAGCCGGTGGAGATCGCCTCACAACGCGGGGAGAGCAGTGAGGTCTTCGCCACCCCGGACGGCAAGCTTGAAGCACGTGAGTATCTGCGTCCGGTGTGGACGCGTGTAGATGGCGAATGGGAGGCTGTCGACACCGATCTGACGAAGACCGGTGACGGCATGGTGGCCCCGAAAGCCGCCACGATCGGTTTGCAGTTCTCCGGCGGCGGCAGCGCTCCCATGGTGCGGATGGAGAAGGCCGGACGGCAGTTGAAACTGTCATGGCCGGGTGAGCTTCCCGCCCCCCGGCTGGATGGCGACATCGCGACCTACGTGGATGTCCTGCCGGGGGTCGACCTCCGGTTGGGGGCTCAGGAGGACGGGTTCTCGCAGCTCCTCGTCGTGAAGTCGGCCGAGGCCGCCGCAAGCAAGGAACTGGCCGAAGTGCGCCTGAGTATGGACACCCAGGGGCTGAATGTCCAGGAGACCAGCAGCGGCGGCCTGGAGGCCTTGGACGAGGGCGCCGGCACGGCGGTGTTCGAGGCACCCGAACCAGTGATGTGGGACTCCAGCCCGGGCGTTGCCGCCTCGGGTGCAGCCGTGGAGAAGAGTGGCGCCGAGCAGTTGTCGCGTGCGGCAGCCGCGGAAACCACTGCGGCAGTCGACGAGAACGGTGAGCCGGGCGCCACCGAGTCGGGAAAGCTGGCGCCCGTCGGCGTCGATGTTCCGGCCGCCCAGGATGAACTCGTACTGAAGCCCGACACCGATGTCCTTCGGGGCGATGACACGGTGTACCCGGTCTTCATCGACCCGCAGATGCACACCCCCAAAGCGACGGCATGGACGATGGCGTCGAAGTACTGGGCTTCGTCGCCCCAGTGGAAGTTCAACGGCGAATCCACCGCGGGCATGGGCTACTGCGCCTGGTCGTACTGCCAGCCCCATGACACCAAGCGGCTCTTCTACCGCATTCCCGTCTCGAAATTCGCCGGCAAGAAGATCCTCTCCGCAGAGTTCACGGTGCGGAACACCTGGTCGGCGTCCTGCAGCGCGCGAGGTGTCCAGCTGTGGCGGACCGGTGACATCTCGCAGTCCACAACATGGAACTCGCAGAACCGTTCCGGCTTCTGGATCGACCACCTGACCACCGAATCGTTCGCGTACGGCTACGACGGCTGCTCGGCCAAGGACGCGGAGTTCAACGTCAGGTCGGCCGTTCAGCAGGCCGCGGACAAGAAGTGGCCGACCATGACGTTCGGCCTTCAGGCGTCCAACGAGGAGGACGCCTACGGCTGGAAGCGGTTCTCGGACGACGCGTACCTGACGGTCTACTACAACCGGTCTCCTCCTCAGCTCAAGATGTCGCAGCTGACGATGCAGTACGGCGGTACGTGCAAGAAGCCCGGGAGCGCCCCGCGGACGCGGTCACTGGGGACGATCTATGCCAACAACGTCACCGACCCGGATGGCGACGACGTGGCCGTCGAGTTCCAGGCGAAGTGGGACAGCGGTGACGGGAAAGGGCTGATCGCCCGTTGGAAACCGGCCCTGAGCACGTACAAAAATTCCGGATCGGACTTCCCCATCTCGCTGCCTTCGTCCATCCCGACGAACAAACAGATCCACTGGTACGCCCGCGTCAAGGACAAGGATCTGAACGAGGTCAACGGCACCTACTCGCCGTGGTCCTACGCCGGTGACGCCACGGGCTGCTACTTCGTCTACGACACTACGGCGCCCAAGCCCCCGACCATCACGTCCACCGACTACCCCGCCTATGACACGGCTGATCCGAACGACCCCTGGTACGACGGCATCGGCAAGTACGGTGCCTTCTCGGCGAAAGCCGGCGAGGCCGATGTGACCAGGTACTGGTACGGCATCAACGTCGATCCCACGTCCAAGAACGAGATCGCGACAACGGCGGGAGCGGCCAGGACGATCAACCTGCTGCCGCCCCGGGTCGGTACCAACACTCTGTTCGTCAAGGCATTCGACTCCGCCGGAAACGCCTCGGAGTCCAGCTATCGATTCCGAGTCAAGGCCGGTCAACCCGACCGTGCCACATGGCAGTTGGACGAAGGCTCCGGTGCGAGCCAAGCCGACGGCTCCACTCCCGCACGGACCCTCGACCTCAATGGCGGGGCGACCCCCGGAGCGGGCGGCACGCTCGGTACGGCCCTGTCCCTCGACGGTTCGACCGGCTACGCGTCCACCGACCTGTCGGTGGTCGACACCACGACCGGCTTCTCGATCTCGGCCTGGGCCAAGCTGGACACCAAGCCCGGCCACGGGGCGATGGTGGCGACGCAGATCGGCAACGACGCAGCCGGTTTCGAGCTGCTCTACTCGTCCGCCTACGACCGCTGGGTCTTCGGCACCCTCGCCACCGACGCGCCGGGTGCCACAGCCAAGCGCGCCATGGCGAGCTCGGCGGGCGGAGCCGAGGCCGGAGTCTGGACCCATCTCGTCGGCACCTACGACCCGGCGGCCACGAAGATGCGGCTGTACGTCAACGGCAAGCTAACTGGCGAGGTCACCCACGAGATCACCTGGAACGCACGGCGGGGCCTGCAGATCGGTGCGGGTAGGAACAGCGGAGCGCTCAAGGATTTCTTCCCCGGAGCGGTCGACGAAGTGCAGTTGTTCGACAAGGCGGTTGCCCAGGACGAAGTCGACAAGCTGTACGCCAAGCAGCCGGTCGGTGACCCCGGCCGCCCTGCGGTCTCCGTATTCCACCTCGACGAGGCGAGCACCGAGACCAGCAAGATCAAGGGCTACGGTGGAGTCGTACCGGCCAAGTACGCGGGCGGTGTCACCACCGGGGTGCCCGGAGTGGCGGGCAAGGCGGCCAAGTTCAACGGCACCGACGGCCACGCGAAGATCGGCCAGCAGCGGGCACCGCACATCAACACCTCCCGCAGTTTCACCGTCTCGGCCTGGGCCAAGCTGGACAGGAAACCGGACGGAGCGGGGGTCATCACCGCCCAGGCCGGACAGTACCGCTCCGGCTTCGAGCTGTACTACTCCAAGGCCTACGACCGATGGGCGGTCAACCAGTACTCGGCCGACGCCGAGGACGCCACACCGATCCGTGCCATGCAACCCGATGGCACCACCGCACGCGTCGGAGAGTGGGTGCACCTGGTCGGAGTGCACGACACGGTCATGAACACGTTGACGCTCTACGTCAACGGGGTCAGGGCTGGATCGACCACGCTGACCAGCCCCTTCTATGCAGACCAGTCCATGTACATCGGGGCCGGTGGTTACAACGGCCAGGTCCTGAGTCACTTCCCGGGCACCATCGACGACGTGCGGCTGTACGACCGCCCGCTCTCGGCCGAAGAGGTCCAGCAGATGGTCAAGCAGCGGCCCCTGGTCAAGGGACGCTGGACGTTCGAGCAGGGAACGGGGTCGCCCCAGGTGACGCCGGACGCGTCGGCGTCGGGCAACGCAATGACGTTGCGGGGAGGAGCGGCGGTCGGCGGTGCGATCTGGGTCGACGGTGGCGTCGCACTTGACGGAATCGACGACTACGGGACGACGGCCACCGCACCGGTGGACACCACTGGCAGCTTCACCATCAGCACATGGGCGCAGGCGGCGGCCGTCCCGGACAAGAGCGTGACGCTGCTGAGTGCACCCGGGACGACGACACAGAACGCGTTCGCCGTGCGCTACGTGCCGAGCGACGACCCGGCGACCGATCCGGGCAGCTGGCAGGTCACGACAGCCGCCACGGACACGACCGGTGCCGTTGTCACCGAGGTCGACCACGCCCAGTTCTCCCGGGCCGACGACTGGACGCATCTGGCGCTCGTCTACGACGGACTCGCCAAAGAGCTGACTCTCTACGTCAACGGTGAACCGGAGAGCGTGCCCTGTGAGGACGCGGACGGTGACGGAGAGCAGGACGTGTCCACGTGCACGGACGCGTTCTCGTCGGCCGAGAACGTGCAGCTGTTCAAGTCGACACAGCCCTTGTACCTGGGCGCGGCCAAGACCGGAACGACCACCGTGGGCGGGCACTGGCCCGGCGCCGTCTCCGACGCATGGGCCTTCCAGGGCGCGTTGAGCGAGGCACAGATTCGCATGCTGGCCGTGGGCCAACCCGGTATGGCCACCGATGTCCCCGGCGATTCCTGACAGCTGACATCTGGTGTGCCGGGCCGGCCGCCCGGCACACCAGAGCCATCTTCGCTTCACACCCCCACTTCCGCCCCCCCCAGTCCGCGCCGACTGTGCTGCGGGTGCGCCGAACCAAGGACGAAGGACAGGATGAACGGCAGATCCAGCAAGCGATTCCGGACCCTGCGTCGGCGCACCGCGCTGGCCTCGGCCGCCGTCATGGTCGGCACGCTCCTCCAAGGAGTGGCGCAACCGGCTGCGGCTGTGGACGACGACAAAGGCCGCACGTATGCCTCACGGACCGAGAAGCCGGTGCCCGGTTCCACAGCCAAGGTCAAACCGCGGCCTCTGATGAAGGGACCACGCACCCCGAAGGCACCGCCAGAGGCAGGGTGGCCGAGGGCTGCCACTGCGGTGGTGCAGTTGCCGAAGACCCAAATCAAAAAGAGGAACAGTACGCCGACATCCGTACAGGCCAAAGGCCTGCCTCTGACTTTGGACACGCAGGGCAAGGCGATCAAGAATCCGGTGATCGGCGCCGTCGAGATGCGCGTCCTGAGCCGAGCGGCGGCGAAGAGGACGGGCACTGACGGGCTCCTGTTCACGCTGCGGTCCAAGAACACCACGAAGAACGCACAGCACGGCAGGGTTCGTGCTCACCTCGACTACTCGGACTTCGCCGAAGCCTACGGCGGCGGATATGCCTCCCGCCTGACCCTCGTCCAACTGCCCGCCTGCGCGATCACCACCCCCGAAAGGCGAAACTGCCGTACTGCCGAGCCGGTGACGACGGCCAACGACACCGAGAAACAAACCCTCACCGCCCCGGACCTAACGCTGAAGGCCGGCGCGCCCACGGTGCTCGCCGCCGTGGCGGAAGCCGAGAGCGGGAGCGGGGACTACAAGGCCACCTCGCTGGCCCCGTCGGCGACATGGGGCACCAACCTGAACACCGGTGATTTCAACTGGTCGTACACCATGCCGGTGCCCGACGTGCCGGGCAGCATGACGCCGAACATAGGGCTTTCGTACTCCTCGGGCGGGGTCGACGGTCGTACGAGCAACACCAACAACCAGGCGTCCTGGGTGGGCGACGGCTTCGACATGTGGCCCGGCTACATCGAACGGCGCTACAAGCCCTGTGCCGACGACGACGTGGAGAACGCAGACGGCAACAAGCCAGCCGACCTGTGCTGGGCATACGACAACGCGTTCGTATCCTTCAACGGCAAGGGCAGTGAGTTGGTGCCCGCCGGCACCAACTCCTGGAGACTCAGAAACGACGACGGCACCAAGATTGTCCGGCTCTACGGCTCCAGCGGTGACGTGCGGGACAACGGTGCCCGCAACGACGAGTACTGGCGGATCACCACCCCCGACGGCACGCAGTACTTCTTCGGCTACAACCGTCTGCCGGGCTGGGAGAGCGGCAAGGAGACGACAGACTCCACGTGGACCGTCCCAGTCTTCGGCGACGACGACAAAGACCAGTGCCACGCCTCGACGTTCGCAGACTCATGGTGCCAGCAGGGCTGGCGATGGAACCTCGACTACGTCGTCGACCCACACGGCAATGCCATCGCCTACTACTACGACAAGGAGACGAACTCCTACGGTCGCAATCTCAAGGCGAGCGACGACACCCGCTACGTCCGTGGCGGAACCGTGGACCGTGCCGAGTACGGCCTGAAGTCGTCCTCGGTGTACAGCGCGAAGGCTCTCGGCCTGGTCGACTTCACCAACAGCGAGCGCTGCCTGCCCAACACGTCGACCACCTGCTCATCCATCAGCACGGATAAGGCCTACTGGTACGACACCCCGTGGGACTTGAACTGCGAGAGCGGCACGGACTGCGACGAGGGTCGCTTCTCTCCGTCGTTCTTCACCCGCAAGCGACTCACGGAGGTCACCACTCAGGTCTACGACGGCACTGCTTATAAGAACGTCGATTCCTGGAAGCTGACCCATCGCTGGGGACAGGCGGACATCGACTACCAGCTGCTGCTCGACTCCGTCCAGCGGACCGGGCACTCCGCCGGCACGGCGATCACCCTTCCGAAGACCACGCTCGCGTACTCCCAATACGCCAACCGACTCGACAAGACAGGGGATGGATACGCCCCCTTCATCAAGGGGCGTCTGTCCGCGGTCGCCGACGAATCCGGTGGTCAGATCAACGTCAACTACTCGAAGCCGGTGTGCGACTGGAGCGCGCTGCCGACCCCTCAGACCAACAGCACCCGCTGCTTCCCTCAGTACATAGGCGGCAGCGCCACCGAGGACCCCGAACTGCATTGGTTCAACAAGTACGTGGTGGACAGCGTCACCGGCACCGACCGTACGGGCGGTGCACCCCCTCAGGTCACGACGTACGACTACGTGGGCGGAGCGGCCTGGCACTACGACGATGACGACGGGCTGACCAACGAGAAGTCCAAGACCTGGTCGCAATGGCGCGGGTATGGACATGTGCGCGTACAGACCGGTGGCAAGGGCGGGGCTTCGGAGATGAGGTCGCAGCAGGCCACGTACTTCCTGCGCGGCATGGACGGCGACCGCAAGGAACCCAGCGGCGGTACCAAAGTTGTGAGTGTGCCCCTTGATGAAGGGGAGGGCGACCCGATCACCGACCACGAGGCAGCGGCCGGCTTCGCGTACAAGACCGTCAGCTACTCCGGTCCGAACGGCAAGGTGCTGTCCAAGACCGTCAACCGGCCTTGGCGGCACGAGACGGCCAAGAAGGTCCGCGACTGGGGCACGGTGACGGCCAACTTCACCGGCACGGAGCACACGAAGACGTTCACTTCACTGGACGACGGCGCAGGTGCCACTTGGCGCGTCACATCGGCTGCCACGACCTTTGACGAGACCGCCGGCCGGGTCACCCACATTGACGACTTCGGTGACAACTCAACCTCCGACGACAACCGCTGCACCCGCACCAGCTACCAGCTCAGCTCCACGCTGGCCAGCATCCTCACACTCCCCTCCCGTGTGGAGACCGTCGCGAAGTCCTGCGGTACCGCGACGAGCCGTCCCGCCGACGTGATCGCCGACGTGCGCAGTGCCTACGACGGTGGTGCCTACGGCGAGCCCCCCACCAAGGGCGACGCGACCGCGAGCGCGCTGCTCAAGAAGTACGACGGCACGACCGCCGTCTATGTGGAGTCCGGTGCCACCTTCGACTCCTACGGCCGCCAGCTGACCAGCACCGATCTGACGGCTGACGTGAAGGTCACCGCGGCCGGCGTGCTCACCCGTACCGCACGTTCCGACGGTCGCACCACGACGACCGAACGCACACCGACCGCAGGGTTCGCCACCAAGACGAAGGTGACCACGCCCCCTGCCGCAGCGGGCGTTGCTGCCACAGCTCACACATCCACCACGACGCACGACATCCGCCGTGGCCTGCCGCTGACCCAGACCGACACCAACGGCAATGTCACCAATTTCGCCTATGACGCGCTGGGCCGGTCGTCCAAGGTGTGGCTGGCCGACCGCACTACCGGCCAGACCCCGTCCTACGAGTTCACCTACACCATCGCCGAAGACAAGCCAGTTGTGGTCGGTACGAAGACGATCGGTAATGGCGGAGCCCAGCACACCGCTTACGCCCTCTACGACGGCTTCCTCCGTCCCCGCCAGACTCAGGAGCCCGGCCCGGACGGCGGTAGCCTGTTGACGGACGCCTTCTACGACGAACGTGGTCTGGTCAGCAAGGAGTTCGCCACCTATTACGCGGAAGAGGCTCCATCCACAGGTCTGTTCGAACCCGAGAAAGCACTGAACGTCGAGACGCAGAGCCGCTACACCTACGACGGTTCGGGACGACGTACCGAAGTGAAACAGATCGCTGGCAACGGCGATGGTGGAGCTGTTCTGTCCACGACCCGGACCATCTACGGCGGTGACCGAACCACCGTCATCCCGCCGGTGGGCGGCACGGCCACCACCACGATCATGGACGCCCGGGGCCAGACCACCGAACTGCGCCAGCACCGCACGCGCAGCGCGACCGCCGCATACGACACCACTGCCTACGGCTATACAAAACGCGGTGAACTGCTGAAGATCACTGACCCCGACGGCAACTCCTGGGAATACACCTACGACCTGCTTGGCCAGCAGATCAAATCCGTCGACCCCGACAAGGGCACGACGATCAGCGAGTACGACGACCGGGGCCAGCTCACCAAGGTCGACGACGCCCGCCCGGATGTCCCGGCGCTGTGGTTCGGGTACGACAACCTCGGCCGCAAGACCGAGATCAGGGAAGGTTCGTCCACCGGCACGTTGCGCAGTAAGTGGGTCTACGACACGATCACTGGAGCCAAGGGGCACCTGGCCGAATCCACCCGTTACAGCGGTGGCAACGCCTACACCGCCAAGGTTGGAGCCTACGACCGCTTGTACCGCCCGCTGCGCGCTTCCGTGACGATCCCTCCCTCAGAGGGTGCGCTGCAGGGCACGTATCTGTCGACGACCTCGTACGATGCCTCGGGTCTGGTGAAGGGCGTCGGATATCCCAAGGCTGGATCCCTGTCGGCCGCGACGGTCGCGTACACCTACGAGGACGTCACTCTGCGTCCGGTCGCGATCGAAGGCAGTCAGGGCATCAAGGCCACGACCGACTACAGCCTGACCGGGAAACCGCTCAACCATCAGCTGTCCAGCGGTGGGGGCAAGACCGTCCTCATCGACAATGCCTATGAGTGGGGCACCCAGCGCCTGGCCAACTCCACCGCACACCGCCAGGACGTCGCAGGCTTCGACAAAAGCAGCACCTACCGCTACGACGAGGTGGGCAACGTGCTGTCCGCGTCGGACGTCTCCCGCTCCGGCACCGACACCCAGTGCTTCACCTATGACCACCTGCGCCGCCTGACGGATGCCTGGACCCAGGGCACGACCACCTGCGCCACCGCACCCAGCGGCAGCGTGCTGGGCGGTCCGGCCAAGTACTGGCACTCCTACACCTACGACGCGGTGGGCAACCGTCAGACCGAGACCCTCCACGACGTCACCGGGGACTCGGCCAAGGACACAAAGAGGACGTACGCCTACCCGGGTGTGGGCAAGACGCGCCCACACTCCCTGACCTCCGTCACCGAGGCCGGGCCCACCGGCACGGCGTTGCAGAGCTACGGCTACGACGAGGTCGGTAACACCACCACCCGTACCATCGGCGGTGACACCCAGAGCCTCCTCTGGGACACCGAAGGTCACTTGGCCAAGGTGACCGAGCCCGTCGAGGGAAGTGCGGACAAGGTCACCGAGTATCTCTACGACACCGACGGCAACCGTCTCATCGGCCGTACCCCGACCGAGACGACGCTCTACCTCGGAGCCACGGAGATCACACTGGCCAAGGGGGCCACTACCCCGAAGGTGACCCGCTACTTCGACGTCGGCGGCGGCAACCAGGCGGTGCAGAAGGACGACGGTTCGGTCTCCTTCACCCTTGCCGACCACCATGGGACAGCCGAACTCTCCATCGAAGCGGCCACCCAGAAGCTCACCCAGCGTCGCACTCTCCCCTTCGGCGGCATCCGCGGCGACAGCCCGACCGACTGGCCGGGCACCAAGGGCTTCGTCGGCGGCACGGACGACACCAAGGCCACAGGCCTGACGCACCTCGGGGCTCGTGAGTACGACCCCGCCCTGGGCCGGTTCATCAGCGTCGACCCCCTGCTGGAGATCGACAAGCCGCAGACGCTCAACGGTTATACCTACGGGGCCCAGAACCCGCTCTTCTTCACCGACGCCACAGGGCTTGGTTTGGCCTGCGGCCCGGGCTTCGCCGAGGGCTGTGGTACCGGCGTGGTAACCCGTGGTGACGGAACTCTGTCCAAGGACGGTCGCCCTACCGGGGGCGGAACAATCTACCGGCCCCGAACGGGAGTAAACGGCGCGCCTCTGAACGGACCAGTGACCATCAAGCCCTATGGCAAGTCGGTCACCATTCAGGGTGTTTATGTTCCGACACAAGAAGAACTTGCCGCAGAATTTCCCTATTATCACGAGAACATGGATTACCAGGGGAACCTGGAGAACTGGGCGCGAAGCAAGTGCCCGGCTTCCGAGGCTTCTGGTGATTTCTGCTCTGCGGCGGGTAAACTGGGGTGGTTCGGGGGTACTCCAGAGGTCGACGTCCTCGAAGTGATCGGTATCCGCTCCTACGTCGACTGCTACAACGGCAAGGGATGCACGGACGCCGCGATAGACGCGTCGGTCTCGGCTGCAGGTTATGGCGCGGGAAAGCTTGCCAAAATCACGCTCAACCTGTTCCAAGCGGCCCTGAAGCGTTCGGACAGCACGGCCATCGGTTGTCTTGTCCAGGCTGCCCATAGTTTCGTTGCTGGCACGGAAGTCCTCATGGCTGACGGGACAACCAAGTCCATCGAGGACGTTGAGATCGGGGACAAGGTCACTGTCACTGATCCGCAAACGGGCGAAACGACGGTACGGGAGGTAGCCGCCACCATCATCACTGAGGACGACAAGCATTTCGTTGATCTCTCGGTTGAAACGGCTGGCCGTATCGGCTCCTTGGTGACGACAGCGACCCATCCTTTCTGGTCTGTCTCCGAGGGCGCTTGGGTGAAGGCAGGTGTCCTGGAGCCTGGCATGACCCTCCGTAGTGCCGATGGTTCCGCGGTGCGCGTGGTGAAGACACGTGAGTTCGGCGAGCGGCAGCGCACGTTCGACCTCACGATCAGAGACATTCACACGTACTATGTGCTGGCGGGGGCCGCACCGGTACTCGTTCACAACAGCAACTGTGACCTTGCGGAGGGGTATACCTCTTCCCCTGCACTCAAGGGTGACCCCTACCACCCGGACTCGGTGGCTGAGCGCAGTCGGCAGAACCGAGAGCTGTACGCCGGAACTGTGGCCGATCAGGCGGCTGCGCTTGGATATGGGACAAGAATTCCCCCGCAGAAGGCGAGGGGGCTTAAAATCGATTCTCATGGCCAAGATGTGTTCTCCAACGGCAAGAATTACATCTCGCGTGATGTCGATGGCCATAACGTGACGGCTGGCTGGAAGATGTTCAACCGCAGAGGGCAACGGATCGGAACCTATGACCCAGATCTCAACTACCTCAAGGAATAGCGGATTCTCGATCGAGGTGATCGACGATCCGGTTTCGGAGGGCGTGACCCCGTCACCATCTGAGGCTGTCGGCAGGATCTTGGTCGGCGGCTTCACGGAGACGTTCCTGATGGATCTGAGCTTCTGGTCGGTGGATGAATACCGTCGAAGCTGGGAGGGTGCTCTGAGGAAACTCGAAGGCTCCGAGAAGGAGATCTCTTGCCTCATTGCTTCGATCACCGATCCGGCAGCCAGTAATTTCATCTCCTGCTGGCCCATGTATCGGGACGGGGATATGATCCACGTCCAGAATTCGCTCATCTTCCTGGATGAGCTCGATGAACCGTTCGACCCGCAAGAGCCGTGGCGGTACGTAGAGCCTCACTGTGAAGTCGACGAAGATGGGAATCGCATCTCCGAGTGGGTGACGAGCGTGTCCGAAGTGCGGCAGTTCCGTGAGTCCGCCTGGGGCTTGTGAGGGCACGCAAGCGCAAATGTGATGCCCCGTCAGAACGCGCTTCTGGCGGGGCTTCTGCACGTCGGGGAAGCTGACGCCCGTGGGCACCGCGGCCTCCGGTCCTCTCGTGCTTCTCGTCGCCGAGGAGGGCCGGACGTACGGCGCCTACGATGCGTTCCTCGCCCTCTATTGATCCGAAACGATAGGTGTTCTGGGTCGTTCATCCCTGTGTGAGTGAACTGGTGGGGGACGCGCGGCAGTTGTCGCCGTCGGCGCAGGAGGCCCTTCGGCTGCGGGCGGTGGCCGCGTTGGTGGCGGGCCGTGACCGTGAGGATGTCGCGGCGGTGTTCCAGGTCTCGCTCAAGGCGGTGGACAACTGGTGGGCGAAGTGGCTTGCCGGCGGGCGCGAGGCGCTCGTGGCCCAGCCGCGTGGGCGCCGGGTCGGTGAACATCAGGTTCTCGATACGGTCGAGCAGCGGGCAATCCGGCAGGCCGTGCTGGATCACCGGCCCTGTGACCTGGGGCTGGCGGGGCAGCTGTGGACACGTGCTGGTGTGGGGGACCTGATCGCGAAGCTGTACCGGGTGCGGCTGACCGAGCAGGGCGTGGGAAAGTGCCTGCGCCGGTGGGGCCTGTCGTTCCAGCGCCCGGACAAGCGGGCCGTCGAGCAGGATCCCGAGGCTGTGCGGGTCTGGCGGGAGGAGACGTGGCCGGCGATCCGCGCGAAGGCGAAGGCCAAGGGCGGTGAGGTCCTCTTCGCCGACCAGGTCGGCATCCGCTCCGACCAGGTCACCGGCCGCACCTGGGCGCCAAAGGGTGCACCCCGATCGTGCGCCGCTCAGGCAACCGCTTCTCGGTGAACGCGATGTCCGCGATCAGCACCAAGGGCGGGGATGCACTTCATGGTGTTCACCGAGACCTTCGACGCCGACGTGATGTGCCGCTTCCTGGACCGGCTCGTCGGCCACTTCGACCGCAAGGTGCATCTCGTCGTGGACGGCCACTCCGCCCACCGCTCCCGCAAGGTCCGCGCCTGGCTCGCCGACCACCCCGACCGGATCGAACTGCATTTCCTGCCCGCGTACTCGCCCGAGCTCAACCCTGACGAGCTGGTCAACGCCGATCTCAAGCGCAGCCTGCCCATGCACAGCCGGGCCCGCGACCAGGCCCAACTCGCCGCCGAGACCCGCCGGTTCTTCCACCGCCGTCAACGCCAGCCGCACATTGGCCGCGGCTACTTCGGCGGCCCACACGTCCGCTACACCCTCGAATAGAACCCTTTGAGTTTCGGATCAATATGGCGGAAGTCCGGAGGAAGCATTGGTGCATCTGGTCGACAGAGTTCGTCCTGAGCGGCTGGACTGACGGCGGCCATGACACACGAACGCTGACAGTGATGTGAGAAGGCATTTGGGGGCGGAGGTCAGCCCAGTTCTTTCATCGTGGTGTTGCTGCCGTGTACGTCATGATGCTCCAGGCCGACGGAGCGCGGAAGCAGGCGTAGACCAAGGGCCCCGACGCCGCAGGGTCCGTTGCATGATCCTCTTCTGTCCGGGTTCATCCGGTGAGTCCGAGAGCTGTCAGGGGTCGGTTCCAGTCGCGGCGGCTTCGCGTAGGGCAGCGGCGATGTTGGTGCGTCCGTCCTAGCGGTGGACGCTGATCGCGAGGTTGCGCAGGCTGGCCATGACGCGCGGGAGTCGCCCGGTATGGATCTTGGAGTCGTCCTCGCGGAAGGTGCAGTCCCGGACGTGGCGCAGAAGATTTTCGATCTTCTAGCGGCCGCGGATCCAGGCGGCGAACTGGGCGCCGCCGGCAGCTCCCGGAGGCACGCTGGTGATCAGGTAGACGCGCTCGATGGTGAGCTTGCCGCTGGTGAAGTCCTGCCTCCAGCGCACGACTTGGAGGGCCTGGCGGGCTTCGGGGTAGTCGATGTGGGCGAAGGCCGCGGTCTTCAATCTGCGGATCTCGTGGCGGTGGTGTGCGCGGTTGCGCTCGGAGTGGTCGAGGGTGATCGCCCGGTCCAGGACGTCGCCGTCGAGCCCGGCGGTTTCCGGCCAGGGCAGCTGGTTGAGCTGGGTGTGCAGGGTGGGGTGGTTGCCCTTGATCATGGCGACGTAGTGGGCCTCCTACTCCTCGACGAGGAAGCGGGCGTGGTCGTGCTGGGTGAGCAGGGCGTCGAAGGTGACGACCTTGCCGGTCAGGTCCACAGGTCCGAGCAGGGGACGGAACGCGGAGATTCCGTTGCTCTTGGAGTCGACCTGGCGCTGGGCGATGACGGTGTGGGTGCCGTGGAGGCAGGCGGCGAGCAGGTGGACCGCGCGGCGGTCGCGGGTGCGTGAGCCGCGCGCGGGCTTGCCGTCCACCGCGACAGCCTCCCGCTTGACCAGGCCGTCTTGCGGGGCCAGGGCGCTGAGAGGGGCGCCGTGCTGGAGCTGCACCCAGGAGCCCAGGGCCTGGTCAAGGGCGTCGCCATCGAGGCGGGCGAGCAGGCGGGCCGGCGTGCAGGTACGCGGGATGCCCCGGGTCAGACCGATCCGCTCGCTCAGGGCGGGTCGAGTCCGGCGGCGAAGCGGACGATGCCGGCCCAGGTCGAGGCCCGGCGAGCACGGCCGTGGTGCACGGCACCAGCAGGACCCCGAGCCGGTAGCGGCGGCCGCGGACCCGGCGCGGGTCGGGCAGGTGATCCAGGACATCGGCCAGGCCGACCCGACGGTCGACGTCCTGGCCGGAGGTGTTCGGCAGACAGTCGCGGTGGCGGGTGACGGTGGAGATCAGGAAGGATGGCATGCGGAGGCGGCCTCGGTTGCGATCAACGGCTTCAGACACCCTGATCATCCGAGGCCGTGTCTCGTTTCACCATCACCATGAAACCGGCAACACGCCTACTGCTTCACAACCATGACGTCTCGTCACCCGAGAACGCTCGCTCCCTGGGTGGCTGCTGCAGTTGGCGTCGGAGCACGACGCCGGGTTCGATCCGCGCTCCTTCGCCCAAGCGCTGCGGGCGGTCGACCTTGGCCGGACCGGGAGTACGAGGCATACGGCGTCGACGGCGTCCAGGTGGAGGATATGCGCCTTCGGTTGCGCGCCTGGGCTGTCGAGATCCTTGGCGAACGGTTCGACGAGAAATGACCCAGTCAGCTGTTGACCCTGAGCGCCCGCAGGCGTTGCGACTTCGCCGACTACGGTGTCTCTGGCACCGGAACTGCAGGCCACATGACCGAACCCAGCGATAAGGCGCTTGTAGATGTCCTACAGAGACCTCCGTTCGTCGCTCCATCTGGTCGACAGCGTCGTCGGGAGCGCAGCTCCAGTCTCGCTGGTGCGTCGCTGACGCCCCCTTCGGTGGACAGGCGGTGGACAGATGCCTTTGTACGGTTCATCACGGGGTGGCACGAGTCAACCTGTTGCACGTGCTCTGATCAGGAAAAACATCACCGGACAGCACGACGCTGCACCACCTAACATGATCGCTCACGGTCTTGTAATGCGTAGGTCGTCGGTTCGAATCCGACAGGGGGCTCCGTGGTGAACCCCAAGTCAGGCCTTTGACCTGGGGTTTCTTGTTTTCGTTGACCTTGGAATCGACTCAAGCTGCGCCTGTGGGAGCTGTGCATCGTAATGCGTGGGTCGGGAGTTTGGTTTCCGTGAACGTGTGGACGGCCTGAGCCTCTGAGCTGGGCTTTTGCTCATCTGGGAGGGGCGGGTCAAGCGTACGCAATGAGGTTCGGTGGACAGCCGGTGGACAGGCGTGCCTGATGCTTCATCAGCGGCCTGCGGTGCACCTTGGCCGACGGGTGTATATGTGATCGTCTTCGATGGCGGTCGGAAGCGGGGGTGGGCTGTCCGGCCCGGACAACTTCAGGTCGGGCGCAGTGGGCTACTCGTCTGCGATGCCGTCGTGTGAGGGATGGTGTCCTCGGGCTCGTGGTGGCCGTTCCTGTCCGAGCTGGGCAGGGAATTGGAGGCGCCCACGTCGCCGGCGTCGTCTGCTTCCGGCCCGGCAGCCGCCCGCACTTCTCTGCCGGCTGCACGTCCACCACAGCCGCAAGGGCGAGCCGAAGACGTTCGCCTGGCACGAGTACCGTGACCTGATCATCACCGCCCACCAGCAGCTCAACGCCCCACTGGTGTGGTGCTGGGACAACCTCAACGTCCATCTCGTTTCAAGGAGCTCGTCGCCTTCGCCGAGGAACATGCGGACTGGTTACGGAACTTCCAGATGCCGTCATACGCACCGGAGTTGAACCCCGCCGAAGGGGTGTGGTCACTTCTCAAGCGCGCCGTCGTCAACTTTGTCGCCACCGACCTCAGCGGACTCGTCCGCATCGTCAAGAGCAGGCTGAAGAAGATCCACCTCAGACCCCACCTGATCGACGGCTGCCTCGCCGGGACCGGCCTGATCATCGAACCCTGGTGATCGCCCGGGCAGACACTACGAGTGCAACCTGAGTGACTACCAATCCTCAAGGTTCCCGACAGAGTCCTTCACTGTACGGAAACCCGCTCGCCCTCGCACCCTGAAGAAGAGGCCCAAGCGACCAGACCCTGACCGCTCAGACCTCTGCCCTGACTGCTCCGTCGCCCCCGGAGACTCCACCACGAGGGTGCGACATCGCCCGCTGCGCCGCCGGCGGATAGCAACGGCTCGGCTGCGGCCACAGCGGAGTCCGGTGCAACACCCGATGGACGGGCCAGTACCCCGGGTTCGCAGAAGCCGCCGAGTAAGGCTTCTTCGCGCGTCTGGTCCCAGGCGAGGGCTGGCAGACCTGTCTCGCCGATGCCCCGGACGCGATGCCGGATCTCAACCGGCTCTACCACGCATGCCGTTGGGACCCCGCCCACTCAACGAATGATCCGTCTCGTTCGATGACCGATGTAGAACCTGCCCATGGCGTGCGTTGGAGGCAGGTAGGCCAAGCCGGCTCAGAAGACGGCGGAGCTGCCGTTCGGAGTGAGAAGAAAGCGGTGCTCGCAGCAGTGAAGTGAGGTAGGGGGCATGGCTGGCCTGCTCCCTTCTATCCAGTGTGGTCAGGGGAGCTCGGGCGCATTCCGGCCGTGCCCCGCGCAGTGTGCGGCTCCTGCGGCGCTACGCGAGCATCGATCTCCGGGACGCGTAAATCCGCAACGAGCTTTCTTACTCGGAGAGTTGCACGATGACCGCCCTATGACCAGGGACTATGCAGAGATCGTTGCTACACCCACTTGGTGGGACGCCATCCACAGCTGGGCCCGCGACCGAACTCAACTCGCCGCCGACTGCAGGCTTTTCCGCCCGGCGCCAACGTCAGCCACGAGTCGTCTGCGGGCCACTTCGGCGGACCCCACATCCGCTACACCCTCGGATAGAGCCCTTTGAGTTTCGGATGGATGAGCCGGCCGTACTTCCTGGAGCGGCTGACGCCTGGAGAGGGCCCCCGGCCGCCTGCGACATTGTGCGGCGAGCACACACTGATCACGAATAGATTACAACCTTCACGGCTCTGACGCGAGTTGACGTCCTGAATGTCGGGCGCAGCCTCGTAGATATGTGCCGATATGGCTTGAGTGAGGGGCAGGTAAAGAAGTGCGGGGCTGAGTTGCATCGCCGCGTTTGCGGCCGCCAAGGCGACACCTGCCGCAATAAGTCACTTTATGGTTACGACGTAAATGAGATGGGTCTTTACTTTCACAAATCCCTGTTGTTTGATCACGCAGCTCGTAGCGCATCGGGCGCACGGGGTGATCGCAGGAGTTGTGTTGAGGCTCAAGAGGGGGCGGGGCTCCGGCTTCCCGTCTGCAGGGGGGCGGGCAAGACCGCCACGTGGCTTGCTGAGACGTGTGGCGCTGGCCGTGGCCGTGGTGATGGCGGCCGAGGCGGCACTGGTCTCGGTGGAGTCGGGTACGGCGTTCGCCACCGGTTCTGACACCACTGACGTGGTGGCGGCGTCGGAGACAAAGTCGGCTGCCTCGTCGGCGGATTCGGTAGCGGCGGCGCTGTTGATGGCCCGGTTGCAGGACCGGAAGATCGAGGTGTTGTCAGAGCGTTCGACGGTCTCGACGACGTACGCGCTGCCGAGTGGTGAACTGCAGACATCCACGTATGCCGGGCCGGTCAGGCAGAAGGTGGGCGGGGTCTGGCAGGACATCGACACTTCGCTGTCGGACACAGGGGCTGCGCTGGAACCGGATGTGGCAGCGGCCGAGATCAAGGTCTCCGACGGCGGTGACACGGCGCTGGCGTCGGTGGCCAAAGGGGAGAAGTCTTTCGGGATGGGCTGGGAGTCCAAGCTGCCTACCCCCTCGGTGAAGGACGACACCGCCTCGTACGACCTCGGCGACGGTCAGACGCTGACGGTGACGGCGCTGGCGCAGGGCTTCAGCCAGAACGTCGTGCTGGGCACCGCGCCCAAGGCGGGTTTGGAGTACCGCATCCCGCTGGACCTGGACGGCCTGAAGCTTTCGGTAGCCGATTCCGGGCACCTGCTGCTGAAGGACGGCGACGCAAAGCTGGTCGCCGAGGCGCCGGCACCGATGATGTGGGACTCCTCCAAGGACAAGCTCTCCGGTGAATCGGAGCATCAGGAGAAGGTGACGACGAAAGTCGAGACCGCCGAGGACGGCAGCCAGACCTTGGTGCTTGCCCCGGATGCCGACTACTTCGAGCGTGATCTGACCTATCCGGTCACCGTCGACCCCACCTCCACCCTCGCCGTCACCACGGACACCTGGGTGGCCACCAACTACACCGACTCACAGGTCTCCTCGGCCGAGCTGAAGTCGGGCACGTACGACGCGGGTACCACGAAGGCCCGCTCGTACCTGAAGTTCGACGTGTCGGCGATCAAGGGCAAGCACGTCACCGATACCAACCTGGCGCTGTACTCGTACTACTCCTCAACCTGCCAGACGACCGGGGCGGGTACGCAGGTGCGGAGGATCACGGGATCGTGGTCGTCGTCGGACATCACCTGGGGCGACCAGCCGTCGACCACCGCGACAGGTGCGGTGACGAACACGGCGGCCAAGGGCTATTCGACCACCGACTGCCCGGCCGGCACGATGAACTTCGACATCGACACCATCGTGCAGGCATGGGCGGACGGCTCCACCAACTACGGTCTGCGGATAGCGGGCGCGGACGAGTCCGACTCCTACACCTGGCGCAGGTTCCGGTCGGCCAACTACGTCTCCGGGGACGGCTCCACCGAGCCGCACCTGACGGTGACGTACAACTCCTACCCGGCCGTGCCGAGTTCGACGGCGATCTCGCCCTCGCAGGTCAACGCCTACAACGGCAACCGGTACGTGACCTCGCTGACCCCAACCCTGTCGGCGAAGGTGACCGACCCGGACGGGTCGACGACGAAGGCCCAGTTCGAGATCACGGCGGATCCGGCCTACGCGGACACGACATACTCCTACACGGGTACGTCCGCCTCGGTCACCTCTGGCTCCGCCGCGACGCTCACCATCGCCTCGGCCAACGCGTTTCCGGCCGGAGCTCACTTGCGCTACCGGGTGCGGGCGTACGACGGCACGGACTACGGCTCGTGGACCGGCTATACGACGTTCGTCCTCAACACGGCAAAGCCCGCGGCGCCCACCGTCTTCTGTGACACGTACGAGGAGAACGGCTGGACCGCGAAGGCCGCCTCCGCGGTGTCCTGCACCATCGACACCTCTTCCAGCGACGGGGCCGGCTACTACTGGGGGCTGGACAACAGCAGCTTGCCGAACAAGAAGCTCGACACCACGAACGGGACCGGCGGCGACGCGACAACTGTCTCGATTGACCCGGCGAATGGGTGGCACACCCTGTTCGCCCGCACGGTCGACTCCGGCGGTAACTTCTCCTCGTCCACCACGGCCTACAGTTTCGGTGTCGGTGCGGACGGCGCGGCCATTCTGTCTCCGCAGGACGGTGACGACACTGCCCGACGCCTGACTCTGTCTGCCAAGGGGCTGCCCTCCTACACCGGCGTGACGTGGCAATACCGGCGGGGTGAGACCGACGACTGGCACACCGTGCCGGTCGCGCACGTCACCGCCTCCGGAGACGCAGTCTCCTCCTGGCCGGTGGCTGTCACCGGCGGCACCGCGACCAAACTGGTCTGGAACACTGTCTCCTCGCTTACCGAAGACGGTGTGATCGAACTGCGTGCCGCGTTCACGGACGGTACGACCACCGGTCACTCGCAGACCGTCGAGGTCACTCTCGACCGTGACGCCGGCAGCGCCCCGTCGGCTCAGGCAGGTCCAGGCGAGGTGAACCAACTCACCGGTGACTACACCCTGTCGGCCACGGACGCCACGGCATTCGAGGCGAGCGTGGAGCGCACGTATTCATCCCGCGCCAACGACACCGACACCGAGGGTCAGACAGCAATCTTCGGCCCCGGCTGGACGTCGTCCGTCACGGCGGCAGCGAGCGATTACACGCAGCTTCGCGAGACCTCCAGTTCATCCGCCGAGGTTCTTTCCGGTGACGGCAGCGCGATCGCGTTCACGGAGAAGAGCGATGGCGGCTGGGAGCCGGAGATCGGTGCCGAGTCCCTGACCCTGACCTATTCGACCAGCACGAAGAAGTTCACGTTGACCGACACAGAGGCCAACACCGCTGTTTTCGCCAAGGCGGACGACTCCGCGACGACGTGGACGCTGTACTCGTCGGCCTCAGCGGTCAACAACTCGACGGTCACCATCTTCTCGACGACGGTGGAGGCCGGCGCCGAGAGGCTCGCCCGCCCGACGCACGTGGTCTTGCCGACGAGCGCGGTCCCGGCCACGACGTGCCAGGCGGCGCCGTCCACGAAGGGGTGCCGGGTATTGGAGTTCGTCTACGCGGACGCCACGACGGCCACGGACACTGCGGTCGGCGACTACAAGGACCGAGTCAAGTCGATCCGGCTGTGGGCCACCGATCCGGGTGCTTCCACCGCCACCGCCGAGACCATCGCGTCCTACCGCTATGGCGGCTCGGGTCGCCTGCGCGAGGTGTGGGACCCGCGGATCAGCCCCGCGCTGAAGACCACCTACACCTACGATTCCGACGGCCACGTCGCCACAGTCGCCGCACCTGGTGAGCTGCCTTGGGCGTTCACCTACGGCAAGGCCGGCTCCGCGCTCACCGCGGGGGCGGGCATGCTGCTCAAGGTGTCCCGCTCGGGTCTCGCCGAGGGCACGGCGAGTACGACCTCGGGCACGGCGGCTACCACGGTCGTCTACGACGTCCCGCTCTCCGGGACTACTGCCCCGTACCAGATGGACGCCGCCACGGTCGCCACCTGGGCCCAGGACCAGGCGCCCACGGACGCCGCAGCGGTCTTCCCCGCCGACTCCGCACCGTCGTCCAACAACGGTGCCGACTTGTCAGCGTCCGCGTACGGTCGGGCGACCATCACCTACATCAGCGCCAACGGCGAGGAGACCAACACCGCTGGCCCCGGCGGCGCGCTCACCACTACCGAGTACGACGAGTACGGCAACACGGTGGCCGAACTGACCGCCGCCAACCGTGAACTCGCTCTCGGCACAGCGAACGGAGCCTTGGACGAACTGGCCACGCTCGGCCTGAGCGACCTGTCCACCGCCGAACGCGCTCAGCAGTTGTCCACAGTTTCAAAGTACTCGGCAGACGGCGAACGCCTCACCGACGAGTACGGGCCGCTGCACCAGGTAAGCCTCACCAATGAGCTGACCGGCTCCACCAGCGACACCACGCTGGCCGCCGGGACAGTGATCCCGGCCCGTGAACACACCGCCTACTCGTACGACGAGGAAAGGCCCGCCTCCGCCGCGGTTTCCGGACTCGTGACCTCGATGGTGACCGGAGCGGCAATACCGGGATACGCCACCGACGCGGATATCGAGGAATCGACGGCTACCTACGACTGGTCCACCGGACAGCAGAAGTCCACCAGCGGTGGGGAGGTGAGCACCACGATCACGACGTACGACGAGTCCGGCCGCGTAGCGACAACCCGCACCGCGGGATCATCGGGCTCCGACGCCGGCACTCTCCAGTACACGTACTACAGCACCGATGGCACGGGCATCTGCTCCTCAGCGGTCTGGGCCGGGCTGCTGTGCCGGACCACACCAGCGGCCACGATCATGGGCGGCGGCAGCAACCCCACCGGCCTGATCACCACGGTCTACACCTACGATCGCTGGGGCGGGATCGCTACCAAGGCAGAGACAGCGAACAGCGTGACCCGTACCACCACGACCACGGTGGACGCCGCAGGCCGCGTCACCAAGACGGCGATCACCGGAGGCATCGGTACGGCCGCACCGGCCACCACCGTCACCTACAACACGGACAACGGCAAGGTGGCCACCCAGTCCTCAAACGGCCAGACGATCACCTACGGCTACGACACTCTCGGACGCCAGATCTCCTACGACGATGGTGCGGGCAACATCAGCACCACGGCATACGATCTCCTGAACCGACCGGTCAAGACCACCGACTCGGCACCGTCCACGGTGACGTACACCTACAACGCAGCCGGCAACCTCAAGACCCTGACCGACTCGGTAGCAGGTACGTTCACCGCCTCCTACAACGCGGACGGCGCACTGACCTCCGAAACCCTGCCGGGTGACTACACACTCACCGTCACCACCGACCCGACCGGCAAGGAGACCGGCCGCGAATACACGGCCTCAGACGGCACCACGGTGGTTTCCGACAGCGCCGGATATGCGATAACCGGCCGTCAGACGGGTCACACCCAGACCGACGGCACCACCGCCCAGTCCGACTACACCTACGACAACGCTGGCCGTCTCACACAGGCAACCGACACCACCACGAGCGGCTGCGTCACCCGTGCCTACACCTTCGACACGAATAGCAACCGCACCTCGTTGAAGACCGGCTCGGACGACTGCGACAGCAGCACTGACGACACCACCACGGTCACCACGTCGTACACCTATGACAGCGCCGACCGCCTGGTGAACTCCGGCTATGCCTACGACGCGTTCGGCCGCACCACCTCCGACGGTGATTTGGCCCTGGCCTACCACACCAACGACTTGGTGGCTTCGGAGACCGTCGGCGCGAGTCGTAACACCTGGGCCCTGGACGCCGCCGGACGTCTCGCCGTCCAGACCGCCCAAACTCAGGCTGCCAACGGTACGTGGAGCACTAGCGGCACAACCACCAGCCACTACGCGGAGGCATCCGACAGCCCGACGTGGGCCAAGACCGGCGACAACATCAGTCGCTACGTCAGGGATCTGACGGGCCGTTTGGCTGCCACTACGACCACCAATGGCTCTACGGTTCTCCAACTCGCCAACCTTCATGGCGACGTCACTGTCCAGCAGCCGCTCGGCACCGGTGTGGCGAGCACGGTCCAGCACTATGACGAGTACGGCAACAGGACGGACGCTACTGCGGCGACCCAGTACGGTTCCCTGGGCGGATACCAGCGATCGGCTCGCACCCTCAGCGGGATGACCCTCATGGGGGTCCGAATGTACAATCCCGCGACTGGGCGCTTCCTCAGCGTTGACCCGATATACGGGGGGAACGCGAACGCGTACGGTTACCCGGTCGATCCGGTGAACAAGTACGACCTGGACGGCCAGAAGGTCATTAAGAAGTACAACAAGACCGGCTTCGCCTGTGGATGGACGACCTGCACGCTCAAGCTGAGCCGGAAGAAGACCGAGTGGCTGATCGACCTGCTCGAAGGTGGGAAGAAGCTCGGTGCCCTCGCCTCAGTTGTGTCCGGAGCGGTTCCGGGCATCGGATGGGCGTCTGCCGTCTTCATTCTGGGCGGCGTCGTCGCGCTGACCGAGTTCTACCAGTGGTACCTCGGGTATCTCCTGAAGTGGTACCCCCGCAGAGGAACGAAGATTGTCAGATCTCACGTGGGCCCCACGTACGCCTGGCACCAGTAGGAGGGGAACTCCAGTGAGTTGGTTCATGGCAACTGCGGCAGGCAAGGCCTCCGCGGCGCTTCTGTTCCTGTCTGCGATGCTCTTCGCTGTCGGCGCCTCGTGGGGGCTCCTCACTGACAGCGAGCAGCAACTCGATCTGGCGACCGGCGTTGTGCGACTCGCCCTGTTTCCTGGTCTGTTCGGAGCCCTGCTCGCAATACAGCACCGCCGGGCGATGCAACGCCGGAATGCGGATGGGGACAGGAACCACGGTTAATGCCGGGATGGGACGGCCTCCCCTCCACTTGGCTGGGGAGGCTCTCCATCGTCTGCCTTGTGACCGGGGTGGCGATCGGTAGCTGAGGGCTGGCTAGGTAGCGGAGCGCATCGAGATCGACCGGTGGCAGTGCGCCTCCGGCTGGCCTCCCCGGCCGCGCGTCCAGCCAGACACCGGCAGTAATGGCCGGACGGCCGCTCACTCCGGTCTGTTATGTCCGTCGGATATCGCGGCTGCCGCACCCCGTTGCCTGCGGCGTTTCCGAACCGGTGAGCCAGGCAGTCACGCTCCAGCGTGACTGCCTGAACTGCCCGGCCCTCGGCACGGAACACTGAGGCAGCCAGGGCCTCCTGATGTTGCTCGGTGATTCGACAGCAACGAGCTGTAATCCCGAAGGCGGCTCAAGAAAGGCCAGGTCAGTCAGAGCCTTGAAGGCCCCTCATGGACGCCATGAGGGGCCTTTTCTGTGCCTCAATGGGCACATTCTGGAACGATGATCGGCCGGATAAAACCCAGATGTCAGCTATTTGCTGATCGCCGAAGGTGATCAGAAGGGTGCTCCGGCATGGGGCCATGCGGTAGTGCTTGGTGTTGCCACGCTGTGGGTTGTCAGCCCGCACAACAGCCGACGCGGTCTCGGCTCAGCGACCTTCCTGATCAGGCGGCTTGCCCAGGACGGGGCTTGCCCGGGGTTGCCCACCTGTTCACCGTGTACTTGCCCACGGAACCCGATCACTTTGGTACCGAGGCGAGGGCTCCCGTCGCAGCGGCCGCCAACGTGAGGACTGCCAGGAACGCGGTGGCGGCCCGGGTAAGGGCGGCCGGGGTTACCCGCACGCAGCTGCAGGCAGCCCTGAAGCGGTCCGGTCGGCAGCGGGGCATCGCAGCCGAGGCCGAGCGACTCCGCGAGATCTTCCGGGCTGACTGGGCCCGCCAGCCGCAGCTGGTCGAAGACGCGCTCGGCAAGCAGATGCTCGCACTCTTGATTCAGCTGGAGGCAGCTTGCACCGCAGCCGACAACCTCGCCGAGGCGGTCGAAGAGGCGTTCCCTCAGCACCCGGCCGCTGAGATCACCCTCGACTTCCCCGGCCTCGGCACCCCGTTCGGCGCCCCGGGTGCTCGCCGAGATCGGGGACGACCGGGAACCGGTTCGCCGACGCTCGCGCCCCTAAAGGGCAAGGCCATGAAGTTATGGGTCGGGAGTCGATGTCCTGACCTGCGGGTATACCGAGGCGGCGGTGTACTGGTTGGCCCCCTTGCGCAGCTTGACGCGTACCGCTTCGTCGTCGGCGACGTCCAGGTAGGTGCCGTCGATCGCGACGACAAGCAGCCCCTTCCAGCGTGCTCCGGCGGTACGCACCGCGGACGCGTCGGTTCCGCGCAGCAGGTCGAACAGAGCCCTCACCGGGCGCACTCCGAGTCGGCATTGGGCGTGCCACAGCGCGGTTGAGGTCACCGTCACCAGCGGCAGCCCGTCCAGCGCGCCGGTGAGCTTGCGCCATACCTCCCGATAGCCGCAGTCCTCGAACAGGGCTGCGGCCAGCAGGAGGTAGATCATGACCCGCGCGGGCAGTTTCCGAAGTCGCCGCTGAACAGTCCCGCACTCGGCGAGTACGGCATCGACCAGTTCGAACGGAACGATCCGGGTCAACTCGCCAAGGTGGCCCGAAGAACCCTTCGGCCACCGTGACGACACGCGTGCGCGCACAGAAGCTCACCGCCGACGTGGCTGTGCTGCCGGCCGCGAAGGCCCCGCTGCTCGCCGTGGCGGCGGGTGCCTCCGGTGGCTCCGGCTCGTACACGGCGACCTCGCTGGCGCCGTCTGTGATCGCGAGGCTGTCCCCGCAGCTCGGCCTGGGCTGCAGCTCGGCGTTCACGAACGGCCGTACGGCCTCCAGCAAGATTCCCAAGGAGCTGTTCGGCATCCTCAATTCGTACCCGTTGAGAGTGATGAAACAGTGACCGATGGTCTGGTGACAGAGGCTGAGATGGGCCTCATAGGAAGCATCGTTGAAGGGGAGGCCATCGCCGTCTTTCGCTGGGGCGTAATCGTTAACCTGGGGCTGTCATGGGTGGGCCTCATCGATGTCCTCTACATCGAGGATGACGACAACTACCAGGTGGGAGACCGGGTGTCCTGCTATCTGGAGTACTTCGACGAGAAGAAGCGCAAATTCATCCTGAGGCCTCCGGGCCAGGTATCTGTCGCTGAACGCCTACGCAGGGCCGAGAGCGGCGAGGTCTTTCCTCCTGACCCTCGAACTTCGATCGCCGGGGAGTACGCGCGACGCACTCTCCGGCGATCGTTGTGACGCCGACCTGCTGCTGGACGAACGAGCCGAAGACGGGGGAAGTACTTGTATGGGATCGACAATGCTCCTGATTGTCCTGTCGGCTCTCTGAACAGCTACTTTTGCGTGCTCGGGGCGCTTTTTCTGGCGGCTCTTCAGTAATTCCGCGGTGGACAGCCGGTGGACAGACGCCTGTGGACAGCGCATCACGGGGTAGCACGGGTCAACCTGTTGCGTGGGCTCTGATCAGGAACAACGTCACTACGCGGCACGACGAAACACTACGCGACATGATCGCTCATGGTCTTGTAATGCGTAGATCGTCGGTTCGAATCCGACAGGGGGCTCTGTCTTTGGCCAGCGGCTTCCTTTGGGGGCCGCTGGGTTGTTTTCGGGGTGGTCTCCTTGTTTCGGCCGCTGTGAAAACGGGGCGCGGGAGGGGTGGTCGCGCTGCGAGACTGGGTTGATGATCACCGTGCCGACTGCTGTGCTGGATTCGTTGTGCGGGCTCGCGTTCGGCGATGCCTTCGGTGACCGTTGGTTCGGCATTCTGCGGCGGGAGGGGCCGGAGGTTCTGGAGGCGCGGGCGCTGCCTTCGGAGGCGCTGTGGCGGTGGAGTGACGACACCGCTCAGGCGCTGGTTCTCGTTCGGGAGCTCGTCGAGGGCGGCGGTGTCGTCGACCAGGACCGTCTCGCCCTGGCCTTCGCGGCGGCCTACGCCGACGACACGCACCGCGGGTACGGGGCCTCGATGCATGACGTGCTGCGCCGGATCGGTGCGGGCGAGCCGTGGCGGGAGGTGGTCGCCGGACAGTTCGGCGGTCAGGGCTCGTGGGGCAACGGCGCGGCCATGCGTGCCGCCCCGCTCGGTGCCTGGCACTGCGCCGACCTCGACGTGGTCGCCGAGCAGGCCGCCCGCCAGGGCGTGGTCTCGCACCATCACCCGGAGGCGGTCGCCGGCGCGGTGGCGGTCGCCCTCGCCGCGGCGCTGGCCGCCCGCAGCCGGGGCGAACACGCCCCGGCCCGGTCGGACTTCCTTCGGGCGGTCGCCGAACGGCTCCCCGACAGCGACGTACGGTCGGGCCTGCGGATCGCGGCGCGGATGCCGGAGCGCACCTCGGTCCGGCACGCCGCGGAGGTCCTGGGCTCCGGCTACCGGATGTCGGGGCCCGACACCGTCCCGTACGCCCTGTGGTGTGCGGCGGGGCAGCTGGACGATCTGCAGGAGGGGCTGTGGGTCACGGTCGGCGGGCGTGGCGACATCGACACCACCTGCGCCATCGCGGGCGGGGTGATCGCCGCGCGCACGGGCGTCGCCGCGCTTCCCCCTGCCTGGCACGCGGCCCGTGAACCGCTGCCCCCGGTCGTGACGGAGTAGCGCGCGGCCGAACGCCCCGGGAAGCGGAGTGCGCGATTCCCCGGTTTGACCCCTTCTGTCGTACAACCTTCCGGCGTACCGCGTCGTCTCTACGGGCATCAGCGACGTCGAGTGACGGACACACCGAGTGACGGACACACAGGGGGACATGATGCGGCGATTCGGGGCGGCTGCGGCGGTGCTCGTGCTGGCGGGGGCCACGTTGGGGATGGCGGCGGGTACCGCGGGTGCGGCGGGGGAGGCCGCGCGGGCGGCGGCCGCCTGTCCGACCGGGTGGGGGAGCGGGGCCAAGGGGGGTGCGGCGCAGGGGGCCGACCACCTGGTGGACATCAGGGCCGGGCGGCACGAGTGCTACGACCGCATGGTGTTCGACGTGCCCGGTGGCGGCAGCGCGGTCGGGTACTACGTGCAGTACGTGGACCGCTTCCAGGCGGACCCCTCGGGTGAGTACATACCGGTGGCCGGCGGGGCGGTTCTCGACATCCGGATCGGTGCGTGGAGCTACGACCTGGAGGCCGGGGAGCCGACGTATCCCGGTGAGTACGGGGAGGCCCTGCCCGGGGTGAACCTCGGCGGGTACAGCACCTTCCGGGACGCCAAGTTCGGCGGCACCTTCGAGGGGCAGAGCCAGGTCGGCCTCGGCGTCCGCGCCCGGCTGCCGTTCCGCGTGGTCCAGCTGCCGGACCGGGTTGTGGTGGACGTGGCCCACACCTGGTGATCCCGGCGGGGCCGGTCAGCGCAGGCGCCGGCCGAGTTCCACGTCGTCCGGGTCGAGGGAGCGGAGTTCCTCGATCTCCCAGACCGCGTTCTGGAGGAGGCGGGCGAGGGTCCAGGCCCTCGCCCGTTCGCGGTCCAGGCCCAGGACCTCCGTCATCGCGTCGAACCGCCAGCGGACGTCGGCCGGGTCGAAGCGGTTGTTGAGGGCGGGCCAGAGGTCGAAGCCGGGGTCGCCGGCGAGCGGCTTGGGGTCGATGGCCAGCCAGGGGGCGCGGTCGGCGGCCAGGACGTTGTCGAAGTGCAGGTCCCAGTGGAGGAGGCGGTCGCCGGGTTCCGTCATGACCTCGCGGAGCGCCGCCGCACAGTCCGCGATCAGCCGGCGGTCGGCCGGGTCGGGGATGCGGGCTAGGACGGCGGGGGTGCGCTCCAGCAGGTCCATAGCGATGTCGGACAGGCGGCGTACGGTCGGCGGGGCCGGGGTCGCGGTCAGATGGGCCAGGAGACGGGCGATGACCAGGACCGCCCGGTGGGTGTCGGGCTCGTGGGACAGCATGCGGGCCGCGTCGAGGCGTTCGAGGAGCATCGTGCCCGTGTCGGGGTCGTGGTCCAGGAGCCGTACCGCCCCGTCGCCGTCCCAGACGCGCAGCGCGACCGGTTCGCCCTCGCTCTCGTCGTCCAGGATCTGGAGCTTGAGGACGGCCGGGGTGCCGTCGGCCGTGCGGACCACGGGTACGACCAGGGCGCACATGCCGTGCATGGGGCGACCGTCGAGGCGCAGGTCCCAGCGGTCCAGGAAGTCGGCGGTCAGGCGCGGGAGGTCCGCGATGAACCGCCGGCCCGCCTCCCCGTTGATCTCCTCCTGAGTCTCGGCCAGTTCCTCCGGAACATCGATCGGAACGTCGATCGGCATATCGGTCACGCCGCCGACCCTACGCACGCTCCGGCCCGGAGTCCTTTGGATTTCGGGCCCGAAGACGCCCGTACACCACGGAATCCGTAGAAGACAGGGCCCGTGGGCAGGCGTTAGCGTCCGGCCATGAGCAGCTCGCAGAGCACCTCGGACGCGATCGCCGGCACCGTCAACGGCGGGGTCTCCTTCTGGTACACGCAGGCCGGGCTCCCCGTTCCGAGGGAGCCGCTGGCCGGGGACGCGGCGGTCGATGTGGTGATCGTCGGGGGTGGATACACAGGGCTGTGGACGGCCTACTACCTGAAGAAGGCCGACCCTTCGCTGCGGATCACCGTGCTGGAGCAGAAGTTCTGCGGGTACGGGGCCTCCGGGCGCAACGGCGGCTGGCTCTACAACGGGATCGCCGGGCGGGACCGGTACGCGCGGCTGCACGGGCGGGAGGCCGCCGTGCGGTTGCAGCGGGCCATGAACGAGACCGTCGACGAGGTCGTACGGGTGGCGGGGGAGGAGGGCGTCGACGCCGACATCCATCGGGGCGGGGTGCTCGAAGTCGCCCGCACCCCGGCGCAGTTGGGGCGGCTCAAGGACTTCTACGAGCACGAGACGGCCTACGGGGAGGACGACCGTGAGCTGTACGGGGCCCGGGAGACGGCCGAGCGGATCAGGGTCGCGGACGCCGTGGGGTCGACGTGGACACCGCACGGGGCCCGGCTGAACCCGGTGAAGCTGGTGACCGGGCTGGCGGCGGTCGTGGAGGGGCTGGGGGTCGTCGTGCATGAGCTGACGCCGGTCACCGAGATCCGGCCGGGGCACGCGGTCACGCCGTACGGGACCGTCCGGGCGCCCTATGTGCTGCGCTGCACCGAGGGGTTCACGGCGAACCTCAAGGGGCAGCGGCGGACCTGGCTGCCGATGAATTCCTCGATGATCGCCACCGAGCCGCTGACCGCCGAGCAGTGGGCGGCGGTCGGCTGGGAGGGGCGCGAAACGCTCGGCGACATGGCGCACGCCTATATGTACGCCCAGCGCACCGCCGACGACCGGATCGCGCTCGGCGGGCGCGGGGTGCCGTACCGGTTCGGGTCGCGGACGGACAACGACGGGCGGACGCAGGCCGCGACGATCGAGGCGCTGTACGAGATCCTCGTACGGTTCTTCCCCGCGCTGACCGGTGTGAAGGTCGACCACGCCTGGTCCGGTGTGCTGGGGGTGCCCCGCGACTGGTGTGCCACGGTCACCCTCGACCGGGCGACGGGGCTCGGCTGGGCCGGCGGTTACGTCGGCTCCGGTGTCGCCACCACCAACCTCGCCGCCCGGACCCTCCGCGACCTCGTCCGGCGCGACTCCGGGCAGGCCGGGGCCACCGGGCTGACCTCGCTGCCGTGGGTGAACCACCGGGTGCGCAAGTGGGAGCCGGAGCCGTTCCGTTGGGTGGGCGTGCAGGGGATGTACGCGACGTACCGCACCGCCGACCGGCGCGAGGCCACCTCGAACAGCGGGGAGTCGTCGCGGTTGGCGCGGTGGGCGGACCGGGTGGCGGGGCGGTGAGCTGACCTCGTCGGCGCGCGTACATCCCCCGCCCGCTCAGGCGGTGGTGCGCTGCTGGGCCCTCGCCGTGATCATCGTCGCGGCGGTGACGGCCGCGAGGAGGAGGACGGCGGCGGCCCACCAGAGGGCGGTGGTGTAGCCGTGGACGATGCTCTCGCGGACGGCGGCGGGGGTCGGGCCGTGGGTCGCGAGGTAGGCCGTGCCGGTCGTGGTGGCGATGGTGTTGAGCAGGGCCGTACCGAGGGAACCGCCCACCTGCTGGGCGGTGTTGAGGGTGGCGGAGGTGATGCCCGCGTGCTGCGGGGCGACCCCGGCGGTGGCGGTGGAGAAGACCGGCATGAAGGTCATGCCCATCCCGAGGCCCATCAGGATCAGCGCCGGGAGGACGGCGGTGGTGTACGCCGAGTCGACCGTGAGCCGGGTCAGGAGCAGCATGCCGGTCGCGGCGAACAGGGTGGCGGGGACCATGAGGCGCCGGGGCGGCACGCGCTGCATCAGCCGGGCCGAGATCTGGGTCGAGCCCGTGATGATCGCGGCGGTGAGCGGGAGGAAGGCGAGGCCCGTGCGCACGGGGGAGTAGGCGAGGACGACCTGGAAGTAGTAGGTCATGAACAGGAACATCCCGAACATGCCGACGGTCGCCAGGGAGATCGTCAGGAAGCAGCCCGCGCGGTCGCGGTCCCTGACGATGTGCGGCGGGAGCAGGGGGTGCGGGGCCCTGCGCTGCCACAGGACGAAGCCGGTGGGCAGCGCGGTGCCCGCCGCGAGGAGGGCCAGCACGCGGGTGTCCGTCCAGCCGCGCGGCTCGGCCTCGCCGAAGCCGTACACGAGGGCGACCAGGCCGGCGGAGCCGAGGAGGGCGCCGGGGATGCCGAGGCGGGCGCCCGTGCGGGCCGGGCGGTCGTGGAGGAGGACGGTGGTGCCGACGAGGGCGGCGACGGCGATGGGGACGTTGACGTACAGGCACCAGCGCCAGTCCAGGTACTCGGTGAGCAGCCCGCCCGAGATCAGGCCGATCGCCGAACCGCTGCCCGCGATCGCCCCGTAGACCCCGAACGCCTTTCCCCGTTCCGCCGGGTCCGCGAAGGTGGTGGTGAGGAGGCTGAGCGCGGACGGGGCGAGGACGGCGGCGAAGACGCCCTGGAGGGCGCGGGCCGCGAACAGGGTTCCGGACGTGCCGGCCGCGCCGCCGAGCGCGGAGGCCGCGGCGAAGCCGGCCAGGCCGATGACGAAGGCCCGCTTGCGGCCGAGGAGGTCCGAGACCCGGCCGCCGAGGAGCAGGAGCCCGCCGAACGCCAGGGTGTACGAGGTGATGACCCACTGCCGGCTGCCGTCCGACATCCCCAGATCGCGTTGGGCGGACGGCAGCGCGATGTTCACGATCGTCGCGTCCAGGATCACCATCAGCTGCGCGAGCGCGATGACGACGAGGGCCCACCAGCGGCGGGGGTCGGGGGGCGTCCCGGTGTCCGTGGCCTTGGCGGTCCCGGGGCGCCTGGTGGGGGCGCTCACGGCTCCAGCACGACCTTGCCGGTGGTGCCCCGGTTCTCCAGGGCGCGGTGGGCGGTGGCGGCCTCGGCGAGCGGGAAGCGGTGGACGGCCGGGGTGAGGCGGCCCGCGCCGGCCTCGGCGAGGGCGCGCAGCTCCAGGGTGCGGATGGGGTCGGGGCCGCCCGCCCGGCGGCGCATCTCCTCGCCGAGGACCGTCTCCGAGACCCCCTCGACGAGGTAGGGGCCGCCGTCCTTGATGCCGTCCGCCGACCAGCCGAAGACCAGGTGCTTGCCGCCGGGCGCGAGGAGGGCCACGGACTCCCGCGCCGCCGCTCCGCCGACGCCGTCGAAGACGATCGTGGCCTTGCCCCGGTACGCGGCGACCTGCTCCGGCCAGGCCGGATCGGTGTAGTCGACGGCGAGGTCGGCGCCGTTCGCCGCCACCCGGGCCGTCTTCGCGGGCCCGCCGGCGAGGCCGACGACCGTGGCGCCCGCGTTCTTGGCGTACTGCACGAGGAGTGTGCCGAGGCCGCCGGCCGCCGCCGGGACCACGACCACGTCGTCCGGGCCGAGTTCGGCGAAGAGCAGGATCCCCATCGCCGTACGGCCCGTGCCGATCATCGCGACCGCCTCGGCGAAGTCGAGGTTCTCCGGGATCTCGTGCAGCCGTTCGACCTCGGTGACGGCCAGTTCGGCGTAGCCGCCGGGTACGAAGCCGAGGTGGGCGGTGACCCGCCTGCCGAGCCAGCGGTCCGGGACGCCCTCCCCGAGCGCCTCGACGACTCCGGCGACCTCCCGGCCGGGGATCGTGGGCAGCTCCGGCGTCGGCCCCGGCCCCGGGAGGCCCTCGCGCAGGGCCGCGTCCAGCAGGTGTACGCCCGCCGCGGCCACGGCGATACGTACCTGACCCGGGCCGGGTTCGGGGTCCGCGACCTTCTCGTACGTCAGGTTCTCGGCCGGACCGAAGGTGCGCAGACGGATGGCGTGCATGTGGGGCCCCCTTGGGTGTGCGCCTGGTTTCGCTCGGTCGGCCCCAGCCTCTGACCTCAAGCATGCTTGAGGTCAAGGGAGTTCCTCGACCTCCTGCCCAGCGCCAGCGAGACGGCCGTGAGGGCGCTGTTGAACGACACCTCCGAGAGCACGCCGGGCGCCGCGACCTGGTCGCCCGCGAGGTACACGCCGTCGCCCCGATCCACGGCCGGACGGTCGCGCCAGCTGGTCCCGGGGAGATCGACCGCGCCCGTACGGCCGTTCGCGATCGCCTCGCGCCGCCAGGTGACCCGGTCCCGCCAGCCGGGGAAGCCCAGGTCGAGCAGGTGCTCGGCACGGGCGAGACCGTCCGCCCGGGACTCCCGCGGACCGATCGGGAACTGCCCCTGGAGCAGCTGCTCGCCCGCCGGGGCCAGCGTGCGGTCCTGCGCGGTGAACCGTTCGATCCAGCCGGGCGCGTCCAGGTCGGAGACCGCGAACGGGTCACCGCGACGGGTGCGCAGGGCGAGGTCGAGGAGGGCCGTACGGCCGCTCGGCCAGGTCAGCGAGTCGTCCCCGAGCAGCCGGCGGGCGGCGTCGAGGGAGGTGGCGACGATGACCGGGCCCGAGCCGGTGCCTTTGCTCCTGCCGGTGCCGGTGCCGGTGCCGGTGGCGGTGGCGGTGAGGGCGTCGAGGGAGTCGACGCGGCTGAGGGTCTCCATCCGGACGCCGAGGTTCCAGGCGCGGGCCGCCATCCGGTCGATCACGCTCGCCCAGCCGCCGCGCGGATAGTGCGCCTCCGGGGGCAGCTTCGTCGCCCGGCGCAGCCGTTCCTGGACGAACGCGGCGGACAGGGAGCCCGGGTCGTGGTGGAACACCGCCACCGCCGCGTAGTTGGCGGCGGCGCGCGCGGCCTCCTCGCCCGCCTGTTCGGTCGCCCAGGTGAGGAAGTCGACGTCCACGGGCGCGTGTCCGCCCGTACGGCCACGGCCACGGCGCGGGCGGAGCAGCTTGAGCATCGCGAACGGCGGGGTCCGGCGCAGCGCGCCCCGGTGGTGCAGGCGCAGCCGGGCGGCCTCCAGGGGCGGGAGGGGCGCGAGCGGGCCGATCAGGTCCCGCTGGGCGAGCCAGGTCCAGTGCGGGCCGCCGCTGTACAGGGCGTGCGGTCCCTCGTTCGTCCGGTACGGGCCCTCCGCGGTCCGGGCCCGGCCGCCGAGGGTGTGGTGCGCCTCGTACACGGTGACCCGCGCGCCCGCCTCGGCCGCGGTGATCGCCGCGGTGAGCCCGGCGAAACCGCCGCCGACGACGGTGAGGGGGGTGGGGGCGGGGCCGCCTGAGGTGCGGTACGGGGCTGGGGCGCGGTGCATGGCTGGGGCTCCCTCGGTCGGTGCCGGGCCGTCCTTGCGGCTGTCGTGGGTACGACGGGTCGGGGGCGCCGGAATGTGACATGGGGCCGGGTGGGGGTGCGTTTGCGCAGGTCGGGGGGATTGTCAGTGGGTGGGTGCAGGATGGGGGCATGGTACGGGCGAGGTCGGTGGTGAAGGCGGCGCGGCGGCCGGAGGTGCGGTTGCCGGTGCTGGAGGCGTACGCGGGCGGGGAGTTGGAGCCCGACGGGGACTACGACGGGCTGGAGTTCCGGGAGGAGGACTTCGTCGGGCAGGACGGCGGGGGCGCGCGGTTCATGGACTGCGCGCTGACGGGGTGCGCGCTGGACGAGACGCGGCTGCACCGGGCCCGGGTGCTCGACTCCGTCCTCACCGGGATCCGGGGTGTCGGCACGGATCTGGCCGAGGCGACCCTGCGTGATGTGGAGCTGGTGGAGGCGCGGCTCGGTGGGGTGCAGTTGCACGGGGCCGTGCTGGAGCGGGTGCTCGTGCGTGGGGGGAAGATCGACTACCTCAATCTGCGGGAGGCCCGGCTCAAGGACGTGGTCTTCGAGGACTGTGTGCTGGTCGAGCCGGATTTCGGGGGTGCGCGGCTGGAGCGGGTCGAGTTCGTGGGGTGTGCGGTGCGGGGGGCCGATCTGAGTGGGGTGACCTTGGTGGATGTGGATCTGCGGGGGGCGGCGGTGGTGGAGATCGCTCGGGGGGTGGAGCGGTTGTCCGGGGCGGTGATCAGTACGGCGCAATTGATGGATCTGGCGCCGGTGTTGGCGGGGGAGATGGGGATTCGGGTGGAGGGGTGAGCCTCTGGCGGGGGCGGGGTGCCTAATAGCTCGGGGGTTCGGGTGCGTTGGCGGGTGCGGGCCCGGTGGGGCTTCTCGCGCAGTTCCCCGCGCCCCTGAAAAGCCGGGGCTGCGCCCCATGCTTTTCAGCCCGCAGCCCGCAGCCCGCAGCCCGCAGCCCGCAGCCCGCAGCCCGCAGCCCGCAGCCCGCAGCCCGCTGCCCTGTCGCCTCTTCGGGCCCGCAGGGCCGTGGTGTTTCAGGCCCGCAGGGGCCTGGTCTTTTGGGGGCGCGGGGAACTGCGCGAGAAGCCCCACCGGGCCCGCAGACGAACGACGCGGCCCACAACCCTTACGGCACTCGGGGAAAGCGGGCCTGCAGCGTCCAGATCGCCGGATTCTCGGCCAGCGCGTCGTGCAGATCGCACAGGTCGGCGATGACGTCGTGGAGGAAGTCGCGGGCCTCACGCCGGAGTTCGGCGTGGGAGAAGGTGAGCGGGGCCTCCTCCGCCGGCATCCAGTCCCCCTCGACGTCCACCCACCCGAAGCGGCGCTCGAAGAGCATGCGGTCCGTGGACTCGGTGAAGTCGAGTTCCGCGTACTGGGGCCGGGAGGCACGGGACCCCGCCGGGTCCTGGTCGATCCGCTCCACGATGTCGCACAACGCCCACGCGAAGTCCAGCACCGGCACCCATCCCCAGGCTGTGGACAGCTCCCGGTCCGCCTTGGTGTCGGCGAGGTACACATCACCGCAGAACAGGTCGTGCCGCAGCGCGTACACGTCGGCCCGGCGGTAGTCCGTCTGCGGCGGGTCCGGGAAGCGGTTGGAGAGGGCGTAGCCGATGTCGAGCACGTAGGCGATGGTGTCATGTCCTCATAGGATCGCCGTCGTGTCCCGATCCGCACCGGTCGTCCCGGCCGCCCTGCTCACCGTCGCGCTGGCCCTGACACTCACCTCGTGCACCGGGGGCGACGGGGAGGCCACGCCGGCCCGGGGCTCCGCCGGCCTCCGGGACCCGTACTTCCCCCGGCTCGGCAACGGCGGCTACGACGCCACCCACTACGCCCTCACCCTCGCCTACGACCCCGGGGCGGACGCCCTGCTGCGCGCCACCGTCGTGATCACCGCACGGGCGACGCAGGACCTCCGCTCCTTCAACCTCGACCTCAAGGGGATGGACGTCGAGTCGGTCGCCGTCGACGGCGTGACGGCGCGGTGGAAGCGCGCGGGGCAGGAGCTGACCGTCACCCCCGCAGACGCCGGCCTCGAGGAAGGGAAGACGTTCCGCACGACCGTGCGCTACTCCGGCACCCCGGAGACGCTCACCGACCCGGACGGCTCCCGGGAGGGCTGGCTGCCCACCGCCGACGGCGCCCTCGCGCTCGGCGAACCGGCGGGCTCGATGACCTGGTTCCCCGGCAACCACCACCCCTCCGACAAGGCCGCCTACGACCTCACGGTCACCGTCCCCGAGGGCCTGCACGCCGTCTCCAACGGGGAGTTGCGGCGCGAGTCCACCGAGGAAGGCCGTACGGCCTTCTCCTGGCACACCGCCGAACCGATGGCGAGCTACGCGGCCACGCTCGCGATCGGCACGTACGAGATCCGGCGCTCGACAGCGGGGGGAGCAGAGGGTGGGGGCGCGGGGCCGCTTCCCGTGTACGTCGCCGTCGATCCCTCGCAGGCCGAGGACAGCCGTGCCGTGCTCGGGCGGATTCCCGAGATCATCGCGTGGGGGGAGAAGCACTTCGGCCCGTACCCTTTCTCCTCCACCGGGGCGATCGTCGACAGGCCGGAGGACTCGGCGTACGCGCTGGAGACCCAGAACCGGCCCGTCTTTCCCGGTACCCCCGACCTCTCCCTCCTCGTCCATGAACTGGCCCACCAGTGGTACGGCGACTCCGTCACCCCGAGGAGCTGGCGGGACATGTGGCTCAACGAGGGGTTCGCCACGTACGCCGAGTGGTTGTGGGAGGAGGACCACGGCGGTGACAGCGCCCAGGAGACCTTCGACGCGCTGTACGAGGGCGACTACTACCCGGACGCCGCCTCGAACGAGGCCGTGTGGGACTTCCCGCCCGCGCGGCCGCCGAGCGCCGCCCGGATCTCCGACAGCCCGGTGTACGAGCGCGGTGCGATGGTCCTGCACAAGGTCCGGGAGGCCGTCGGCGACGACACCTTCTTCGAGCTGATCCGGGGCTGGGCGGCCGCGCACCGCCACGGCAACGCGGACACGGCCGACTTCACGGCGTATGCGGAGAAGTTCGCGGCGGAGTCCTCGCGCAGGACATCTCGGGACGCGGATCTGACGCCGGTCTGGGAGGACTGGCTGTATGGGAAGGGCAAGCCGCCGCAGCCCTGAGAGGACTCGCTCAGCCGGCCGGATGTTCGGCCTCGAACTCCCTCAGCAGTCGGGGCAGTTGGGGCGGCCATACGGGCTCGGCCGCCGGGTCGGCCAGGTCTGCGGGGGTCCACCAGCGCCAGGTCAGGATGCCCTCCTGGGCGCGGGTGGTGGTGAGGAGGCCGCCGACCGGCTCGCGGCGGGGGCCCCGGGCCACGAAGATGTCGTCGTACTGGCGGACGGGGACGTCGGCGCGGGTGAAGTCGTGCTCCCAGGAGCAGAGGAACGCGCCCGGCTCCACGTCCGTCCAGCCCGTCTCCTCGCGCAGTTCCCGCCGGGCACCCTCGCGCGGTGACTCGCCCTCCTCCAGACCGCCGCCGGGCAGGGCCCAGTGCAGGCCCACCTCGTCGTTGACGTACTGGAAGAGGAAGACGGCCCCCTCCGGGTCGAGTACGGCGACCCGTGCGGCTCGGCGCGTCCTGCGCAGCGACTTGCGCAACACCGTGCAGGGGCGCCCCAGTTGGCGGTCCCGGCGGCGCTCGACGACCTCGTAGCCGAGGGAGGTCCAGAACGCCAGGGCGCCGGGGTTGTTGTCGAGCACCGCCAGCCGTGCGGCGGTGCGTCCGGCCCGCCGGAACCGTTCCTCCACGAGGGCCGCCAACTCCCGCCCGTGCCCCCGTCGCTGAGCCCCGGCGTCGACGAGCAGCAGCCCGATCCACGGGTCGGGGTCGGCCGGATCGGGGTGGCGCGCGAGGGTGATGGCGATCCCGACGAGCGGCCGGCGGCCGGGGGCGTCCCCATCCTCCGTGCCCGGCCCGCCCTCCCCTCCCTCCCCGCTCTCCCTGCTCTCCCTGTTTTCTCCGCTCTCCGTGCCCTCCCTCGCGAGCAGGATCTCCACGTCCGGGTTGGCCAGCTCCACGGACAGGGCCGCGGCCACCTGTTCGGGACGGATGTCGTTCGCGTCCGGGAAGTCACGGCTCAGGGCGTAGAAGTCGCGGTTGGAGGCGTGCAGGGCGGTGAGTTCGGCGAGGAGGGGCCCGGGAACGGTTCCGTCCTCGGCCGTACGGAGGGGTTCGAGACGCAGCATGCCCGCACGGTATCGATCAGGGGACCTGTCAGGGGGACCTACAGTTCCTCCGGATGTGCGGGAGGGGATGAGGCGGTGGAGCAGCGCGTACGCGTGCACAAGGCCCGGCTGGGTGGTGCCGAGTTCCGGGTGATCCGGCCGGAAACGTCGTCGGCCCGGCTGGCGTTGCGCGACGACCGGCACTGGCTGTCGATGTACGTCGACCGGGCCGGCGCGGAGCAACTGGTCGCCCTGTGGGCGCTGGCCGCCCGGTCCGCCCGGTCGCTGGTCCATCTGCCGCTCCGGGCCGCGCCCGTCCCCGACGGCGTCGTCGGCGGCGACGGCGACGGCGAACCTGTCGCGCTGGACCTGGTCCTGGTCCACCACAGCCTGCGGTTCCCGACCGCCTCGTGGAAGGAGGTGCGGTCCCGGCTGGACGCCGGCCGGCCCCAGACCACGGCGACACCGGAGCGGGACTTCCCGGACGAGGACGCCATCGACTACGGGAGATGGCACCACCGTTCGAACCGCGACCAGCTCGCCTTCGACATCGCGGCGCACACCCTGTTCGTCGTGGGCAGCCCGACCGCGTTCCGCGAGCGCGGTGCCGCGCTGCGGGGTCTCATCGACGAGGCGCCGTCGTTCCCGCACCGGTACCCGGACGCCGGGCACTTCTGCGTCGAACTCGATCCGGGGCCCTGGTCCCGGATACGGAACCGGCGGCGTGTCCCCGCCTCGCTGCACATCCAGTACTGCGCCGACTGGCGCGTATGACGGCCGGAGGCCCCGCCGTCACACGGCCGGAGGCCCCGCCGTGTGACGGCGGGGCCTCCGGTGAAGCGGTGAAGCGGTGAAGCGGTGGTGCGGTGAAGCGGTGGTGCGGTGGTGCGTTGAGCCGGGACTCAGACGCTGACGCCGAAGTCCTGGGCGATGCCGACGAGACCCGAGGCGTAGCCCTGGCCGACCGCGCGGAACTTCCACTCGGCGCCGTTGCGGTACAGCTCGCCGAAGACCATGGCGGTCTCGGTGGCGGCGTCCTCGGAGAGGTCGTAGCGGGCGATCTCGGCGCCGCCGGCCTGGTTGACGATGCGGATGTAGGCGTTGCGGACCTGGCCGAAGTTCTGCGAGCGGTTCTCCGCGTCGTAGATCGAGACCGGGAAGACGATCTTGTCGACGTCGGCGGGGAGGCCCGCCAGGTTGACGTTGATCGCCTCGTCGTCGCCCGCGCCCTCGCCCGTGCGGTTGTCGCCGGTGTGGACGATCGTCTGGTCCGGGGTCTGCTTGTTGTTGAAGAAGACGAAGTGTCCGTCCGAGTAGACCTTGCCCTGCGGGTTGACCGCGATCGCGGAGGCGTCGAGGTCGAAGTCCGTGCCGGTGGTGGTGCGGACGTCCCAGCCGAGGCCCACGGTGACGGCGGTCAGGCCCGGAGCCTCCTTGGTGAGCGAGACGTTGCCACCCTTGGACAGGCTTACAGCCATGGTTGGGAGTCCTTCCCTCGTTGCGTACGTGCCTTACGGGCTTCGTGCCGGGGACGAAGCTACCTGTACCCCTATGAACGTCGGGAGGGGCGCCAGAGGTTCCAGCGCTTTTTACTTTCTTTACCCGGACGGTCGCTCGACGCGGCTCCGGAAAAGAGCGTGACGTGGACCGGACATTCGGGTGACCATAGGGGCATGTCCGGTCCTCACGTCATCCGTGGCTCCGTCTCGCTTCCCGAGGCCGAGCTGATGTGGCGTTTCTCCCGGTCCTCCGGTCCCGGGGGGCAGCACGTCAACACCAGTGACTCGCAGGTCGAGCTGCGGTTCGATCTCGCGAACACCGAGGCGTTGCCCGAGGTGTGGAAGGCGCGGGCGCTGGAGCGGCTCGCGGGGCGGCTCGTGGACGGGGTCGTGAGTGTGCGGGCGTCCGAGCATCGGTCGCAGTGGCGGAACCGGGAGACCGCGGCGGTGCGGTTGGCGGCGTTGCTGGCGGAGGCGACTGCGCCGCCGCCGAAGCCGCGGCGGGCGACGCGGATTCCTCGGGGGATCAATGAGCGGCGGTTGCGGGAGAAGAAGCAGCGGTCCGATACGAAGCGGGGGCGGGCGGGGCGCGACTGGGGGTGACGGTGCGGGTCGCTTGGTTGGGGGTTTCTCGCCCCCGCCGCCCCTACCCGTCCCATCCTCCAGGGGCTGCGCCCCTTCGACCCCCCAGGGTCGGTTGTCGGTTGTCGGCTGCGGGTCGGTGGGGCTTCTCGCGCAGTTCCCCGCGCCCCTTAAAAGCACGCGGTCCCCGCGTCCCCTCTGCGAAGCACGGGCGTGGCTCCTCGCGTCCCCGTAAAAGCACGCGCAGTTCCCCGCGGCCCTTGACCCTCTACGGGGCCAGTTGCCTGTAGCGGCCCCGGAAGTACGTCAGTGGGGATCCGTTCGCGCCCGGGGATGTCGAGGACAGGACCTGTCCGATGACCAGGGTGTGGTCGCCGGCGGTCACGCGTTGTTCGGTGCGGCACTCCAGGGTGGCCAGGGCGCCGGTGATCAGGAGGGCGCCGGTGACTTCGCCTCGGGTGTGGGGGAGGTCGGCGAAGAGGAGGCGGTCGCTGACGCGGTTCTTCATGGCGAAGCGGGACGCCACCGTGCGCTGGTGGTCGGCGAGGACGGAGACGGCCCACAGGGGCTGCTCGGCGAGCAGGTCGTCCATGCGGGAGCCCTCGCGGAGGCTGACCATGACGAGGGGCGGGTCGAGGGACACGGACATGAAGGACGTGGCGGTCATGCCGACGTCCTCGCCGCGCGGCCCCTCCGGGTCGAGCGCCGCCTCGTGCGCGGTCACCAGAACCACACCGGCCGCCAGCCGGGACATCGCGGCACGGAACTCGTCTTCACTCACCCCCTCAGCATGCCCGCCGGGGAGGCCGGCGGAGGCAGCCGGGGTCTCCCCGACAGCCACCGAAGGATTTGCGAGCGGAACGGGAGCAAGGGGAGCAGAGGGAGACGCCGGAGCAACGGGAGCAACAGGGGGAACGGTCACCTTCGCACGCTAGGTCGCCGCGGTCGGCCGTCGCATCGGGCCAGGGCCCGAACCGTCACCCGGACCTGCGACCTAGGGCCCGGCTCGCGGCCCGCGCCCGACACCCGCTCGCGGCCCGCGCCCGGCACCCGCTCGCGGCCCGCGCCCGGCACCCGCTCGCGGCCCGCGCCCGACACCCGCTCGCGACCCGCGCTCGCCCCCCGCTCCGCACCCGCTCAACCCCGCTCACAGTGCCTACACAGAGTTCTGAATTCTGTTCAGGAAGCGCACGAGGGAAACGCATAAACTCCACTCAATTGCTCATGTTCTGTTGTGACTTGAGTCACAGGAGCCATATTTTGTTGACCCTGTGTACCGAGTGGGCTTCGCGCTGTGATTCAGTGGCGGGGAAGCTGGAACCTGTAAGCGGGAACTGTAAGCGGTTGTAAGCCCGCGAGTTAAGCGAGTCGAGCAGGTTGGGCAGGTCACCTGGAGCCTGGAGCTGCCACGAGATCTCGGGGGGAGGGCGAATGGAGACCGAGTCGGAGCCCTACGTCCGTCTGGGGACGCTGCGGCAGCTGCACCAGGTGATGGCGGACATGAACACCGCGCGCAGCCTGGCCGACACCCTGCAGACCGTCGCCGACGGCGTGGTCAACGGCCTGGGCTACGAACTGGCCTGTGTGAACCTCGTCCGCCCCGACGGCGACCTGGTCGTCGCCGCCCTCTCCGGGAACAGCGCCGCCGAGGCCCTCATCACCGGCCGCGTCGGCTCCCGTGCCTCCTGGGACCGCCGGCTGACCATGGGCGAGTCCTGGGGCGACCTGCGGTTCATACCGCACACCGAGGGCTGGGTGCTCGACGAGGACGACGTCCCCCAGTGGTACACCGACGGCCCCGCGCCCCGCTTCGAGGACGAGTGGCACCCCTCCGACCGGCTCTTCGCGCCGATGTACACCCCGGGCGCCGGCGGCGCCTCCTGCGGTGAGCTGCTGGGCGTCATCTCCGTGGACCGGCCGCGAAACGGTCGTCGACCGGGCGCATGGGGACGCGAAGCGCTCCAGATGTACGCCTTCCAGGCCGCCATCGCGATCAGCAACGCTCGGCTGCGCGCCAACATGCAGCGTGCACTGGTCAGGCTCGAAAGGGAGCAGCAGGCGCTGCGGGCCAGTGAGGAATCCTTCCGGCAGGCGTTCGAGTACGCCCCCTCCGGTATGGCCATCGCGGAGATGGGCGGCGACCAGCACGGCCGGATCCTGCGGACCAACGACGCGCTGTGCCGGCTGCTGGGCCGCCCCGCCTCCGCCATGCGCCGCTACGCCTTCTCCGATCTCGTCCACCCCGAGGACATCGGCACCCTGCTGCGGACCTCCGCCGAGGGCGGGCGCGCCGAGCTGCGGCTCGGGCGGCGCGACGGGACGTACGTCTGGGTGTCGCTGCGCAACAGCGTGGTCGCGGACGCCGCCGACGGCCCCCGCTTCCTGCTCACCCACGTCGAGGACATCGAGGAGCGCAAGCGGCGTGAGCTGCAGCTCGCGCACCGCGCCTCGCACGACGCCCTCACCGGACTGCCGAACTCCGCGGAGCTGCGCTCGCGCCTGTCCGCCCGGCTCTGCCAGCGCCCCCAGTCCCTCCCGGCGGGCGCGGCGGCCGACTCGATGCATGTGGCCGACTCGATGAACGCGGCCTTCGGGGAGTACGGAGGGGAGCACGGGGAGTTCGGCGGCGCCGAGTCCCCGCCGCGGCTGCCGCACCCGTCGTTCGACGAGTACGAGGCCGCGGGCCACGGCGGGCACGCCTTCGACTTCCACGCGGCGGGCGGGCCGTACGACGCCTTTGACCACCATGTGCACACCGTCGCGCCCGAGGACGAGCGGGACGACGGGACCAAGGGTCTCGCGGTGCTCTTCTGCGACCTCGACGGGTTCAAGTCGATCAACGACCGGTTCGGGCACAACTCGGGCGACGCCGTCCTCATCGAGGTGGCCCGCCGGCTCAGCCGGGGCGTGCGCGACGGCGACACGGTGGCCCGGCTCGGCGGTGACGAGTTCGTCGTCCTCGCCGACGGCCTCGGCCGCGCGGACGCCCAGGACCTCGCCGTACGCCTGCGCAACGAGATCATCCAGCCGATCCGGGTCGACGGCCGCGCGATGCGCGTCGGCGCCAGTTTCGGTATCGGATGGGCCCACTGCGGAATGACGGCGGACGAGGTGTTGAAATCAGCTGACGAGCGGATGTACGTCGAGAAACGATCTCGCCCCAGGCAGCACAGACGGGCCGGATGACGCCCGGAGTGACGTCCGAGACATGCCGGGAAAAGCCCAGGTCAGCGAGGGATCGTGGCGGGATTTCACCTGGTGGACGGTGGCCCGGCCGGGCGATGAGGTCCGAGTCACCCGTTTGGGGCACGGCGAGCGGGTAGGCTCGCTCTTCTACACCCCCACGCAACAACCCGCCACCCGTACGTGTAAGTACCGCACCGCTGAGGAGACCTAGGGATGACGCCCGGCAACAACGGCGCGAGCACGCCCGAGGACGACGACCCGTTCGGCTACCTCTACGAGGACGGGCAGGCCCGAGGAGCCCAGCCGCCCAGCGGGAGCTACGGCTACCCCAACGCGGTCAACCGGGTCCGGCCGGTCGGCGAACGCCAGTACGGGCAGCAGACCCAGCAGGCTCCGCAGGCCGCCACGGCGCAGTACGGGCAGGTCCCGCAGCAGGGGTACGGCCAGCCGCAGGGCGCCCCCGGTCAGCCGAACGCGCACTACCAGGCCCCCGAGAGCTTCGGCGGCGGCGGTGCGCCGACGACCCGTCAGCAGGGGCACGGCGGGGGCGGTGGCCGTGGCCGGGGCCCGAACACCAAGGGTCTCCTCATCGGCGCGATCGCCGTGGTCGCCGCCGTGGTGATCGGCATCGGCGTCGCCATGCTCGGCGGCGACGACTCCGACAGCGCCTCGGGCGACGACACCGGCGCCTCCACCGGCCCCACCACCGAGCAGAGCGCCGACCCCAGCCCCTCGGCCAGCAAGTCCAAGGAAGCGGAGACCACCGAACTCCCCAAGGCCGAGGCGAAGACGCTTCTGCTCGGCGGCACGGCGGTCACCGCGTCCGACATCGCGGGCGCCAAGTCGGACGGCGGCTTCTACGTCACCAACTTCAACTCGGTCGGTTCGTCGATCACCTGGAAGATGGAGGACGTCCCGGCGGGCGGCAAGTACACGCTGTACGTCATCTACGGCGTCCCGGGCAAGAAGGCCGACGCCACCCTCTCGGTCAACGGCACGGCCCAGACCCGCCCGCTCAACCTGGACAACTTCGCGAAGGCGCCCGAGGGCGACTACGAGAAGGGCTGGACGAACACCTACGCGTCCATCCAGCTCAACAAGGGCAGCAACGAAGTAAAGATCTCCTGCGAGAACGGCAACTCCTGCGACGTCAACTTCGACCAGCTGTACCTGGAGAAGGGCTGGAAGTGAGGCCCGCCCTCACCGGCTGAGCCCGCTCACGCCGCCGTGACCTCCCCCGTCACCGCCACCTGACCCACCAGCTCCTCGTACGCCTGGCGGTCGAACTCGCCCGCCACCGGGGTCAGTACGGTCGCCGCCGAGAGGGCTACGGCTCGGGCGAGGCGGTCCGGCCAGGGCAGGCGGTCGATCAGGCCCGACAGCAGGCCCGCGACCGCGGAGTCGCCCGCTCCGGTCGGGTTGCCGCGGAAGCGGCGCGGTGGGGTGGCGCGCCACTGGCCCTCGGGGGTGTGGGCGAGCAGACCGTCCGGGCCGAGGGAGGCGACGACCGCCTGCGCGCCCCGGCGGCGGGCGTCCCGGGTCGCGCGGGACGGCTCGTGGGAGCCGGTCAGTTCGGCCAGTTCGTCGGCGTTGGGCTTCACCAGATCGGGCCGGGCCGCCACCCCGCGCCGCAACGGCTCACCACTGGTGTCCAGCAGCACCGGCACGGAGAGCGTACGGGCCGTACGGACCAGGCCCGCGTACGCGTCCACCGGCACCCCCGGCGGCAGACTGCCGCACAGGGCCACCACCGAGGCGGAGCGCAGCAGTTCGACGTACGCCTCCTGGAACGCCGACCACTCGGCGGGGGTGATGAGGGGGCCGGGTTCGTTGAGCTGAGTCGTGTCACCGCTCGCGTCGGCCACGGCGACCGTCCGGCGCGTCGCGCCCCGCACCGGAAGCAGCGCGTCCACCACGCCCGGTGTGTGCGTCAGCCGGTCCTGCACGGCACGGCCGGTCGCGCCGCCGACGAAGCCGGTGACCGTCACCTCGTGGCCGAGCGCCGCCAGCACCCGGGCCACGTTCAGGCCCTTCCCGCCGGGCCGTTCGGTCACCTCGGTCACCCGGTGCGTGGTGTGCGGACGCAACTCCCGTACGCGGTAGGTGATGTCGAGAGCGGTGTTCAGCGTGACCGTGAGGATCACCTGCGCCGACCCCCTTGAGTCTCGGCTGCGCGGAGGCTCGATCATGCCAAACGAGCGGCGGTCGGCCCAGACCCCCGGACCGACCGCCGCACTGCGCGCCGATGTCAACAAACGGACGGATCAGGTCAGTTGGGGCCGTCCGTCGAGGGGCGGTCACCGAACGGGGCGACCACCCATTCGCCCTTGCGCAGCACGCCCCTGAGGTCGAAGTCCGCGTCGAGGAGGACGAGATCGGCGTCCTTGCCGGGCTCCAGGGAGCCGACGCGGTCGTAGAGACCGAGGAGCTTGGCCGGGTTGGCGGAGAGGGCGGCCACGGCGTCCTCGACGGGGAGGCGGTCCAGGGTGACGGCGCGTTTGAAGGCGCGGTCCTGGGTCAGGGTCGAGCCCGCGATCGAGCCGCCCTCCACCAGCCGGGCCACCCCGTCCACGACCTCCACCGCCAGCGGGCCGAGCGTGTAGAGGCCGTCGCCGAAGCCGGCCGCGTCCATCGCGTCCGTGATGAACGCGACCCGGGCCGCGCCCGCGTGACGGAACGCCAGCTGGAGGGAGGCCGGGTGCAGATGCGTACCGTCGTTGATCAGCTCGACCGTGATCCGCTCGTCCTCCAGCAGCGCCGCGATCGGGCCAGGCTCACGGTGGCCCAGCGGCGGCATCGCGTTGAAGAGGTGGGTCGCCACGGTCGCGCCCGCGTCGATGGCCCGCACCGTCTGCTCGTACGTCGCGTCCGTGTGCCCGATCGCCGCGATGACGCCGTGCTCGGCGAGGAGGCGTACGGAGTCGAGGCCGCCCGGGAGTTCGGTCGCGAGGGTGACCATGCTCGCCCGGCCGCGCGCCGCGTCGATCAGTTTGCGGACCTCGGCGGGGTCGGGGTCGCGGAGCAGTTCCTCCGAGTGCGCGCCCTTGCGGCAGGGGGAGATGAACGGGCCCTCGAAGTGGATGCCCGCGATGTCGCCCTGCTCGGCGAGTTCGGAGAGGAGGCCGGCGCGGTGGGCGAGGCCGTCCATGTCGTCGGTGACCGTGGAGGCGACGAGGGTGGTGGTGCCGTGGAGGCGGTGGGTGTGGATGCCGCGTAGGACGTCGTCGACGGTGCCGGAGGTGAAGGAGGCTCCGCCTCCGCCGTGGTTGTGGAGGTCGATGAATCCCGGGAGGGCCCAGTAGCCGCGGACGTCGAGGGTGGGGGCGTTCTCGGGGGCGCTCGCGGTGATTTTGGTGCCGTCGATGGTGAGGCGGCCGTTTTTCACGATGCCGGTGGGGAGGACGACGTTGGCGCCTTCCAGGACGTACGGGTGCGCTGTGTGGGGCGGCCGCGGGTTCGTGGGGGCTGGTCGCGCAGTTCCCCGCGCCCCTGACGGGGCGCTGCTGTCGGACCCGGTGTCGGAAAGTGTGGGGGCCATCAGGTGGTTACCTCCGAAGGGTCCATGGGGGTCGTGGGGGTGAGGAGGTCCCAGGCCAGGAGGCCGGCGCCTCGGCAGCCCGCGGTGTCTCCGAGGGCGGCCGGGACGATGGCGGGGACCTTCTGGAAGGTGACCCGGTGGTCGACGGCGGTGCGCAGGGGGGTGAAGAGGGTTTCACCGGCCTCCGCCAGGCCGCCGCCGAGAATGAGGGTGCGGGGGTCGAGGAGGGTGAGGGCGGTGACCAGGCCGTCGGCGAGGGCGTCGACGGCGTGCTGCCAGACAGTGGCGGCGCGCGGGTCGCCCGACTTGACGGCCTTGGCGCAGTCCGCCGCGTCGGCCTCCGGGTCGCCGGAGGCCTCCGCCCAGGCCTGGCTGACGGCCGCCGCGGAGGCGAACCGCTCCAGACAGCCGTGCTGCCCGCACGGACACGGGGTGCCCCCGGGCCGTACGACGATATGGCCGATCTCGCCCGCGAAGCCGTGGGCGCCCGCCTCCACCCGGCCGTCGACGCCGATCGCGCCGGCGATCCCGGTGCCGAGCGCCACGAAGAGAAAGCGGTCCGCGCCCTGGCCCGCGCCCACGCGCCCCTCCGCGAGCCCCCCGGTGCGCACATCGTGGCCGAGGGCGACCGGGACGCCGCCGAGGCGCTCGGTGAGGAGCGCGCGCAGCGGGACGTCGCGCCAGCCGAGGTTGGCGGCGTAGACGGCGATGCCCTGGCCGGCGTCGACGATGCCGGGCACGGCGACCCCGGCGGCGGCCGCGGGCTCGCCGAAGTGCCGCTCGCCGTACGCGCGCAGCTCGGCGGCGAAATCGAGGATCGACGCGACCACGGCGTCCGGCCCGCGCTCGCGTCCGGTGGCCCGGCGCGCCTGGTGCAGCAGCTCGCCTTCCGCCCCGACCAGTGCGGCCTTCATCCCGGTGCCGCCCACATCGAGGGCGATGACATGTCTCACGGAGAACAGTGTGACCCTTCGACCCATGAGAGGTCTAGTCCACTTACGTGGTGCAGACCTTATGGAGAAGGGTGGGGAAGAGTGGGGAAGGTTGGCGAAGTTCGAAAAGTTGAGCGATTGACGGCCTTGGGTGCGAGGCCGGTGATCCAGGCTGTTGTGCGCGGGGCCGGTACGACAGGTTGGGGCAGTACGAGTGGGACAGCGGCAGCGGCGGACGAAGACCGGCGTCGGAAACAGCGGAACGGCGGCACTGGCCGCCCTGTCGGCGCTGGGACTGATGGCGACGCTTGCGGGCTGCGGCGCCTCGGAGGCGAGCGGCCCCGGCGTCACCCTGAAGCTGGTCGCCGCCGACTACGGCGACTCCGAGGCGAACAGCTCCCAGAAGTACTGGGACGCGGTCGTGAAGGCGTACGAGAAGAAGACGCCGGGCGTCAAGGTCGACGTCAGCGTCTACTCGTGGAACGACGTCGACCGCAAGATCAAGGAGATGGTCGCCGCCGGTGACCCGCCCGACCTGGCGCAGGCCGGCACCTACGCCGACTACGCCTCGGCCGACCGGCTCTACGAGGTCGACGACCTGCTCTCCATCCCCGTCCAGGCCGGTTTCCTGCCCCAGCTCGCCGACTCGGGCAAGGTACGGCGGATCGCGTACGGGATGCCCTTCGCCGCCTCCACCCGCGTCCTCTTCTACAACAAGAAGCTCTTCGCCGAGGCGGGCATCGACAGCGCCCCGCGCAGCTGGAGCGAGCTGGCGGCCGACGCCGAGGCCCTCGACGAGGCCGGTGTGAAGACGCCGTACGCGCTGCCACTCGGGCCCGAGGAGGCCCAGGCCGAGACGATGCAGTGGCTGCTCAGCGGCGGTGCCGGCTTCACCGACGACGTCGGCACCTACCGGATCGACTCCGAGGAGAACGTACGGACCTTCACCTGGCTCAAGGACAAGCTCGTCGACAAGGGGCTCACCGGGCCCACCGCCCCCGCCGAGCTGAACCGCGCCGACGCGTTCGCGGCGTTCGCGCGCGGGGAGGTCGGCATGCTCAACGGGCACCCCAGTCTGATGCGGATGGCCTCCGACCAGGGGGTCGAGTACGGGACGGCCGCGATGCCCGGGTACGACGGGCGGGAGCACGCGACGATGGGGGTGACCGACTGGATGATGGCCTTCAAGCAGAACGGTCACCGGGAGCAGATCGGGGACTTCCTCGACTTCGTCTACAGCGACGCGAACGTGCTCGACTTCTCCCGTGAGTACGACCTGCTGCCGGTGACCGCGTCGGCGTCGGAGGAGATGGCGGCGTCGTCGCGTGACGCGGGGATGAGGCCCTTCTTGGACGAGTTGCCCAGCGCGGAGCTCTATCCCGTCGGGAAGACGTCCTGGGCGGGTGTCAGCGCGGCTGTCAAGCAGCGGATCGGGCGGGCGGTGCGGTCTGGGGTGAAGCCGGGGGTTGTGCTGGAGCAGCTCCAGCAGACGGCGACGGTGGCGGATCGGGAGGGCTGAGGGTGCCATGGGGGTGGGCCGGGTGGGGTGCGTTGTCGGGTGCGGGTGCGTGGGGCTTCTCGCGCAGTTCCCCGCGCCCCTAAAAGATCGCAGGCCCTCGCGGCCCTGAAAAGCGACCGGGGGCGGTCCTGAAAGACGACCGGGCTGCGGGCTGAAAAGCCTGGGGCGCAGCCCCTGCTTTTCAGGGGCGCGGGGAACTGCGCGAGAAGCCCCACCGGAGCCGCACCCGCCAACGCACCCGCCCCCCCGAGCTCCCCGGCGCAATGTCACCCCCGTCCATTACCGTCGTCGCATGGACGACCTGGACCCCCGTGAACAAGCCATCCTCGCCGTGGAGCGGCAGGGGTGGGTGGGGCCGGGGGCCAAGGAGCGGGCCATTCGGGAGCGGCTGGGGATCGCGCCCGTGCGGTACTACCAGCTGCTGAACGCCCTGCTCGACGACCCCCGCGCACTCGCCCACGACCCGGTCACGGTGAATCGGCTGAGGAGGGTACGAGAGGCCCGCCGGGACGAGCGGTGACGGATCGAGGGCGGATAGGGTCGGAGACATGGGCAGCCACAAGGACGCAGAGAACCCCGTAGCCCCCGTAGCCCCCAAGGCCACCTTGCCGACCCCCGTGACCCCCGCCGGACGGGACGCGCTGGCCGCGATCCTCGCCCGCCCCGCCCGCACGGTGATCGCACTCGACTTCGACGGCACCCTCGCCCCGATCGTCCCCGACCCCGAGCAGGCCCGCGCCCACCCCGACGCGGTCGCCGCGCTCGCCGCCCTCGCCCCGAAGGTCGCCTCCGTCGCCGTGGTCACCGGCCGCCCCGCGGGCGTCGCCGTCCGCCACGGCGGCTTCGCCGGTGTCCCCGGCCTGGAGCGCCTCGTCGTCCTCGGCCACTACGGCGCCGAACGCTGGGACGCCGCCACCGGCACGGTCCGCGCCCCCGCCCCGCACCCCGGCGTCGCGGCGGTCCGCGCGGAGCTGCCCGGCTTCCTGGACGGCGTCGGCGCCTGGCAGGGCACATGGATCGAGGAGAAGGGCCGGGCACTCGCCGTCCACACCCGCCGCGCCACCGACCCCCAGGCCGCCTTCGAGGCCCTGCGCGCCCCCCTCACCGACCTCGCCGCCCGCCACGGCCTCATCGTCGAACCCGGCCGTCTGGTCCTCGAACTCCGCCCCCCGGGCATGGACAAGGGCGTCGCACTCCGCGACTACCTGGCCGAGACCACCGCCGAATCCGTCCTCTACGCCGGCGACGACCTAGGCGACCTCCCCGCCTTCGCCACCGTGGAAAAACTCCGCACCGAGGGCACCCCGGGCCTCCTCGTCTGCAGCGGCAGCACAGAAGTCACCGAACTGTCCGAGCGAGCGGACCTGGTGGTCGACGGCCCGGCAGGAGTCGTACACCTACTGACCACCATCGCCGAGCACGTATAGCACCAGGGGGCGCCTCAGCTCTTTTGTCTTTCAGGGGCGCGGGGAACTGCGCGAGAACCCCCGCCGAACCCGCACCCGCCCACGCACCCCTGCCCCCCGAGCTACCGGGCGCCCTCCAACTCCCTCAACTGATCCAAGAACCACTGCGTAGGCGACAACGCCGTCGCCGCCGCAGCAAGCCGCTTCACCCGCTCCCCCCGCTCAGCCGTCGGCAGACACAACGCCTCGTGCAGCGCCGCGGCCGTCCCCACCACGTCGTACGGATTCACCACCACCGCGTCGTCCCCCAACTCCTCGTACGCCCCGGCCTCCCGCGACAGCACCAGCACGCACCCCTCCTCGGAGACGACGGGCATCTCCTTGGCGACGAGGTTCATGCCGTCGCGGATGGGGTTGACGAGGGCCACGTCCGCGAGCCGGTACGCCGCCAGGGACCGGGCGAAGTCGTCCTTCAGATGGAGGATGACCGGGGTCCAACCCGGCGTCCCGTACCGCTCGTTGATGTCGTCCGCGACGCGCTGGACCTCGGTCATGTAGTCCCGGTACACCGCGAGGTCCTGCCGCGACGGGTAGGCGAAGGCCACGTGCACCACGCGCTCGCGCCAGGACGGCTGGTCGTCGAGGAGCTGCCGGTAGGCGTGCAGGCCGCGCACGATGTTCTTGGAGAGTTCCGTGCGGTCGACGCGGACGATGGTGCGGCGCGGGGTGCCGTCCGGGGCCGTACCGATCTGCTCCCGCAGCGCGGCCATCCGGTCGTCGACGTCCGCCTGGTGCGCGCGGGTCCGCAGGAAGTCCGCGTCGGCGCCCAGACCGTGTACGCCGATCCGGGTGCCGGACGCGGCGTCGGGGCCGAGGACGGCACGGGCGCACTCGGTGAACGCGTCCGCCCACCGCCGGGTCAGGAACGCGGCCCGGTCGGCGCCGAGGATGCCGTCGAGGACCTGCGCGGCGATGTCGTCGGGGAGCAGCCGGAAGTAGTCGACGGGCGCCCACGGGGTGTGCGAGAAGTGGCCGATCCGCAGGTCGGGGCGGAGTTCGCGGAGCATCCGGGGGACCAGGGTCAGGTGGTAGTCCTGCACGAGGACGGCCGCGCCGTCCGCCGCCTCCTGCGCGAGCGCCTCGGCGAAGGCGCGGTTGTACGTCTCGTACGACGCCCACTGGCGCCGGAACTCCGCGTCGAAGGCCGGCTCCAGCGGGGTCTGGTACAGCATGTGGTGCACGAACCAGAGCGTGGAGTTGGCGATGCCGTTGTACGCGTCGTGGTGCACGTCGGCCGGGATGTCCAGCATCCGCACGCCGGGCTCGGAGACGCCGCGCCGTACGGCCTCGCGGTCGCCGTCGCCCAGCGCCGAGCACACCCAGACCGCGCCCGACTCCGGGTCGATCGCGGACAGCCCGGACACGAGACCGCCACCGCCGCGCTTGGAGGCCAGCTCGCCGGTCGTCTCGTCCAGCGTGTACGTGACGGGGCCCCGGTTGGACGCGACCAGGACCTGGGCCGTGCGGTGCGTTGATGACATAGGGCTCAACCTAGCCCTTGGGTTCGGAGGTCAAACGTACGGTTCGGCCGGGCCCCCACCCGCGTGCCCCCACCCGCGCTCACTGGACCGGCGAGTCGGGTGGGGGAAGGCGGATCGTGTGGTCCCGGTCGACGGAGTCGACTCCGTCGACTGCTTCCAGGGTGCGCAACGCGTCCTCGGCGACGGTGCCGGAGAGCGTGCCCACGATCGGCTGGGTGCCGGTGACCGTCAGCCCCGCATGCCGTAGCGCCTCGACGATGTCCGCGAACCGGTCGGGGTCGACCGCGATGATGACCCCGACCGGTTCGGACGTGGACGACTCGTTCACGAGGTCACGGGTCCACGAAGTGGCGAGATCACGAGGTCACGGGGCCTGGAGCAGGCCCGCGCCGACGTCCCTGACCGGCTGCACCAGCGGGAACGCGCCGGCCTTCAGGCTGGCCATGAGCTGGGCCGCGGTGGCGGTGGGGGACGCCTGGGCGAGCAGCGCGACGACACCCGCGACATGCGGGGTGGCCATGCTGGTGCCGCTCAGGACCTGGTACCCGCCGTTGGGGGCCGCCGAGCGGATGTCCCTGCCCGGCGCGGCGATGTTGATCTCGCCGCCCTGGTCGTTGAGCCCGGCGTTGGAGAAGAACGACGGGCTGATCGCCTTGTCGACCGAGGCCACCGCGAGGATGGAGGGGCAGTTGGCGGGTCGGCTGACCGGGATCATCTGCCCGGGGCGCCGGCTGTCGTTGCCCGCGGCGGCGACGATCACCGTACCCAGCTTGAGCGCGCGCCGGGCCAGGATCTCGTACGTCTGCGGGAACAGCTCGCCCGGCTGGACCCGGGCGCCCAGCGACATGGAGATCACCTTCGCGCCGTTGGCGATGGCCCAGGCCATGCCCGCCAGGATCTGGCCGTCGCTGCCGCTGCCCGCGTTGCTGAGCACCTTCGCCGCGAGGATCTGCGCTTCGGGCGCCACGCCGTAGCGGGGGCCCTGCCTGGGGTTGGCCGGACCGGCGGCGGTGCCGACGCAGTGCGTGCCGTGGCCGTTGCCGTCCTCGACGGTCTCGTTGGGCACGAAGGAGGACGTCGCCGTGATGCGTCCGGCCAGGTCGGGGTGGTCGGTGTCCACACCGGTGTCCAGAACCGCGATCTTCACACCCTTGCCGGTGAGGTGGGACAGGTTGGCGCGGATCGCCTGAAGGCCCCAGGTCCAGGTCTTCTCGTGCCAGGCCGGGCCCTGGCCGGTGGCGATCTCGGCCTCGGTGTGGCGGCTGACCACGTCCTCGTCGCTGCGGAAGGCCGGGAAGAACTCGGTCGGCGCCTGCTGCGGGGCGGTGATCGGCATGGCGTAGACCATGCGTTCGGGCTCGGCGGCGATGATCGACGGTTCCGCCTCGGCCGTGGTCACCAGCGCGTGGCGCTGCGCGAGCGGTACCTCGACCACGGCGGCGGCGAGGTCCTCGAACAGGACCGAGACGTCGGGCCGCTCAAGGAGTTCGGTGACGTTCGCGGACTCGGTTCCCCGCACCCGCTCGACGGCCGCGATGTCGGCGTTGGCGCGCAGCGCGTTCAGTCCGCTCTCCTGGTCGTTCGGGTCCAGCAGGACCACATACCGACCGGTGTACTCCGAGTTCCGTCCGGTGAGAGGTTCACCGGGGCGGTGGGGCTGCTCGCCGAAGGCATGGCTGTCCATGGGGCCGTTCGCCATTGAATTCCCGCTTTCTGTGTTTCCCCCGGTTCGAGGTCACGCGCGGTTCTGAGGACACGCGCCGCTCCACGGTCGTCGGGCGCCGACGACGGTGGGCACCACCCCCGATCGACCGTCGCACCGGTCACCGGGGTCCGCAATTCGGTCCCGTCTCCCGCCCGCCTCCGAGGCCGGGCGGCTGGGCCGAATGGCTGGGCCGGACGGACGGGACGGCGGCTTCGGAACGGGTTCGGTGGCGGGACCGGCGTGATAGTGGGCCCATGACTGATCACCAACCGCCGTCCCGGTTCGGGCGGAAGTGCGAGAAGCGGCAGTGGGAGCTCCGCGAGGCGATCCGGTCCCGTATCGGTGAGATCCGGGCTCTGCTGGAGACCAAGAAGCAGAGCGCGGAGCAGGACGACGATCCGGTGGTGCGGGACGCGGCCCCCGTGCTCCACGCGAGGGCGGTCGCCGAACTGGACCTCGCCGAGGAGCGGCTCAGCCACTGCGACTGCCCCCGGCGGCTGGCCGCCACCCACCTCGCCGCGGCGCAGTCACACCTCGACGTGGCGCTCAACCTGCTGCTGCGTCTGGCCCCGCTGGGTGATGTGACGGCGCGCATCCCGAATCTGCTGGCCCTGGTCAGGGAGCACCTCTCCGGCGACGATCCGCGGAGGATCCGGGTCGAGCAGATCGCGAAGAACGCGCTCGCGGCACCGGAGGAGGCGAGGCTGCTCACCCGCGTCGAGCGGGAGACCCTCATCGACGCGGTGACCGTCGCCCGTCAGGTCCTGCAACGCGAGCATCTGCGCGTCCTGAGCTTCGTACGGATCGTGCTCTGGGTGACCCTCGGTCTCGCGGTGATCGTGGTCGGGGTCGCCGTGCTGGGCAGTCTGCACCCCGATCTGGTCCCGCTGTGCTTCCGGGCGGTCCAGCCGGATCTCCAGTCCGTCGAAGCGGTCTGTCCCACGCGGGAAAAGTCGTTCCGCAAGGTGCGTGACGTGGACTTCGCCATGGTCTCCTCCACATGGGACTACCTCGTCGTCGAGGTCATCGGGGTCGTGGCCGCGTCCGTGGCCGCGGCGGCCAGCCTGCGCCGTATCAAGGGCACGTCGACCCCGTACGACGTGCCGGTGGCCCTGGCGCTGCTGAAGCTGCCGACCGGCGCGCTCACCGCGCTGCTGGGTCTGCTGTTGATGCGAGGGGAGTTCGTCCCCGGGCTGACCGCCCTCGACACCCCGGCCCAGATCATCGCCTGGGCCATCGTCCTCGGCTACGCCCAGCAGCTCTTCACCCGGCTCGTCGACAACCAGGGCCAGGCCGTCCTCAACGCCGTGGGCGGCCCGGGAGACTCCCGTTCGACGAGCGAGCGCGAGACACGCGATCCATCAGAAGGGCCCTGACCCGATTGCGCCCTGACCCGATTGCGCCCTCACCCGATTGCTCCCTCCTGGTTGCACCGCACGCCCGGTGTCCGCCTCCTGGAAGCCAGGTGCAGTAGGTGCAGGACCGCACAGGACGGGTGGATCCCCATGGTGGTGACAGGCGTCGCTCGCGCGGAGCAACGGAGACAGGCCGAGGCCGCGGCGGAGCGGTATCGCCGGACGAGTACCGAGCGCCGGCAGATCGAGAAGCAACTGGGTGCCGGGGTGGCGTTCCCGGACTCACCGGAGGCGATCGCGGCCCGTGCCGCCCGGCTGCTCGACCGCCAGGCGGTGTCGGCCTCGGCGGCGGTGGAGAGCATCCGGGAGGAGCCGCTGGACGCGCCCGCCGCGTACGAACGCATCCTCGGCCTCTCCAAGGAGCTGCAGGCCTGGAGCTTCCTGCCGCGCGGCGCCCGCGCCGCCCGTACCGTGGCCCGGATCTCGGCGCGGGAGAACGGCCGGGAAGTGCCGCTCGGCACCGGGTTCCTGGTCTCGCCGCGCCTGCTGCTGACCAACCACCACGTTTTGCCCGACGAGGCGACCGCCCAGCGGTGTGTCGTCGAGTTCGACGCCCAGGTCACCGTCGACAACACCCCCGCCGTACCGGTCCGGCTCGAACTCGACCCCGGCACGCTCTTCCTCGCCGACCAGCGGCTCGACTTCGCGCTGGTGCCGGTCCGGTCCCTCGACGGGGACCAGCCACCGGGAGAGGTGTTCGGGTGGAACAGGCTCAGTGGGCAACTGGGCAAGCTGGTCATCGGCGAACCGGTGAACGTCATCGGTCACCCCATGGGCCGCCTCAAGGAGATCGCGGTCCGCGACAACGCGCTCCAGGTCCGGCTCGACGACTTCCTGCACTACCGGACCGACACCGAGCCGGGGAACTCGGGCTCACCGGTCTTCAACGACCAGTGGGAAGTGGTCGCCCTGCACCACAGCGGGGTGCCGGAGCAGGACGAGGAGGGCCGCACCCTGCGCAAGGACGGCAAGGTGTGGCAGCCGGGCGACGGCGACGACGCCATCTCCTGGGTGGCGAACGAGGGCGTGCGCATCAGCTCCATCCTCAGACACCTCGCCTCCCTGCCCGTCGACCACACGTCCACGGCGAGGGCCCTGCTGGGCGAGATGGGCCGGGACGCCGGCCTCCAGACGCTGACGGCAGCGGCGCCTGCGGTAGCGACCGTTCCGACAGTGGTCCCCGAAACGTCGACCACGTCCGTGCCCGAGACCACCACCGCCCGCACCGGTCTCCGCCCCCGGGCGACCGCCTTCGGCGGCAGACGGCACATCGTCTTCCTCCACGGCAGGAGCCAGGAGAACAAGATCCCCAAGGATCTGCGCATCGACTGGACCGCGGGACTCAACCACGGCCTCACCCGTGCCGGGGTCGCGCCGATCGACCCGGCGGACGCGTGGTTCCCGTTCTACGGAAACAAGCTCATGGACGCGCTCAAGCAGAACGAGTCCGTCCCCCGCGCCCACCAGGAGATGGCGGCCGGCCAGGTGGCGGAGGCCTGTGCGCCCGCCGGTGCGGCCAGGAGCACCTACGAGGCGCTCATCGCCGAAGCCGCCGGCAACGCGGGGATGCCGCCGGAGGCCCAGCTGGCCACCGAGGCCTTCGGCGGACGGATCGTCGGCGCTCTCCAGCGGCAGCTGAGCTGGCTGGCGGCCAACACCGACGTCGACGAGTGGTTCATCGCCGCGGCCCTGCGCGACGTGGCCGCGTACCTCGACGAGCCGGGTGTCCGGGACGCGGTCCTGGACACCGTGCTCGACTGCGTGCCCACCACGGGTGAACTCGTGCTCGTGACCCACAGCCTCGGCACCGTCGTCGGCATGGACCTCATCACCCGGCTCGCGCCGGAGGTGGAGATCTCCCTGCTCGTCACCGCGGGCAGCCCGCTCGGACTGGACACCGTCCAGCGCCGGCTCCTCGCCGGTGGTCCCCAGCGTCCCCAGCGGGTGGCCCGCTGGGTGAACGCCTGGTGCCCGACCGACGGTGTCGCCATCGGCTGCCCGCTCGGCGACGACTGGCAGGGCGAACTGACCGACCTGGCCGTCCGCAACACCCGTGCCCGGGCGCACGACATTGACGAGTACCTGGCCCACCGGGAGGTCGCCGCCGAGATCGGGCGCGTGATCACCGCGGGCTGAGGAACCCTTACGCCGCCTTGCGCTCCACGTACTCCTCGATATCGATCATCGGCGGCCGTTCCTCCAGGTCCACCGAGTACGTGCGCGGCTCGAAACCCTCCCGCCCCCGCTCGAACTGGGTCAGGACGGGCCGGATCAGGTGGCCGCGGGCCAGCCGGAGCTGGGCGGTGCGGTAGATCGCCGCGGACATACGGCCCAGCGCCGCCCCGTCCTGGTGGCGGTGTTTGCGGACGCCCACGTCGACCTGGGAGAGCGCGTCGAGGCCGACGAGGTGCAGCGCGTCGACGAGCATGCCCAGCTCGACGCCGTAGCCGACGGGGAACGGGAGCCGCTCCAGGAGGGAGCGCCGGGCCGCGTACTCGCCGCCGAGCGGCTGGACGAAACCGGCCAGCTGGGGCCAGTGCATGTTGAGGAGGGGCCGGGCCATGAGTTCCGTCACACGGCCGCCCTGGCCGGCGGCGGAGCCGAGGGGGCGGTCGTACATCGCCTTGACGAGGTCCACCCCGGGGTCGGTGAGCAGCGGGCCGACGATCCCGGAGACGAAGTCGGACGAGAACTCCTTGAGGTCCGCGTCGATGAAGCAGACGATGTCGCCGGACGTCACCAGGAGCGACCGCCACAGCACCTCGCCCTTGCCGGGCACGGCCGGGAGGCGGGGGAGGATCGCGTCGCGGTGCACGACCGTCGCCCCGGCGGCAGCCGCGACCTGGGACGTCCGGTCCGTGGAACCGGAGTCGACGACCACGATCTCGTCGACGAGCGGGACCTGCCGCATGAGGTCATGGCGGATGATCGCGACGATGTCGCCGACCGTCTCCTCCTCGTTCAGCGCGGGCAGGACGACACTGACCGTCTGTCCCGTGGCCCGTTTCGCGGCCATGATCTTGTGGAGCGGGCGGTCGGACATGGACCAGGAGCGGGTGCTCAGCCAGCGCTCGACTTCCTTCAGCACAGTGCGCGGCTCCTCTGCGTTCATCTCGCGGTTCGGACGGCTCTCTCAACTGTCCTGGCCTTCGGTTACAGTCTTGGACAACGCTGGTGACCATCGCATGTCGGTGCTCGTCGGCGTATACAACCAAATACCGCTCATCCAGAGGGGCAGAGGGATACGGCCCGATGAAGCCCCGGCAACCCTCCAGCCGGTCTGACCACGTTGTCGTGGTGAGGCTCCCGGCTCGGGAAGGTGCCAAATCCGTCTCACGGCGAAGTGCGTCGTGAGGAAGATGAGGAGAAAGGGCCTCGCCTCCATGGCTGCGCAGACTGTTGCAAGCACCACCGAATCCCCCGTCTCCACCGGTTCCACCGTAGACCTCGGCCCCGCCGCCGCGCTGAGCTGTCGTGAGTGCGGTCACCGCGTCCCCCTCGGACCGGTCTTCGCCTGCGAGGAGTGTTTCGGGCCGCTGGAGATCGCGTACGACTACTCCGCATACTCCACGGAGGAGCTGCGCAAGCGGATCGAGTCCGGTCCCGCGAACATCTGGCGGTACGCCCCCCTGCTGCCCGTCCCGGCGGACGTGGCCACGAAGCCGAACATCAACCCCGGCTGGACCCAGCTCGTGAAGGCCGACAACCTGGCCGCCGCGCTCGGCGTCGACAGCGGCAAGCTCTTCATCAAGGACGACTCGGGCAACCCGACGCACTCCTTCAAGGACCGCGTCGTCGCCCAGGCCCTGGAGGCGGCCCGCGCCTTCGGCTTCACCACGCTCTCCTGCTCCTCCACGGGCAACCTGGCCGGTGCCGTCGGCGCCGCCGCCGCCCGCGCCGGCTTCCGGTCCTGCGTGTTCATCCCGCACGACCTGGAGCAGGGCAAGGTCGTCATGGCCGCGATCTACGGCGGCGAGCTGGTCGGCATCGAGGGCAACTACGACGATGTGAACCGCTTCTGCTCCGAGCTGATCGGCGACCCGGCCGGCGAGGGCTGGGGCTTCGTGAACGTCAACCTGCGGCCCTACTACGCGGAGGGCTCCAAGACCCTCGCGTACGAGATCTGCGAGCAGCTCGGCTGGCGGCTGCCGGACCAGCTGGTGGTGCCGATCGCCTCCGGGTCGCAGCTCACGAAGATCGACAAGGGGCTCCAGGAGCTGATCAAGCTCGGGCTCGTCGAGGACAAGCCGTACAAGATCTTCGGTGCGCAGGCGGAGGGGTGCTCGCCGGTGTCGGTGGCGTTCAAGGCCGGCCACGACGTCGTACGGCCGCAGAAGCCGAACACCATCGCGAAGTCGCTCGCCATCGGCAACCCGGCGGACGGGCCGTATGTGCTCGACATCGCGCGGCGGACCGGCGGGGCCGTGGAGGACGTGACGGACGAGCAGGTCGTCGAGGCGATCAAGCTGCTCGCGCGGACGGAGGGGATCTTCGCCGAGACCGCGGGCGGGGTGACCGTCGGTGTCACGAAGAAGCTGATCGAGGACGGCCTTCTCGACCCGACGCTCACCACGGTCGTGCTCAACACGGGGGACGGGCTGAAGACGCTGGACGCGGTGGCCGGGACCGGGCTGACCGCGACCATCCGGCCCAACCTCGATGCGTTCCGTGAAGCTGGTCTCGCGTAGGACCGCCTCGAAGACCGCCTCGCACAGCACACATTCCTGACCGGAGGTCCCTCATGAGCGTTTCCGTCCGTATCCCCACCATCCTTCGCACCTACACGGGCGGACAGGCCGAGGTGAGCGCCGAAGGGGCGACTCTCGGCGAAGTCATCGCCGATCTCGAGAAGAACCACAACGGGATCGCCGCCCGGGTTCTGGACGATCAGGGCAAGTTGCGGCGGTTCGTGAATGTGTACGTGAATGACGACGATGTCCGGTTCGAGCAGGGGCTGGAGACGGCCACTCCGGACGGCGCCGGTGTGTCGATCATTCCCGCGGTCGCCGGTGGCTGACCGCCGGTCAGTACCCGCCGGTAGTAACCGTCGGTAACATTGATTACCGAGTGTTCATCGAATTGCCCCCTCCGTGAGAGAAGCGGAGGGGGCAATTCTCTATGGTTGAGCACTGTAGAGTTGGGGAAGCCGGTCGGATCACCGTAGTGATTGCATGCCGGGCGCATATGTGATCGCGCCGCACGCCCTATATGAAGTAGCCAAAGTGTGCATGCCTTTTGCGTACTTCTTCCCTTTTGTGGGGCCCGACTTGCCCTGAATTCGGGCGAATTGTTCGTACATTCCCGACCGGTCGTGTCCAGAATTCTCGTCCGATTGACCTGTTGCAGAGGGCAGTTGGACAGATACATTCGGCCGCGGTCGACGCGTTCCGGCGCACACCCCCAACCGTTGGGGGGTGAGGTCTGACCCGGATCCGCGAAGTGTGGATCTGTGCAAGGGCCAGTAATAGGGGAGTTAGGCATGGCTCAGGGCACCGTCAAGTGGTTCAACGCGGAGAAGGGGTACGGCTTCATCGCGGTCGACGGTGGTGCGGATGTATTCGTCCACTACAGCGCGATCCAGATGGACGGTTACCGCACCCTGGAAGAGGGCCAGCGGGTCGAGTTCGAGATCTCGCAGGGTCAGAAGGGGCCGCAGGCGGACATGGTCCGGCTCGCGGCCGGCTGAAGTAACGCGCCGGGTTCAACGCAGCGACGTTCTTCGTTCTTCATCGGAGGGCTCGCATCCCGTTTCGGGGTGCGAGCCCTCTCGTGTGCGCGGCGCGTACCCGCGCAAGGTCCGACGGGGGTGCCGATGGGGGTGCCGACGGGGCGCGCGCGGGCGCGTTCACCTGCGGATCATCGAGAGCCGCTTGCACTCGACCATGCCGAGTGCTAATCATTGGCGTTAGCACTCTGAAGGTGAGAGTGACAACGAGGATCGGGTCGGTGAGGCCCGCAGGCCAAGTGGGGCAAGGAACCACGAGGCAGGCGAGCCGTCCGTCGCGGGCGCCAGCACGGTCCGGAGCAATCCACCCCAGTCCGGGAGGACCACTTCACATGGCCAAGATCATCGCGTTCGACGAGGAGGCGCGGCGCGGCCTCGAGCGCGGCATGAACCAGCTCGCGGACGCCGTCAAGGTGACGCTCGGCCCCAAGGGCCGCAACGTCGTCCTCGAGAAGAAGTGGGGCGCCCCCACGATCACCAACGATGGTGTCTCCATCGCCAAGGAGATCGAGCTCGAGGACCCGTACGAGAAGATCGGCGCCGAGCTGGTCAAGGAAGTCGCGAAGAAGACGGACGACGTCGCCGGTGACGGCACGACGACCGCGACTGTCCTCGCCCAGGCGCTGGTCAAGGAAGGCCTGCGCAACGTCGCGGCCGGTGCCAACCCGATGGCCCTGAAGCGCGGTATCGAGAAGGCCGTCGAGGCCGTCTCCGGTGCGCTGCTCGACCAGGCCAAGGAGGTCGAGACCAAGGAGCAGATCGCCTCCACGGCCTCCATCTCCGCCGCCGACACCCAGATCGGCGAGCTGATCGCCGAGGCCATGGACAAGGTCGGCAAGGAAGGCGTCATCACCGTCGAGGAGTCGCAGACCTTCGGTCTGGAGCTTGAGCTCACCGAGGGCATGCGCTTCGACAAGGGCTACATCTCGGCGTACTTCGCGACCGACATGGAGCGCATGGAGGCGGTGCTCGAGGACCCCTACATCCTCATCGCCAACTCCAAGGTCACCAACGTCAAGGACCTGCTCCCGCTCCTGGAGAAGGTCATGCAGTCGGGCAAGCCGCTGCTGATCATCGCCGAGGACGTCGAGGGCGAGGCCCTGTCGACCCTGGTCGTCAACAAGATCCGTGGCACCTTCAAGTCCGTCGCCGTCAAGGCCCCGGGCTTCGGTGACCGCCGCAAGGCCATGCTCGGCGACATCGCCATCCTCACGGGCGGCGAGGTCATCTCCGAGGAGGTCGGCCTCAAGCTGGAGAACGCGACCCTGGACCTCCTGGGCCGCGCCCGCAAGGTCGTCATCACCAAGGACGAGACGACGATCGTCGACGGCGCCGGTGACACGGACCAGGTCCAGGGCCGGGTCAACCAGATCCGCGCCGAGATCGAGAACAGCGACTCGGACTACGACCGCGAGAAGCTCCAGGAGCGCCTGGCGAAGCTCGCGGGCGGCGTGGCCGTCATCAAGGCCGGTGCCGCGACCGAGGTCGAGCTGAAGGAGCGCAAGCACCGCATCGAGGACGCCGTTCGCAACGCGAAGGCGGCCGTCGAGGAGGGCATCGTCGCCGGTGGTGGCGTGGCCCTGCTGCAGGCCTCCTCGGTCTTCGAGAAGCTGGAGCTGGAGGGTGACGAGGCGACCGGCGCCAACGCCGTGAAGCTCGCCCTGGAGGCCCCGCTCAAGCAGATCGCCGTCAACGGCGGCCTTGAGGGTGGCGTCGTCGTGGAGAAGGTCCGCAACCTCGCGGTCGGCCACGGCCTCAACGCCGCGACCGGTGAGTACGTCGACATGATCGCCTCCGGCATCATCGACCCGGCGAAGGTCACGCGTTCCGCCCTGCAGAACGCCGCCTCCATCGCCGCGCTCTTCCTCACCACCGAGGCCGTCATCGCCGACAAGCCGGAGAAGGCCGCCGCGCCCGCCGGCGGCGGTATGCCGGGCGGTGACATGGACTTCTGATCGACCCCGGTCGATCACCGTCCTGCGGTACCGAGGGCGGCACCCCCTGGAAACGGGGGGTGCCGCCCTCGGGCGTTTCCGGGGCGTGGCACGGGTCACACCGATGCCGTCGCGCCGCTGGAATTCCGTGACGGCGGGGGCGGTTGTGCCGAGGGACGCATGCTATATGCGTGCGCATGGAATTGATTCCGCTCTCCCCCTAGGAGCCCCCGCGTGACCACCGCCTCCACCCCCACCTCCCGTGCCGCCGAGATTCTGTCCCGGCCCGTGACGATCAACGGGCTGACCGTCCCCAACCGGATCGCGATGGCGCCGATGACGCGGGTGTTCTCGCCCGGGGGTGTGCCCGGCGCGGACGTGGCCTCGTACTACGGGCGGCGGGCCGCGGCGGGGGTCGGGCTGATCGTGACCGAGGGGACGTACGTCGGGCACGAGACGGCCGGTGACCTGGACGGGGTTCCGCGGTTCGCCGGGGAGGAGCAGCTCGCCGGGTGGGCGAAGGTCGCGGAGGCCGTGCACGCCGGGGGCGGCACGATCGTGCCGCAGCTGTGGCACATCGGGACCGTCCGGCAGCAGGGCAAGCTCTTCCCCGAGGCCCCCGTCTTCGGCCCGTCCGGTCTTCGGGCCGACGGCACCGAGGCCGAGGGCGGCCGGGCCATGACCCAGGCCGACATCGACGAGGTCATCGCGGCCTTCGCCAAGTCCGCCGCCGAGGCCGAGCGCATCGGCATGGACGGCGTCGAGATCCACGGCGCCCACGGCTACCTCATCGACCAGTTCCTCTGGGCGGGCACCAACCGCCGTACCGACGCCTACGGCGGTGACCTCGTCGCCCGTACGAAGTTCGCGGCGGAGGTCGTGGCGGCCGTAAGGGACTCGGTGTCGGCCGACTTCCCCGTCATCTTCCGGTACTCGCAGTGGAAGCAGGAGGCGTACGACGCGCGCCTCGCCGAGACGCCGGAGGAGCTGGAGGCGCTGCTGAACCCGCTGGTGGCGGCCGGTGTCGACGCGTTCCACGCGTCCACGCGGCGTTACTGGCAGGCGGAGTTCGAGGGGTCCGAGCTGAACCTCGCGGGCTGGACGAAGAAGCTCACCGGCAAGCCCACCATCACGGTCGGCTCGGTCGGTCTGGACGGGGAGTTCCTCGCCGCGTTCGCCGGTGAGGGCGCGACGCTGAAGGGCATCGACGACCTGCTGAACGGTCTGGAGGCCGACGAGTTCGACCTCGTCGCCGTGGGCCGGGCGCTGCTCCAGGACCCCGAGTGGGCGGCGAAGGTGCTCGACGGCCGCTTCGACGAGCTGACGGCCTTCTCGCCGGCGGCGCTGGGTTCACTCAGCTGAGTTCGCTCAGCTGAGTCGTGGCTGTGCGGTTGTAGGGTCGTGGGCCATGGCACGACACAGGCTCGCCCCCACGCTCGCTCTCGTCCCCGCGCTCGCGCTCACCCTCGCCGGTGTCCTCGGTGCGTCGATGCCGGTGCGGGGGGTGGTCGTCGAGACCGTGTTCGCCCCCGCGCACACCGCCGGTGTGGCGCCCGCCGTCACCTATGACACCGGGCGGGTGCCCGTGGCCGCGCGGGTGCGGGTGACGGGGGAGCCGCGGGGCGACGGCGGTACGCGGATCGAGCTGCGGCTGCGGGACCTCGCCGCGCACCGTACGTACGGCGCGCATGTGCACACGCGGTCGTGCGGGAAGCTGCCCGCCGACGCCGGGCCGCACTACCAGGACGAACGGGATCCGAGGCAGCCGTCCGTGGACCCGCGGTACGCCAACCCCGACAACGAGGTGTGGCTCGACGTACGGACGGACGGCACCGGTTCGGCGCGCTCGGTCGCGGCCGTGGACTGGCGCTTCCGGCCAGGCGGGGCCCGCTCGGTGGTGCTGCACGAGGCGGCGACGTCCACGCACGCGGGGCACGCGGGGACGGCGGGGGCACGGCTGGCCTGCGTGAACGTGGCGTTCACGTAGGCCGGGCCCCGGGGCGGGCGGTCAGTCGGCGTAGTCCTTGAGCTTCTCGGTCTTGAGAGTGATGCTGACGGGGGCGGGCAGTTCGACGGTCGCGCCCCATGGATGGGAGGCGGTCTGCTGGTAGCGGCCGTCCTTGGGTTCGCTGAAGACCTTGACGGTGTGGTCATCGCGGTCGACGAGTAGGTAGACGGGGATATCGGCCGCCGCATAGCCGATGGGCTTGTCGACGCGGTCGCGCTGGTCGGTGTCGCGGTCGTGGGAGGTGATCTCCACGGCCATCAGGGCGCCTTCGGGGTTGGACCACTCGCCGTCTCTCCGGAAATGATCCACAGGCACGAGGGTGCCGTCAGTGCGTGCGCGGCCCTTTCGATAGGCCTCGGCCTTCACCCCTGACTCGGGTACGAGGTCCAGGTCGGGGCGGTGTTGCATGCACTGGCGCAGCAGCCACATGAAGATCGAGCGGTGGTTGCCGTCCGGCATGGCCTTGACCTCTACTTTTCCGTTGATGTACTCAAGCCGCACGGTTTCGGGAGCCACGGCGGCCAGCTCCTCGAACTCGTCGACGTCGAGCGGGCCGTGCCGGACGCACAGCCTCCCGGCGAGAAACTCCAGTCGGTTCCGCAGCTCCCTGGGAGCCCTGCGGACCAGTTCCTCGAAGTCCTCCATGGACATCTGCGGGCGCTCAGCGGTGTCAGGGGTCATGGCGTCGCCTCCTTTCTCCCATCGTGCCTTGGAGTGATGTCGACGGACCGTAGGAGCGGTCATGCGGGTGTCCTTTCTCGTGTTTCTCGCCCTTGTTGTGCCATTGCGGCACGGATCCGGTCCGCGTGGCTGTGGACTTCGGCGGAGGAAGGGAGCGTGTGGGGGCGGGCGGGGGCGCGTTCGCCTCGGCAGGCGCTGCACAGGCCTCCCGGTAGGGCCTCCGGAGGGCCTGGGGTGCCGCATTCGCCGCACTCCAGCATGCGGAGGGGTGGGCGTACGGGGTCGGGGGCCGGGGCCGGTTCCGGTTCCGGGGGGACCTTGGTGACGAGGCGGGTGCGGAGGAGGGCGGCCGCGCTGTGGACGGGGGTCGGCAGGCCGGAGGTCAGGGCCTGGCGGATGTGCTCGTCGGTCGCGCCGCGCTCGAACCACGGGAGCAGCAGCGGGGCCAGGTCCGCGCAGTCCGACCGGGAGAGGGAGAGGGCGGGGGTCTCCCGGCCCAGCGCCGCGAGCAGGATGAGGGCGCGGGAACGGGTCGGCGGCGGCTTGTGCGACTCCTCCGGTACGTCGCCCCGCGTGAACCTCGCCCACCAGTCGTCGTCCCGCGCGGTCCGGGTGAACCACGTTCGGGTGATCCAGCGCGAGCTGCCCGAGGCGGCGGTCACCTGTTCGCGGCCCCGCCGCAAGTGGCCCGCCTCCTGGAGCCTGTTGAGGGCCGTGCGGAGCGCGCACTGCCCGTACGGCAGCTCCTTGGCCAGCGTCTTGACGGAGATGTCGGCGCAGTCGGGAAGGCGGTCGAGGTACGCGGCGATGGCTGCCTCGCGGGGTGGGAGGTCCGCGAAGTCGTGGGCCGTACGGGGGTGTTGACCAGGGGCGGTGCGCTTCCCGTAGCCCGGGGCAGCCATCGGGTGGGAGGAGATGGAGGGGGACGCGTGCGCGCGCAGGAGGGCGCTACTAAGCTTGGCCTCAGCCATGGGATCGAACTCTTCTCGATCTTGTAGGTCAAGCCCCCGTTTCAGGTGTTGGTAGCACCTGGCGGGGGCTGTTTCGTGGTGTGTCTGCGGGAACGGTACCAGCATCGTCACCGTGCGTGGCAAGTCGAACGCGTCAAGTCAACTTACCGGGTGGGAGGGTGGGTTGAGGCCCACCTCCCATTCCTTGAAAAGAGGGCTCGAAGCTGGGGGCTTGAGCTTCGGGACGAGCTGGGCCGGTGCGTCAGCCCATGCTCTTGGCGCCGTCCAGGGACTCCCGGATGATGTCGGCGTGGCCGGCGTGCTGGGCCGTCTCGGTGATGATGTGCAGCAGCGTCCTGCGGGCCGACCAGTGGGCTTCGCCCTCGAACCACGGCGCCTTCGGCAGCGGGTGCGAAGCGCTCAGGTCGGGCAGGGCGGCGACGACTTCGTCCGTACGGTCGGCGGTCTCGGCGTACACGGCCAGTACGTCCGCCAGCGTCTCGCCGGGCAGCATGCTGAACTCGTCGGCCCGGCGGGCCCAGTCCGCCTCGGTCATGGCGGTGAAGTCGGGCATCACCGAGGGGCCGTTCAGGATGAAGTCGACCCAGCCCCGTTCCACCGCCGTGACGTGCTTGACCAGGCCGCCGAGACACAGCGCGCTGACCGTGGTCCGTCGACCGGCCTGCTCGTCGGTGAGACCGCTGGTGGTGAGGCGCAGGAAGTGGCGGCGCTGGGCCAGCGTTTCGAGCAGGTCGGCGTGCTCGGCGGTGGGCAGGGCGGCGGGGGTCGGGTTGTTCGTGGTGGTGTTCATGGAAGCAAGGTAGGAGCCATATAGGTCAGATCCTGACCTTGAGGCCCTCGACGAACGCGGCCCAGGTCTCGGCCCGGAACACGAGCTTCGGGCCGAGGGGGGTTTTGGAGTCGCGCACGGGGATGTGGGTGACGTGGGGGTGGGGGGCGGCTATTTCGAGGCAGTTGCCGCCGTCGCCGCCGCTGTGCGTCGACTTGTGCCAGCGGGCGACCTCCAGGCAGTTGCCGCCGCTGCCATCGCTGTAGCTGGACCTGTACCAAGGGGCCGAGCCGAAGCCGTACTCAGGGCTGATCTCCATGGGCGTAATCCTCCGCCACTGATTCGATCAAGGCCAGAGATTCGGGGGGCGAGAGCGCGGTGGCCCCCAGCAAATCGTAGGCCAGTTCGTAGCGGGTGATGGTGGCTGGGTCGTCTTCCAGCCTGCCGGTTCCGGGGCCCTCGAAGTACACGAGGGGCGGCGCGTCGTCGAAGGCCATCAGCTTGATCGCCCCGCCCATGAGAGTGTGCGCACCCGCGTTGAACGGAATCACTTGTGCAATGATCCGGCGCCGGTTGATCAGGGCGATGACGTGGCGCAGGGCCTCGGCCATGACTACCGGGCTGCCCGTCGTCCGACGCAGTGCCGCCTCGTCAAGCACCACCCTCAAGAGCGGCTTTGTCGGATCGGCGAGCAGCTTGGCCCGTTCCAGCCGCGCCGAGACCAGCTTGTCGATCTCCTCGTCAGGGGTGGTCGGCTGATGCCCGATGAACAGGGCCTCGGCGTAGCCGCGGGTCTGGAGGAGCCCGGGGATCAGCATCGGCGCGTACTCCCTGATCCTCGTGGCGACCGCCTCTGCCTCCGCCGCCTCCGCGAAGTGTTCCGGGTACTTGGACTTGGCCGTGGCGCCACAGTTCCGGCTGAAGAAGTCGCTCGTGCCGAGGGCGAGGTCGGTGAGGCGGGCCAGATCCGGCTGCATGCGTCGCATCCCCGCCTCCAACTGGCTCACGAACGAGCCGCTCACGAACAACTGTTGGCCCAACTCCTCCTGGCTGAGGCCCGCCTTCTCGCGCGCGTGCCGTAGCTCGGCGCCCAACAGCGCGCGGGGGGATGACGACGGGTCGAGGTCCCTCGGTCCTGGCATCGCGGTACTCCCTGTTCGACAGCCGCCGTTGTCAAGGCTCTGCGTCTGGCCAGGCTAGAGCGCGGTCCGCCACGCTGTGTGGTGAATCGGGAACCCAGCGTGGAGGCATGGAGGAAGTGGACGTGAAGAACAGAGCTGCGGCGAAGGCGCGGAGCACGATGCGGTCGACCGAGGAGGCCGTGGAGCAGCTGGACCACGCACTGCGCGGCGTCGGGATCGTGCTGCCGTCCCTGCGGGTCGACCCGGTGACCGCCGCCGGTGACCGGCCCTATCCCCTCGTCGAGTTGGGCTGTTGCAACCTCCAGGTCGCCGCCGACCTCGCCGCGGTTCTGCGCAAGGCGGCGGAGACGTGACGCGGCCGTCGTACGGCGTGGACGTACGCGACGGGCGGCTCGGGGAGGTGATGGGGCGCGAGGGCGGTTACGTGCAGCTGCGGCCGGTCGGGGGCGGCCGGGAGTGGGACTGTCCTCCGGACGCGCTGCGTGAGGCCGCCCCGGCGGAGGTGTTGCGGGCCAGGGTGCGGAGAGTCAACGGGGAGGGGCGGCTGCCGTGTTGAGGCCGGGTGCGGGTCCGGTGGGGCTTCTCGCGCAGTTCCCCGCGCCCCTGAAAAGCAGGGGCTGCGCCCCGTGCTTTTCAGGCCCGTCGCCGGTCGCCTTCAGGCCGCGGAGGGCTGGTCTTCCAGGCCCGCAGGGGCCTGGTTTTCCAGGCCCGCAGGGGCCTGGTCTTTCAGGGGCGCGGGGAACTGCGCGAGAAGCCCCACTCACCCGCACCCGCGAACCGAACCCGCGGCCCCGAGCCATGAGGCGCCCTCACGCGTTCCCCATCGGCTCGATGTCCATCCTGACCGGCTCGCCCCAGATACGGGTCACGTCGTAGTCGGTGAACTCCTGGACGAGGCGGTAGGCGATGGCGGGACGCGGCCCCCGCCGCTGGGCCGCGAGGTACAGCTCGGCCTCGCGGCGGTCGCGGCGGGGCGTGCCGCAGAGCTGCCAGACCTGGCCGTTCCACGCCTCCGGGAGCCAGCGCTGCTGGGGCTGGGGGCGGTCGTCGCGTACGCCGTACCGGGAGGGGGCCTGGGCCGCAGGGCCGGCGGGGCGGGGAGGGCCGTAGCTGTCGTTCAGCTGGGTGCGGCGGGCGGCGCGGCGGCGGGTCTCGCAGAGCAGACAGAGGTCGGGGGCCTCCTTGTCCACCGGGCCGTTCGGATGCTCGGCACAGCGGGTGGTGGGGGCGGCCGTCGAGACCGTCTCGTCCAGCAGCTCCAGCGCTCGTCTGATGTCCGCCTTCACCTCATGCAGCCGGGCGTCCGGAGTGTCGGCGTTCAACGCGTCACCATGCTCCCCGAGCACACGCAGGGCACGGCCGAGGGCGGTGAGCTGGGCGTGGTTCACGGGCCAGGTCCTTCCAGGGGCAGCGGTCCCCACCACCGTGCCACACCCCACTGACAGTCCCGCCGAGACCGGGCTCGGCCCTGCGCGGCTTGTACATTGAACAACGGGATTGTCGAGAATTCTGTACATCGCGGGAGGGCCGCATGTCTCTGACGCACATCGACATCGACGACGAGGCCCTGGAGACCGCCAAGCGGCTGGGCGGGCATCGGACGAAGACCGCCGCGGTGGCCAAGGCGCTGGAGGAGTACAACCTGCGGCTGCAGCGCGCCAGTGCCCATGACAAGTACTTCGAACTCGCCCAGGACTGGGACATCGAAGGGGCCGAGGCCGCACATCGCGCGGACAAGGAGGCCCACCGCGGGTGAGCGGCTACCTGTTGGATTCCTCGGCCCTGCGGCGTCTGCTTCGGGACCGGCATCTCCACAACGCGTGGCGCCCGGTCGTCATGGACGGCGACATCCGATCGTGCTATCCGCAGCGGGCTGAATTTCTGCGGTCGGCGCGCGGCCTCAAGGAGTACGAGGCGTACAGCGCGATGTTCGCGGAACTCTACGACGACGTCTCCGTTCCGAAGGGGACGCCCCACTGGATCGGCGGCCTGCAGCTGCGGGCCGCCGAGCGGGGGGAGCATCAGGCGCTGTCCGCCGTCGATCTGCAGATCTGTGCCACCGCCGCTCACCACGGTCTTGTCGTCCTGCACGACGACAGGGACTTCGTGACGGCTGCTCGCCTGGCGGTCGAACTGCGACAGCTCAACGTGCATCAGGGGCCGCTGTAGGGCTGCGTCGGGGTACGGCCAGCAGGGCCAGCATCCCGGACTCCGGACTCCCTCGTACCCCTCAGCCCGCCGGGTCCGTCAGTGCCGCTGCCAGGGCCGCGCGCAGGTGGCCCCCGTTCGCGGTGAGCAGGCGGGCCGCCGTGGGGGCGTCGACGCCGGTCAGGATGGTGAGGATGGCGTTCTTGACCTGGCCGTTGGTGGCCGTGAGGGCCGTTTCGATCTCGGTGTCCGTCGCGCCCGTGGCGAGCGCGACGATGCGGTGGGAACGGGCCCGGAGCTTGTCGTTGGTGGCGCGGACGTCGACCATCAGGTTCCCGTACGTCTTGCCCAGACGGATCATCGTGATCGTCGAGAGCATGTTGAGCACCAGCTTCTGGGCCGTGCCCGCCTTGAGCCGGGTCGAGCCGGTGACCAGCTCAGGCCCCGCGACGATCTCGATCCCGTGATCCGCCGCCGCCGCGAGCGCGCTCGACGCGTTGCAGGACAGCCCCACCGTCAGCGCCCCGGCCGCCCGCGCGTGCTCCACCGCGCCCACCGCGTACGGCGTGCGCCCCGACGCCGACACGCCCACCACCGTGTCGTCCGGCGTCAGCGCCAGCGCGTCGAGGTCGGTCCGGGCCAGCTCCGCCGAGTCCTCCGCCCCCTCGATCGAGGTGACCATGGCCTCGATGCCACCCGCGATCAGGCCCACGACCTGCGACGGCGCCGTGTTGAACGTCGGCGGGCACTCGGACGCGTCCAGCACGCCCAGCCGCCCCGCCGTGCCCGCGCCCGCGTAGATCAGCCGGCCGCCCCGGCCCATCCGCTCCGCGATCGCGTCGATCGCCGCCGCGATCAGCGGCAGCTGCACGGCCACGGCCGTCGGTACGGTCGCGTCCTCCGCGTTCATCAGCTTCGCGATGTCGAGCGTCGGCAACTGATCGATGTCGGCCAGCTCCGGCCGGAACGCCTCCGTCGTCAACGACTCCAACTCGGCCCGCACGGAGAGGTGGTTGGGGAAGGGGAAGGGGGACGGGGAGGGGGAGGTGTTGGGGGAGATGGGGGGCATGGCTGCTCATTCCGTACGGGTTGGTGCTGCTGTGCCTTGGCGGATGCCATCGTCGTCCGCCGGTTCGTCGTGGTTGCTCGCGCAGTTCCCCGCGCCCCTTACGGGGCGCTCGATCCCGCCTACCTCGACGGGCCGCCGACCCGGTGCCGGTGGGCCAGGGCCTCGTACGACGCCGACAGGGCCGGGGCCGCCGACTCGTACGTGCGCTGGGCCACCCCTACGAACAGGCAGTCCACCACCAGCAGCTGGCTCGTCCGGGAGGACATCGCGGCCGGCCGCAGCTCGCTCTCGCGGGCCGTGGACGTCGTCAGGACGTGGTCGGCGTACTGGGCCACCGGCCCGTCCGGCCGCCCGGTGACCGCGATCGTCGTGGCCCCGTGGTCGAAGGCGACCCGCAACGGCTCGATGACGTCGCCCGTCGAGCCGGAGTGCGTGATCGCTATCGCCACGTCCTTCGCGCGCAGCTGCACCGCGTTGGTGACGGCGAGGTGCGGATCGCTGTGCGCGTGGGCTATCAGGCCTATGCGCAGCAGCTTCTGTGTGAGGTCCTGGGCGACCAGCCCGGACGCCCCGACGCCGTAGATGTCTATGCGGCGGGCCCCGGCGAGCGCCGCGACCGCCGCGCCGAGCTGGGCCATGTCCAGCCCGGCCGCCGTGTCCGCGAGGGTCTGCTGCTCGTCGTACGCGAGCTTGGCGACCACGTCGGGCAGCGGGTCGTCGACCGCGATGTCGGCCGTGACCGAGGGCGCGCGGCCCGACTGCTGGTGGGCGGCGAGACCGGCGAGGGCGAGGCGCAGATCGCGATACCCGGGGTAACCGAGGAGCCGGGCCGTGCGGACGACCGTCGCCTCGCTGGTGCCGGTCAGCTCGGCGAGACCGGTGACCGTGAGCGCCGCGCAGCCCGCCGGGTCGCTCGCCACGGCCTCCGCGACGCGCTGCATCGAGCGGGTCATCGAGGGGGCCAGCGTCCGCACCTTCGCCGCGAGGGCGGCGGGGGCGGGGGGTGCCGGTGGCCCCGGCGAACCTGGTGGCGTGGGCGCCGGTGCGAAAATTTCCTTCACGTCATCGCTCACATCTTGAAAGATATTTTCTGTCCGGGGGTGAGGTCAAGGGCCGCACAATGGACCCATGAGTACCGGCAGTGACCCCGTGAGCCCCCTTGAGCAGGCCCTGCACGCCGCCCGCGCCCTCGTGCTCGCCGATCTGGTGTCCGGTGAGGTCGCCGAGGCGGACGTCGTCTCCATGGTCGAGGACTCCGTCGTCCAGCGCCGGTGGTGGGTCGAGCAGTGGCCGGACGGGGTGGCGTACGTCGCCGGGCTCGTCGCCCAGGACGTCCAGGACGCCCTGCGCGAACGGTACGGGCGCTGGCCCCTCTGCCCGGTCTGCGGCACCGGCGACCCGCACGCGCTCGACGTGGAACCCGAGCTGGGGCCCGATCCGCAGTGGGTCTGCCACAAGGCGGGGGTGCGGGTCGCGGCGCTGGGCGCGCTGGGCGGGGCGTCGGCCTCGTGACCCTGTACATCGACCCGCCCACCTGGCCGGGGCACGGCCGGATGTGGTCGCACCTGGTGAGCGACGCCTCCTTCGACGAACTGCACGCCTTCGCCCGGGAGTTGGGCATACCCGAGCGCGCCTTCGAACGCGACCACTACGACATCCCGTCCCACCGCTACGTGGAGGTCGTACGGGCGGGCGCCGTGGAGGTGGGCTCCAAAGAGCTGCTGCGACGGCTGACGGGGGCGGGGCTGAGGCGGCCGAAGCGGCGGGGCGGCGGGCGCTGAGGAGCAGACGATGACGTACTACGTCAGGCGCGCAGACGGAGTTCGTACGCGAACTGCTCCCCGTGCTCCCCGTCGCCCCAGTCCTCGCTCACCTTGTTGAATCCGGCCCGTGAAACGACGCCCTGCGAAGGGGAGTTGGCCTTGTCGACGACCGCGAACAGCGACCGTACGTCCCCCTGTTCCCGGCTCCGCTCCCGCGCCCAGCCGACCAGCGCGCCCAGCGCCTCGGTCATGTAGCCGCGCCCGCGCGCCCCCTCGACCAGGTCGTAGCCGACCTCGACCCGGCCCTCCTCGTCGGGGACGCCGTGATAGCCGAGCGCGCCGACGGCCAGCCCGTCCTCCTTGCGCACGAGCACGAACATGCCCCACTCCGGACGGTGCACCCCCGCCTCGTACGCCTGGAACACCAGGCCCGCGCCGATCCGGGTCCCCTCCACCGGGCCGCCCACGATCCAGTCGAAGCCGCCGGTGCCGCCCTCGGCGAGATCGGCCGCGGCGGCCGGGTGGACGCCCTGGAGGACGAGCCGCTCGGCGTCGATGTGCAGCGGGTTGTTCCACCGCCACCCGGTGACGGGCGCGCGCTCCGGCAGGTCGCCCCGGCCGGTGGCCCACAGCAGTGTCGCCCAGGGGTCGTCACCGGGCCTGACGTGCGGGAAGAGGCGCGCGAGAACCGTCTCGCACAGGTCGGTGGACGGTACGGACGCGGACGCCGGGAGGCCGAGGCCCTCGGCGATGTCGTACGTGTGCAGCAGCACCTCGGCGACACCCATCGCCGCGAAGCCCTCGCGGTCGGCCGCGCGGAACGGGTACGGGTGGAAGGCGCGGACCTCGCGCGGGGTGGCGGCGACCGTGGCGGAGAGCAGGACACCCGTCGTGCGGATCACCTCCAGGGCGTCGGCGTTCCGCTCGTCCCCCTGGCACTCCGACATGTCGATCTCGAACGGCACGTAGCGGGTCGTCGGCCGCCCCGCCAGCTGCCCCGCGTACGAGATCAGGTCCGACGCGACGTGCTCGGCGGTCTCCCGGCAGTTCCAGTCCAGCCGGCCCGCCTTGGTGCCCTCCCAGTCCCGGTCCAGCACCGTCCCCAGCACCGCGAGACAGTGCTCGACGGCTTCCCCTACCTGTTCCCCGCCCATTGGTCGCATGGGCGCGAGGATAGGCGGGGTCAGACGTCCGTACGTACCGGATTTACGACGCTGCCGGTGCTGTCACCGCTTCCGGCCACCAGGCGGGAGGCGCGGGTGCGCCGGTGGAGACGGAGCGAGACGGCGGTGGTGCCGAGGGCGGCGGCGGTGAGGGCGCCGCCCGCCCAGGCGGTGGCGGCGAAGCCCTGGCCCGCGTCGATGACGACCCCGCCGATCCAGGGGCCACCGGTGTTGCCGAGGTTGAACGCGGCGGTGGTGGTGGCGCCGGCCAGGGTCGGGGCGGCGCCCGCGACGTTGAAGAGCCGGGCGTTGAGGGCCGGGGCGGTGTAGAAGCAGGACACCCCGAGGAGGAAGGAGAGGAGGACGGCGGCGACGGCGTACTGCGCGAGCAGCGCCAGGGCGGCCAGGAAGACCGTGGAGGCGGTGATGCCGCTGAGCAGCACCCCGAAGAGGTGCGCGTCGGCGACCCGGCCCCCGACCGCCGTGCCGATCAGCGCCCCGATCCCGAACAGCGCGAGCACCGTCGGCACCCAGCCGTCGTCCAGCCCCGCCACGTCCGTGAGCAGCGGCGCGAGGTAGCTGAACGCGCAGAAGACACCGCCGGCGGCGAGCGCCACGACGGCGATGGAGAGCCAGACCTGCCGGTCGCGGTAGATCCGGGCCTCCTGGCTGATCCGGGGCCGCTCGTCGGGCAGCGGGATGGCCGGGACGAGCGTGACGACACCGGCCAGCGCGACCGCCGAGGCCACCGCCACGGCCCAGAACGCCGACCGCCAGCCGAAGTGCTCCCCGAGGAACGCGCCCGCCGGGACGCCCAGCACATTCGCGATCGACAATCCACCGATCATGATGGCCAGCGCGCGGGCCCGCGCGTTCACCGGCACCATCGCCACGGCCACGGCCGCGCCGACCGCCCAGAACCCGGCACAGGCGAGCGCGCTCACGATCCGGGAGGCGAAGAGGACGGCGTAGTTGGGGGCGAGGGCCCCGGCGATCTGCCCGAGCCCGAAGACGAGGATCAGAGTGACGAGGGTCGTGCGCCGGGGCAGCCGCAGCGTCGCCACCGCCAGTAGCGGCGCCCCGATCACCATCCCGATCGCGAACGCGGAGATCAGCAGCCCCGCCCGCGGAATGGACACGTCCATGTCCTCGGCGATGGGCGGCAGCAGCCCCGAGAGCATGAATTCGCTGGTCCCGAGCGCGAACACGGCCAGACCGAGGACGTACACAGAGAGGGGTATGCGGAAGGGAGCGGGGTGAGCGGCGTGGTCGGTGGGGTCCGGAGCGGCGGCGGGGGAGGGCATATCCATGGGCAACCAAGAGCCGCCGGGCCGCATTCCCGGACGCGCCCGGCCTCCGGCGGCTTGCCGTCAGCCGGTGCCCTCCTCCAGGGCGGCCAGCTCCGCCCGCAGATTCTCCCGGGCCGGCCCCTCCCACTCCCGCTCCCCGTACGGCGTCCTGAACAGCCTTGGCAGGGCGAGGAGTTGACGCAGTACGGCAGCCCGGCCCGCCCGGAAGGCGTCGTCCGGCACGAACCCGTACTCCTCCCGGACGGCGGCGGCGTAGGCGGCGTACGCGTCCGGGGCCGAGGCCAGGACCGCGAGGTCCGCGTCGCACAGCACCTGCCCGTTCGGGTCGTCGTCGGCCGGATCGTGCGTGACGGTGAGCCGCACCAGCCGCGCCACCTCCGCCGTCCGCTCCGCCGACACCCCGGCCTCGGGCAGCGCCCGCTCGGCGAGCCGGGCGGACCGCTCCTCGTTCTCCGACCGGTCCGGCAGATACACGGCGTCATGGAACCAGGCCGCCAGCCGCACGAGGTCCGCGTCCGCCGCGTACTCCTCCAGCACCTCGATGCGGTCCAGCACCGCGACGAGGTGATCGAGCGTGTGATAGCGCCGCTGCGGCTCCGCCCACCGCTCGATCAGATTGTCGCCGTACGGCCCCGGCGCCGGCTCACACGCCCCGTCACGGGCGGACAGCAACGCGGGCAGCCAGCGGTGACGCAGGGCTTCCCTCAGGGTTTCGGAGTCGGGCATGTACGCATTGTGCCGTGGCCGTGCGTCCGGCGGGCCTCTCCCCCTAGCGTGGACCGCATGACCGCTACCACTGACACACACGACGTACGAGACCCCGAACTCCCCGCCCGGCTGCTGGCCGGTGAGCGGGACGCGCTGGTGCCGTTGTTGCGGGGGCGGGCGGAGGCGGACTTCGCGGTGGGGACCTGTTGTCCGGGGTGGAGTGTGCGGGATGTGCTGGCGCACTGCTCGGCCGCGTTGTCGCGGGTGGTGGAGGGGCGCTTCGAGGAGGGCGTGTTCAGCCCGGAGGCGAACGACCGGGACATCGCCGAGCGGGGCGAGTGGCCCGTCGCGCGGATCGTGGACGAGCTGGAGCGCGGGATGACCGAGGCCGGCCCCGTGATCACGAAGGCCGGCGGGGCGCTGGACGGGCTCGCGCTGGGGGAGTGGGTGCACGCCGGTGACGTACGGGAGGCGTGGGGCCTGCCCGGAGCGTACGGCGGTGACCGGCTCGGCCTGGCGATGGAACTGCTGGCCCACCTCACCCGGGTGCGCGGCACCCGCCCCCTGCACGCCGACCTCGACGACGCCGACGAACCCCTGCTGCTCGGCGCCCCGAGCGGGGAGGCGCCGCCCGCGCGCTACCTCGGCGACGCCACCACCCTCGTACGCCTCTACGCGGGCCGCCGCCCACCGGCCGGGACGACGTACGAACTGGCCGGTGCGACCGAGGCAGAGCTGAACCTCTACGGCTGAGCCCGGCCCCGGCCCTCGGGGTCAGCCCCAGGTGGCGATGAGCTTCGCCGCGTAGCCCTTCTCGTGGCCCGCCGCGTTGGGGTGGAAGGACTCCGTCGCGTCGGCCGGGTTGACGCTGTGCACCCACGGGTCGGTGCCGCACGCCCCGTGGCCGGTGAACTTCCTCCGCATGTCGAGGAAGTGCACGCCCGCGTCGGCCGCGGCCTTCCCCGTGCCCTCCGCGAGGGCGTCGGCCAGCCCGTTCATCCCGGCGCGCTTCTTGGCGCTCAGCTCGATCGGGGAGCACACCCCGGTCGTGGAGAGCGTCTGCGGGTAGCCGAGGACGAGGACCAGGGCCTTCGGCGAGCGGGCCTTGATGTCCTTGTAGAGACCGCTGAGTTCACCCACCAGCTGGTTCCTCGCCGCGATCGACATCCACCCCGTGGCGAGCGTGCAGGCGTCCTCGGTGTCGGTCAGACACGTCCTGACCACCGTCGAGAACTTGGTGTCGTTGCCGCCCACCGTGATCGTGACGAAGTTCGTGCTCGCGCTCAGCGCGGACAGCTGGTTCGCCCGCACGTCCGCGATCGTCGCCCCGCTGCACGTGACGTCCTTCAGCGTGTACTCGGGGTTCGCCGCCGCCCACAGACGCGGGTAGTTCTTCGTGCTCCGCTTGCAGTCACCGCTCGCCGGGTCGTACGACCCCGCACCGACCCCGGAGGCGTACGAGTCACCGAGCGCGACGTACTCGGCGTTCGGCGTCGCCGCCTGGGCGGGGGCGGCACCTGCCGCGAGCAGTCCCGTGAAGGTCATCAGACTGGCGGCGACGGCCGCCGTGAGCTTGCGCATTGAGTTCCCTCTGCCCTCTGCGTCGATTTGTGAAGCGTGTGAAGCCGGAATTGATCGCAGAGCGTACAGCGGGAAATGGGCCCCGCAATTCACTGTGTACGGGAGGGCAACGGCCTTTGCCCTCAAGGGCATTGGTTCGACGACTTTGCCGATACGAAGCAACCTGATGGGCTTCCGGTGACTCTCACTCGCCGAATTCCCGTCGCGGGAGTCACGCGGGAGTCATGTGCGAGTCCGAGAGTCAGAGGGGCCTTCGATGCCGGCGCGGCGCTGGCGGCCACCGTCGCCACCGCGCTGCCCGCCCACGCCATCAACCGCGTGGACTGCACCCCGGGCAACGACTTCCTCTTCTTCGAGGTCGACGGCGTCAACCCCTGCTTCGCCAACGCCGGCACGATCGATGTCGCCATCTACGGCGTCGGCTGGATGGACACCGGCAACAACGAGGTCAGCTTCAAGTACCGCACGGTTTTCGGCGGCCCCCAGTGGGACTCCGGCCGCCTCCCGAAGCACTACGCCTTCGACCTCGGCCGCGCCTCCGGTTCCCCCAGCGGCAAGGTCCACAAGATCGAGCAGATCACGATTTACTGAGCCGAGCTGATTTCCCGGGCCGCCGCCACGAAGCACGACCAGGCGGCGGCCTCGAATACGAGAACAGCACCGGTGGCATTCTTGCTGTCGCGGACGGGGACGATTCCGGGGAGGTCGTCGGACACTTCGACGCACTCCGCGCTGTTGCCCCCGCTGTAGCTGCTCTTACGCCAAGTCGCGGTCCTCAGATCGGGTGCGGTGCGCATCCTCGTACTCCTCGGCCGCCTGCTCGATCAGGGCGAGGGACGCGCCAGGCGACAGTGCCGCACCCCCAATCAGATCGTAGGACAGCGTGGAACGGGTCACTACGGCAGGTTCGTCCTGGAGACGGCCACTTTCGGACCCGTCGGCGTACGCGAGAGGCGGGGCGTCCTCGAACGTCATGAGCTTGAACATGCCTGTCATCCCGGCGTTCGCTCCCTCGGCCAGCGGGAGCACCTGGACGATGATCCGGTGGCGCCTGGCCATGGCCGCGATGTGCTGCAACTGCTCCGCCATGACCGCTGGTCCGCCCACCGGACGGCGTACGACCATCTCGTCCAGCACGGCCCAGTACTGAGGCTTCCTGGAGTCCTCGAAGATGTGCGCTCGGGCGCGGCGGGCGGCCACCCGGGCCTCGGCCGCCTCCTCCGCCAGGAACGGGTCGTACGCCCGGACCACCGCCCGCGTGTAGTCCGCTGTCTGAAGCAGACCGGGGACCAGGATCGGCGCCCAGTCCTTGATCGTGAGGGCCATCCCCTCGAACTCGACCACGTCCGCGAAGTGGTGCTCGTACGGGGACTGCCGCGCCGCCTCCAGGTTCCGCGTGAAGAACCCGTCCGTGTTCAGCACCTCGTCCGCCATCCTCGCGAACTCCGGCTGCATCCGGCGCGTGCCGACCTCCAGCATGCCGACGTACGCCCCGCTGATGAACAGCGCGGCCCCCAGGTCCTCCTGGGACATGCCCGCCCGCTCACGCCGGTGGCGCAGCTCGGCGCCGTACATCGCTCGGGTGGACTGGGACGGGTCGATGGTCTTCGGCTTCGGCATGGCCAACTCCCTCTCGAACAGCCGGTCTTGTTGAACGGCGCCCAAATGAGGGTAGATGCGGACGGTGGTCGTCCGCGTGCTGAACGTGACGATCACGTCCAACAGTCCTGCTTGTTGCTAGATTGGACAATTGGACTAGACCTGTTGTCCTCACGTGCCGCACGACGGAAGGGGCCCCATGACCACGCGCGCGCTTCTGGAGGTGATCGCCCTCGACGCCGAGGACGCCGCCGCCGCCCAGGCCGGAGGTGCCGACCGGCTGGAGCTGGTGGCGGACATGGCGGCGGACGGGCTCACGCCGAGCGTCGCGACGTTCGTGGAGGTGCAGGCGGCCGTCGACATCCCGGTACGGGTGATGCTGCGGCTCGCGGACGGGTTCGCGGCGGGGGACGTGGACGCGCTGGTGCGGGTGGCGTGCGACATGCGGGCGGCGGGGGCGGAGGAGTTCGTGCTCGGGTTCCTGGGGGAGGACGGGGGGCTGGATCTGGCGGCCGTGGAGCGGGTGGTGGCCGAGTTGGACGGGCGGGCGTGGACGTTCCACCGGGCGATCGACCGGGCCGCCGACCGGGATGCGCTGCGTAAGCAACTCGCGGACCTGCCGGGGCTGGACACGTATCTGACGGCGGGGTCGGGGGTGGGGGTGGACGACGGGCTGCCCGTGCTGTTGGCGGAGGCGGCGCGGCGGGGTGACCCCGGGTATGCGGCGCGGCTGATGGTCGGTGGCGGGCTCCGCCTCGCCCACCTGCCCCGGCTGCGGGCGGCCCGCGTGGACGCCTTCCACATCGGTGGCGCGGCCCGCCCCGGGGGGTGGGCCGCGCCGGTCGCCGCCGAGGCGGTACGCGCGTGGCGCACGGCCCTCGACACGCGCGCCACCGCTCCGCGCTGACGGAGGGGGCGCGTTGTCGGGTGCGGCCCGGTGGGGGCTGGTCGCGCAGTTCCCCGCGCCCCTGAAAAGCAGGGCTGCGCCCGCTGCTTTTCAGGCCCGCAGGGCCTGGTTTTTCAGGGGCGCGGGGAACTGCGCGAGAAGCCCCACCCACCCGCACCCGACGACGCACCCGAACCCACCACGCACCCCCCGGCCAAGCCCCCGCCGCAGGCGCTACGCGTTCGGGTTGAAGGCGATCCCCGACGGCATCGCGGCCGTCAGGTTGGACTCGAAGCTGCCGTCCTTCAGACCGAAGTTCGCGCTGCCGAAGTTGTACGCCACGAGCGTGTCGCGGATCGCCGTCGACGGGTATCCGTTCCAGCCGACGAGCGTGGGGTACTGCCACACCCCCTCGTGGTTCTCCGGCGGCTCGTCGTTCGAGCCCGCGAGCCGGAAGCAGTGCGTGCTGACGCCGTCCTTGTGGTAGACGATCTTGGGGTGCGTCCCGGTCCAGATCACCGAGGACGCGGCGTGGACGGTGAAGTCCCCGTGGTTGGACGTGGAGACGTACTTCGCCGCCCCGTCCTGCACCCAGACCACCACATGCTCCCAGTCGTGCCGGTGCCCGCCGAGGCTGCTGTTGGCGAGCGCCTGGTCCTTCTCGAAGTAGAGGTCGTACATGATCGCGCACCAGCCGTTGTTGCACTTGTAGCGCGAGTAGCCGTTGGTGTTGTCCAGGTCCGACTGGTCGTGGCAGTCGCCGCTCAGCGAACCGGTCGGGCTGAGCCCGCCGTTGACCGTGCCGGTGGGGCCGATCGCCGGGGTCGGGTAACAGCCGTCCGTGTCGTAGTCGTACGCCGGCTGCCAGGTCGTCTCCAGGGTCTCCGCGTTGGCGGGCAGCGCGGCGGGCGGCGCCGCGTACGCGCTGCCGGCGATGCCGACGACCAGCGCGAGGGCGCCGCCGACGGTGAGCACGGATCTGCCGATGCGGGAGCGAGTCTTCACTGCGTCCTCCTGGGGGCCGCGGCGGGGAAACGCCGCTGGGGGGATGCCGATGTGGGGGTGGCATGCGCAGGTCAGATTCGCCTTACCCGTGGGTAGTGCACAAGTGTCGGGAGGTGTCGGAGTGATGAAGAATCAATCAATGTGCAGATCCTGTGAGTTGTCTCTGTGAGCTGCCTCTGTGGGCTGTCTCTGTGGGTTGCCCCAGTGGGCGGCGGGCGTCGTGAACCGTCAGGACCCGGCGTCACATCACGGGCAGATATCCGCCACGTAGTTGTTGTGTGCGAAGTCGCCGCGAAGGCCCCCTCGGAGATCGTTTCGCGCCCGCCCACGTGCATAGTTGTCTCGCCCCGCTAAGCGAGGGCATGACAAGGTTTCAGTCACACGGGGGACGGGCGCTTCATGCCACTCATACGTCTACACACACGTCGTCGCGGCCTCACGGCCGCCGCCGCGGTGATCGCCGCGATCATGGTCACCACCACCGCATGCAGCAAGACCGAGGAGAGCGGGGCCAAGGCCTCGGACTCGACGACCGCCCAGGCGGACGCCGGTGACGGCGTCGACACCGGCGAGAACGAGAGCGGTGGTGACACGACCGTCGGCGGGTTCAAGCTCCCGGAGGGCGTGCCCACCGAACTGACCGGCGACGCGCTCCAGAAGTGGAAGGACGGTGGCTGGCAGGACTTCAGCGGCGACTGGGCCTCCAAGGCGGAGGACTTCGCCAACCCGTACATCGAGGACTTCTGGACGCCGGAGCGCATCGCCGAGGCCAAGGAGAACCTGCCCGACCTGCCGGCGGTCGCCGAGGCGGGCAACACCGCCACCGGGTCGAGCAAGACCACCCAGGTCTGGCTGCCGGACGGCAAGGTCAAGAAGCAGCAGGCCGGCAAGGTCAAGGCGACCTACCACAAGTACGCCCCGCCGGTCGGCAAGCTCTTCTTCACCACGCCCCAGGGGTCGAGCGTCTGCTCCGCCGCGGTCGTGAAGGACCCGGCGCACCCGGGCAAGTCCAACCTCGTGTGGACCGCCGGGCACTGTGTGCACGCGGGCAAGGGCGGCGGCTGGTACCGCAACATCGCCTTCGTCCCGTCCTTCAACAACACGGGCAAGCTGAACATCGCCCAGGCGTCCAAGAACTACCGCGCCGGCAACGTCTCCCCGTACGGCATCGCCTGGGCCGACTGGGCCACCACCTCCGGCACCTGGATCAAGGGCGGCGCCGCGAGCAAGGGCACCGTGGCCGCCGCGTACGACTACGCCGTGCTGCACGTGAAGCCGGAGAAGGGCTCCAAGTCCCTGGAGGAGCGCCTCGGTTCGGCCCTGCCGGTGTGGTTCAACGCCCCCGCCGCCAACAAGGTCAAGAACATGAAGGTCCGCGGCTACCCGGCCGAGGCCCCGTACGACGGCTCGAAGATGTACCACTGCCAGGGTGCCACCAAGCGGTTCGTCCTCGGCTACAGCTACCCGAGCGACTACCCGGCCCAGTACATGGTCGGCTGCACCATGAACGGCGGCGCCTCCGGCGGCCCCTGGTTCACCACCTACAAGGGCCGCACCTACCTGGTCTCCAACAACTCCCTGAGCGACCGCTCCACGTTCATCACCGGGCCCCGCCTCGGCAAGAACGCCAAGCAGGTCTACCTGGCGACCAGCAACAAGTTCAAGTAAGCCGCCGGTCAAGAGCGTTCGGCCCCCGGTGACCTCGGTAATTCGAGAGGTCGCCGGGGGCCTTTCGCGTACCTTCTGTGGCGTGAACACGTCCGAGTGGTGGGAACTGCTGCCCGCCGGCATCCGTGCACAGGTCGACGGCTACGTCCTCCAGGACGCCCGCTTCCAGGCGATCCGCGTGGTCTTCACGGTCGGCCGCGCCCTGGGCCTGGGGCTGACCGACGCCCAACGCGTCGTCCACGACCGCTACCTCCACCACGGCGACCGCGTCGCCCGCACCCCCGACAGCCCCCTCGACCCGGAGTCCCTGGCCGCCCTCGCCGCCGGATGCCCGGGCCGGGTCGTCGCGATCGAGGCGGAGTGGGACGGTGACACGGTCCACGACTGGTTCGTCGACCTGCGGGCCGTCACCGCCGACCCCGAGGGCGAGCATCCGCTGGCCACCATCTACTGGGGAACGGCCGAGCGCTACCTCGGCGAGGACGCGGACCGGGCCGGGGGCCACCCGTCGGCCGTGGCCGCCGACCGCTGCGGCAGAGCCCTGGCCGCCCACCTCTCGGTCCCGTTCCACTTCGCCGACCCGGACACCCCGGGCGGGCTCTAGACGAGCTGCTCCGGCAGGGGCGCCGTATGGGTCACGATCAGGCCCGACACCGCGCGCGTGAGGGCCACGTACAGGCGGCGCAGGCCCGTCCGTTGGTCCGGCTCGCCGTCCACGACCGCACGTGGTTCGTCCAGGACCACGTAGTCGTACTCCAGACCCTTGGCGAGCGAGGCCGGGACGAGGGTGAGGCGGGTCTCGTACGTCGTCTCCTCGCCCGGCGCGAGATACCCGATGCCGGCCGCCGTCAGCGCCTCGGCGAGGGCGGGCACGCGGGCGTCGGCGGCGATGAGGCCGACGGAGCCCTCATTGCGCAGCAACTCCTCGCAGGCGGCGATGACTTCGGCGTCGGCGGTGGTCGGCCGTACGTCGAAGAAGCCCGGGTTCTCCCGGACCGACGCGACCGGGGTCAGACCGGGCGCGATATGGGGGAGGAGGCGGGAGGCGTAGGTGATGACGTCGGTCGGGACGCGGAAACCGGCTGTCAGCTCCTCCACATGGGCCTCCGTCTTGCCCAGATGGGTCAGCGCCTCCTGCCAACTCCGCGTCGCCCAGGGCGTCGTGCCCTGCGCGAGGTCACCGAGGACGGTCGCGGACCCGGTCGTGCAGCGGCGGCCCACCGCCCGGTACTGCATGGGGGAGAGGTCCTGCGCCTCGTCCAGGACGACATGGCCGAGCGAGTGCGTGCGCTGCACCAGGTCGGTGGTCTCGTCGACCAGCACGGCATCGGCGGCCGACCACTTCACCGACTTCACGCTCCGCGCCGGTTTCGCCCACAGGATCGTCTGCTGCTCGTCGTCCGTGAGGATCCCGTCCGCGTGCGCGGCGAGGAAGTCCGCGTCGGAGAGGAGGCGCAGGACGAGCTTGGCCGGGTCGACCGGCGGCCAGATCGCCTTGACCGCCGCTTTCACGGCCGTGTTGCGGGCCACCGCGTCCTGCACCCGGTCGTCGGGCGCCTCCCCCGACCGCTCCATCTGCACCAGCACCGCGTGCGCGATCCGCTGCGGCAGCGCGTCCCGCGCGGCCCCGTAGCGGATGTCCCGGTCCAGCAACTCCCGCACGATCGCTTCGAGTTCGTACGCCGGTACGCGCCAGCGCCGCGACCCCCGGACCACCATCACGGGCTCGGTGGGGAGCGTGACGTGCGACCGTACGGCCCTGCGCAGCACCTCCGCCATCCGGGCGTCGCCCTTGACGACGGCGGCCGGTGCCTCGTCCGTGCCCCGCACCTCGACGTGGGCGACGAGGTCGTCGACGGTCGCCTGCTTGACCTCCAGCTCGCCCAGCGCCGGGAGCACCTGTTCGATGTAGTGGAGGAAGGAGCGGTTCGGGCCGATGACGAGGGTGCCGGTGCGGGACAGCCGCTCGCGGTGGGCGTAGAGGAGATACGCGACGCGGTGCAGGCCGACGGCGGTCTTCCCGGTGCCGGGGCCGCCCTGCACGCAGAGCGAGCCGGCGAGGTCGGAGCGGACGATCTCGTCCTGCTCCGGCTGGATCGTCGCCACGATGTCCCGCATCGGACCGACACGCGGGCGCTCGATCTCCTGCTGGAGCAGCTTGCTGGTGGGCGCCGCCTCGGCCGGATCGGAGAGATGCTCGTCCTCGTACGCGGTGAGGTCGCCGCCGGTGTACCCGAAGCGGCGCCGCAGGCCGACGTCCATCGGGTCGGTCTTGGAGGCCCGGTAGAAGGGCTGGGAGACGGGCGCGCGCCAGTCGATCACCATCGGGTCGCCGTCCGCGTCGTGCACATGGCGCCGCCCGATGTAGAACCGCTCCCCCTCCGCGCCCTCGGCCTGCTCGGCACCGGGCGCGTGCAGATAGTCGAGGCGGCCGAAGAAGAGCGGGGTGTGGCTCAGGTCGGCCAGCGCCTTGATCCGCTCGCCGATCTGGCGGGCCAGCACCTCCGCGTTCACCCAGTTCGCGGTGACGTCCTTGATGTCCAGCGCCTCCACGTCCTCCCGCATGGCGCGCAGAGCGGAACGGGAGGCGGCGAGGTGGGAGCGCTCACGGGAGAGGGGGTCGGCGAGGTTGGCGCGATCGGTGGGGTCGGCGGTGGGGTGCGCGGACAAGGGGGTGCCTCCGGGGGCCTACGGGAGCTAGTGGGAGCCAGGGGTACGCCTGACGGCGGTGACCGACCGGTTTCCGTCCGGGCGGCGGCGCTCCACGGACGGGAGGCGGGCAAGAGCGGAGAGTGTAGGTGAGGGGACGGGGCGGAGGCGAACGACTTTTTTCTCGACCGGGGGCGAGTCCGGCCGTCGTACCCCTAGGGGGCCCGTACGTCGGGGGTACTAGGGGTGGGCAGGACCTGAGGGTGAGCCGGAGACTCAGCGGGTTCACTCCGGAGACCGATGTCATCCAAAGGCGGACGTTCCACCATGGAGACATGAGTGCAGCGACCTTCATCCCAGCCTCGGCCTCCGGCCGACCCGGTCCGCCGCCCGGCGCGACCGGCCTCGACGACCACCACAACCGCCACCGCCTCGCCGACGCCCTGCGCGCCGTCAAGGTCTTCGCGAGCGCCGCCTTCGGCGTCGTCATCCTCGGCGAGTACGCGGAGGAAGCGGGCATACGCCGCCGGTGAGCCCCGGCTCACCGCGCTTCCTCCCCTGATCCCCGCCGCATCTCCGCCGTCGGCCCGTCTCCGTCCCCGACGACCTGGTACCCGCTGCCCGCACTCAAGGCGGCCTCGGTCCTCGGTGACACGGCCCGGCCGGTTCTCAGCCCCTCTGCCAGCCCTCTGTCAGCCCTCCGTCAGAAGCTCGTCCGCGTCCATGATCCGGTAGGCGTAGCCCTGTTCGGCGAGGAAGCGCTGGCGGTGGGCCGCGAAGTCCTGGTCGATGGTGTCGCGGGCGACGACCGAGTAGAAGTGGGCCTGGTGGCCGTCGGCCTTCGGGCGCAGCACGCGGCCGAGGCGCTGGGCCTCCTCCTGGCGGGAGCCGAAGGTGCCGGAGACCTGGATGGCGACGGTCGCCTCCGGGAGGTCGATGGAGAAGTTCGCGACCTTCGACACCACCAGGACGTTGATCTCGCCCTGGCGGAACGCGTCGAAGAGCTTCTCCCGCTGCGCGTTGCTGGTCTCGCCCTTGATCACCGGCGCGTCCAGATGGGCGCCCAGTTCGTCGAGCTGGTCGATGTACTGCCCGATGACGAGGATCTGCTGCCCCGCGAAGCGGCGGACGATCGCCTCGGCCACCTTCCGCTTGGTCGCGGTGGTGGAACAGAAGCGGTACTTCTCCTCCTGCTCGGCCGTGGCGTAGGCGAGCCGCTCGGAGTCGGTCAGGTTCACCCGGACCTCGACACAGTCGGCGGGCGCGATATAGCCCTGCGCCTCGATCTCCTTCCAGGGCGCGTCGAACCGCTTGGGCCCGATGAGGGAGAACACGTCCGACTCACGCCCGTCCTCCCGGACGAGCGTCGCCGTCAGCCCGAGCCGCCGGCGCGCCTGGAGATCGGCGGTGAACTTGAAGACCGGAGCGGGAAGGAGATGCACCTCGTCGTAGACGATCAGACCCCAGTCGCGGGAGTCGAACAGCTCCAGATGCGGATAGACGCCCTTCCGGCGGGTGGTCAGCACCTGGTACGTGGCGATGGTGACCGGCCGGATCTCCTTGCGCGTCCCGCTGTACTCGCCGATCTCCTCCTCGGTCAGCGAGGTCCGCTTCACCAACTCGTGCTTCCACTGCCGCGCGGAGACCGTGTTGGTGACGAGGATCAGGGTGGTCGACTTCGCCTGCGCCATGGCCCCGGCGCCGACCAGCGTCTTGCCCGCGCCGCAGGGCAGCACGACGACCCCGCTGCCGCCGTGCCAGAAGTTCTCCACGGCCTGCTTCTGGTAGGGGCGCAGCGCCCAGCCGTCCTCGGCCAGCTCGATCGGGTGCGCCTCGCCGTCCACGTACCCGGCGAGGTCCTCGGCGGGCCAGCCCAGCTTCAGCAGGGTCTGCTTGATCTGGCCGCGCTCGGAGGGGTGCACGGCGACGGTGTCCGGGTCGATCCGGGCGCCGACGAGCGGGGTGACCCGCTTCGACCGCAGGATCTCCTCCAGCACCGGCCGGTCGGTGGTGGTGAGGACGAGCCCGTGGACCGGGTGCTTGGAGAGGGTGAGGCGGCCGTAGCGGTCCATCGTCTCGGCGACGTCCACGAGCAGCGCGTGCGGCACGGGGTAGCGGCTGTACTGCACCAGCGCGTCGACGACCTGCTCGGCGTCGTGCCCGGCGGCCCGCGCGTTCCACAGGCCGAGCGGGGTCACCCGGTAGGTGTGGATGTGCTCGGGTGCCCGCTCCAGCTCGGCGAACGGCGCGATGGCCCGACGGCAGTCGTCCGCCTGCTCGTGGTCGACTTCCAGGAGCAGTGTCTTGTCGGACTGGACGATTAGGCAGGACACACATACCTCCGGAGATAGGGTCGTCTCATGACAGAACCAACGCCTGTCACAGCACGGGCTATGCCCCGTGCCCGACGCCGGAAGGGCGTCCCGGCCAGCGCGCCTGGGATGCGCGCCGCTATCTATGTTCGCCTATCGCGGGAGACCGACGAGACTACTTCGCCCGAACGTCAGCGCGCGGCCTGTGAGGCGTTGTGCGAGGCACGCGGCTGGGAGGTCGTAGCCGCCGAGGAAGACATCGATGTCTCGGGCTTCTCGCGCGGGCTCGACCGGCCGGGACTGCAACGCATCCTGACCAGGCTCGCCGAGCTGGACGTGATCGTGTTCTTCAAGATCGACCGGCTTGCCCGCTCGACGGTCGACTTCGCGGAGATCATGCGACTCGCCGAGCACCAGAGCGTTGCGCTCGCGTCGGCGACGGAGCCGCTCGACCTCACGTCGTCCATGGGCCGGGCCATGGCGAAGGTGATCGCGGTCTTCGCGGAGCTGGAGTCCGACACCATCGGCATGCGGGTGTCCAGCGCGCACGAGCACCTGCGCCGAGAGGGCCGCTACACCGGCGGTCGGGTCCCGTACGGGTACATGGTCGTCCCCAATCCAAACGGGGCGGGCAAGGTCCTCGCGGTCAACGAGGACGAGGCCAAGACGATCAAGCGGATCGTGGAGCGGGCCCTGGTCAAGGACTCGCTCATGCAGATCATCAACGACCTCAACAAGGAGGGCGTGCCGTCACCCGGCCACACTTCACGCCAGACCACGGGCAAGCGCAGCGACTCCAAGCAGTGGTACACGACCACGCTGCGCAGCATGCTGGGCAACCCCCAGTTGCTCGGCCAGGTCATCGAGGACGGAAAGCCGATCCTGCGGACGGACGGTCTGCCGCTGGTCAACCGGCCGCCGATCCTCGACACGGATACCTGGCAGACCCTCCAGGACGAGTTGGAGCGCCGGGCCAACCCCGGTGAGAAGCGCCGGGAGGGTACTTCGTTGCTGCGCGGCATCATGCACTGCGGAGTCTGCGGCGAGCGCATGTACACCTTCAGCGGGCGCAACGGTCAGCTTCGGTACCGGTGCATCGGTCCGCTGAAGTACCGCCAGCGGGCGGCCAAGGGGGAGGAGAAGCAGGGCGTGAAGTGCTACGGGCCGACCGTGGCCGGGGTGACCACCGAAGAGCACGTCACCGAGCAGTTCCTCGCGAAGTATGGGCACCTTTCCGTGATGCGGATGGTCCAGGAGGTGGGCGAGGACTTCCGCCCGCAGATCAGGCAGGCCGAGGAAGCGTTGGCCGACCTGCAAAAGGATCGCTACGACCGGGGCCTGTTCAGAGGCGACGACGGAGCGATTCGGTACGCGGAGCAGTACGCCAAGCTGGAAGAGCGACTGGCGACTCTGAAGGAGAGGCAGCGAACGGCGAAGCCGGGTGGCGTGAAGGCAGAGCCGACCGGAGAGACGCACGCCGAGCAGTGGAAGCGCTCGGACGTGGCCGGTAAGCGAGATCTGCTGTTGAACGCGGGCGGCTACGTGGAGGTGGCACCCGCGCGGCGTGGCGGCAAGAAGCTGGACACCTCGCGTCTGTCGGTGCACTTTGGCGAGGAGGGGCACATGCGGCGGGCGGCAGCGGCGCAGGGTAGCGGACGGGAGACTGAGGCGGCCGACGGCCAGGACTGACGCCGACGTCACTGGACACGCAGCGGCGCCCCCGCCGGACGGACGAGGTGGGGGCGCCGCTTTCTGTGTACAGATCAGGCAGCGTGCTCGTTGGGGTTGTGCCAAGGGCCGATGACCTTGATAGAGGGCGGCGATACGACAGCGCCGCACTGTCGCGGGTTGTGAACTCGACTGTCTCTGCGACGAGTTCGCAGGGCGTCCCCGTTTGTCTCGGACAGTGCCGCCCTCAGCGTGGGGGCGGAGCTGAGGGGTGGTCCGGTTTTTTCTTGTGGGCGTCCGCCGCCACGCGCGGCACCTTTCGATTCGGCTCGATTCGGCCAAACGTCCAGTGTGCCTGATCGTTCCCGCTTCACCGGCTCCCGTCCGCGCCGATCTCACCGATCTCACCGACTCCAGTCCTATTGGATGTCTATTCATTCCGATGAGTGGCTGGAATTCAGATTTGCGCCTGGGGTTCCGAAGAATGCGAACCGTGCAGCCAACCATCCCGCCAGACCCGGTCACCCCGTCCGTCTCCCCGCAGGGCACCACGCTCGGCTACGCCCTGTTCGCCACCCGCTGGCTCCAGGCACCGCTGTACTTCGGACTCGTCGCGGCACAGGGGGTGTACGTCTACAAGTTCTTCAACGAGCTGTGGACGTTAGTCGTCCGGTGCGTGAGCGGAAGTGCCACCGAGACCTATGTGATGCTCGCGGTGCTCAAGCTGGTCGACGTCGTCATGATCGCCAACCTGCTGATCATGACCATCGTCGGCGGCTACGAGACCTTCGTCTCGCGCATCGGCCTCCAGGGCCACCGCGACCAGCCGGAATGGCTCTCGCACGTCAATTCCAACGTGCTCAAGGTCAAGCTGGCCACCGCCATCGTCGGCATCTCCTCCGTGCATCTGCTGCAGATGTTCGTGGACGTCCACCACACCTCCCACCACGCGCTGCTGTGGGGCACGGTGATCCACATGGCCTTCATCGCCTCGGCGGTGCTGCTGGCGTACATGTCGGGGCCGATGCTGCGCGAGGACAAGGGGCACGGCTCCCACCACGGCGGCCATCACAGCCACCACCACGGGCCGCCGGACGACCCGAAGCCGTCGCCGGCCCGGACCGAGGAGCCCGCCCCCGCCTCCGCCCCCGCCCCCGTGGTCGTGCGGACGCCGCTGCCGATCCCGGCCCAGGCCGGCTCGTCCGAGAACTACCTGGCCCCCGAGAACCGGGCCACCCCCTACGAGACCCGCTTCACGCAGGGCGGGTTCACCCAGGGCGGGACCCGGCTCGTGCGGTACGAGGCCCGGCGCGCGCCGCACGCGGGCGAGAGCGGGGTCGAGGGGCGGGTGCGGGCGGCAGGCTTCCCGTCCCGGAAGCTGCTGGAGGAGTTCGACGAGGGGTACCCGCGCTCCTTCGACCGGCGGCTGCTGGCCCGGCTCGGGACGCTGGACTTCCTGGCCACCGGGCGGAACGTGGTGTTCGTCGGCGCCCCCGGCACCGGCAAGACGCATCTGGCGATCGGGCTCGGCGTACGGGCCTGCCAGGCTGGGCACCGGGTGCTGTTCGCGACCGCCACAGAGTGGGCCGCGCGGCTGGCCGGGGCACGGGCCGAGGGCAGGCTCGCCGAAGAACTGGCCGCGCTCGACGCCTGCCCCCTGCTGATCGTCGACGAGGCCGGCTACCTCCCCTTCGACCCGGACACCGCCCGGCTCTTCTTCCAGCTGATCGCCCACCGCTACGAGAAGGCCTCGCTGATCGTGACCAGCGACCGCCCCCTCGGCCGCTGGGAGGAGATCTTCGGCGGGGCCGCCCCGGCCATGGTGGACCGCCTCGCCCACCACGCCGAGATCGTCCGCCTCGAAGGGGACAGCTACCGGCTGCGTCGCGCTACTTCAGCAGGCTGACGTTCTGGATCAGCGGCCCCTCCACGCTCAGGCCCTCGCCCACCAGCGTGCCGAGTTCGGGGAGGGGCAGGGGCGGGTTCGCCGCGGCCGGGGTGGCGAGCGCGCCCAGCAGGACGACGGCGGCTGCGGCGGTGACGGCGGCGGTGGCGGACGTGGCGAGCTTGGCGAGAGGGCGCATGCGTACGGGTGGCCTTTCGAGCGCAGGAGTCGATCTCGATCGGACACAGGGTGGCTGCCCCACGGCACGGGCCGGGATGCGCCGGGTGCCGTGCTCTCCCTCGTGCGAGGGAAAAACGGGGATGGCCTGCATGAACGCGCACGTACACCCGAACGGGTGAGGGTGGAGAGGCGGTTTGATCGACTCGCTCAGGGCGCGTCGTCCGCCAGCTCCGCGACACCCGTGATCCGGTGCAGCGGGAACGTACGGACCTCGTCCGCCGTGTGGTCGTACGCCGTCACGAAGCCGCCCTCGACCCGGACCGGGGCGATGACACGCTGGCTGGCGGAGCCCTCGGCGTTGACGTAGCCGATCCACAGGGCCTCGCCGGTGAGGACGGCGGCCTGCATGGTCGCGAGGGTCTCGGCGGAACCGGTGCGGGGCAGGGCACCGGACGGTGCCGCGTCGCCGTTCGTCCGGCGGGGCGTGGTGGAGGCGAGATCACCGGCGCGGATGGCACGGATCGCGGCACCCAGCAGGGTGTCGTCCGGCACCGGCGGACCGTCCGGGACGGGCTCCGGGGCCGTACGGGGCGGGGTGCGGTGGGCGTGCGCCCGGGTGATCAGCACGTCGCCCTCCGCCGACTCGGCGGCCGGCGCGTACCCCATCGCCCGCAGCCCGTCGAGCAGCGTCCCCGGGTCCGTCTGCGCGGCGAGGACGGTCGGCGCCAGCCGCCGCAGCCCGAGCCCCTGCGACCGCTTGTCGGCGAGGATCTCGCTGAGCATCGCGTCGTCGTCGCAGCGCACGTACGCCGACGCCGCGCCGATCCGCAGATGGCCGTGGCGCCGGGCCACGTCGTCGATCAGATACGCGAGCGGCTGCGGGACCGGCGTCCGGGAGTGGGCGGTCAGGAAGTCGTGCAGGTCGGAGGCGCTGCGCCCGGCGTCCAGCGCCCGGCGCACGGACCCCGGCGTGAACCGGTAGACCGTCGCACCACCCTTCGACTCCACGTCCGCCAGTACGCCCAGCGCGTCGGCCAGCGGCCGTTTCAGCGGGCCGGGCGCGACGGCCGTCAGGTCCGCCTGGAGCAGGACGTGGTCCAGCGGCTCGGGAAGCAGCGGCGCGAGCAGCCGGGCGGCCCGGGAGGCGGCCGCCGCCTGCTCGGCGACGGGGTCGGGGGCCGGTGCCGGTGCCGGGGCCGGACGCTCCGGCAGCGGGACGTGGTGCGCGGGGAGCTTGTCGCCGGGCGTCTCCGGCAGCTCGGCGCCGGCCGGGGCCTCCTGCGACAGCCCGAGGAGCGCACGGCCGTGCGAGGACAGCGCGCCACGCCCGGTCACCCCGAGCGACTCGGCCTCGGAGAGCGCCCACCGGGCCATCCGGGCCCGCAGATCCTCGCCCTGCCGGGACAGCTGCCCGGACGGCTGCCCGGAAGGCTGCGCGGAGTGCGGCTGGGGCTGTGACTGGGGCTGTGACTGTGGGGGCCCCGGCTGGCCGCCGCGCGTGGGGCGCTCCCAGTGCAGACGGGCCAGTACGGAGTCGGGGGTGGCCGAGGTGCCCTCGGGGAGCCCGGCGAGCAGCGCCAGCACCCGGTGCCGCACCTCGGGCGCCGCCGAACGGTCCAGTCCCGGGCCCAGCGCCGACAACGTACGGTCCTTGGCGTCCCGTTCACCGATCACGCCCGGCGTACGGGTCGCGCTCAGCCAGGCCGTGGCGAGCCGCGCCCAGCGCTCGGCGGCGGGCAGCTCCAGCCACTCGTCGTACGCGGGGGTCGCGGCGTACCGCTCGTCGGCCTCGCCGTCCGAGGCCAACAGCCCGGCGGCGTAGGCGAGTTCGACCCAGAAGGCGGCGACCGGCTCGGGCATGTCGAGGGCCACCGCCGTGCGTTTCAGGTCCCGCACACTGAGCCCGCCCGCGCGCAGGACGCCAGGACCGCCCTCGTCCCAGTCCTTCAGCAGCTCCTCCACGGTCGCCAGCGCGGTGTACGCCTGCCCGGCCGCCGTCGCGTCCACCACCTGTGGGCGGTGCGCGGCCGACGCCTCCACCGGCGGCGGCACCGGCCGGACCTCCCGGTGCGCCCGGCCCGACCGCAGATGCAGGGCGACCTCGCGGGGGATGACGACCGTGCCCGGGGCGGTCGGCAGCAGCAGGCCCCGGTCCAGCAGCCAGCGCAGATGCGCCGCCGGGCTGGCGGTGACCTGGCCGTACGGCGGCCCCCACACCAGCCGCGTCAGGACGTCCAGCGACTCGGCGGGCGCGGTGGCGAGGAGCGCGGCCATCCGGGACCGGTCGGTGAAGAGCGTGGCGAGGGAGGTGACCGCCGAGACCGAGTCATGGGTGCTCGGCAGCCCCGCCGCCCCGACGATCTCCTGCACCCGCCCCGGCGACATGCCCGCCGTGGCCTCCGCGACGGTCGGGCCCAGACCGGTGGGGGACGGGTGCTGCGGCGAGGGCGCGAGCAGCTCACGGGCCGTGCGGACCAGGCGGAGGTGGTCGTCGGCGCCCCAGACGAGCGCCTGGTCGCGCAGGGCGCCGAGGGCGCGGGGCAGCGCGGCGGTCACGGCGGGGTCCGCGTCGTCACCGGCCAGCAGGCCCGCGAGGGTGTCGTACGGCGCCGGGTCGGGGGCCACGGCCAGGGCCTGGGCCGTCTGGAGGGCGAACCGGTCCAGGCGCTCCAGGGCGCGGACGACCGATGCGCGGGTTCCGGCGCGGGTGGCCAGCTGGGTCAGGTCGGTCGGCACGGGGGTGATGAGATCCGGCCGGGCGCGGAGCAGCACGGCGAGCGAGCGGTCGTCCCGTCCGCGTAGGGCTTCCGCCAGGGAACGGGGGGTTCCGCCGGCCGGCGCCGTCTCCGTGGGGGTGTGCTCCTCGGGGCTCATCCGGCCAACGTTAGCGGCTGTGGGGGGCCGGGGCGGCTAGTAGCTCGGGGGTGCGCGGAGGCTGCGCCGAGCTGGGGGCGCCTAACAGCTTGGGGGTGCGGGTCTTCGGGCGGCTGCGGGTCGGTGGGGCTTCTCGCGCAGTTCCCCGCGCCCCTGGAAGGGCTGCGCCCGTTCCAGCGGCATCTCGTCACCGCCGAGCACCCCGCTCGGAGGCGATACCGTCGGAGGACGTATGCGCGCCAACCCCGGAGGGGCTTCGTGGGGATTGAGAGCGACCAGGTCGTCTACGAGTACCTGAGCCGGGTCGGTGATCTGGCTCAGCAGCGGCAGTTGCCGTCGGGCACGCGGATGCGGCTCGTGTCGGGGCTGCGGGACGAGATCGACCGGCGGCGGGCGAAGGCACCGGTCGACAGCCCGGCCGCCGTGCGGCGCATCATCGCCCGCCTGGGTACGCCGGACGAGGTCGTCGAGGCGGCGGGCGCGCCCGGTGACGTACCGGAGCCCCGGGCCGCCGCCGTTCCCGTACAGCGGGACGGGGCCGAGAGCGACGACGAGGGTGCCCGGGAGCGGGGCAAAGGGGTGGGCCGGGGGCTGCGGCGGGTCGTGCCGCGGCCCCGGCCCGCCGATGACGTGGCGCCGCCCGCGGTGCCGGGGGGTGCCGCTCCGCCGCATCTCGCTCCGCTGCATGAGCTGGGGGACGGGGATGTGCAGCCCGACTGGTGGCGGGTCGGCGGAGGTGGTGGGCCCGGTGTGGACATCGGGTTCGGGCTCGGGGACTCCGTGCCGGGGTTCGTCGGCGGGGTGGAGATTCCCGAGCTGTTGAAGCCGCCGCCGGTGAAGGGGGAGGCCGCCGCCGATCAGGGGGCGGGCGAGAAGGAGGCCGTCGCCGCGACTGTCGTGGAGGAGGAGGCTCCTCGGCGGCGGCGTCGGCTGCCGTTGCCCCGGTTGCGGGGTGGGGGTGAGGGCGGGGGCGCGGGGTGGAGCAATCCGTTGTTGCTGCTGGCGGCCGCGTTGTTGGTGGCGGGGGCGGTGATGGGGAGTCTGGTGCCGCTGGGGCTGGGGTGGCTGATCGCCTATCTGTCGCGGAGGCTGTCGCCTGTGGAGTCGAAGTGGGCGGTGATGGGGGTGCCCGGGGTGGTGGCCTCGGGTGGGGTGGTGTGGCTGTGGGGGCGTAGTGACGGGCGGTGGGGGGAGCCCATCGTGCGGGGGCAGATGGATGTGGCGGTGGCCGAGACGTGGCCGTGGGTGCTTCGGGTGGCCGCCGTGTCCTCCGCGCTGTATTTGCTGTGGCGTTCCCAGCGGGCCCGTTGACCAGGCTTTTTCCTCGCCCCCGCCGCCCCTACCCGTCCCATCCCCAGGGGCTGCGCCCCTTCGACCCCCTTTCGCGCTCCGCGCGGGGTGGGTACGTGCGGGTCCGGTGGGGGCCGATCGCGCAGTTCCCCGCGCCCCCACCTTGCTTGCCGGGCAGGGTGCCCTGTCCTTCACCTGCGTTCCGCGTAATTCAGCGGCATAGAGTCACGAATCTACGTTCCGACCTGCGCGGATATCGGTGAGGGCGCCTGAGCGCCGTTTCTCTAGGCGCTGGTGTTGGCGCTGGTCAGCGGGATGCGGGTTCGAGGGCGATGATCTGCTTCGGTGCGGGGATGGAGAGCTTGGCCAGAAGGTCGGTCTGGGGCTTGGTGGGGGTGGTGACCTGCTGGAACAGCCGGTGGGGCCGGTGAACGTGCCGAGGTGGAGCCGGTCGAGTTCGCGGCGGATGGTCGGCCAGGTCGCGCCGGTGGTGGTCTCGGTGATACGGATCAGCAGCAGGGCGAGCCAGCAGGGGATGACGTGTGCGCGTATGCGTTCCTCGAGCCGGTGATAGACGGGCCGTATGTCGATCATCTGCTTCATGTCCCGCCAGCCCCGCCCGACTTCGAGGAGTTGTTTGTAACCGAGGGCGATGTCTTCGGCGGACAGGTGCGGGTCGGGGCATCGCAGCAGGTGGCCGGCAGGCCGTGCGGGTTGAGGGCCCGGTGGGCGGTGGGTGCCCTGGAAGGCGACGGCGTGCCGGTCACTCGCACGGGTGATGTTGGTCGAAGGCGTGGGCGGGAGGGGAACGGGGTGTCTAGGTTCGCGGCATGTCACGTTTCCGGATGTATCCGTCGCGCGCGCAGGCCGAGCAGATGCTCACGCACTGCGCGCACGCGCGCTACGTCTGGAATCTCGCTGTCGAGCAGCATGCGCACTGGCGGCGGTGGCGCAAGAGCGCGCCGGGTTTCGTGGAGCAGTGTCGTCAGCTCACCGAGGCGCGGCGGGAGAACGCGTGGCTGGGTGCGGGAAACGCGGATGTGCAGCAGCAGGCGCTCAAGGACTTCGCCAGGGCCAAGAACGCGCGCTTCACGTCCGGGTTCGGTGAGCCGACCTGGCGCAGGAAGCACGTGCACGAGGGTTTCCGGGTCATCGGCACCGACCGCGTACCGGAATACCACGTAGACGGGTCGCCGAGGCTGAACGCGAAGACCGGCAGGCAGGTCATGGGCCGCTCGGTGGTCGTGCAGAAGCTGAACCGGCGGTGGGCGCAGGTGAAGGTGCCCGGCTGCGGCTGGGTCCGCTTCCGCCTCAGCGCACAGGGCAAGGGCGCGAAGCTGCCCGACGCCAAGACGTTCCGGGTCACCTTCCGCAACGGGCAGTGGCATGTGGCGTTCGCCGTGATCCCCGGTCCGGTCGAGGGGCCGGGCACGGGCGAGGTGATCGGCATCGACCGGGGCGTCACCGTCACCGCCGCCCTTTCCGACGGACGGAAACTGAACTGCCCCCAGCTCACCACCCGCGAGCGGGCGCAGATCCGCAAGCACCAGCGGCGGGCCGCTCGCGCGAAGAAGGGCAGCCCGGAGAAGACCGCCGAGTACGCGAAGGCCGCCAAGCTGAAGGCGCGGGAGGCGAACCGGCGCAAGGACTGGTGCGAGAAGACCTCGACCATGCTCGCCCGCTCCTACGACCTGGTGCGGTTCGAGAAGCTGAACATCAAGACAATGACCGCCAAGGCCAAGGCGAAGCCCGACCCTGACCAGCCCGGCCAGTACCTCAAGAACGGCCGGGCCGCGAAAGCCGGACTCAACCGGGGCATCCTCGCCCAAGGATGGGGTCTGCTGCGGCAGCGCACCGGACACAAGGCCCCCGGCCGGGTCGAGGACGTTCCCGCCCCCTACACGTCTCTGCGGTGCAGTGCCTGCTGGGGGCACCTCCCACGCCCTTAAGGCAGTGGGGGAGGATCGACAAGAACTCACGCAAGAGCCAAGCCGAGTTCGAGTGTTCCTCCTGCGGCTTCACCTGCAACGCGGACACCAACGCAGCAATCAACGTCGCGGCAGGACAGGGCGGGATCCCCCGCCCCCGGCGCACAGCCGGTGCCGGAGGGACGACACCGCCCAACCAGCGGCCGAGCGTCCGTGAACCTCAACCCGCATGGGTTGGAATCCCCCTCTTTTGAAGAGGAGGAGGATGTCAAAATGGTCGGTATGGACTCTCGCGTGCTGACCGTCGGGTTTGATCTCGACATGACGTTGATCGACTCGCGGCCGGGGATTCACGCCTGCTATGTGGCGTTGGCGGCGCGGACGGGGGCGTACATAGACGCCGATCTGGCGATCACACGGCTGGGGCCGCCGCTCGCGGAGGAGCTGGCGCACTGGTTCCCGGCGGCGGAGATCCCGGCGATGGCGGACCTGTACCGGGAGATGTACCCGGCGATCGCGATCGCCGCGACCCCCGCGATGCCGGGCGCGCCGGAGGCGATCGCGGCGGTCCGGGCCGCCGGTGGCCGGGCGATCGTGGTCACCGCCAAGTACGAGCCCAACGCCAAGCTGCACCTGGAGCACCTCGGGATGGAGCCCGACCGACTCGTCGGGGACCTGTGGGCGGAGGCCAAGGCGGACGCGCTGCGCGAGCACGGCGCGACCGTGTACGTCGGCGACCACACCGGCGACGTACGCGGCGCGCGCACCGCACAGGCGTACGCGGTCGCCGTCGCCACCGGCCCCTGCGACGAGCGGGAGCTGCGCGAGGCCGGCGCCGATGTCGTGCTCACGGATCTGACCGCGTTCCCGGAGTGGCTCAGGAGCCACCGTCCCCTGGACTAGAAACGCGCCTCGCGGGCCCTTCTGCGGCCCGCCGCCACGGACTGGAGGACTCCCGCGCCCGCGATGAGGAATCCGACGCCCATCAGCATGCTCAGGACGAACATGTAAGTGGGGAACGGATTCGTTCCGAGGAAGAGCGGGGCCACGGTGACGAGTGTGGCCACGGCGCCGACGATGAAGACGACGGCACCGGCACGGATCAGCCGGTCACCGGGTTCGGCGGAATTCGGTTGGGTTTTGTCACGCACCCGACCAGGGTAGTTCCCAGCGCGAGGGAACAGTCGGCCGACGTCTTGTCACCCGCCCCCGGACCAATAGGCTGGGGACCGGCGGGTCCGACGACCCGCTGTAGTGCTGTCCAGAGCAGTTTGCACACACCGAGAACACATTTCAGACGCAGTTTCCGACGAGTACGAGGACGAGGACAGACGTGCCTACCGGCAAGGTCAAATGGTTCAACAGTGAGAAGGGCTTCGGCTTTCTCTCCCGTGACGACGGCGGTGACGTCTTCGTCCACTCCTCCGTACTGCCCGCCGGTGTCGACACCCTGAAGCCGGGCCAGAAGGTCGAGTTCGGAGTCGTCGCGGGTCAGCGCGGCGACCAGGCTCTCTCCGTGACGATTCTGGAACCGGCCCCCTCGGTCGCCGCCGCGCAGCGCAAGAAGCCCGACGAACTGGCCTCGATCGTGCAGGACCTGACGACGCTGCTGGAGAACATCACGCCGATGCTGGAGCGGGGCCGCTATCCCGAGCGCACCGCGGGCAAGAAGATCGCGGGCCTGCTGCGCGCCGTCGCCGACCAGTTGGACGTATAGCGCCGGGTAGGCGCGTCAACTGCGAGGGTTCTTACGGGAATTCGAGTGCGTCCGGGCCGAGGGGCGGTACCAGTCCCTCGGCCGCCGCGCGGGTGAGCAGGCCCCTGACCGCCGCGTAGCCGTCCTCGCCGAGGTCGGCGGTGAACTCGTTGACGTACAGGCCGATGTGCTGGTCGGCGACGGCCGGGTCCATCTCCTGGGCGTGTTCGAGGACGTACGGGCGGGAGGCCTCGGGGTTGTCCCAGGCCGCGCGGACCGAGGCGCGGATCGTCTCGGCGAGAGAGGTCAGCGTCTCCTCGCCCAGCGAGCGCTTCGCGATGATCGCGCCCAGCGGGATCGGCAGACCCGTGGTGTCCTCCCAGTGCTCGCCCATGTCGGCGAGCTTGTGCAGGCCGTAGTTCCGGTACGTGAAGCGGGCCTCGTGGATGACGAGACCGGCGTCGACCTTCCCGTCCCGCACGGCCGGCATGATCTCGTGGAACGGCATCACCACGATCTCGCCGACCCCGCCGGGCAGCGTGTCCGCCGCCCACAGGCGGAAGAGGAGATACGCCGTCGACCGCTCGCTCGGCACCGCCACCGTACGGCCGGTGAGGTCCGTGCCCGGCTCCCGGGTCAGCACCAGCGGACCGCACCCCCGGCCGAGCGCACCGCCGCAGGGCAGCAGCGCGTACGTGTCGAGGACGTACGGCAGGACGGCGTACGACACCTTCAGTACGTCGAGGTCGCCGCGTTCGGCCATGCCGTTGGTGAGGTCGATGTCCGCGAACGTCACCTCCGGCGCGGGCGCGCCCGGGATCCGGCCGTGGGCCCACGCGTCGAAGACGAAGGTGTCGTTGGGGCACGGCGAGTACGCCATCCGCAGCGTGCCGGTCGGCGCGTCAGCGTTCGTCAGGCTCTTGGGGGTCATGGGGGTCATGTGGGTTCCAACTCTCCAGTGCGGGTGTCAGCTTCCCGAAGGCGTCGGTGAGTGCGGTCAGCGCGTCGCCGATGCGCCAGGCGGCGCGGTCGCGGGGGCCCACCGGGTTGGAGACGGCGCGCAGTTCGAGGACGGGCGTGGTGTGCGCGGCGGCGGCCTCGGCGACGCCGAAGCCCTCCATCGCCTCCGCCAGCGCGCGCGGGTGGCGGGCGCGCAGGGCCGTCGCGCGCTCCGCGCTGCCGGTGACCGTGGAGACCGTGAGCACGGTCCCGGTACGGGCGCCGGTGGCGGTCGCGGCGGCGTGTACGAGGGCGGGCGGCGGGTGGTGGGTGACGGTGCCGAAGCCCAGGTCGGTGACCGGGAGGAAGCCGTCCGGTGTCTCCGGTGTCCGAGCTGTCTCCGCGCCCAGGTCGGCCGCCGTGATCTCGTCGGCGAGGACGAGCGAGCCGAGGGGCGCCTCGGGTGCGAAGCCGCCCGCGATCCCGGTGGACACGACCAGCCCGTACGGCCGCCCCGCCAGGACCGCGGCGGTCAGCGCCCCGGCGGTGGAGGCGGCGGCGAGGGCGGGGCCGACACCGGCGGCGAGGAGGTCGTACTCCAGGCCGGCGACCCGGTGGCCGTGGAGGGTCGCGGCCGGGAGGCGGAGTTCGGTGCCGGGGCCCGGAAACGCTCGTGCCACCGCGTCCCGTTCGGCGGGGACGGCGGTGGCCACGAGGATGCGCATGGGCGGCGGCAGGGGATCAGGCGTCCGGGTTCTTCAGCTCGAAGTTCCACACGCCCTTGATCTCCGAGCCCGCCTCGTTCTGCTCGACGATGCTGATCGTCAGCGACTTCTGGGCGGTCTGGCCGGGCTGGGCGGCGAAGAGACCGGGGTTCTCGAAGGACCAGTAGGTCTTGTCGAACGTCTCGCTGGTGGCCTGCTCCCCGTTGATCCACAGGGCCCAGCCCGTGTCCGCCACCTCCGGGTCGACACCGATGCGCAGGGCCTTGCCCTCCGGCAGCTCGATCGACTTGGAGGGCTTCTCCTGCGCGCACTCCCTGGCCTGGGCGGTGTCGAGGGTCCGGTAGCACGCGGCCTCGGCGCTGATCGAGTCGGTGCCGATCGTGACGGTGGCCATCGGCGTCGGCTCATCGCAGGCCGACAGGACGAGAAGTCCGGCGGAAACGGCGCCGAGAGTGGCTGCGGCGCGACGGGAACGCGGGAAGGTCATGGGCGAAGGCTATCTGGCATGTCCAGGGGTGCCCCTACGTGGGGTACGGCGTGCCGGTACGCGGGGGGCGGAGAGCTGGTACGCGGGGTGCGGAGAGTTGGTACGTGCGGTGCGGCGTGCCGGGTCGGCCGGGGCGTGCGCGGGGGCTCGGTCAGGCCACGCGGGCGCGGGGGGCGCCGCCGTGCCGGGCGGAGGAGAGGAGGCCGCGGACCGTGGTGAGCCAGCCGGCCGCGACGATCGTGGCGGCCACGGCCATCCCGAGGGTGCCGTTGAGGGGGAGGGCGATACCGATGGCGCCGCCGACCACCCACGACATCTGCAGCAGGGTCTCGGAGCGGGCGAACGCGGAGGTCCGGACGAGTTCGGGGACGTCCCGCTGGATCAGGGCGTCCAGGGACAGCTTCGACAGGGCCTGCGAGAAACCGGCGACCGCGGCGAGGAAGGCGACGAAGAACCAGCCGAAGAACAGGGTCGCCGTGATCGCCACCCCGAGTTCGACGCCGACGACGGTCACGATGATCAGCTCCGGCGAGCGCTGCTTCGCCCACGCCCCCACGGCCGTGCCCAGCGCGTTGCCCGCCCCGGCCGCGACCGCCACCATGCCCAGGGAGACGGCGGCGCTCTGCCCGTGCAGGGGATGGATGCGCAGCAGGAACGCCAGATAGAAGATCAGGAATCCGGAGAGGCCGCGCAGGGCGGCGTTCGCGGCGAGCGCGTGCGTGACCGCCGGGCCGACCGTCCGCAGACCCGGCCGTTTGAGGGTGCTGCTGCGGTGCGGGCCGTGCAGATGCTCGGGGTCCGCCGCGAGCAGGGCCCGGTCCTCGCCCTTCGCCGAGTCCACCTTCGCGGGGAGCGTGAAGGACAGGACCGTACCCGCGACGAAGATCACGAAGGCGCCGTAGAGCGGCCAGCGCGGGCCGAGCGCCTGCAGTCCGGCGCCGATGGGCGCGGCGACGCCGGTGGCGAGCAGTCCGCAGAGGGTGACCCGGGAGTTGGCCTTCACCAGGGAGAACCGTGGTGGCAGGAGACGGGGGACGACCGCGCTGCGGACCACCCCGTACGCCTTCGACGCGACCAGGACGCCCAGGGCGGCCGGGTACAGCTCGATGCCGCCGGTCTCTACGGCGCCGACGAGGACCAGCGCGAGGAACGCCCTGGCCAGCATCGCGCCGGCCATCGCGGCGCGGCGGCCGTGCGGGAGGCGGTCCAGGAGGGGGCCGACTACGGGGGCGAGGAGGGCGAAGGGGGCGAGGGTGATGGCGAGGTAGAGGGCGACGCGGCCGCGGGCCTCGTCGGTGGGGACGGAGAAGAAGACGGTGGAGGCGAGGGAGACGGTGATCATCACATCGCCCGCGCCGTTCACACCGTGCAGTTCGATGAGTTTGCCGAGGCCGGACTCGCCGGCGCCGTGGGCGTGCGTGGCCCTGCGGATGCCGCGGGCCGGGCCGGTGAACGGGAGGTGCAGGGCGCGGCCCATCGAGCGGACGGCGCCGGTCACCCGACCCGATCCGCGCGCTCCGCTCCGCTCGGCGCCGGTCACCTCGTCATAGTGCCCCGAGAACGGGGGGCGTAGTGCGTTTGCCGCGCGGATGGCTGTGGGAGGGCGCCTCATAGCTCGGGGGTGCGGGTCGCTTTGGCGGGTGCGGGTGCGGGTGCGGGTGCGGGTGCGGGTGCGGGTGCGTGGGGCTTCTCGCGCAGTTCCCCGCGCCCCTGAAAAGCACGGGCTGCGCCCCGTGCTTTTCAGGCCCACCGCCGGTCGCCTGAGGGCTACGGGGACCTGGCATCTTTTAGGGGCGCGGGGAACTGCGCGGTCAGCCCCCACCGGGCCCGCGCCTGCCCACGAAATCGCACCCCCGAGCCCCCAGGCACCCCGTTCAAGCCAACCCCCGCCCAACCCCAGCGGAGCCGAACCGTACGTCGGTGTGGGCGTGGAGCCCGGGAGAAGGTAGCGTGCATAGCGCGCCTGCGGCGGTTGTTCTCGGCCGCGCGCCTCTCGTTCATCCCGCAGAATGGATGACATAGGTGCGCCCGAGTGCGATCGGGCGCGGACGTCGACGCGGCCCCCTGGTCCGCTCCGTCCGCACCCCCCGCCGAGGGAGGCGCACTCGTGAGACGGCGTAGGAGAGAAGCGATACCTGTGAGCGCAGCGACAACGCGAAGCCGCACCCCCGACCGTCTGTGCGCCGAGGCCGTCGACCTCGCCCGCTCCGCCGCCGAGGAGGCCGCCGCGCCAGGCGTGGTCGGCGAGCACGCGGGGCTCGTCTCCGAGGGCGACCGGGTCGTGACGCACTTCTTCGAATGCAAGGAGATGGGCTACCGGGGCTGGCGCTGGGCCGTCACCGTCGCCCGTGCCTCCCGCGCGAAGTTCGTGACGCTGGACGAGGTCGTGCTGCTGCCCGGCCCCGACGCGCTGCTCGCGCCGGAGTGGGTGCCGTGGAGCGAGCGGCTGCGGCCCGGTGACATGGGCCCCGGCGATCTGCTGCCCACGGACGCCGAGGATCTGCGGCTGGAGCCCGGGTTCTCCGGCGAGGACGAGCCGCTGCCGAACTCGCCGGTCTCGCACGACATGGCCGAGCTGGTGGAGGCGGAGGACGCCGAGGTCACCGGTGGGGTGCCGGCGAACCTGCCGTTCGCGCCGACCCGTGGGTCGATCGCCGCGGTCGCCGAGGAACTGGGGATGCGGCGGGCCCGCGTCCTGTCCCGGTACGGGCTGCACACGGCCGCGGACCGGTGGGAGGAGGGGTTCGGGGCGAAGACCGCGATGGCGCAGGCCGCGCCCGCCGCGTGTGTGAGCTGTGGATTCCTCGTGCCGATCGGTGGGTCGCTGGGGCAGGCCTTCGGGGTGTGCGCGAACGAGTTCGCTCCGGCGGACGGGCGGATGGTGTCGCTGACGTACGGGTGCGGGGGGCACTCCGAGGCGGCGGTCATGCCGGCCCCGCCCCGGCCGGCGCCGCCGCGGCTCGACGAGACCCGGGTGGATCCCTTCCCGCTGCGGCCGTCGCCCGATTCCGGGTCGGTGTCCGTGGGCGCGGAGGAGGCTGACTCCGAGGCCGACCTGGGGCATTCGTAGGGCGCCTCATAGCTCGGGGGGCGGGTTCGGTTGGCGGGTGCGGCTCCGGTGGGGCTTCTCGCGCAGTTCCCCGCGCCCCTGAAAAACCAGGCCCTGCGGGCCTGAAAGGCGGCGGGGCGGCGGGTTGGAAGGCGGCGGGGCGGCGGGCTGAAAAGCATGGGGCGTAGCCCCTGCTTTTCAGGGGCGCGGGGAACTGCGCGACCAGCCCCCACCGGACCCGCACCCGCCCACGTACCAGCTACCCCCCACCCCCCTGGGCGCCCGGCCCAAGCAGCGCAGCGACCCGGTACCTTCGGGGGCACCAGGCGACAGGGAGAAGTGACCGTGAGCAAGTTCGTGCGACCGGCGGCCGAGGGCGCGGACCCGTTCGGGACGGCTCGGCTGCGGCGGGGCGTGCTCGACGCCTGGGCCACCAGCCCGGCCCGGTTCCGTGAGGACGCCAACGCCGAGGAGGACCTCGTCCTCGGCGGCTACCGGGACCGGCTCGTCGTGGAGCTGGCGCAGAACGCCGCCGACGCGGCGGCTCGCGCCAAGGTCCCGGGGCGGCTGCGGCTGACCCTGCGCGACGGTGTCCTCGTCGCCGCCAACACCGGCGCCCCGTTGGACGCGGGCGGCGTCGAGTCGCTGTCCACGCTCCGGGCGTCCGCGAAGCGGGAACCCGCGGACGGGGCCGGCGGTGCCGTGGGCCGGTTCGGTGTCGGCTTCGCCGCCGTGCTCTCCGTCACCGACGAGCCCGCCGTCGTCGGGCGGCACGGCGGTATCCGCTGGTCGCTCGCCGAGGCCCGGCTGCTCGCCGCCGACACCGCCCGGCACAGCCCCGGCCTGGGGGACGAGATCCGCCGCCGGGACGGCCATGTGCCGCTGCTGCGGCTGCCGTTCGCGGCCGAGGGCTCCGCCCCGGACACGTACGACACCGTCGTCATCCTGCCGCTGCGCGACACCGCCGCCGCCGATCTCGCCGAGCGGCTGCTGCACGCGGTCGACGACGCGCTGCTGCTCGCCCTGCCCGGCCTCGACGAGGTCGTCATCGAGGTCGGCGCCGATGAGGCGCGGACGCTGCGACGGCGCGTGGAGGGGGCGTACGTCGTCGTCGAGGACTCGCGGGACGGGGTCACGCGCTGGCGCACGGCCGCCGAGCACGGGTCGATCGAGGCCGAGCTGCTCGCCGAGCGGCCCGTCGAGGAGCGGCTGCGCCCGTACTGGTCCGTCACCTGGGCCGTACCGACCGGGCCCGAGGGGGCGCCGGTCCGGCCGCGCACCAGCCCCGTCGTGCACGCGCCCACGCCCAGCGACGAGGCCCTCGGCGTTCCCGCGCTGCTCATCGCCTCCTTCCCGCTGGACACCACCCGGCGGCACACGGCGCCCGGGCCGCTCACCGACTTCCTGGTGCAGCGCGCGGCCGACGCGTACGCCGGGCTGCTCGCCGCCTGGGAACCGGTGGGCGAGGGGATCATCGACCTCGTACCCGGCCCGCTGGGCAAGGGGGAACTGGACGGGGCGCTGCGCCAGGCGATCCTGGAGCGGCTGCCGCGGACCGCCTTCCTGCCGCGCGCGGTGGCCCCGGAACCCGACGACGAGCCGGATGATATTTCGGGATTGCCCGACATCTCCGAGCCGTCCGTGGCCATCCGGCCCCGGGACGCCGAGGTCGTCGAGGGGGCGGGTGCCGAGACCGTACGGGTCCTCGCCGACGTGCTCCCCAGCCTGCTGCCCGCCGGGCTCGAACGGCGCGTGGAGCTGCGCACGCTGGGCGTCGCGCGCCTGCCGCTGGGCGACGCCATCGACCGGCTCGCGGGCCTGGAGAAGGCCCCCGACTGGTGGCGGCGGCTCTACGACAGCCTCGCCGGGGTCGACCCGGACCGGCTCTCCGGCCTCCCGGTGCCGCTTGCCGACGGGCGCACGACCATCGGCCCCCGGCAGGTGCTGCTCCCCACCCCCGACGGCCCGCAGACAGCCCCCGAGACCCTCGCCCGCCTGGGCCTCAAGGTCGCGCACCCGGATGCCGCGCACCCGCTCCTGGAGAAGCTGGGCGCGCTGCCCGCGACCCCGCGCGCCGTGCTCACCACCCCGCAGGTACGGGCGGCCGTGGCCGCGTCCCTGGACGACGACGGCGGGGTGTGGGACGAGGAGGACGGCCGGCCGGACGCCGACGAACTGGCGGACCTGGTCCTCGCGTTGGTCCGTGACGCGGCCCTCGACCCCGGTGACGAGCCCTGGCTCGGCGCCCTCGCCCTCACCGACGAGGACGGCGAACTGGCGCCCGCCGGTGAACTCGTCCTCCCCGGCAGCCCCTTCGCCCGCGTCATGCGCGAGGACGAACTCGCCTTCGTGGACGCCGAACTGGCCGACCGCTGGGGCGAACAGCCCTTGGCCGCCTGCGGAGTTCTGGCGAACTTCGCCCTCGTCCGCGCCACCGATGTCGTCCTCGACCCGGACGAACTGGAGCCGCGCGACGGGGACTTCGCCGAACCCGACGACGCCGGGCTGCTGGACGCGGTGGACGTGTGGTCCGAGGACATCCTCGACCGGTTCCCGGACAGCCCCGTACCGCCGGTCGCGACGGAGATCGTGGCCGTGCGCGACCTGGACCTCGTCGACGAGGACCGCTGGCCGGAGGCGCTCGCCCTGCTCGCGAAGCCGCCGCTGCGCGACGCCCTCGTACAGCCGGTGCGCGTGCTGCTCCCGGACGGCACGCACGAGGTCGTCCGCCCCTACACCGCCTGGTGGCTGCGCGGGCACCCGGTCCTCGACGGCCGCCGCCCGGCGGGCCTCCTCGCGGCCGGCGGCGACCCGCTGCTGCACGGCCTGTACGACGAGGCCGACGCCACCGGCTTCGACGACGAGCAGGTCCTGCGGGCGCTCGGCGTCCGCACCTCGGTGGCCGCGCTGCTCGACGAACCGGGCGGCGCCGCCGAACTGCTGGACCGCCTGGCCGACCCGGACCTGCCGGTGGGCGCCGCCCAACTGCACGGGCTGTACGGGGCGTTGGCCGACCTTGACCCCGAACAGGTCACTCTTCCGGATGAGTTGCGCGCGGTGATGGACGGCGAGGTGACCGTCGTGGACGCGGCCGACGCCGTGGTCGTCGACTCGCCCGACCTGTTGCCGTTCACCTCCGGGGTGCCCCTGCTCCCCGTACGGCCGTCCCGGGCCGCCGAGCTGGCCGAACTGTTCCAGGTGCGGCGGCTCAGCGAGTCGGTGACGGGCGAGGTGGACTCACAGGGCACGGCGCACGACGTACCGGAGCCGGTGCGGGTCCTGCTGGGCCCGGCCACCCCTTCCTCCTACGTCGAGCACGAGGAACTGGTCGTGGACGGTGTCGAGTTGGACTGGCGCCGCACCCGGGACGGTGTCCTGCACGCCGCCACCCTGGAGGGCGTCGCGGCCGGTCTCGCCTGGGCGGCGGGCCAGTGGCCCCGCCGCTTCGAGGTCGCGGCTCTGCTCGAAGACCCGTCCAGGACGGCGGAGTTGGCCCGGGACCGCTGGTTCGACTGAGGGGCGCCGCCGGGTAAACCTATGCGATGTGATCTGCGCAACAATCGCAACGCTTCTTCACAACTCGTACAACCATTCCCATGCGTCCCGTGTCTGGTCTGGTGAGCCATCCGGCTCTCCAGACACAACGTGGGGAAAACATTGCACAAGCGTGCCATCGTGGGGGCCGTCACCGGCGCCCTGGCCCTGACCGCTTTCGTCGCCCCGGCCGCGCAGGCCGCTCCGACCGCCGGGGACACGAAGATCTCCAACGTCGTGGTCAACGGCGGTAAGTCGGTCGTCGTGGGTACCGGCAAGAAGACCTTCACGGTCTCCTTCAATGCCTCGGACGACTCGGGCATCAGCCTGAAGGACGTCACCGTGGTCCTGTACCACGGCGCGAGCCTGGACACCTCCGACAGCGGCGCCGTCGCCAACGGCAATGACAAGAGCCGCGCCACCTGCACGAAGGTGAACTCCACGACGGCGTCCTGCAAGGCGAGCTTCACCGTCGAGACGCAGGAGAACCTGATCAACTCGGTGGCCGGCACCTGGAAGGCCTGGGCGTTCGCCTGGGCCAACGACGACGACAACGTCGAGAAGGACCCGGCCAAGACCTTCAAGATCCAGCGCCAGACGAAGCTCACCGGCGCCAACGCCTCTCCGGAGCCGGTCAAGAAGGGCAAGACCATCACGGTCACCAGCAAGCTGACCCGCGCCAACTGGGACACCGAGAAGTTCCCGGCGTACGGCGGCCAGTCGGCGAAGCTGCAGTTCAAGAAGGCGGGCACGTCCACCTACAAGGACGTCAAGTCGGTCAAGTCGTCCTCCACGGGCGCCCTGAAGACCACGGTCAAGGCGTCCGCGGACGGTTCGTACCGTTACGTCTTCGCCGGCAGCTCGGGCACGGCGGCCGTGACCTCGGCGGCCGACGCCATCGACGTGAAGTAGGGCGGGCGACCGCCGGGGGACGTGCCGGGCGCACCGGGGCGTCCCCCACCCGCATAGCCCGCGGGTCGACCGACCCGCGATCACCCGGCCCACGTGACGACGACCGTCGGGCCCACCTCTCCACCGGGGGAAACATGCGTAAGCGTGCCACTGTCATCGCCGTCTCCGGCGCACTCGCCCTGTCCGCCTTCGCCGTTCCGGCCGCGCAGGCCGATGAGGCGCCGGTACCCGGCAGCCTCGCGGCGGCCACCCCGTTCGGGGCCGTCGCGGACGAGATCGTCGGCGACACCGTCATCAAGAAGGTCACCGTCAACGGTGGCAAGGACATCGTCGTCGGCACCTCCAAGAAGAAGAGCGTGACCATCTCGGTCACCGCGACCGACCCGTCGGGCATCGAGGACGGCTACGCCTTCCTGTGGAAGGGCGACGACATCGACTCCGGCGACGTCGTGGGAGTGGTGGCCCCGGACGCGGAGAACGGCACCTGCACCGTGGTCAACGCGACCACCTCCACCTGCAAGGTGACCGTCGTCGCCGACCCGAACGAGAACATCTACGGCAACGTCCTGGCCGGTAAGTGGCACGTCTGGGCCGGTGCCGCGGCCAACGACGGCGACTACATCATCAAGGAGAAGTACTCCACGGCCAGCGTGAAGCGCGCCTCCGCGCTGACCGTCAACGCCGCTCCCGAGCCGGTCAAGAAGGGCAAGACCATCACGGTCACCGGCAAGCTGACGCGCGCCAACTGGGACACGCTCAAGTACGCGGGCTACACCAGCCAGTCGGTGAAGCTGCAGTTCAAGAAGAAGGGCACGTCCGTCTACAAGGACGTCAAGACGGTCAAGTCGGGCTCCGGCGGTGCGCTGAAGACCACCGTCAAGGCGTCCGCCGACGGTACGTTCCGCTACGTGTTCGCGGGCACCTCCACCACGCCCGCCGTGACCTCCGCGGGCGACGCCGTCGACGTGAAGTAGGTCGCGGGCGGCGGTAGGTGAGACAGGGCGTCGGCTCCGGGATTCCCGGGGCCGGCGCCTTTTCCGTAAGGCGGGAGTCGGACTTTCGTAAGAGGTGACTTAAGGGATCGGGGAGCGTGGGGAACGCGTGTTCTGATCATCCGGGCCAAAAGGTCCCACGATCACTCTTTCTCCACCTGGGGAACGCATGCGCACAAGAGCCACCGCGGCAGCCGCCTTCGGCGCCCTGGCCCTCTCCGCCCTCGCCGTGCCGTCCGCGCAGGCCGCCGACGCGGCCGCGACGAGCGGCACGCCGTACACGCTGAACGTCAGCTTCTCGAACTTCAAGGTTGCCAAGTCCGTCAAGGTCGGCATCGGCGGCACGGTCAGCACGGCGGTCTCGTTCACGCTGACCCACGGCAGCACGGTCAAGGTCACCGCGAAGGACTTCTTCGTCGAGCCCTTCCTGTACCACGGCACCTTCGGCGATGACGACACCCCGCAGCTCTTCGGTGACGACTTCGCCACCTGCAAGGTCGTCACCTCGACCACGGAGAGCTGCACCGGCACCATCGACATCCGGCCGGGCGAGGGCGATCTGCTCAACTCGCAGGCCGGGGCCTGGAAGGCGGGCGCCGACGCCATCGCCTTCAACGGCCAGGACCCCACCAGCGACAAGATCGACTACAGCAAGCTCGGGTACAAGGAGCAGGGCGGCCTCGGCTCCACCCTCGTCCAGCGGCTCTCCAAGCTGACCGTCAACGCCGGGCCGGAGCCGGTCACCAAGGGCAAGACGGTCACCGCGACGGGCAAGCTCACCCGCGCCGACTGGCAGAGCCACACCTACAAGGCCTTCGCCAAGCAGCCGGTCAAGCTGCAGTTCCGCAAGGCCGGCACCAGCACGTACACCACCGTCAAGACGGTCTACTCGGACGCCTCCGGCAATGTGAAGGCCACCGGCACCGCCCGGTACGACGGCTACTGGCGCTTCAGCTACGCCGGTGTGACCACGACGGCGCCGGTCAGCGCCAGGGGCGATTACGTCGACGTGAAGTAGAGCCAGGCGTGAAGTAGGGCCAGGCGTGAAGTAGGGCCCGGGACAGGCTCGTTCATGCGGGGAAGCGGCGGTCCACCCACCTCCACAGGAACTCCAGGGCCGCCGCGGCCCCGGCCGCGATGGCGACCGCGGTCCACGGCATCGTCGTACCGACCAGGCGCAGGGCGAAGAAGTCCTGGAGCCAGGGGACGACGAGGACCACGACGAAGCAGGCGGCCATCGCGGCGACCAGGCCGAGGCGCCACCAGGTGTAGGGGCGGGCGATGATGGCCAGCACCCACATGGAGATCAGGAAGAGCGTGAGGGTGGCGGCGCTGGTCTCCGCCTCCAGCGCGCCGTCGCCCGTGTAGTGGTGGCGGGCGATCAGGTAGGTGACGAAGGTGGCCACGGCCGCCAGGACGCCGCCCGGGATCGAGTAGCGCATCACCCGCCGGACGAAGTGCGGTCTCGCCCGCTCCTTGTTGGGGGCGAGGGCCAGGAAGAACGCCGGGACGCCGATCGTGAGGGTGGAGAGCAGGGTGAGGTGGCGGGGGAGGAAGGGGTACTCCACCTGCCAGCAGACCACCAGGACGGCCAGCAGCACCGAGTAGACCGTCTTCACCAGGAAGAGGGTCGCCACGCGCGTGATGTTGCCGATCACCCGGCGGCCCTCCGCGACCACCGACGGCAGCGTCGCGAAGCTGTTGTTGAGCAGGACGATCTGGGCCACCGCCCGTGTCGCCTCCGAGCCCGAGCCCATCGACACCCCGATGTCGGCGTCCTTGAGGGCGAGCACGTCGTTCACGCCGTCGCCGGTCATCGCGACCGTGTGGCCGTGCGACTGGAGCGCGCCGACCATGTCCCGCTTCTGCTGGGGGGTCACGCGGCCGAAGACGGTGCCCGAGTCGAGGGCCGTCGCCATCTCGGCCCGCTCGGCGGGCAGCCGGCGGGCGTCGACGACCTCGCCGCTGAGGCCGAGCTTTCCGGCGACCGCGCCCACCGACACCGCGTTGTCGCCGGAGATGACCTTCGCGCGGACGTTCTGCTCCTCGAAGTAGCGCAGGGTGTCGGCGGCGTCGGGGCGCAGCCGCTGTTCGAGGACGACGAGGGCGGTGGGGTGGGCGCCGGTGGCGACCTCGGGGTCGTCCAGTGCGCGGGTGACCCGGGCCAGCAGCAGGACTCGTAGCCCCTCCTCGTTCAGCCGTTCGGTTTCGGTGAGGGCCGGGTCGTCCTCGGGGAGCAGGACGTCGGGGGCGCCGAGCAGCCAGGTGCTGGACTCGCCGCCACCCTCGCCGAAGGACGCGCCGCTGTACTTGCGGGCCGAGGAGAACGGCAGCGACTCCGTGCACCGCCAGTCCTCGCTGTCCGGGTAGGCGTCGATGACGGCCCGGAGGGAGGCGTTCGGGCGCGGGTCCGATTCACCGAGCGCGCCGAGGACCTTGCGTACGTACGCCTCGTCCGTCCCGTTGAGGGGGCGCAGCTCGGTGACGTCCATGCCGCCCTCGGTGAGGGTGCCCGTCTTGTCGAGGCAGACGGTGTCGACGCGGGCCAGGCCCTCGATCGCCGGGAGTTCCTGCACCAGGCACTGCTTGCGGCCGAGGCGGATCACCCCGATCGCGAAGGCGACGGAGGTGAGCAGGACGAGGCCTTCGGGGACCATCGGGACGATGCCGCCGACCGTGCGGGCGACGGAGTCCTTGAAGTCGTTCTCCTTCACGATCAGTTGGCTGATGATCAGGCCGATCGCGGTGGGGATCATCATCCACGTCACGTACTTGAGGATGGTGGAGATGCCGGAGCGCAGTTCCGAGTGGACGAGGGTGAAGCGGCTCGCCTCCTCGGCCAGCTGGGCGGCGTAGGCCTCCCGGCCGACCTTCGTGGCGGTGAACGCGCCGCCGCCCGCGACCACGAAGCTGCCCGACATCACCTGGTCGCCGGGCTGCTTGACGACGGGGTCGGCCTCGCCGGTGAGCAGGGACTCGTCGATCTCCAGGCCGTCGGTCTCGACGCACTCGCCGTCGACGACGACCTTGTCGCCGGGGCCGATCTCGATCAGGTCCCCGAGGACGATGTCGGAGGTGCCGACGGACGTGGCGGCCCCGTCCCGGCGGACCGTCGGTCTCGCCTCGCCGATCACCGCGAGGGAGTCGAGGGTCTTCTTCGCCCGCCACTCCTGGATGATGCCGATGCCGGTGTTGGCCAGGATCACGAAGCCGAACAGGCTGTCCTGGATCGGCGCGACGGCCAGCATGATCACCCAGAGGACGCCGATGATCGCGTTGAACCGGGTGAAGACGTTCGCGCGGACGATGTCCACCAGGGAGCGGCTGCTCCGTACGGGTACGTCGTTGACCTCGCCGCGGGTGACGCGTTCGGCCACCTCGGCGGCCGTCAGGCCACGGGCCCGCCCCGGTGGTGCGGTGGCCGGGGCGGGGGTGGGGTGCACAGGATCGAGCTCGGTACCCGCGTCGATGTGCGTCATGCATTCGACGGTACGTGGGGCTCCGCCGTTGTGCCGGGTGTTGTGGGCCGGGGGTTGAGTGGGTGCCCTCGGTCGATGCCGGACTCCGGGGGCTGCCGCCCCCGGGCCCCCGCTGTCGCCCTTCGGGCTCGTCCTCAATCGCCGGACGGGCTCAAGGGGTGGGGGGCGGTGCTTCTACGTCTACGTCGCCGGACGGCTCAGCTGCCTGCGGGGCGCGCCGTCACATCGTCGGCGTCGGCGTCGGCGTCGGCGTCGGTGGCCTCGGCCGCGATGCGGTCGGCTTCGGCGGCCTTCGCGTGGGCCTTGGTCTCGGCGGCCTCCGCGGCCTTTGTCTCCGTCACCGCCCTGCGGGCCGCGTCGCGCTTGATCGCGGCGTCGCGGCGGCGGACGTAGTAGATGCCGATGAAGCCGAGGCCGCCGCCCGCGAGGCAGGTCCAGATCCACCAGGTGTGGCCGTGGTCGTCGTACCAGCCGTAGAAGGGGAGCTGGACGACGAAGAGGACGAGCCAGAGGATCGTGCCGCCGATGATGACCGGCACCACGGGGCCCTCCAGGGGCTCCGGTGCCTCGTGCTTGGGGGTCCACTTCGCCATGGGGCACAGCTTACGAGGCGTCGGGGTCTACGCGCGGAGATGGCTTTACCGGCCATGTATGTTCATACTGAAACGGTTTCTGATTGGCTACTTCTGTTCGTAGAAAACTCCAACGGTCGGGGGATCGGTGGGGGATGAGGTCTCGTATGTCCCCGCAGGGCTCCTTCGACCGCTACTTCCGGATCACGGAACGCGGCAGCACGCTGTCGCGTGAGATCCGAGGCGGTTTCGCCACCTTCTTCGCGATGGCGTACATCATCGTGCTGAACCCGATCATCCTGAGCAGCGCGAAGGACATGTACGGGCATCAGTTGGACTACGGCCAGCTGGTCACCGCGACCGCGATCACCGCCGCCTTCACCACGCTCCTCATGGGGGTCATCGGCAATGTGCCGATCGCGCTGGCGGCGGGCCTCGGCGTGAACACGGTCGTCGCGTTGCAGCTCGCGCCGCGGATGTCGTGGCCGGACGCGATGGGCATGGTCGTGCTGGCCGGTTTCATCGTGATGCTGCTGGTGGCGACGGGGCTGCGGGAGCGGGTCATGAACGCCGTGCCGCTGGGTCTGCGCAAGGGCATCTCCATCGGTATCGGTCTGTTCATCATGCTGATCGGGCTGGTGGACTCCGGTTTCGTCACCCGTATCCCGGACGCCGCGCACACCACCGTGCCGCTGCAGCTGGGCGCGACCGGGCATCTGAACGGCTGGCCGGTGCTCGTCTTCGTCCTCGGCGCGCTGCTGACGCTCGCGCTGATCGTGCGCAAGGTGCCGGGGGCGATCCTGATCTCGATCGTCGCGATGACACTGCTCGCGGTGGTCGTCGAGGCCGTCGCCAAGCTGCCGGCCGGGGCCTGGGGGCTGACGACGCCGAAGTGGCCCGGCAACCCGGTCGCGACCCCCGACTTCGGGCTGATCGGAGAGGTCAGTCTCTTCGGCGGCTTCGCGAAGGTGGGTGTGCTGACCGGCGTCCTCTTCGTCTTCACGGTCCTGCTGTCGTGCTTCTTCGACGCGATGGGCACGATCATGGGCGTCGGTGACGAGGCGAAGCTGACCGACGCGGACGGTCAGCTGCCGGGGATCAACAAGGTGCTCTTCGTCGACGGCATCGCCGTCGCGGCCGGTGGTGCCAGCTCCTCGTCCGCCACGACCTGCTTCGTGGAGTCGACGGCGGGGGTGGGCGAGGGGGCGCGCACCGGCTTCGCGAATGTGGTGACCGGTGCGCTGTTCGCGGTCGCGCTGTTCCTGACGCCGGTCGCCACGATGGTGCCCTCCCAGGCGGCGACCCCGGCGCTGCTCGCGGTCGGGTTCCTGATCCTCGCGAACTCCGTCCGCGAGATCGATTGGGCCGACTATACGATCGCGATTCCGGCGTTCGTGACGATGGTGATGATGCCGTTCACCTACTCGATCACCAACGGCATCGGCATGGGCTTCATCACCTTCGTCGTGCTGCGCCTGGCCGCGGGGCGTGGACGCGAGGTTCCGGTCGCGATGTACGTGGTGGCGGCGGTCTTCGGCTTCTACTACCTGATGCCGGCGCTGGGTCTGACGTGAGCCGCCCGCAGGCTCCCGGGGTCCCCCTGACCCCGGCCCCTCAGGTCACCCCGTAGAACTTCTCCGTCTCCTCGACGGCGGTCTGGAACCGCTCGTCGAAGTCGTCCCGAATGAGCGTCCCGATGACATAGTCCTGGACGCTCATTCCCCTTTTCGCCGCGTGGGTCCGGAGCCGTTCGAGCAGCTCCTCGTCTATCCGCAGGCTGAGCACAGTGGTCCCCATGTGTACGAGGGTCAGGTGTGCACTGTTCTGTCGTGTCACGTTCTGCGTACTAGTCACTCATATGAGTGACGTGAGGGCTGGATCGGTGTGAATCGGCAGGCATGTCGGCGTGAGTGGCGGGTCTCACGGGCACGGGTGTGGAGTTCCGGTGGTCTTTAGCGAGAGTAATGAGTTACGCTAAAGAACATGCCTGACCTGAACCATGGCGACGACGAGGCCGCTGTGAACGCCCTCCGTTCCGCCGTGATGCGCCTGTCCCGACGGCTCAAGCACCAGAGGGTCGACGAGTCGCTGAGCCCGACCGAGATGTCGGTGCTCGGCACCCTCGCCCGCTGCGGCACCGCCACCCCCGGTGAGCTGGCCCGCAAGGAGCATGTGCAGCCGCCGTCGATGACCCGGATCGTCGCCCTGCTGGAGAGCAAGGGGCTGGTGAAGCTGGAGCCGCATCCCGAGGACCGGCGGCAGAAGGTGGTCACCCAGACCGAGCGGGCCGAGGCGATGTTGGAGGAGAGCCGGCGCAAGCGGAACGCGTTCCTCGCCACGCTGGTCGAGGGGCTCGACGAGGAGGAGTGGGCCGCGCTCCGGACCGCCGCGCCGGTGCTGGAGAAGCTCGCGCACCTCTGATCCCGCGCCCGGCCGCCGGGTGCGCGCCGGAGCCGGTCGGGCACGCCGGATCGACCGCCGGTACGCCCCTGCCGACAGCCCGTGCGCCGCCTGGGGGTGGGCATGGGCCGAGCCGAAAACCAGCAGACAGAACAGGAGCGGTGAGGCTTACGCAACCGCACGACGTACACACGTGTCACGCAAGGAGGCGAACCCCTTTGAGTACGGGCCCCGGAACACCTTCCGTCCCCGCACCCCCGCCCGCCCACGAGCCCCCGCCGCCCCCCACCGACGTACGGGAGGCACCGCCGGATACCACCGGCCCCGCGAAGTCCGGGGCCCCGGCCCCCGCCGACCCGCTTGACGCCGCCGAGGCCTCCGAGGCCTCCCGGGCGGTACCCGAGGCGGCCGAGACCGCCGATCTCCCGCCGATCGGCCCCGATTTCGCGCCGGTCGGCCCGGGGCCTTCGCCGGTCGGCCCCGAGGTCCCGGCCGATGTCTCTGCCGCCGCCGGTTCAGCCCCCGTCGCCCCCGGTCCTCCGGCGGACGCCCCCAAGGGCCCGGCTGGCCGTGAACGGGTGTCCATGTTCCGGTCGTTGCGGGTGCGGAACTATCGGCTGTTCTTTCTCGGGCAGGTCGTGTCGAACATCGGCACGTGGATGCAGCGGATCGCGCAGGACTGGCTGGTGCTGAGTCTGACGGGGGCGTCGACGGCCGTCGGGGTGACGATGGCGCTGCAGTTCCTGCCGATGCTGCTGTTCGGGCTGTACGGCGGGGTGCTGGTCGACCGGTTCCCGAAGCGGCGGCTGCTGTTCCTGACGCAGACGTCGATGGCGGTCACGGGGCTGGCGCTCGCCGCGCTGACGCTCTCCGGCCAGGTCCAGGTGTGGCACGTGTATGTGGCCGCCTTCGCCATGGGCATGGCCACCGTGGTGGACAACCCGGCCCGGCAGTCGTTCGTGTCGGAGATGGTCGGGCCGGAGCAGCTGCAGAACGCGGTCAGCCTGAACTCGGCGAACTTCCAGTCGGCCCGCCTCGTCGGCCCCGCCGTCGCCGGTGTGCTGATCACCACCGTCGGCACGGGCTGGGCCTTCCTCTACAACGGCCTCTCCTTCATCGCCCCCATCACCGGCCTGCTGCTGATGCGGACCCGCGAGCTGCACCCCGTCCGCCGCGCCCCCCGCGCCAAGGGCCAGCTCCGCGAGGGCCTGCGCTATGTGGCCGGACGCCCCGAGCTGCTGTGGCCCATCGTCCTCGTCGGCTTCATCGGCACCTTCGGCTTCAACTTCCCCGTCTGGCTGTCGGCGTACGCGGACGACGTGTTCCACGCCGACGCCGGCGCGTACAGCCTCTTCAACACGCTCATGGCGGTCGGCTCCGTCTCCGGCGCCCTGCTCGCGGCCCGCCGCGGCACCGCCCGGATGCGCGTGCTGATCGGGGGCGCGCTCGCCTTCGGCCTGCTGGAGATCGTGGCCGCGCTGGCACCGGCGTACTGGATCTTCGCCCTGCTCATGGTCCCGATAGGGATGTTCGGGCTGACCGTGAACGTCACCACCAACACGGCGATCCAGATGAACACCGATCCCGTGATGCGCGGCCGGGTCATGGCCCTCTACATGATGGTCTTCCTCGGCGGTACGCCGCTGGGCGCGCCGATCGCCGGCTGGGCCACCGACGCGTACGGCGCCCGGATCGGCTTCGTCGCCGGCGGTGTCGTCGCCACGGTCGCCACGGTCGTCGTGGGTCTGATCCTCGTCAGGGCCGGTGGGATGCGGCTGTCGGTGGGGTGGAACCAGGGGCATCCCCGGGTTCCCCGGGTGCGGGTTCTGGCCCGGGAGCGGGCTGGGAAGAAGGAGTCGGTGCCCGTCTGAGCGGTCGCGCTCCGCCGGGGTCGCGCTCCGCCGGGTCGCGCTCCGCTGGGTCGGCCGACGCCGAAAGGGGTGCCGCGCCGCGTCTTCGGCGGCTGCCGCGCCGTCGTGGCTCGGCGCGCCGTTCCCCGCGCCCCTGACGGGGCGCGGTGGGAGGGTGGCGGGCATGAGACTCTTCGCCGCTGTGCTGCCGCCCGATGAGGTCGTCGAGGAACTCGGCCTGCTGGTCGGGGAGTTGAAGGGGCTGCCCGGTGCGGACCGGTTGCGGTGGACCGCGTCGCCCGGCTGGCACTTCACGCTCGCCTTCTACGGAGAGGTCGAGGAGGACGTCGTACCGGAGCTGACGCGGCGGCTGGAGCGGGCCGCGGGGCGGAGCGCGCCGTTTCCGCTGGCGGTGCGCGGCGGCGGACAGTTCGGGCACGGGCGGGCGCTGTGGGCCGGGGCCGAGGGGGACCTCGGGGCGTTGCGGCTGCTGGCCGACCGGGCGGAGGCGGCGGCGCGGAAGGCCGGGGTGCCGATGGGGGAGCACCGCCGGTACACGCCCCATCTGACCGTGGCCCGCAGCCGGACGGACCTCGACGTACGGCCGTACGTCGCCGCGCTCGGCGCCTTCGCCGGGCGGACGTGGACGGTGTCCGACCTGGCGCTGGTGCGCAGCGCGCTGCCGACGTCGGGGGTGGCGGGGGAGCAGCCTCGGTACGAGGCGGTGGGGCGGTGGGCGCTGGCCGCGGGGCGCTGACCGCCGGGGGTGTTCGATGGGGGCCGGGGGTGGGCGGTTAGGCTCGGTGGTGTGGACCCGAAGACCCGTAACCGGATCATGGCCGGTGTGCTTGTGCTGATGTTCGCGGTGGTTGCTCTCGCGGCGGCGCTTGGTAGGTGACCGCCGGGTGAGTGAGTGCCCTGTGTGTGACCGCCGGGTGAGTGAGTCGGGGAACTGCGGGCCGTGGTCGGCTGCGGGCCGGTGGGGCTTCTCGCGCAGTTCCCCGCGCCCCTGAAGACGTAGGGCGCCCCCTGTTACCAGGCGAAGGCCTCCGGGGATGGGCCCGGGCCCGGGAAGATCTCGTCCAGGGCGGTCAGGAGTTCCTCGCTCAGGTCCAGCTCGGACGCCCGGATCGCGGAGTCGAGCTGCTGGGCCGTGCGGGGGCCGACGATCGGGCCGGTGACGCCGGGGCGGGTCAGCAGCCAGGCGAGGGCGGCCTCGCCGGGTTCGAGACCGTGCTTGTCGAGCAGGTCCTCGTACGCCTGGACCTGGGCGCGTACGGCACTGTCGGCGAGGGCGTCCGCGGCCCGGCCCGAGGCGCGGCGGCCCTGCTTGGCCTCCTTCTTGATGACGCCGCCGAGCAGCCCGCCGTGCAGCGGTGACCAGGGGATGACCCCGAGGCCGTACTCCTGCGCGGCCGGGACGACCTCCATCTCGGCGCGGCGCTCGGCGAGGTTGTAGAGGCACTGCTCGCTGACGAGGCCGATGGTGCCGCCGCGGCGGGCGGCGGTCTCGTTGGCCTGGGCGATCTTGTAGCCGGGGAAGTTGGACGAGCCGGCGTAGAGGATCTTGCCCTGCTGGACCAGTACGTCGACGGCCTGCCAGATCTCGTCGAACGGGGTGGCCCGGTCGATGTGGTGGAACTGGTAGACGTCGATGTAGTCCGTCTGCAGCCGCTTGAGGCTGGCGTCCACGGCGCGCCGGATGTTGAGGGCGGACAGCTTGTCGTGGTTGGGCCACGCATCGCCGTCGGCGGCCATGTTCCCGTAGACCTTGGTCGCGAGGACGACCTTGTCGCGGCGCTCGCCGCCCTGGGCGAACCAGTTGCCGATGATGCTCTCGGTGCGGCCCTTGTTCTCGCCCCAGCCGTAGACGTTCGCCGTGTCGAAGAAGTTGATGCCCGCGTCCAGCGCCGCGTCCATGATCGCGTGGCTGTCCGCTTCGTCCGTCTGCGGACCGAAGTTCATCGTGCCGAGGACCAGCCTGCTGACCTTGAGTCCCGTGCGTCCGAGCTGTGTGTACTTCATGACCCCTAAGCCAAGGCGGTGGAGTGCGCTCTAGGCAAGCGGGATCTTGACGCTAACCAGGGGTTAGTGCTTTCCTTCGGGAAGTGTCCTCGCTTGAACTTTCAAGGAGAAACGTGTCCCCCACCACGCCTGCCCGCCGCGCCCTCGTCGCCGCCCTCGCGGCCGTAGCGCTCACGTCCACCGTCGCCGTCGTCCCGGCCGTCGCGGCACCGCGCGCGGTCGCCGAACGGGGCGCGTACGGCGATGCCGCGCGCGTCGGCCAGTACCAGAAGGCCGTTGCCGTACGGGTCCTCAAGGGGGTGTTCGAGGACGGGAACACGGCGGTCGTGGACCGGTATGTGCGGCCGGACTACATCCAGCACAATCCGCTCGCGCCGGACGGGGCGGAGACGCTGAAGGGGCTCGCCGGGATGATGAACCAGCAGTTCCCGGACGCCGCGTACGACGTCAAGCGGGTCATCGCCCAGGGCGACCTCGTGCTCGTGCACTCCAACGTCGTGCTGACACCCGGCAGTCGGGGCTCCGCCGTCTTCGACGTCTTCCGGTTCCAGGGCGGGCGCATCGCGGAGCACTGGGACGTCGTCCAGGAGGTGCCGGAGTCCTCGGCCAACGGCAACGACATGTTCTCCACGGTCAGTCGGCCGCGCACCGACGTGCCGGGACCGGCCTGGCTGACCTCGTACAACGAGAAGCTCGTGACCAAGGCGTTCGACCGGCTGCTGGCGCGGAAGGATCTGTCGGCGATCGACAGGTACTGGGGCCGTGAGTACCACCAGCACAACCCGAACATCCCCGACGGGGTGGAGGGCGTGAAGGCCGGTCTGGGCGCCTACTTCCAGCAGTTCCCGTCCCTCACCGTCTCGCGCAAGCGCGTCGTCGCCGAGGGCGACCTCGTCGCCGTCCACAGCCACTACGTGAACGCGCCGGGGGAGCGGGGGCAGGCGGTCATCGACCTCTTCCGGGTGCGGAACGGGAAGATCGTCGAGCACTGGGACGCGCTCCAGGACGTACCGGAGACATCGGCGAACGACAACACGATGTTCTGACCCCCCGCGAACGACAACACCATGTTCTGACCCCCCGCGAACGACCCGCCGCCCGCCTCCGCCTCACCGGGCCGGTCGCCGATCCGGTCGCCGATCGTCCGGGGCGGGGGCGGGCGGTGGCTCGGGCGGGCGGCGGTGGGGGAGGAGGAGCAGCGGGGTCGCCAGGAGGAGCAGGCCGCCTGTGGCGATCGCGGTGCGGGGGGTGGTGACGGCGGCGAGGAGGCCCCAGAGGGCGGTCATGGCGGCGGTGGTGAGCTTGCCGGTGACGGACCAGGCGGTGAGGGTACGGGCGACGCGGTCCGGCGGGGTCCGGGTGAGGCGCTGGGTGGCCAGTACGGGGTTGAAGACGCTGATGCAGAGGATCAGGCCCAGCTCGACGACCATGACGAGCACGAGGCCGGCGGGGCCGGGCCCGATGAACGCCAGCCCCAGCCCCCAGCACGCCCGCAGGGTTCCGGCGGTCCGGACGACCTTGCGGTGACCGTGCCGGGCGACCAGGCGGGGGGAGAGGCGGGAGCCGATCAGACCGCCGAGGCACGGGACGGCGAAGGCGAGGCCGTACTGCCAGGGCGCGAAGCCGAGTTGACCCACCATGAGGACGAGCAGCAGCGGTGCCGGGGCCATGATCAGGGCGTTGACCAGGACGGAGTTGAGGAAGAGGGGGCGCAGGGCCGGGTCGCGGAGGATGAACCGCCAGCCGTCGAGGAGATCGCCTGCGCGGAGGCGGGGGGTGGTACTCGCGGCCGGTTGGGCGGCAGGTTTCGCGGCCGGTTTCGCAGCAGGCTTCGTGGCCGGTTCCGTTCGGGCCGGTCGGGGCTCTTTGCCGTCGATCTTTCGGAGGCCCGCTGCTGAGAGGAGGTAGCTGGTGGCGTCGATCAGGAGGGTGATGACCGGGCCGAAGAGGCCCATCGCGGCGCCGCCGAGGGGTGGGCCGAGCATGGTCGTGGTCCAGGTCGTGGCCTCGAAGCGGCCGTTGGCGGCCACGAGGTGCTCCGGGGGGACCAGAAACTTCAGGAAGGCGCCGCTCGCCGCGGTGAAGGTGATGTCGGCCACGGCGACGACCATGGAGACCAGGAGGAGTTGGGGGAAGGTGAGCAGGTCGAGGACGTAGGCCGCCGGGACGGTCAGCAGGGCGGCGCAGCGGACCAGGTCCGTCGTGATCATCACCGGGCGCTTGGGGCGGAACTCCACCCAGGGGCCGAGCGGCACGGCCACCACCGCGCCCACCGCCAGGCCGGTCGCCGCCAGCACGGAGACCTCCGCCGGGCCGACGTCCAGGACCAGCACCGCGATCAGGGGGAACGCGTCGAACGACAGCCGCGTACCGAACGCGCTGACCGCGAACGCCGCCCACAGCCACCGGAACTCCCGCCCCAGCCCACGGTCCCGCCCGGCTCGCGCCATCCCCACCCCACCCCGCGTTCGTCACCGCCCGTCCGACCGGGACATCCAAGCGAGGGGGAGGCGGCGGATCAAGTAGGGGACGGCGGGCGGAACGGGTGGGGCGGTTACGGCACCTCGTACGGGCCGCCGAGGTCCCACGCCTCGTGCATCGCGTTGGCGAACGTCGCCGCGAGCTTGTGTTCGCCGGAGGTGTTGGGGTGGGTGCCGTCGTAGGTGTCCCGGTGGATGTCGTACGACGGGGGCGGGGAGGCGAGGAGGAGGGGGGAGCGGGGTTCGTCGAGGTCGGCGGCCGTCTTGGCGAGGAGTTCGTTGAAGCGGGCGACCTGGGCGGCGAAGGGGGCGTCGGTCTCGGCGCGGACGTTCGGGGTGACCGGGAGGAGGACCATGCGGATGCGCGGGTTCGCCTCGCGGGCGGACTCGACGAAGCGGCGGGTGTTCTCGGCGGTCTGCTCGGCGTTGGTGTAGAAGCCGAGGTCGATGAGGCCGAGGGAGACAAGGAGCACGTCGGCCCGGTGGGCGCGGACCGCGTCGGCGATCAGCGGGGCCATGTGCAGCCAGCCCTCGCCCCAGCCCGCGAGGTGGGCGCGGGGGAAGCGGGGGTCGGGGTCGGCGTACTCGTACGACGTCGGCGCGTTCGTCGCCTTGTCGTAGAGCGTCTCGCGTGGGCCGACGATTTTGAACGGGCCGTCGTACGTGGTGCGCAGGTGCTCCCAGAGCCGGAAGCGCCATGTGTGTTCGCCCGCGCTCCCGATCGTCATGGAGTCGCCTACGGGCATGAACCTGAGCATCCGCTCATCATGAACGATCGCTACCGGTTGGTAGGTGGCCGCGGCCTACTGGACGTTGTGAACCTGGCCACGTGCGCCCCAAGGGGTGGGGTCAGGGGTGCGTCGGCGGGTGCGGGTCCGGTGGGGGCTGGTCGCGCAGTTCCCCGCGCCCCTAAAAGACACGGCCCTGGCGGGCCGTGAAAAAGCAGGGGCGCAGCCCCGCTTTTTCAGGGGCGCGGGGAACTGCGCGAGAAGCCCCACGCACCCGCACTCGACCACGCACCCGACACCCCCACGGCGCTCCCCACCCCCACCCAGCGGAGCGAGATGGCAGGCTTGGCCCCATGCGCCGTCGCCCCCTCCACCCGCTCCGCCGCCTCCGCGCCGGCTTCGCCGGTCTCGCCGCCCTGCTGCTCGCCGCACTCCCCGCCGCGCCCGCGTTCGCCGATGACGACGGGTTCACGATGAAGGACTCGCGGATCACCGAGTCGAGCGGTCTCGCCGCGTCGCGTCAGCACCCGGGGGTCTACTGGACCCACAACGACAGCGACGACGGGGCCTTCCTCTACGCCGTCGACAGCAAGACCGGCGAGACGGTCGCCACGGTCACCATGACGGGCGTCGGCACCCCGCGTGACGTCGAGGCGATCTCCATGGGCCCGGACAACAAGCTCTACGTCGGCGACATCGGCGACAACCTCGGCGGCACCTGGGCGTACGTGTGGATCTACGAGCTGCCCGAGCCCAAGGAGTTGAAGGACCAGACGATCAAGGCCACGCAGTACGTCGTGAAGTACGAGGACGGGGCGCGGGACGCGGAGGCGCTGATGGTGCATCCGAAGACCGGGCGGGTCTACATCGCCGACAAGAACGAGGCGGGCGGGTCCCTGTACGAGGGGCCGGCCGAGCTGTCCGCCTCCGGCACGAACGTGTTCAAGAAGGTCGCCGCCGTGCCCGATCTGGAGGTCACCGACGGCGCGTTCTCACCGGACGGCAAGCAACTCGCCCTGCGCGCCTACTTCGGCGGCATCCTCTACGACTGGAACGGCGGCAAGATCAAGAAGGTCGAGAAGCTGAGCGTGCCCCTGCAGCGGCAGGGGGAGTCGGTGACCTTCGAGACGGACGGCTCGAAGATCATGTACGGCAGTGAGGGGTCCGGCAGTTCGGTCGTCGCCCGGGACGTGCCCGGCGGTGGCTCCGGCAGCGGCGGCTCCGGTTCGTCCTCCGGCTCCTCCGACGGAGACGGTTCGGGTACGGCCCAGGCCGACGGCGAGGGCACCAGCTCCACCTTCAAGGTCGGCGCGCTCGCCGTCGGCGGTGCGATCGTCGTCGTATGGGGCTTCAAGCGGCTGCTGCGCCGACCGTCGTCCTGAGCCGCCCGTCATTCTGAGCCTGAGCCGACCGTCGTCCTGAGCCGACCGTCGTCCTGAGTCACCCCTCCGTGCCCGTGCCCGCGTCCGCGTCCGTGCCCGCGCCCCGGCGTCCCACGAACGCCTCCAGCCCGTCCAGGAGGCGCTGGAGGCCGAACTCGAAGTGGTCGAAGGCCGTGCCGAAGGCGTCGTCGGAGAGGCCGGCGAGCAGGGGATAGCGGCCGGAGGTCATGAGTTCCGTGAGGACGGGTGCCTGGGCCTGCCAGAACTCCGCGTCGGTGAGGCCCGACCGGTGCTCCGCCTCCTGCTGGTAGAGCTGGGTACGGGCGGCGCCGACGACATACCCGTCCACGGCGACGATCGCGGAGATCAGCTCGGGGTCGGTCAGCCCCATCGACTTGATCCGGGAGAGCACCTTCTCCATGCCGTCCAGGGCGCTCGGGCCGAGGACCGGGCGGGACTGGTTGACCTGGAGCAGCCACGGGTGGCGGCGGTAGAGGGCGAGGGTCGCGCGGCCCATGGCCTCCAGGGCGGAGCGCCAGCCGCCGTCGCCGAGGTCGGCGGGGTTCTGCGAGGGCCGCTGGACGTGGTCGAGCATCAGGTCCAGCAGTTCGGCCTTGCCGGGGAGGTACCGGTACAGGGACATGGCGCCGGTGCCGAGTTCGGTGGCGACCCGGCGCATCGACAGGGCGTGCAGCCCCTCCGCGTCGGCGACCTGGACGGCCGCCTCCACGATCCGCTCCAGGGTGAGCCCCGGCTTGGGTCCGCGGCTGGGCCGCCGGCCGGTGTCCCACAGCAGCTGCAGGGTGCGCACGATGTCGCCGCTGCCGCTGGTCTCCGTACCGTCGGCGGTACCGCCCTTGCCCCTTGTCATGGCCCCGAGTTTAGGTCCTCGCGGAAAAACTGGGTACGTCGTACGCGTAATCGGGTACGGTGTACCCAGTTCTGATCGGAAGGGGGACCCATGAGCGACGGACGCTACGGACGCGGCGGAAGCGACGGAAACAGCGGAAGCGGGGCCGGGGGCGGCGCCGCGTACGCCGTGCGGGCGGAGGGGCTGGAGAAGCAGTACGGGGAGAAGCGGGCGCTCGACGGCTTCGACCTCACCGTCCGCGCGGGCACGGTGCACGGTCTGCTCGGCCCGAACGGCGCGGGCAAGACCACCGCCGTCCGCATCCTCTCCACCCTGCTGCGCCTGGACGGCGGCCGGGCGACGGTGGCCGGTCTCGACGTGGCGGCGCACCCGCGCGAGGTGCGGGCCAGGATCGGCCTCACCGGTCAGTACGCCGCCGTGGACGAGGTGTTGACGGGGCGTCAGAACCTGGAGATGTTCGGCCGGTTGTTCCATCTGGGAGGGAAGCGGGCGAAGCTGCGGGCCGTCGAGCTGCTCGACCAGTTCGACCTCACCGACGCCGCCGACAAGGGTGTGGGCAAGTACAGCGGCGGCATGCGGCGCCGGCTCGACCTCGCCGCGTCGATGATCCTCGCCCCCGCCGTGCTCTTCCTCGACGAGCCGACGACCGGCCTCGACCCGCGCAGCCGGGGCGAAGTCTGGGAATCCGTACGGGCGTTGGTGGCGGGCGGTACGACCGTGCTGCTCACCACGCAGTATCTGGAGGAGGCCGACCGGCTCGCCTCGCGCATCACCGTGATCGACCAGGGGCGGGCCATCGCGGACGACACCCCGGATGGGCTGAAGAGCACGGTCGGCGGGGACCGTATCGAGGTGGTCGTCGCCGAGCGCGCCGACATCCCGCGCGCGGTGAAGGTCGTCGCCCGGGTCTCGGACGGTGAACCGGAGTCGGACGAGACGGAGTTGCGCGTCCACGCGCCCGTGACCGACCGCGTCTCGGCCCTCACCGAGGTGGCCCGCACCCTCCAGGACGAGGGCGTACGGGTCGAGGACATCGGCCTGCGCCGGCCCAGCCTGGACGACGTGTTCCTGCGCCTGACCGGCCACCGCACGGAGACGACCACCGACCAGGACGCGAACGAGAAGGCGAACGAGAACGCGAACGAGAAGGCGAAGGGGGCCGCCGTATGAGCATCGTCGAGCCGAACACCGTGGACGCGCGCGCCGTGGACGCGCGCGCCGTGGACGCGGGCGCCGTCGACCTGGCGGTGCCGGGTACGCGCGGCCGTACGTACTGGCTGCTCGCCGACGTCTGGAACATCGTCCGCCGCGGCCTCACCCACTACCAGCGCCAACCCGTCAACATTGCCTGGCAGTTGGGCTTTCCCATCGTGTCCGTGCTGCTGTACGGCTATGTCTTCGGCAGTGCCATGAAGGTGCCCGGTGGCGGGGACTACCGGGACTTCCTGATGCCGGGCATGTTCGTGATGACGATGGCCTTCGGGTTCATCAACACGGCGACGCTGGTGGTGTACGACTCCACCAAGGGGGTCATCGACCGGTTCCGCTCCATGCCGATGGCTCCGTCGGCGGTGGTCGCGGGGCGGGGTGTGACCGATCTCCTCGCGGCCTGCGCCGAGTTGGCCATCATGATGCTGACGGCCTTCGCGATGGGCTGGCGCCCGGACGCCGGACTCGGCTTCCTGGGCGCGTTCGGGCTGCTGCTCTGGCTGCGCTTCGCACTGATCTGGATCGGGGTCTGGCTGGGCCTCATGGTCCCCAACCCGGAGGCGGCGGGCGGTCTCTTCGCGGTCGCCTTCCCGCTCACCATGATCTCCAGCATCTACGTCGCCCCGCAGCTCATGCCCGACTGGCTGGGCTGGATCGCCGCGTGGAACCCGATCTCCTCCACGGCCGCCGCGTCCCGCGAGCTGTTCGGGACACCGGTCGGCGGCGGGGACTCCTGGGTCGAGCAGCACGCTCTGCTGATGGCCGGGGTGTGGCCGATGGTGCTCACGCTGGTGTTCCTGCCGCTGGCGGTACGGAGGTTCCAGAAGCTGAGCCGGTGACGCGGGTCGTCATGGCCATGTGTCGGGGCGTCCGGTGTATCAGGTGGCGCCGGACGCCTTGACGTGTTCATGCGACCTGTCTTCCATGGGAGGTGCGGGTGGGTGGGAGCGCTCCCACCGGTTCCGGGCCCGGGCCTCCCAAGGAGGAAGCAGCGATATGTTCCGCATGTTCCGCAGCTTACGGAGAACCCTGGGCGCCCTGTGCGCGGCCGCCGCCGTGCTCGCGCTGCCCCTGACCGGCGCGCACCCCGCAGCGGGGGCGGACGCCGGTACGGCGGCGGCCGGTGCCGGTTACTGGCACACCAGCGGCCGGCAGATCCTGGACGCGAACGGCCAGTCGGTCCGGATCGCCGGGATCAACTGGTTCGGCTTCGAGACCGCCAACCACGTCACCCACGGCCTCTGGTCCCGCGACTACAAGAGCATGATCGACCAGATGAAGTCGCTGGGCTACAACACCATCCGGATGCCCTACAGCGACGACATCCTCAAGCCCGGCACCATGCCCGACAGCGTCAACTACTCCGACGGCAAGAACGCCGACCTCCAGGGCCTGACCTCCCTCCAGGTCCTGGACAAGATCGTCGCGTACGCCGGTCAAACCGGCCTGAAGGTCATCCTCGACCGGCACCGTCCGGACGCGGCGGGGCAGTCGGCCCTCTGGTACACCTCGGCCGTCCCCGAGACGACCTGGATCACCAACCTCAAGGCGCTGGCGACCCGTTACAAGGGCAACTCGACGGTCGTCGGCATCGACCTCCACAACGAGCCGCATGATCCGGCGTGTTGGGGCTGCGGCGACACGGCGAGGGACTGGCGGCTGGCCGCCCAGCGCGCCGGAAACGCGGTCCTCTCCGTCAACCCGGACCTGCTGATCCTCGTCGAGGGCGTCCAGACGTTCAACGGTGTATCGGGCTGGTGGGGCGGCAATCTGATGGGCGTGGCCCAGTACCCCGTGCAGCTGGACGTGTCGAACCGGGTGGTGTACTCGGCCCACGACTACGCCACGAGTGTCGCCCAGCAGAGCTGGTTCAGCGATCCGTCGTTCCCGGCCAACATGCCCGGGATCTGGGACCGTTACTGGGGCTATATCTTCAAGCAGAACATCGCCCCGGTGTGGGTCGGCGAGTTCGGTACGACCCTCCAGTCCACGATCGACCAGCGCTGGCTGGCGGCCCTGGTCACGTACCTCCGCTCGACCTCCACGTACGGCAACGACTCCTTCCACTGGACCTTCTGGTCCTGGAACCCCAACTCCGGTGACACCGGCGGCATCCTGAAGGACGACTGGCAGACGGTCGACACGGTCAAGGACGGCTATCTGACGAGCATCAAGGCGCCCGGCTTCCCGCCGGGCAGCGGTGATCCGACCGACCCCGGCGACCCGGGCGATCCCGGTGACCCCGGCGGCGGGACGCCCGCCTGCACCGCCGCCTACACCGTCACCAGCGACTGGGGCAGCGGCTTCAACGCCGACGTCAAGGTCACCAACTCCGGTACGTCCGCGATCACTTCCTGGAAGGTCACCTGGACCTGGCCCGGCGCCCAGCGGGTGACGAACATGTGGAACGCGTCGCACACCCAGAGCGGCGCCACGGTCACCGCCACCAACGCCGCGCACAACGGCGCGCTCGCCGCAGGCGGTTCGGCGACCTTCGGCTTCGGGGGCGCGCCCGGGGGCGGGGGTGCGCCGAGTGTGAGTTGTACGGCTGCGTGAGGGGTGCGGCCGCGTGGGAGGGGGTGCTCGGTGGTTGCCGGGTGCCCCCGGCGGCGTAGATCAACTGCGGTCGGGAGGGGGCGGGTTGGGACCGGGGGCAGGCTGTAGTGTCCTGTCGCGTGCTGGCTGAACGACGACACCGACTCATTCTGCGGGCCCTGCGTTCCGGCGGCACGGCTTCCGTGGCCGGTCTTGCCGAGCAGCTCGGGTCCAGTGCGGCGACGATCCGCCGGGATCTGCTGAAGCTGGAGGCGGACGGGCTGCTCACCCGGGTCCACGGCGGGGCGGTCGTCGACGATCGGCCGGCGCCGTTCGACGAGGCCGCCGAGGTGCTGGTCGCGGAGAAGGACGCCATCGCCGCCCGGGCCGCCGCCCTGATCGAGGACGGTCAGTCGGTCATCCTCGACAGCGGTACGACGGTGCACCGGCTGGCCCTCCAGCTGCACGGCCGTCGGCTCACCGTGATCACCAACAACCTCGCCGTGTACGACGAACTCGTCGACGACGAGGCCGTCGACCTGATGCTGCTCGGGGGCATGGTCATCCGAGAGTCCCGCATGCTGGACGGGTTCATGGCGGAGGACAACCTGCGGCAGGTCCATGCCGACTGGCTGTTCATGGGTGCCTGTGGTGTCCGCCCCGGGGGCCAGGTCATGGACACCACCGTGGCCGAGGTGCCCGCCCGGCGTGCCATGATCGCGGCCGGGGACAAGGTCGTCCTGCTGGCCGACCGGAGCAAGTTCCCCGGCGACGGCATGGTGAAGATCTGCGGCCCCGAGGACCTGGACGCGCTCGTCACCAACGCGCCGGAGGGGGACGCGACCTGTGTGGCCCTGCGGGAGGCGGGGGTGGACGTGATCCGGGCGACCGGGACGGAAGCGGAGTAGGCGGGGCGGGCGGGCGCGGTTCTCGCTACGAGCCCTAGGGCCCTTCTGATGGACCCTAGAGCCGGCTGAGGGCCTGCATCGCCTCGCGCTCGATACGGGCGAGGTCGTGGAGGGTGGAGGCGGCCTGGGTGAGGGGCACCGTGCCGTCGGATTCGGCGGCTGTCGCGATGAGGGTGGCCACCTGGGTCCAGAGGGTGGCGGCCTCGGTGTACAGGGTGTGGCCGGTGCGCAGGTGGGGGCTGTCGATCAGTTGGGCGGACTCGGCGAGGAAGTCCCGGTAGAGGTTGCGGAACAGGGCTCCGCCGGTGCCGGCCTGCTCCATGAGGACGGCCGTGCGGCGCATGCCCTCGCGTGGATCGCCGTCGCGCCGCGGCCACTTCGGGAGCTGCCGGGCGGTCTTCTCGATGCCCCGGTGGCCCAGGTTCGCGATGGGCGGGTTCAGGAAGGCGGCGGCGCAGGCCCTGATCGCGGGGATGATCCGGTCCCGCGGTGCGGGCGGCGGGCCGCCGGGGGCCGTGAGGGTGAAGGAGCGGTGCCGGGCGGTCATGGGGCCGCGTGCGGCTCGGGCGTCGGCCAGCGAGGCGAGGCTCGTGGTGACGGCTCCGCCCTGCGGGGCGGTGTCCACCAGGTGGGCGACCTGGTCGTCGTAGCCGTACATCGCGACGACGTGTCCGCCGAAGTGCACCTTGGTGCCGAAGTAGTCCAGGTGGTAGCTGTCGAGCTGGAGGCCGACGGGGCGGCCGGTGTCGAGGGACGCCGTCACGTTCTGCCAGGCCTTGCGCGGAGAGGTGGTCTCCTCGACCGTCAGATCGAACCTGAGGGTGGCGGCGAGGTTTCTGGTCAGTTCGAAGGGCTTGACCCGGCCGCCGAGGAAGGGGAAGTCCATCGCCTTGCTGTCCCAGTAGACGAAGGACAGCCCGGAGCCGAGGCCGAACAGCATGGGCTCGGAGAGGTCGACTCCCTCGTGCCGCAGGAGCACACCCAGCGCCGTCGTCTCGCAGTGCCGCATGCCACGGGCGTCGACGCCCTCCACCATGACCATGCGGCTCATTCTCCTTCACCTCGCTTCTTCATCTCGTGTCCCGGATGGATTCAACTGCCCCATTCTGTGAGGTTCTTGAGTGGATCCAATGACTCAATTCGGTCAAGTCTTCGTCTAATGAGTGCGTGTGTGGGGTGCTCTTCCGGAACCATGCGGCACGGGCCGCGTACCTCGCGGACCTGAACCCCCCTCATCGTTCTGAGAGATGTCTATGAGAAGAAGCGCAGCCGTGTTGAGCGGTGCCATCGTGGTCCTGGCCGGGACGGTCAGTGCCGTTCCCGCCAACGCCAGCGGGGCGTCCGCCGCGGGCAACACCGTCCAGGCCGCCGCCGCGAAGGTCGCCTGGAAGAAGTGCGCCACGGACAGCTCCCCGACGCTGCAGTGCGCGTCGGTGAAGGTGCCGCTCGACTACGCCAAGCCGAGCGGGAAGAAGATCACGCTGGCGCTGACCCGCGTGCCGCACACCTCGAAGACGTACCAGGGCCCGCTGCTGGTCAACCCGGGCGGCCCCGGCGGCAGCGGTACGGGTCTGGCCTCGTTCGTGGCGTCCTCGCTGCCGAAGAAGGTGGCGGCGCAGTACGACGTCATCGGCTTCGACCCGCGCGGCGTCGGCGCGAGCAAGCCCGCCCTGAACTGCAAGCCGGGCTACTTCAACCCCGTGCGCCCGGACTCCGTGCCCAGCACCGCCGCGATCGAGAAGGCGAACGTCTCGCGCGCCCAGTCCTTCGCCAAGGCCTGCGGCACGAAGTACAAGGACGTCCTGCCGTACATCAACACGATCAGCGCCGCCAAGGACCTGGACTCGATCCGTAAGGCCCTCGGCGCGAAGAAGATCAACTACTTCGGCTACTCGTACGGCACCTACCTCGGCGCGGTCTACGCCAAGCTGTACCCGACGCGGGTGCGGCGCCTGGTGCTGGACTCGATCGTCGACCCGACGGGCGTCTGGTACGAGGACAACCTCGACCAGGACTACGCCTTCGACAAGCGCCACAAGGCGTTCACGAAGTGGGTCGCGAAGTACAACTCCACGTACAAGCTCGGCACCGACCCGAAGAAGATCGAAGCCAAGTGGTACGCCATGCGGGCGGCCCTCGCCAAGAAGCCCGCGGGCGGCAAGGTGGGCGCCTCCGAGCTGGAGGACACCTTCATCCCGGGCGGCTACTACAACGGCTACTGGCCCTTCCTCGCCGAGGCGTTCGCCGCGTACGTGAACGACAAGGACGCCGACCCGCTGGTCGAGGCGTACGAGAACTTCGCCGCCATCGACGCCTCCGGTGACAACGGCTACAGCATCTACACCTCGGTGCAGTGCCGTGACGCGTCCTGGTCGCGCGACTGGAAGAAGTGGCAGAAGGACAACTGGGCGGTCTACAAGAAGGCGCCCTTCATGGCCTGGAACAACGCCTGGTACAACGCGCCGTGCGCGTTCTGGCCGACCAAGTCGCTCAAGCCGGTGAACGTCGCCAACTCCAAGCTCCCGCCGGTGCTGCTGTTCCAGGCGACGGACGACGCGGCCACGCCGTACCAGGGCGGTGTCACCGTCCACAAGCTGCTCAAGAACTCCAGCCTGGTCGTCGAGCAGGGCGGCGGCAACCACGGCATCTCGCTGAGCGGCAACAGCTGCCTCGACAAGCACCTGGCCACCTACCTCACCAACGGCAAGGTGCCGCGCGGCAAGGGCACGGTCGACGCCACCTGCAAGAAGCTGGCCGACCCCAAGCCGGCGGCCCCGCAGGAGGCTTCGGCCCAGTCGACGCTGAGCTCGGTACAGGGCCCGACCGCGACCAGCGGTGAGACCCTGCACGGGATACTCGGCTTCCGCGGCTGAGCATCGCCGTCACGGTGAAGCACGCGAAGGGCGCCCGGCATGTGCTGCCGGGCGCCCTTCGGTGTCGTACGAGACGGTGTTACAGCTTCTCGATCACGTGGTCGACGCACTTGGTGAGGGCCTCGACGTCCGCCGGGTCGATGGCCGGGAACATGGCGACGCGGAGCTGGTTGCGGCCGAGCTTGCGGTAGGGCTCGGTGTCGACGATGCCGTTGGCGCGCAGGACCTTGGCGACGGCGGCGGCGTCGATCTCGTCCGAGAAGTCGATCGTGCCGATGACCTGGGACCGCTTGGCCGGGTCGGTGACGAAGGGGCTCGCGTACTTGCTCTCCTCCGCCCAGGTGTACAGCCGGGTCGAGGAGTCCTTCGTCCGGGCCGTGGACCAGCTCAGACCGCCCTGGCCGTTGATCCACTTCAGCTGCTGGTCGAGCAGGAAGAGGGTGGCGAGGGCCGGGGTGTTGTACGTCTGGTTCTTACGGGAGTTGTCGATCGCCGTGGGGAGGCTGAAGAACTCCGGGACGTGGCGGCCGGAGGCGTGGATCCGCTCGGCGCGCTCGATGGCGGCCGGGGAGAAGACGCCGATCCAGAGGCCGCCGTCGGAGGCGAAGGACTTCTGCGGGGCGAAGTAGTAGACGTCGGTCTCGGCGATGTCGACGGGCAGGCCGCCGGCGCCGGAGGTGGCGTCGACCAGGACGAGGGCGCCCTCGTCGGCACCGGACACGCGCTTGATCGGGGCGGCGACACCGGTGGAGGTCTCGTTGTGCGTGTAGGCGTAGACGTCTACGCCCGCCTCGGCGGCCGGGTCCGGGTGGGTGCCGGGGTCGGAGGAGACGACGGTGGGCTCGGCGAGCCAGGGGGCGAGCTTCGCGGCCTTGGCGAACTTCGAGCTGAACTCGCCGAAGGTCAGGTGCTGGCTCTTGTTCTCGATCAGGCCGTGCGTCGCGACGTCCCAGAAGGCCGTGGAGCCGCCGTTGCCGAGGACGACCTCGTAGCCCTCGGGGAGGGAGAACAGCTCGCTGATGCCCTCACGGACCTGGCCGACCAGGTTCTTCACCGGGGCCTGGCGGTGGGACGTGCCGAGCAGAGAGGTACCGGTGGCGGCCAGCGCGTCCAGCGCGTCCGTCCGCACCTTGGAGGGGCCCGCGCCGAAACGTCCGTCGGCGGGCTTGATGTCAGCGGGGATCTGGATATCAGCCACGGCGCGAGCCTATCGGCTCCGGGAAACGGGGGTGAAACGTCGTCCGTCGGGTGAGATGGGGTCGGGCGCGTCGTAGCTCGGGGGTGCGGGTCGCTTTTTCGGGTGCGGGTGCGGGTGCGGGTGCGTGGGGCTTCTCGCGCAGTTCCCCGCGCCCCTGAAAAGCAGGGGCTGCGCCCCATGCTTTTCAGCGCCGCCGCCGGTCACCTTTCAGACCGCGCAGGGCTGGTCTTCCAGGCCGCGGAGGGAGTGGTCTTTCAGGCCCGCAGGGCCTGGGCTTTTAAGGGGCGCGGGGAACTGCGCGACCAGCCCCCACCGGACCCGCGCGTACCCACCCACCCCGCGCGGAGCGCGAAGGGGGGCCGAAGGGGCTCACGCCCCGCGCGCCGGCCCCGGTGTGAAGCGCACCGGCAGCTCCACCAACCCCCGCAGCCAAGGTGAGGCGCGGCGGGTCAGGGACTCCGGGGGGATCGCGAGGTCCAGGTCCGGGAGGCGGTCGAGGACGACCTCGATGCCCGTGCGGGCGATGACCTCGGCCGTCTCCTGGGCGGGGAACGGGCAGCGGTGATCGCCGTGGCCGAAGGAGAAGTGCGCGTTGTTGCCACCGGTGAGGGCGGACCCGCGCACCCGGACGCGGGGGTCGGAGTTCGCGCCCTGGAGACCGAGGAGGACGAGATCACCCGCACGGAGGACCCGGCCACCGAACCGCGTGTCCCGCGTCGTCCAGCGCCCCGCCGCGTTCTGGATCGGCGCGTCCTCCCACAGCACCTCGTTCATGGCCTCCGCCACACTGCTGCGCCCCCCGAACAGCGACGCCGCGAACCGCTCGTCCGTCAGCATCAGCCGCAGCGAGTTGCCGATCCAGTCCGCCGTCGGCTGGTGCCCCACCGCCAGCATCACCATCACGTCATGGGTGACCTCCTCGACCGTCACCTCGTACGCCCGCGCGTTCGCCAGCAGCCGCGAGACCACGTCGTCCCCGGGCCGCTCCCGGCGCTCCGCCACCAGCCGGGCCATCGCCGTCCGCAGATACCCCTCGGCGGCCATCGCCCGGTCCTGGCCGTCGAGGATGTCGTTGAGCGCCGCCACCAGCCCCGGACCGTGCTCCTCCCGGAAGCCGAAGAGATGCGCCAGCACCCGCGCGGGCAGCGGCGCCGCGAACTGCCCCACCAGATCGGCCGCCCCCACCCCGCACACCCCGTCGATCAGCTCGTCCGCGAACCGCTCGACATGACCCCGCAGTTCCAGCGGCTCGACCGCCTCCAACGCCTCCTCGATCAGCGCCACCCGCTGCCGGTGCCGCTCACCGACCGTGCCGAGCACCGACGGCTGCTCCGGGCTGATCACGGGCAGCAGCGGCCAGTCGGCCGGAATGCGCGGCCACTGGTTCCACAGCGCCGAGTCCCGGCTGAACAGCTCCGGATCGCTCGTCACCTGGTGCAGCTCCCGGTAGCCGAGCACCAGCCACGCCGGTACGCCCCCGTCGAGCAGCACGGGCACCACCTCGCCGTGCTCCCGCCGCAACTCCCGGTACAGGGAGGCGGGTTCACCCTGGAAGCGGGCACCGAAGAGGGGCACGGGGGCCGGTACGGAGGCGGATCCGGGCGTGGATCCGGGCGTGGATCCGGGGGTGGATCCGGACGCGGCGGAGGGCGCGGGGGCCGCGTGGCCGCCGCCGCCCGGCCCGTCGCCGGTCTCAGAGATTGCGAAGTCCAACTAACACCTGCTCCAGAATGTCCAGATCGACCAGCGTGGCCTGGTTCGGATGCCGGGCGCTGACCCGGCCCGCCGTGAGGAGGTCGGAGAGCAGCACCTTCGTGATGCTCACCGGCAGTCGCAGCTGGGCGGCGACCTCCACCACCGCCGTCGGCCGCTCCGTCAGCCGCAGGATCGCCACATGCTCCGACTGCATGCCCGGCGTCGGCTGGCTCTCCGCGACCACCAGCGTCACCAGGTCGAACGGCGTCCCGGGCGCGGAGCGGCTGCGCCCCCCGGTGAGCGTGTACAGCCGGTCGGGCAGATCGTCCCTGCCGGGCCGGCTCATGACGTACGGGGCGCCAGAGCCGTAGCGGCGGTCGTCGTCGTAGCCGTGGTGGCCGTACCGGTGGTGGCCGTGTTCCCCCGTGTGGTCGGGGCCGCCGGGCCCCGGCGCGGCTTCGCGCTCAGGTGCTCGCCCAGCTGTTCGACCAGCTCACTCATGTTGTGGCCGACGAGCCCGGCGTCCGCCTCCTCGTCCGTCACCACGGCCAGATGCGCGCCCTCGCCCGCCTCCACGATGAGCAGGACCCCGCCGTGGAACTCCGCCATCGCCGAGCGCACCCCTCCGCTGCCGTCGCCGAACTCCAGGGACGCCCCTTGGGACAGCGACTGGATGCCGGCGGCGATCGCGGCGAGCTGGTCGGCCCGGTCGACGGACAGCTCGGGCGTACGGCACAGCCGCAGGCCGTCCCGGGAGAGGACGAGCGCGTGCCGGGCGCCGGGAGTGCGTTCCAGCAGTCCTTCCATGAGCCAGGTGAGCCTGTCGTCGGCGGTCGTGCCGAAGCCGGTGCCGGTCATGGGGTGGGGTCGCCTTCCAGGTGGGGGTGCGTACGCGGGTCCGGGGCGGGGGGCCGCTCGTCGGCAGGGTCGGGGTCCGGTTCAGGGGTGTGGTGGGAAGGGGCGGCGGAGGTGGTGCCGGCGTCCGGGGCGGGCCGGGTGTCCCCTACGGGTTCCCAGGCCAACTCCCGTACGGGGTCCAGCTCCCACTTCGCCTCCCGTACGGGGCCGGGCGCCCACGGAAGCTCACGCGAGGCATCCGCGTCCCACGCCGGGTCCTTCGCGGCTTCCGGCCTCCACGCCGCGTCGTCCTGCGCGGCACCGGGCTCCCATGCCGGATCCTGTGTCGTTCTCGGCTCCCAGGTCTGTGCCGGTCCCGGGTCCCCTGCCGGGGCCTCGGCAGAGTGCGGCTGCCGTGACACGTCATCGGCGGATCCCCGTCCCCATGCCGGTTCCCCGGCCGGTCCCGGTGTCCACGCCGCGTCCTCGGCAGGTCCCGGTTCCCACGCGAGTCCCCGCGCGGGCTCGGGCTCCCAGCCGGTCTCGGGGCCGGGATCCCACGCCGTCTCCCGTACGGGCTCCGGCTCGGGTTCGGGCCCGGACTGCCACGGGGATCCCCCCATGGCCCCTACGGCACCCCACTCGGACTCCCGCACCGGCTCCAACTCCGGCTGCCGTAGGGCCTCCGGGGGCGGAGCGACATCCCGTACGGGTTCGAGGGCGGCCTCCTGTACGGGTTCCAGGTCGGCGTCCCGTACGGGCGGTGCGGCCGGGACGGGGTGGTAGCGGTCCACGGCGGCGGACGGCTCCGGCGCGGTCGCCGGAACCGGTGCGCCCGTGGAGGCCTCGTCCCCGGTGGCCGTCCCCTGGACGAACGCCTGGTCCAGCCCGCCCGTGCCCCGTACCGCCCGGCGGAAACTGCTGAAGCGGACGGCGCCGGTGCTCGCGTCCTCGGCGGGCCGGGCGGGCCGTTCCGCCCGCGCGGCGGCCTCGGCGGCCTGCGCCCGGCTCCGGGCCTCCGCCTCGGCGAGCGACTGGCCGCGGCGGCGCCGGGGGAGGCCGTCGGAGGGGGTCGGGTCCTCGTGGCCGCCCGAGCCGAACTCGGAGCTCAGCGAGGAACCGTACGTCGGAAAGCCGGGCGAAAAGCCTGTCGGAGCGCCTGTCGGAGTGCCCGTAGGAGAGCCCGTGGGAGCGTCCGCCGTCGGGTCCGTCGGCGTCGTGGTCGACGCATCGGCCGGTGCCGTGGGCCCGGTCCGGTAACCGGACAGGGAGTCGATCAAGGCGTCGGCCACCGGGTCGGCGCCGGGCGCGGCGGGCGCGTCCGACGGGAACGAATGGGTCGGCGTCGGCTCGGTGTCCAGATCACGCGGGGCGCGCACCCCCGCGTACGACGACGGTTGCGCGTACGACGACGGCTGCGCGGGCGCGTACGCCGTGGACGCGTTCGACGTGAAATCCGGGGCGGCGGCATGCGAGGCCGAGGAAGGCGCCGTCGAGGATGGCGCCGCCGTAATAGGCGCCGTCGTCGGGATCGTGCTCGCCAGGACGTCCTGGGGGATGAGCATCAGGACGCCCGTGCCGCCGCGCGCGGACGGCCGGAAGGAGATCCTCAGCCCGTGCTTGCGGGCGAGCCGGCCGACGACGGCGAGGCCGAGGCGCGTACCGGTGAGGTGGGTGAGGTCGGCCGCCTCGCCCGACACGGCGCGTTCGGCGCGCCGGAGCTGTACGTCGCTCATGACGAGCCCCGCGTCCTCGACGGAGATGATCGCGCCGGCCGGGACCTCCTCGACGTACACATGGACCTCGGCGGTCGGCGGCGAGAAGTTGGCCGCGTTGTCGAGGAGTTCGGCGAGCGCGTGCATGACGCCCTCGGCGGCGTGACCGGCGACGGCGGTCTCGCTGGAGGAGTGCAGCCGCACCCGGCGGTAGGCGCCGATACGGCCCATCGCGCCCCGCAGGATCGACTCCATCGGGATCGGCCGCGCCCAGCGGCGGCCCGAGCGCGCGCCCGCGAGGACGGCGACGGAATCGGCCAGCCGGCCGGCCTGGGCGGTGCGGTGGTCGAGGTGGAGGAGGTCGGCGAGGACGTCCTCGTCGGCGTGGCGTTCCTCCATGGCCCGCAGGTCGGCGAGGGTGCCGGTGGCGAGGGCCTGCATCCGGCCCGCCACGTTGGCGGTGACGGCGAGGAGGGCCGTACGGACGGTCTCGGCCTGCTTGGCGCGTTCGGTGAGCAGAACCCGTTCCTGGGTGCTCTCCTCGGCCGTACGGTCCCGTTCGTCGGACAGCCGTTCGCGTTCACGGTCGGACTCGGCGGTCAGCCGGGCCCGTTCGCGCGCGAACTCGGCCGCGATCCGGGCCCGTTCCTGTACGAACTCCTCGGTCAGCCGTCCCCGCTCCTGCGCGAACTCCTCGGCCAGCCGGGCCCGTTCCTGGAGCAGCAGTCCGGTGTCCCGGGCGACGGCGTCCAGCCGGCGACGCAGCAGCCGTACCGACACGCGCGCGTGCACGGCGACCGTGACGGCCAGCGTGAGCAGCAGCGCGGCTCCGCCCGCCCCGCCCGCGACGGGCAGCCGCGCGGACTGCGGGGTGAACGCGACCGCGACGCCGGCGGCGATCGCGGCGAGCAGGGCGGTTACCAGGGGAAGCGGAAGGACTGAGCGCAGTGCGGGGCGATCGCCCGGGGGGCGAGGGGAGCTGGGCGCGGTCATCGGCTGGTGTCCTCGGTCGGTTCTGAACTCGGTAACTCAGTCGGTTCCTGGGTGCGGTAACTCGGTCGGTCCCTGAACGAGAAGCGACGTCTGGTGCTAGATCAATGCTCGGTCTGTGCTCAATCTGTGCTCAATTGGGCGTCACTATAGGGGAGTTCGCGACGGGGGTTGGCCGGTTTCAGGTTAGCTCTCCGGAATCAAGCCAACGTTCCCGGTGAGCGGCGCGCCGCCTGTCCACCGGAAAACACGCCCTCGGCACGTCACCCGATGGTCACTGTCAGTGGTCGGGTGCATCCTGGGACGCATGACGGAAATCGGGGGTGCGGCGGGGCCGCGGGGCGCGCTGGAGGCCGCGCTGCGGGCGGCGGGCGTGCGCGGCGAGGTCTCCTTCGGCGCGACCGCACGCGCGCTGACGACGATGGACGCCTCCAACTACCGGCGGGTGCCGCTGGGCGTGGTCGCGCCCCGGGACGCGGACGACGTGGCGGCCGTCCTGTCCGTGGCCCGTGAGCACGGCGTCCCGGTCGTCGCGCGCGGCGGCGGCACGTCGATCGCCGGGCAGGCCACGGGCACGGGCCTGGTCCTGGACTTCACCCGGCACATGAACCGGCTGGTCTCCCTCGACCCCGGGGCGCGGACGGCGGTCGTGCAGCCCGGCCTCGTCCTGGACCGCCTCCAGGAGGCCGCCGCCCCGCACGGCCTGCGCTTCGGCCCCGACCCGTCCACACACAGCCGCTGCACCCTCGGCGGCATGATCGGCAACAACTCCTGCGGCTCCCACTCGGTCGCCTGGGGCACGACGGCCGACAGCGTGCGCGAGCTGTCGGTGCTCGGGGGAAGAGGTGAGGCGCTGCGGCTGGGGCAGGGCTGGGCGGGCGCCCCGGACGGCCTCCGCCCGCTGGTGGAAGGCGAGTTGGCCCGCCTGCGCATGGGCTTCCCCGACCTCCCCCGCCGTATCTCCGGTTACGCCCTGGACGCGCTGCTGCCCGAGAAGGGCACCGACGTCGCCCGTTCCTTCTGTGGCTCCGAGGGCACGCTCGGGGTGCTCACGGAAGCGGTCGTACGGCTCGTCGAGTCCCCCCGCGCGCGTGCCCTCGCCGTTCTGGCGTACGCCGACGAGAGCGCGGCGGCCGAGGCGGCGTCCGGGCTGCTGCCGCACGACCCGCTCACGGTGGAGGGCATGGCGGCGGACCTCGTCCCGCCGGGCGAGACCGGGCTGCCGCGCGGCGGGGCCTGGCTGTTCGTGGAGGCGGGCGGCGGCACGCCCGCCGAGGCGCGGGCGCACGCCGACGCGCTCGTCCGCGCGGCCGGCGCCGACGGCGCGCTCGTGGACTCCCTCGTGGTGACGGACGCCGCCGGCCAGCGCGCGCTGTGGCGCATCCGCGAGGACGCGAGCGGTACGGCTACCCGGATGCCCGACGGCAGCGAGGCGTGGCCCGGCTGGGAGGACTGCGCGGTGCCCCCGGCCCGACTGGGCGCGTATCTACGGGACTTCCGGTCCCTGCTGACCGCCCACGACCTGCGTGGCACGCCCTACGGCCACTTCGGCGACGGCTGCATCCACGTCCGTATCGACTTCGACCTCCTCACCCCGGCGGGCATCGGCCGCTTCCGCCGCTTCTCCGAGGAACTGGCCGAACTGGTCACCGCGCACGGCGGCTCCCTCTCCGGCGAACACGGCGACGGCCAGGCCCGCGCGGAGCTGCTGCCGAAGATGTACGGGGCTGATCTCGTCCGGCTGTTCGAGCGCGTGAAGGGCGTCTGGGACCCCGACGACCTCCTCAACCCCGGCATGCTCGTCCGCCCCGCCCCCCTGGACTCGAACCTCCGCTTCGCGGTCCTGCCGCGTACACCCGTGCCGGTGGAGTTCGCGTACCCGGACGACGGCGGTGACTTCTCGGCGGCGGTACGGCGCTGTGTGGGCGTCGCCAAGTGCCGTACGACCGAGGTGAGTCCGGCGTCCGGAGCGGTGATGTGCCCCTCGTTCCGCGCCACCGGGGAGGAGGAGCACTCCACCCGGGGCCGGGCCCGTCTGCTGCACGAGATGCTGGCCGGCGAGGTGGTCACCGACGGCTGGCGCTCCCTGGAGGTACGGGACGCGCTCGACCTCTGCCTGTCCTGCAAGGGCTGCCGCTCGGACTGCCCGGTCGGCGTCGACATGGCCACGTACAAGGCGGAGTTCCTCCACCACCACTACGCGGGGCGCCGCCGCCCGGCGTCCCACTACGCGATGGGCCGACTGCCGGTGTGGCTCGGCCTGGTCGCCCGTACGCGCACGGCGGGCCTCGTCAACCTCCTCGCGGGCGTACGGCCCGTCGCCGCGCTCGCCAAACGGCTGGGCGGGATCGCGGGGGAGCGGGAGCTGCCGCGGCTGGCGAGGGTGCCGTTCACACGGTGGTACCACCGGATGCTCACGGAGGAGGCACGGCGGGAGGAGGCGGCCGCGGGGGAAGTGGTTGCGGGGGAGGCGGGGTCTGCGGGGGTGGGGTCTGCGGAGGTGGGTTCTGCGGAGGTGGGAGAGGAGGCGGACGGGGGCGACAGGGCACCCGTGACCGTGTTGCTGTGGCCGGACACCTTCACGGAGCATCTCTCGCCGTCCGTGGGGCAGGCCGCGCTGAAGGTGCTGGAGGCGGCCGGGCTCCAGGTGATCGTGGCGCCGACGCTGTGGATGAAGCGAAAGCCGGAGTGGGTGCGGCGGGCGGCGGCGGGCGAGGAGGTCGCCCTCACCCAACTGCGCCTCACCCGCACCCTGTTCGCGATGCGGACCGGCCGGGTCTGCTGCGGACTGACGTACATCTCGACGGGCCAGCTCGACCGGGCCCGCGCGGTGCTGCGCCGCACGCTCGACATCCTCGACGTCCTCAGCCCGGTCCCGCAACGGCTGCTGGCCGAGGACCCGGACCTCACCCCACCCCACCTCCCCGTCGTCGTCCTCGAACCGAGCTGCGCGGCGACGCTCCGCACCGACCTCCCCGAGCTGCTCCCCGACGACCCCCGGGCCCACCGGCTCGCCGCCTCGGTCGTCACCTTCGCGGAGGCGCTCGAACGCCATGCCCCGCACTGGACCCCGCCCGCCGTGGACCGCCCGGTCGTCGGCCAGACCCACTGCCACCAGCACGCGGTCCTGGGCGACGCCCCCGACCGCCGCCTCCGCACCGCCGCCGGCCTCACCGGCGACCTCAGCGGCGGCTGCTGCGGCCTCGCCGGCAACTTCGGCTTCGAGAAGGGCCACTACGACGTCTCCGTGGCCTGCGCCGAGGACCAACTCCTCCCGGCGGTACGGTCCGCGACCGACGACACGCTGGTCCTGGCGGACGGCTTCTCCTGCCGGACGCAGCTGGAGCAGTTGGCGGGGAGGCCCGGGCTGCACCTGGCGGAGGTACTGGCGGAGGCACTGGAGAAAGCGGTGCCTCCCTCCCGCTGACCGCCTCGAAGAACGTCCGGAAAACGCGCCCGACTCCGCCGCTACTTCTTCTCCGCCGGTTCGTCGGCACGCAACTGACCACGGGTGCGCACCAGAATGCGCCCGAGCATGTTCTTGCCGGTGCCGGTCCTGCCCCGACCCCAGTAGTGGTCGGTGGTGGTGTCCTCGACGATCTCCTCGTCACCGGTGGACAGCAGAACGGCGCGGATATCGGCGTGCGCACGGAACTTGGCGGCCACCGCGCGACGCATCACGTCGTCCTTGACCCGCTCCCAGTCCCTCCGCAGGGGCTTGGACGGGTCACGGCCCAACTCCGCCGCCCGCAGCGGCGTCCGCGCACGCCGGACGAGTTCCGCGTGGCGGGTGCCCTTGAACTTCTGCGCCTGGAAGTAGTGCTCCGACGTCGGCCACCGGACCCCGTCGAGGTCGAAGCCGTGATCGGAGAAGTTCGAGAAGCATCCGTAGGGGACCTCGTCGGCGCCATAGAAGTAGATCGTCACGAGAACCTCACGGGGACTTCATGGGTGTACATGGGTGTACATGGGTGTTACGGAACACCGCACCGTGCCAGTCGTACCCCCGCCCCCACAACCGGTTTTCCCCGCCACGAAACCGGCGCCCGGCGGTCGGGGGCTCCCTGCCCGCGCCCCCGTGCGCCGCCTCGCTCACCGTTCGTGTCCGGCCGGACACGGGGAGCATCGGGAGAGTTCCATACGGTTCCACCCCAGCTCTCGGCACGACGGGCGGCGCATGGACCGGCACGACGGGGAGACGGAGAAGGCGCACGAGGCGGTGCAGAGCCCCCAGGTGCAGGGTTGGTCCCGCCGCCGGAGAATCCGCCTGGGTGTCGCGATCACGGCGGCCGTACTGGACGTTCGCGTTCCTCGGCATGTGAACCACGCGGAGGCCGCATGCGGTGTGCGGCAGGTGTCCGGCGTGATTATGTGGCGATCATGTTCAGTGTCACCGTGTCACGGGCACTCACCGTCGCCGACGTCGTCGCGGCATTCATGGGATTGGTCCCGCCCGGTCTGCGGTTGGTGATTCAGCCCCCCGGAGCCGATGTCCCGGACGCGGACGACCTGGGAAGCCTGTGGGCGAGTCTGGAGCCCACCGAGGATCCGGCGTGGCCGCTCGGTCTCGTGGTGCACGTGTACGAGTGTGACCTCGGGCCGTACCCCGACCTGCGCCTCGCGGAGCACCTCGGGGAACGGTTCGGCGTGGACGTCCTGTGCGGCGTTCATCCGTCCCTCGTCGATGTCGACCCCTGGGACCCGTACTACGCCCTGGCGCTGGTCGGCGGCCGGTGGTACCTGGCCGGCACCGCCGGTACGCGGCTCATGGGGCCGTACGACGTGTATGACGCCGACGGGGTCCGGGAGGAGCGGGGCGACGAGCCCGTCGAGCTGATCCGGCCGGTCGTGGTCGACACGGGCTGAGCCGCGCTGACCGCCGCTACCCGCGCCGGCTCGCCGCCAGCCCCACCGCGCGCCCCTCCCCGTCCCACCGGATCTCCAGGACCTGTACGACGGCGTCACGGTCGAGCGGCCCGAACACGTGCGGGAACAGAACGTCCGCCCCGACCCCCGGCGGCGGCGCGGGATCTGCCGCCTCGAACTCCACCCGCGCGCCGAGCCGTTCCTCATCGAGCACCAGCACATGCAATGGCTTCGGCGCGTCCCGATAGAAGGCGTTCACGACGGCCAGCGTCGTCCCCTCGTCCGGCGAACAGTGCACGAACCCGTCCTCGGGGAGCGAGGAGGGGGCGTACGGCTGGTCGGGGCGGGCGTTCCAGGCATCGAGGGATACGACGTGGTAGATCATGCGCCTGTTATACGTCCTGGGTACGGCTACGCGCTCCGGGTCGGGAGCCAGGTGTCGATGACCTCGGCGACAAGGGCGGCGCCGCGGCTGTTCTGATGGATGTGGTCGGTCGTGAGCACGAGACCCCGACGCCGCGAGATCGTGTCGAGGCTGCGGTGCGGCAAGGCGCGCCGGACGAGGACGCCGACGCTTGCCGCGGGCGTCGGGTCCCGGTAGGGAATCGGCAGCGGGTCCGCCTGGCGTAGTTCCTCGGTCTGGCGTTCGTGGAGCGGGAGATAGGTCGTGTTGGTGGTGGTGGCGACCTCGGCGATCATGCGGCTGTATGCCTGTGATGCCCGCGCCGCGGCTCCGTCGAGTTGCTGGCCGAGGACCGGGAGGGACAGCAGAGCGATCGTCGCGTCGGTCTGCGTTCGCAGCCGTTCGACGACGGCTCCCAGGCACTGCTGGAACCAGCCGGCCGACGGGCGCTCGGGGAGTTGTTTGCGCTTCATGGCCCGCTCGACGGGGTAACCGGCGAGGCTCGCTCGGGCGTCGTTGGTCCCGATCAGCACGGTGATCACGTCCGGTGGGTCCGCGACGACGGCATCGAGGCGCCGTGCGAGGTTGTGGGCGAAGTCGCCGTTGACGCCGAAGCGGGCGAGCTGTACGTCGCCGGGAGGGCGGCGTCGTTCGAGAAGGTCCAGGTAGTCGACGCTGAGTTGCGCGCGGGTGAGGCTGTCGCCGAGGCATGCGACACGGGTCGTCACGGTGTTCGCGGGCCGGACGTGCCGGTGGGCTCGGTCGGGCGGGCTTCGGTCCGGGAGCGGTGGTCGGTGCCGAGGCCGGCGGTGATGGTCAGGATGGACGTGGGTCCCGCCATGTCGACCGCGTGCCACGTCCCGGCCGGGTTGACGGTGGCCTCGCCCGGCCCGAGCACAACCCGGTCGGGCACTCCGTCCACCTCGCGGGTGACCGTCGCCGACCCGCTGAGGCAGACGACCAGTTCATCGCCGGCGGGGTGGCGCTCCCAATGGTCGCCGAGGCCGTCGCCGTCGAAGATCGTCACCATCCGGCCTTCGGCGCCGTCCGCCGCGACCGCGGCGCTGTAGGCCTGGAGCACCTCCGGGTCCCAGGCGAAGCCCTCGACGGGTTGCGCTCTCGACCCCAGCCCGAGGTGCACGGGGGTGGTCCGCAGGTCGATGGCGTTGGGTTCGTGATCGACGAGTCTCATGCCGACGATCGTCACAGGACAGCCATGGGGTGGTCTTGAAGGAAAGGGAACGGAAGCCGACGCGATGAGCGGCCGGTGGGCGACTAGCCAGTCCCGAGCAGGACTTCGCCGCGACGCCATGCTGTCGGCGATCGGCCCGTGAACTCGCTCCAGTCCCGGACCAGATGGGCTTGGTCGGCGTAGCCGGAGACGGTCGCCACCTCGGCCCACGGAAGCGGGTCGTGCGTGGTGGCCAGTTCGTGAGCGTGCTCGAAGCGCAAAATCCGGGCGAAGGTCTTCGGCGACAGGCCCACCTCACCGCGAAACCGCTCGGTGAGGTACCGACGGCTCCAGCCCAGTTCCGCGGCGACCCCTCCCACCTGGACGCGGCCCCGCGCGGCCAAGAGGCGGCGCCAGGCCTCGGCCACCTCGGGGCGCACCCGGGAGACGGGGTCGCCGCCGGCGCCGCGGCCGACGGCTCGCAGGAGCGACTCGTCCAGCGCGGCGAACCGCGCGGCCCATGTCGTCGCCGCGCGGAGCCGGTCGACCAACTCGACGCCGAGCGCTCCGAGAAGCTCGTCGAAGGGGACCAGTCGGTTGGCGAGATCAGCGGCGGGCATGCCGTAGACGGCCCGGGCCCCGAGCGGTGTCAGCGACACCTTCACGCCTTCCTGGCGTCCGTCGTGGTGGATCGCGACGGACCGGCGCATCAGACCGCCGGCCACGCTGCCGAATCGGGCGACCGGTGCCCCGTCGCCGACGCCCGCCGCCACCTCCAAAGGGCCGGACAGACTGATCACCGTAGTGAGCATGCGGCCCGGCGGACCGCAGTGCACCCCCGCCGGGAACCCACGAAGATCGAAACCGACGTACGAGCCGACGTACCGCCGCAACGCGGGCGCCGGACGTGCGTGGATCCTGGTGGCCGTGTGGTCTTCCACCCTCGCAGTGTACGAACCGGCATGCGGTGACAGCGGCATCCGGCGAGGGGCGCCAGTCCGCCACCGCCACCGCCCCTCACCCGTGCCTCAGTTCAGCCGCCCCGACTGCTCCAACCGCCGCCCCCGACTCTCGGCCACCCGAAGCGCGTCATCGAGCGCCTCGGTCAACCGCTCGGCGAGGAACCGGAGTTCACCGCGCGGAGTGTCCGGCAGGAGGTCGCGGGCGTGGGCGAGGAGTTCGCCGCCCATACCGAGCTGAATGGCCTCGGTGGCGTCGGCGAGCCGAGAGACCGGCCCGCCTTGCCCATCGGTGATGAGAAAGCAGGGCTTGCCTCCGGCACCGGCCCACGGCAGCAGCCGCAACTCCCCCTCCTCCTCCGCTGCCGACATCAGGCCGCCACCTCCGTCCCCTGTGCCCAGTAGGGACCGGGTACGGCGATGACGTACGGGCGTACGGCGATGGTGGCGGCACCGTCGAGGGGGCCGTGCACGCCGTAGGGGCTGCGGTGAACGGGGAGCGGGGAGTCGGAGGTTGGGGGCGGAGGGATGCGTACGGGAGGGGCGGACGGAAGTGTGCCGGGGTGTGCGACGCGACGATGTGCGCCGGTGGGGTTGAGCACGAGGCTCATCCAGGCGAGGAGGCGACCGATAAGGTCGGTCATTGTCATCAGCTCCGATCTGGGTCGGCTGGTGGCCATGCCCCGGGACGGCGGACATCCGTCGCCGGGGTTTTCCGTGTGCTCACGCTACGGGAGGCAATGCAGGCATGCTAGGGATCTTAGGGATTCCATGAATCGCTCAGATGTCCAAGCATGCGCATGATGGAGGGATGATGGAGTTCGTTCCCGACATCCCGCGCTGGCGCCAGGTGGCCAAAGTGGTGCGTGGTCGGATCGCCGACGGCACCTATCCCCCGCGTACGCGCGTCCCCTCCGTCGTCCAGATCACCGAGGAGTTCGGCATCGCGAACGCGACGGCCCACAAGGTCCTCCGGTCGCTTCGCGAGGCGGGCCTCACCTACACCGAACCCGGCCTCGGCTCCTTCGTCGCACAGAACCCACCGGCGGCCGACTCCACCGCGGAGGCGGACTGAGCGCAGGCGCGGCGCGCCATCCCCCAGGCGAGGTTGAGGCGCCGGGCGGTGTCGCAGTCGCCGTTCGCTTGGCCGTCCTCGTCCAGGGTGCGGCATGTGGGGCAGGTCATCCCGTGATCCAGGATGCGTCGGTACGCCGTCTCGGGGTCCTCGTCCACGCAGTCGTACACCTCCACCCGCACCGTGCGGCCGGGGCCCGAGCCGGTGTCGAGCCAGCGTTCCTCGGTACGGCTGTCCACGGTCATCGCCTCGCCTTCGGGCGTTGCGGGTGGTGGGCGCGGATGAGGACGTTGCAGTCGGAGACGCGCGACCAGTCGTTCTCGGCCCGCGCGGATGCCCGCTGCTCGGCCAGGCTCGCGCAGCGCTCGCAGTCGGCCGGCGGTACCGGCTCCTCGTTCGGGAGCCCGAGGAGGGGCGGCGGATCCATCGTGGTCCGCCGGGCCGGGCGGGGGGTGGACATGGCCATGTCGGCGCTCCTCTTGCAGCATTGGCCGCGCCCCGGGGTGTTCACGCACCGCCGGGGTCTTGTCATGCCTGGCAACGCTAGGAACGTGACATCTCCCATGGCCAGCAATGTTCATGAATGTTCGCAACGATTCGTTTCTACAGCTCCCCCGGGGTAGGTCCCCTTGACCGACCGTCTCCAGTGGCTGACGGTGTTGTACATACGTGCACACCAAGAGCGTCGGAGGCGGCGATGACACTACGGTTCGTCGGGATCGACCCGAACACAGGGACGGGCGAGAGTCCCACGGTGTGGGTCGACGAGAGCACCAACGATCTGGTCATCCAGGGGTGGAAGCCGGCACCGGAACTCGAAGCGGAATGCGCCGCGTTCGAGGCTCCGGGGCACGCGGCAGGCATCCCCGACCACGAAGCAGTTGTCCGTATCCCGGCCCGCATGGTGCCGATCCTGAGGAAGGCCTGCGATGTCGCAGAACGTGCCGAGCTTCGCTGAACTCCTCGACGGTGCACAGCACTCGGCCGTGCACCTGGAGATGCGCGACGTCTACGGGGTCAGCGGCGAGGCCGACGACTTCAACCACTGGAACCGCACGGGAGAACGGGACAACGACCCCGGCTCACCGTACTGGGCGCCCTGGGTGGCTCTGGTCCGGCGTACGGTCGGCCGCGGGGTCGTGGTCCGCCGGGCCCGTATCGTCTCGGAGCCGGTCAGTGACTACATTCGGTACGAGCACGCGGGCACCGGCGTGAACGTGGCGGCCGGAGAACGGGTGCGGTGGCTGCCGCGCCGACGCGCCTCCGACATCGCCCTGCCCGGCAACGACTTCTGGCTGATTGATGGCCGTCTCATCCGGTGGAACCACTTCACCGGCAATGGAGCCTCCGGCGGTGGCGAGATCAGCGAGAGCCCCGCTGCGGCGAAGCTGTGCGCCGAAGCATTCGAAACGGTGTGGGAACGAGCCGTCCCACACGAGGACTACAAGATCAGCTAGCGGAAGGTGTCCCGGTCAGCTCATGCCCAACTCCCCGTCCTCCTCGGCCCAGGCCGCGCGCGAGCGGGTCGCGCAACGGCTGCGAGACCTGCGCGCCGATGCGGGCATCACCGGCACGGAGCTGGCCGTGCACTGCGGCTGGACACACCCGAAGACCTCTCGCATCGAGAACGGCCACACAGCCCCGACTCCCGATGACATCCGTCGCTGGTGCCGAGCGTGCGGCGCCGAGGACCAGGCGGCCGACATCATCGTCCAGTCGCGGGACGCCGAGTCCCAGTACGGCGAATGGCGGCGCAAGGTCCGCTCCGGCTTGAAGCGTCTGCAGGACAGCTACGTGGAGCTGTACCAGGCCACCGAACTGTTCCGGATCTACTCGCCCACCCTGGTGCCCGGCCTCCTGCAGACCGAGGGGTACGCGCGTGCCCTGCTCTCCGCCAACGCCCGTCTTCTCGACATCCCCGACGACGCCGACGAGGCTGCCGCCGCCCGTCTCGAACGCTCACAGATCATCCACCAGCCGGGGCACCGGTTCGTCATGCTGATCGAAGAAGGGGTTCTCTTCTACCGGTTGGGTGACGAGGACGCGATGGCCGCCCAGCTCGGTTACCTGCTCACGGCCGGGGCCGTGCCATCGGTGTCGCTCGGCATCATTCCCAGCGCCACACGCGAGCGCGTGCTGTGGCCTCAGGAGTTGTTCCACGTGTACGACGACACCCTCGTGTCGGTGGAGCTGATGTCGGCCCGTGTGAGAGTCACCCAGCCCTCCGAAATCGCCCTGTACCTCAAGGCGTTCGAGCAACTGCGGAGCATGGCCGTGTACGGAGCCGACGCACGCGCCCTGATCCTCAAGGCCATCGCGGCGCTGCACTGATCAGCGGGCCGACCCCTTGGACACGATGGCCAGGTCGGGGAGCCCCCGAGCAGTCAGGAGGACGCGATGAGCGCGAACAGCTGGGTCAGTACCTCGGTGCCGTATCTGACCCCGAGGGGGAAGGGTCAGGGCGACGCCTGGGGTGCGGACGCGGCGGCTCAGGGGCGGCGCGGTGCCCAGCGGATTCTGTACGCGGGGGAGGTCGCGGCCCCGGCCGAGGTGGCGCGGGTGTTCGGGGTGGACGAGGGGGAGGTCGTCGTCGTACGCCGGCGGCTGATCCTTCTCGACGATCAGCCGAACGAGCTGACGGACACGTACTACCCGGTCGCCATCGCCCGCGGCACCGGCCTCGCCGGAACCGCCAAGATCCCGGGAGGGGCCGTCACCCTGCTCGCCGCACTGGGCCATGTCGGCGCCCTCGTCCGTGAGGACGTGACGGCCGACACCCCGGACGACGAGGAGCGCGAGACCCTCCGCACCGCTCCGGGCGAGCCGGTGCTCCGGCTGACCCGGGTCACCCTCGACCGCGACCACCGCCCGATCCAGGTCGACCACATGGTGATGCCGGCGAGGCGTCAGCGACTGCGCTACGAGATCGCACTCGGGACGCGACCGGAGGCTCGGGGCGAAGGTGAGGGCGAGGGCGAGGGCGAGGGCTGATACGGGGAGGGGGCTCTCTCCGTGGGGCGGGCGCACAATCTTCCTCGGCGAGGGATAGCCCGGTGCGGCTCAGCACGTCGTGAGGGGTGCCGAGAAGGGGGAGGGTTGAGGGCTGATGAAGGCGTCGAGTCATGACGAGTTCCGGGAGTTCGTAGCGATGCGCTCCACCGCGCTGCTGCGGCTCGCGGTGCTGCTCACGGGCGGGGACCGGCATGGAGCCGAGGATCTGCTGCAGATCGCGTTGATGAAGGTCTACGGACGCTGGTCGAGCATCGAGCAGCCCGAGGCGTATGTGCGCCAGGTCATGTACCGCCAGCAGGTCAACCGCTGGCGGCTGCGCGGACACCGAGCGGAGACGTCGGTGCCCGTACTGCCCGAATCGAGCACCGACGCCGACGCCGGGGCGGAGTCCGAGCTGCGGATCGCGCTGTGGGCGGCGCTCGCGCGACTGACGAAGCGCCAGCGGGCCGTGGTCGTCCTGCGCTACTTCGAGGACCTGCCGGAGGCCGAGGTCGCGGCACTGCTGAGGTGCCCGGTCGGCACCGTGCGCAGCACGGCCCACAGATCGCTCGCCAAACTCCGGGCCCTCGTACCGGAACTGGGGCCCGCCGGGCCCGCGGACGAACAGTCGCAGCAGCTCAGCTTTACGCCGAAGGGGGCTCAGGGATGACGACGGAACTGGTGGAGCAGAAGGTCCGCGAGACGCTGCACGCCGTCGACCTGGACCGCGTACGAGCGCCCGGCGACCTGGTCGAGAAGGTGCTGCGGCGGCGCGCCCGGCGCCGCTTCTCGCAGGTGGCGGGGACGGCGGCGGCCGTGGCCGCGATCACCGTGGGGGCGGTGCTCGGTTTCGGGGGCGGCGGGGCGGGCGACCAGGACCGGCCGGCGCGCCCGGCGCAGTCGCCGGAGGCCTGGCAGCCGTGGCGGACCGACGCGCGGGGCGCCGTCGAGCTGGGCTGCCTGGTGGACGGCTCGGCGCTGTACTGCGCCGGGTACAAGTACGACGCCGCGAAGTTCGACGCGAACACCGGCGAACAGCTGTGGACACTCAAGGCGAACGGCGACGGCTCCGGGCCCGTGTCCGTGTTGAGCCGACCGGTCGGCGTGCGCGACGGCGTGCTCTACGCCTACCGCAACCACACCACCGAGAAGGGGAAGGACGGGAACTACGCCCCCGGCACCGACCTGACGGCGGTGGACACCGACAGCGGCAAGGTGCTGTGGTCGGTGGAGTTGGCGAGCGACAACCGCGACGACCAGGCCGCCCTGCTCATCGACGGCGCGGTCCTGGCCAACACCCCGAGCGACCGGACGCTGACGGCCGTCGATCCGCGGACCGGCAAGGTGAAGTGGCGCCACAGCTGGGGCAAGGGCATCTGGTGCGACCGGGTGGCGCTGAGCGGCGTCCCCTACCTGCTGTGCTCGCCGGAGACCGAGGAGCCCGTCCCGACCGACGTCCTCCGTCTCGACCCGGCCACCGGACGGACCACCAAGGTCACGTCCCTTCCCGGCAGGCAGCAGATCGTCGGGACCTGGGAGGACCGGATCGTCCTGACCAAAATGCCGGAGCGGTCGAGTGTGGTCTTCGAAAAGGAGGAGCAGAAAGCGAGGACCGAGAGGCTGACCGTCGTCGACAGCTCGGGCAGGCAGACCCCGCTGTCCTACCCGGTCCAGGGGGCGCAGGCCGCCAAGGCCCTGGTCGGGGACCGTCTGATCTCCGTGTCCCGTGCGGGCCAGGCGTCCTCCTACTCGCTCACGACGGGAAAGGTGTTGTGGACCGCCCCGGTCGGCATCAAGGTGCCCGACAGCGAAGCGAACTGGACCGACCTGGCGAAGCCGGTGGTGTCGCCGAACCGGAACGTCGTGTACTTCTTCGGCCCGGACGGCGACCTGTCCGGCCTCGACGCGGACACGGGCGAGCGGATCTGGAGCGGTCACGTCGACGCCGGCAAGCAGGGGGCCATGCCCCAGACCCTGCTCTACGAGGACGTACTGATCGCCCGGAGCGGCAGCAGGCTGGTCTCCTTCCTGCCCAGCCTGGACAACTGACCGCGAACGGGAACGGGGACAGCCGGGACGGGAACGGGGGCAGTTGGGAGGCGCGGGCCGGTCGCCGGCGCGCCTCCTCCGCTCCACGCGCGCACCACTTCCGCTCGCGCGCGCACCACCTCCGCTCACCCGGAAGCCCCCGACTTCCCCCGCACCGACCTCCCCCGCCGCACCTTCCCCCGCACCGACCTCCCCCGCCGCACCTTCCCCGGCCCCGGCCGCACCTTCCCCCGCCCCACCTGCGTCCGCACCGCCCCCATGCTCGCCCCGATGACCAGCGCGATCGCGAGGGCCTCCGTGGCGGCGAGGGCCTGGTCGAGGATCAGGAAACCGGCGGTCGCGGCGATCGCGGGCTCCAGGCTCATGAGGACCGCGAAGGTGGACGCGGGCAGGCGGCGCAGGGCGAGGAGTTCGAGGGTGTAGGGGAGGACGGAGGAGAGGACGGCGACGGCGGCGCCCAGGGCCAGCGTCTTCGGGTCGACCAGCCGCGTCCCCGATTCGACGAGCCCCAGCGGCAGGAACAGCACCGCCGCGACGGCCATGGCCAGCGCCAGCCCGTCGGCCTGCGGGAACCGCCTCCCCGTACGCGCGCTGAAGACGATGTACAGCGCCCACGCCGACCCGGCGGCGAGTGCGAAGAAGACGCCCAGGGGGTCCAGCGCGCCGAAGCCACCGCCACCACCGCCTCCGCCGAGGAGAAAGACACCGCAGAGGGCGAGCGCGGCCCACACCAGGTTCATCGCCCGGCGCGACGCCAGGACGGAGAGGGCCAGCGGGCCGAGCACCTCCAGGGTGACGGCGGGGCCGAGGGGGATACGGGCGACGGACTGGTAGAAGAGGCCGTTCATCGCGGCCATGGTGATGCCGAAGACGACCACCGTGCTCCAGTCGGACCGCGAGTGCCCGCGCAGCCGGGGGCGGCAGATCACCAGCATCACCAGCGCGGCCACCGCGAGCCGCAGCGTCACCACCCCGAGCGCCCCGGCGCGCGGCATCAGCGTCACCGCCAGCGCCCCGCCGAACTGCACCGATATCCCACCGGCCAGCACCAGCCCCACGGGCCCGAGGGAACCCGGACCACGGGGAGCGCGGGGAGCGCGGGAGGCGAGGCCGGCCTGCGGTGTCGTCGGTGTCGTCGGTGTTGTCGCGGTGGTGGGCGCGGACTGGTCAGCGCTGGGGAGTGTCACGAGGGCCGTCCAAGAGAGCGGAGAACCGGGGAAGGGGACGCTTCGTTCAGTATGGGCGACCTTGCAGTGCAAAGCAATGGACTAAGTCAGGCACGTAACCAGCTTTGCCCCTGTCGTCCACGGCTCGCAACCTTTGAGATCACCCCCGTCGCACGCCCCTCCACCGCCACCCGGCCGTGGTCGCCCGCCCCCGTCCCCACCTGTGGATTCCCCGTGGTCCCCGCCTGACGGACAGTCAAATCCCAGCCCGGACCCAGCCGGATCCTATTCATTTCCCAGGTCATTCCTAGGTTCGCACAGAATTGATCGGCGCCTTGAATTCTGAGTTTTCTCTTTCTTCTCTCCCGGTCGTGTTAAGTTTCCTTTCATCGAGCGGAGGGAACGCCCGCCGCTGGAAACTCGTAAGGAGTCGGTATGAGCTTCAGGGTCATCGCACCGCTTACCCCTCGCCGGAATGCCAACCCGAACCCCAACACGGACCCCAACGCCAACCCCAATCAGGTGCCCCCGCCGGCGCAGCAGCAGCGTCGCCGCCGGCCGCGCCCCGGTGAGCCGGCGCCGCAGCGGCCGGGCTTCTGATCGGACGCCAAGGGTAAAGCCCCAGGTGGGGCGGGAGGGTCGCCGGTTCTCCGTCGGCCCTCCCGCCGTGTCCGCCCCCTCCGTGGCGTTGTGCGCGGGCTGTGGATCCCCTCGGAACCGCCTGGCGATCAGGCAAAGTCCCGGGTGCCGTGGCGCGCTCGCCCCTACATTGTTCTTGCTCGACAGGGAGAGTTATGCGAGCACCCAAGGGCCGTGGTTCGGCGGTTGATTTCCCTCGGAGTGTTCCGGCGGGTCTGGAATTGTCGCCGTACGGATTTCCGGTCGTCCGCGGAAAGGAGGAAGAGGGTCGCGGCGGATATCTCCAAGGCCCCTCGGATGACGCCGAAGAATTCGATCCCATCGAATATCTGGAAGATGAGTGCGATCCCGGCCCCGTCGAGGCCCCCACCGGCGCCCCTCTCGGCACCCCCGCCGAGACCCCCACCGGCACCCCCACCCTCCCCGCCCGCGCCGCCTTCCGTCGTTTCTGGCCCATGACCAAGGGGCTGCGCCGCTGGCTCGTGGTCATCTGGCTGTGCACCGTGCTGGGCGCGCTCGCGGAGACCTCGGCGATCCTGCTGTTCAGCGAGCTGACGGACAACGCGCTGCAGAAGGGCGAGCTGGACGCGTTCTGGGTGCCGGCGGCCCAGTGGCTGGGCATCGCGGTCGTCGGCGCGGCCATCGGGTACGCGGGCGGCTCCCTCTCCGTCTGGGTGTCGGAACGGTTCGTGATGCGGCTACGCGAACACGTCTTCGACCACGTCCAGAAACTCCCCCCGCACTTCTTCCAGCGCCACCGCCAGGGCGACCTGCTCTCCCGTCTCACCGGCGACGTCGAAGCCATCGAACAGATGGCCGTCTCCGGGCTGCTCGGCACCGCGACGGCCCTGTTCAGCGCCGTCTTCTACGCGGCGGCCGCGTTCTGGCTGCGCTGGGACCTGGCGGCGGCCACCTTCGTACTCGCCCCGCTGTTCTGGCTGGCGGCCCGACGGTTCTCCGCCGGCGTCAAGTCGGTCGCGCGGGAGGGCCGGGTCGCCGACGGCGCGGTCACCTCGGTCGTCGAGGAGTCCCTCGGCAACCTCGTCCTCACCCAGGCGTACGGCCGTGAGGACGCCGAGCGGCGGCGGCTGCGGCGGGAGGCGACGGCGTGGTTCCGGGCGGCGGTCCGCTCGGCCCGCCTCAACCAGGCGTACGGGCAGCTCGTCCAGGTCATCGAGACGGTGTGTGTGCTGGCGGTCATCGGCATCGGCGTCTGGGAGATCTCCGCGGGCAAGATGACCCTCGGCCAGCTCCTCGCCTTCGCCGCCCTCCTCAGCTACCTCTACCCGCCCATCCGCAGCCTCGCGCAGCTGGGCCTCCTCGTCACCGCCGCCACGGCCGGCGCCGAGCGGCTCGTCGAGATCCTGGACTCCCGCCCCGCCGTCACCGACCCGGCCGCCGGCACCGCCGCCGGGCGGAGCGACCCCGGCCGCCCCGACGGCACCGTGGAACTCCGCGACGTCACCTTCCGCTACCCGGGCGCAGCCACCGAGTCGACTACCGCTCCCGAGTCGACCACCGCTCCCGGTACCGCCACCGAGCCCCGCTCCGCAGGCACCGCCCCCACCCCCGCCCCCGCCCTGGACGCCCTCTCCTTCACCGTCCACCCCGGCGAACTGGTGATCATCACAGGCCCCAGCGGCGCCGGAAAGTCCACCCTCTCCAAGCTCCTCCTCCGCTTCTACGACCCCGACTCCGGCACGGTCCTCCTCGACGGCAACCCGCTGCGCGCCTTCCCCCTGGACCGGCTGCGCGAGTACGTCGCCCTCCTCCCGCAGCAGACCCTCGTCCTGCACGACACCGTCCGCGCCAACATCGCCTGCGGCCGGCCCGGCGCCAGCGACCGGGCCATCGAGGACGCCGCCCGCACCGCCGACGCGCACGACTTCATCACCGCGCTGCCCGACGGCTACGACACCCTCATCGACGCCCACACCGCCCGGCTCTCCGGCGGTCAGCTCCAGCGCCTCGTCATCGCCCGCGCCGTCCTGCGCGACGCCCCCGTACTCGTCCTCGACGAACCCACCACCGGCCTCGACGCCATCGCCGCCCGCCGGATCGTCGAACCCCTCCGCCGCCTCATGGCCGGCCGTACGACCATCATGATCACCCACGACCTCGACCTCGCCCCCGACGCCGACCGCATCCTCGTCCTCGACCGGGGCCGCATCGTGGAAACGGGCCGCCACCCCGACCTCATCGCCCTGGGCGGCACCTACGCCCACCTCCACGGCTCCCGGAAGCGGGAGCAAGCCCCCGGCCGGGCCACGGGCCACGACGAGGTCGAGCAACACGGCTGGAGCGCGGGCTACGGCCAGGCTGAGCCGTACGCCCCCTACGCCCCGTACCTCTACTACGAGGGCCACGCCTCCTAGAGGTCTCCGAACTAGAGGTCTCCCAAGAGGCCCCCAAAAATGCAAGCACGCTTGCTTGTTTCTTTCTCCACTGCCATGCTCCCCCCATGGCCGACCCAACGCCCGTGATCGACGCCCTCGTTGCCGAGAGCGAGGAACTCGACCTGCTCGTGGCCGAGTCGAGTCCGGAGAGGTGGGCGCGTGCGACGCCCGCCCCCGGCTGGACCGTGGCCCATCAGATCGCCCATCTCGCCTGGACCGACCACTCCTCCGTGCTGGCGGTGACGGACCAGGCCGCGTTCGCCCGTGAGGTCGAGGCCGCGCTGACCTCGCCGGGGGACTTCGTGGACAGGGGCGCGGAGGAGGGCGCCGGGAAGCCGCCCGGGGAACTGCTCGCGTGGTGGCGGGCCGGGCGCGAGGCCCTGGAGGGCGCGCTGCGTGCGGCACCCGAGGGGGCGCGGTTCCCCTGGTACGGGCCGCCCATGTCCACGGCCTCCATGGCGACCGCCCGCCTGATGGAGACCTGGGCGCACGGCCTGGACATCGCCGACGGCCTGGGCGTCCCCCGGATCGCCCCCACGGATCGCCTCCGGCACATCGTCCGACTCGGCATCCGCACCCGCGACTTCGCCTTCGGCGTGCACGGACTGACCCCGCCCTTCGAGGAGTTCCGCGTCGAACTCACCGGCCCTGATGGTGAGTTGTGGGTCCACGGCCCGGATGACGCGACCGACCGCGTGACCGGCCCGGCCCTCGACTTCTGCCTCCTGGTCACCCAACGCGCCCACCGCACCGACCTCGCCCTCCACACCGACGGCTCCGACGCCGCCCACTGGCTCGACATCGCCCAGGCCTTCGCCGGCCCCCCGGGCACCGGCCGCGAGCCCGCGCAAGCCAAGGCCCCCGGTGAAGCTAAGGACCCCGGCGAGACCGTGGCCCCCGGCGAAGCTCAGGCCCCCGGCGAACCCGGAGGCCCCTCCCAGTGACCGCCACCCCCCTCCGCATAGGCAACGCCTCCGGTTTCTACGGTGACCGCTTCGACGCGATGCGCGAGATGCTGACCGGCGGTGAACTCGACGTCCTCACCGGCGACTACCTCGCCGAGCTGACGATGCTCATCCTCGGCCGCGACCGCCTGAAGAACCCCACCGATCCGACCGCCGGCTACGCGCGCACCTTCCTCCGTCAGCTGGAGGAGTGCCTGGGCCTCGCGCACGACCGAGGCGTCCGCGTCGTCGCCAACGCGGGTGGCCTGAACCCCGCCGGACTCGCCACCGCCGTACGGGAGTTGGCGGACCGGCTCGGCATCCCGGTCCGGGTCGCGCACGTCGAGGGCGACGACCTCACCGCCGGCCACCCCGGCAGCCTCGCCGCGCACGCCTATCTCGGCGGCTTCGGTGTCGCGGCCTGTCTGCGGGAGGGCGCCGACATCGTGGTCACCGGCCGGGTGACGGACGCGGCCCTGGTCACCGGCCCCGCCGCCGCCCATTTCGGCTGGGGCCCGGGGGAGTACGACCGCCTCGCGGGCGCGGTCGTCGCCGGGCATGTGCTGGAGTGCGGGGCGCAGGCGACCGGCGGCAACTACGCCTTCTTCGGCGAGGGCGGCGCCACCCGCCCCGGCTTCCCGCTCGCCGAACTCCACGAGGACGGCAGCTGCGTCATCACCAAACACCCCGGCACCGGCGGCCTCGTCGACGTCGGCACGGTCACCGCCCAACTGCTGTACGAGACGGCCGGCGCCCGGTACGCGGGACCCGACGTCACCGCCCGCCTCGACACGATCCGACTCTCCCCGGACGGCCCCGACCGCGTCCGCGTCGACGGCGTACGCGGCGAGGCACCGCCCCCGACCCTCAAGGTCGGCGTCAACCGGCTCGGCGGCTTCCGCAACGAGATCGTCTTCGTCCTGACCGGCCTGGACATCGACGCCAAGGCCGCCCTCGTCCGCCGCCAGATGCGGGACGCGCTCGCCAAGTCCCCGCCCGCCGAGGCCCGTTGGACCCTCGCCCGCACCGACCGCCCCGACGCCTCCACCGAGGAGACCGCGAGCGCGCTGCTGCGGCTGGTCGTCCGGGACCCGGACCCGGAGAAGGCCGGACGGGCGCTCGGCACCGCGGCCGTGGAGCTGGCGCTCGCCAGTTACCCCGGCTTCCACGTGCTCGCCCCACCGGGAAAGGGCACGCCGTACGGCGTCTTCGAGGCGGCGTACGTCCCCCAGGCCGACGTCCCCCACGTGGCCGTCCTCGACGACGGCCGCCGCATCCCCGTACCCCCGGCCCGAGACACCGCCGTACTCGACGCCGTACCCGAACCGCCCCTCCCGGAGCCACCGGCACCCGGGCCCACCAGGCGCGCCCCGCTGGGGCTGGTCGCCGGGGCCCGCAGCGGGGACAAGGGCGGGGACGCCAATGTCGGCGTATGGGCGCGGACGGACGAGGCGTGGCGCTGGCTGGCGCACGAGCTGACCGTGGACCGGTTCCGGCAGCTGATCCCGGAGAGCCGCACCCTCACCGTCACCCGGCACACCCTCCCCAACCTCCGCGCCCTCAACTTCGTCGTCGAGGGCATCCTCGGCGAGGGCGTCGCCGCGCAGGCCCGCTTCGACCCCCAGGCCAAGGCCCTCGGCGAATGGCTGCGCTCCCGCCACCTGGACATACCGGAGGCCCTGCTGTGACGATCATCAACTCCGCCCTGGACACGGCGGGTTCGGACCACCGGGCCAACCGGGAGGCCATGCTCGCCAAGTTGGACGAGCTGACCGCCGAGCACGCGAAGGCCCTCGCGGGCGGCGGCGAGAAGTACCTCGCCCGGCACCGCGAGCGCGGCAAGCTGCTCGCCCGTGAGCGCATCGAACTGCTCCTCGACCCGGACACCCCCTTCCTCGAACTCTCCCCGCTGGCCGCCTGGGGCAGCGAGTACACGGTCGGCGCGTCCCTCGTCACCGGCATCGGGATCGTCGAGGGCGTGGAGTGTCTGATCACGGCCAACGACCCGACCGTGCGCGGCGGGGCCAGCAACCCCTGGTCCCTGAAGAAGGCCCTCCGCGCCAACGACATCGCGCTCGCCAACCGCCTGCCCTGCATCAGCCTCGTCGAGTCCGGCGGCGCCGATCTCCCCTCCCAGAAGGAGATTTTCATCCCCGGCGGCGCGATCTTCCGCGACCTCACCCGGCTCTCCGCCGCCGGCATCCCCACCATCGCCGTCGTCTTCGGCAACTCCACCGCCGGCGGCGCCTACATCCCCGGAATGTCCGACCACGTGATCATGGTCAAGGAACGGGCGAAGGTGTTCCTCGGCGGCCCGCCCCTCGTCAAGATGGCCACCGGCGAGGAGAGCGACGACGAGTCCCTGGGCGGCGCCGAGATGCACGCCCGCACCTCGGGCCTCGCCGACCACTTCGCCGTCGACGAGCCCGACGCCCTGCGCCAGGCCCGCCGCGTCGTCGCGCGCCTCAACCACCGCAAGGCGTACGCGGATCCGGACCCGCACCTGGTCCAGCCCCCCAAGTACGACCCGGAGGAGCTGCTGGGGATCGTCCCGGGGGACCTCCGCGCCCCCTTCGACCCCCGCGAGGTCATCGCCCGCATCGTCGACGGCTCCGACTTCGACGAGTTCAAGCGCCTCTACGGCACCAGCCTCACCACCGGCTGGGCCACCCTCCACGGCTATCCCGTCGGCATCCTCGCCAACGCCCAAGGGGTCCTGTTCTCCGAGGAGTCCCAGAAGGCGGCCCAGTTCATCCAGCTCGCCAACCAGCGCGACATCCCCCTCCTCTTCCTCCACAACACCACCGGCTACATGGTCGGCAAGGAGTACGAGCAGGGCGGCATCATCAAACACGGCGCGATGATGATCAACGCGGTCAGCAACAGCCGCGTCCCCCACCTGTCCGTCCTCCTGGGCGCCTCGTACGGCGCCGGCCACTACGGCATGTGCGGCCGCGCCTACGACCCCCGCTTCCTCTTCGCCTGGCCCAGCGCCAAGTCGGCGGTCATGGGCCCGCAGCAGCTCGCGGGCGTCCTGTCGATCGTCGCCCGCCAGTCGGCCGCCGCGAAGGGACGGCCGTACGACGAGGACGCCGACGCCGCCCTCCGCGCGATGGTGGAACAGCAGATCGAGTCCGAGTCGCTCCCGATGTTCCTGTCCGGACGGCTCTACGACGACGGCGTCATCGACCCCCGCGACACCCGCACCGTCCTCGGCCTGTGCCTGTCCGCCATCCACACGGCCCCCTACGAGGGCGCCCGTGGCGGCTTCGGCGTCTTCCGGATGTGAGGTTGTCTCCCTTGAACGCACCAGTGATCCAGACGATCAACTCTCTCCTCGTCGCCAACCGCGGCGAGATCGCCTGCCGCATCTTCCGCACCTGCGCCGACCTGGGCATCCGAACCGTCGCCGTGCACTCGGATGCCGACGCGAACGCCCTCCACGCGCGCGTGGCCGACGCGACCGTACGGCTGCCGGGCGCGGCCCCCGCCGACACCTATCTGCGCGGCGACCTGATCGTGAAGGCCGCCCTCGCAGCCGGCGCCGACGCCGTCCACCCCGGCTACGGCTTCCTCTCCGAGAACCCGGCCTTCGCCCGAGCCGTCCTGGACGCGGGCCTGGTCTGGATCGGCCCGCCCCCCGAGGCGATCGAGGCCATGGCGTCCAAGACCCGCGCCAAGCACCTCATGGGCCTCGCCCCCCTCGACGCGGCCGAGGTCACCGAGAAGGACCTCCCCCTCCTGGTGAAGGCCGAGGCGGGCGGCGGCGGACGCGGTATGCGCGTCGTACGCGACCTCGACGACCTGCTCGCCGCCCTGGAGAGCGCCCGCGCCGAGGCCGCGAGCGCCTTCGGCGACGGCGAGGTCTTCGTCGAGCCGTACCTCGAGAACGGCCGCCACGTCGAGGTCCAGATCCTCGCCGACACCCACGGCACCGTCTGGCCCCTGGGCACCCGCGACTGCTCCCTCCAGCGCCGCCACCAGAAGGTCGTCGAGGAGGCCCCGGCCCCCGCCCTCCCCGAGGACCTGACGGCGGAACTCCACACCCTGGCCGTACGCGCCGCCCGAGCCGTGGACTACGTCGGCGCGGGCACGGTCGAGTTCCTGGTCGCTGCGGGCCGGGCCCACTTCCTGGAGATGAACACCCGCCTCCAGGTCGAACACCCCGTCACGGAAGCCGTCTTCGGCCTCGACCTGGTGGCCGAACAACTCCGCGTCGCCGAGGGCCACGCCCTCCCCGCCGACCCCCCACGCGCGCGTGGCCACGCGATCGAGGCCCGCCTGTACGCCGAGGACCCGGCCGACCACTGGACCCCGCAGACCGGCACCCTGCACCGGCTGACGGTCCCCGCGAGCGTCCGCCTGGACACCGGCTACGAGGACGGCGACACGATCGGCGTCCACTACGACCCCATGCTCGCCAAGCTGATCGCCCACGCCCCCACCCGCGCCGAGGCGATCCGCAAGCTGGCGGGCGCGCTGGACCGGGCGACGATCCACGGCCCGACCACGAACCGCGCCCTGCTGGTGAACTCCCTGCGCCACGAGGAGTTCACGACGGCCCGCATGGACACCGGCTTCTACGACCGCCACCTCACCGCCCTCACCACCGCACCCCCCGACCCGCACGCCCCCCTGGCCGCCGCCCTCGCGGACGCCGCCGTCGAGGGCGACCCCCGCTTCGGCGGCTGGCGCAACGTCCCCTCCCAGCCCCAGATCAAGCGGTACGCGATGGCGGGGGGCCAGGAGCACGAGGTCCACTACCGCCACACCAGGACCGGCCCCGAGGCGGACGGGGTCCGCGTCGTCCACGCCGACGCGCGGCACGTCGTACTCGAAGTGGACGGCGTACAACGGAAGTTCGACGTGACACGCCACGGCGACCGCGTCCACGTCAACACCACCACCCTCACCGCCCTCCCCCGCTTCCCCGACCCCACCACCCAACAGCCCCCGGGCTCCCTCCTGGCCCCCATGCCCGGCACGGTCGTACGCGTAGCCGACCACCTGAAACCGGGCTCACCCGTGAAAGCGGGCCAACCCCTCCTCTGGCTGGAGGCGATGAAGATGGAACACAAGATCACCGCCCCGACCACGGGCACCCTGACGGCCCTGCACGCAGTACCTGGCCAACAGGTGGAGATGGGCACCCTTCTGGCCATGGTCGAAGCCGAGCCCACCTAAGGGGCGCGGGGAACTGCGCGACAAGCCACGACCCACCCGCACCCTCCAAACAACGAATGCCCCCTCCCCCTTAGGAGCCCCCAATGTCCCCCGTGCTGGAATCCGAAGAACACAAAGCTCTACGCGCCGCAGTATCCGCCCTAGGAAAGCGCTACGGCCGTGCATACATAGCCACCGTCAACAAGGAGGGCCGCCACCCCGACGAACTCTGGTCCGAGGCCGCCAAACTCGGCTACCTGGGCGTCAACCTCCCCGAGGCATACGGCGGCGGAGGCGGCGGCATCACCGAACTCTCCATAGTCCTGGAAGAACTCGGCACGGCGGGCTGCCCCCTCCTCATGCTGATCGTCTCCCCGGCGATCTGCGGCACGGTGATCGCCCGCTTCGGCACGGAGGCCCAGAAACAGACCTGGCTCCCCGGACTCGCCGACGGCTCACACCTCATGGCCTTCGGCATCACCGAACCCGACGCCGGCTCCAACAGCCACCGCATCACCACCACGGCCCGCCGCGACGAAGCCGGGGACTGGCTCCTCACCGGCCGCAAGGTCTTCATCTCCGGTGTCGACCGGGCGGACGCCGTCCTCATCATCGGCCGCACCGAGGACGCCCGCACCGGCACCCTCAAGCCCTGCCTCTTCATCGTCCCCACGGACACCCCCGGCTTCGCATACCGCCCGATCGAGATGGAACTCCGCGCCGCCGAGAAGCAGTTCGAGCTGACCTTCGACGACATCCGGCTCCCCGCCGACGCGCTGGTCGGCGACGAGAACGCCGGTCTCCTCCAGCTCTTCGCCGGCCTCAACCCCGAGCGGATCATGACGGCCGCCTTCGCGATCGGCATGGCGAGATACGCCCTCGCGAAAGCCGTCGAGTACGCCCGCGAGCGCACCGTATGGCGCCAGCCCATCGGCGCCCACCAGGCGATCGCCCACCCCCTCGCCCAGTCCCACATCGAACTCGAACTGGCCCGCCTGATGATGCAGAAGGCGGCCCACCTCTACGACGCGGGCGACGACGCGGCGGCCGGGGAGGCGGCCAACATGGCCAAGTACGCGGCGGGGGAGGCCTGTGTGAAGGCCGTCGACCAGGCCGTGCACACCCTCGGCGGCAACGGCCTCACCGCGGAGTTCGGCCTCGCCTCGCTGATTACGGCCGCCCGCGTCTCTCGTATCGCGCCGGTGAGCCGGGAGATGATTCTCAACTACGTCTCCCACCAGACCCTGGGCCTGCCGAAGTCGTACTAGACACCGGGCCCGCAGCGGGTCGGGCCGCATCCGGTCGCCTTGGAGGAACCGTGTTCCGCAGCGAGTACGCAGACGTCCAGCCCCTCGAACTCCCCATCCACGAAGCCGTCCTGGGCCGCGCCCCCGAGTTCGGCGAGCTGCCCGCGCTGATCGACGGAGTCGACGGCACGACCCTCACGTACGAACAACTGGACCGCTTCCACCGCCGGATCGCCGCCGCGCTCGCCGAGGCCGGCGTCCGCAAGGGCGATGTCCTCGCCCTGCACAGCCCGAACACGATCGCCTACCCGACGGCGTTCTACGCGGCCACCCGCGCGGGCGCCACGGTCACCACCGTGCACCCGCTGGCCACGCCGGGCGAACTGGCCACCCAGCTGCGGGACGCGGGGGCGAGCTGGATCGTCACCGTCTCCCCGCTCCTGGAGACGGCCCGCGCCGCCGCCGAACGGGTGGGCGGCATACGGGAGATCTTCGTCTGCGACAGCGCCCCCGGCCACCGTTCGCTGATCGACATGCTCGCCTCCGCCGCCCCCGAACCGGACGTCGCCCTCGACCCGGTGCACGACCTCGCGGCCCTCCCGTACTCCTCCGGCACGACCGGCGTCCCCAAGGGCGTCATGCTCACCCACCGGTCCATCGCCACCAACCTCGCCCAGCTGGAGGAGGTCATGCCGGCCGGCCCCGGCGACCGCATCCTCGCCGTCCTGCCGTTCTTTCACATCTACGGCCTGACCGCCCTGATGAACGCCCCGCTGCGGCTCGGCGCCACCGTCGTCGTCCTGCCCCGCTTCGACCTGGAGACCTACCTCGCGGCGATCGCCAAGTACGCCATCACCCACCTCTACGTCGCCCCGCCGATCGTCCTCGCCCTCGCCAAACACCCGGCCGCCGAGCGGTACGACCTCTCCACGGTCCGGCACATCCTCTCCGCCGCCGCACCCCTCGACGCGAACCTCGCCGCCGCCTGCTCGGCCCGCCTGGGCCTGCCGCCCGTCGTCCAGGGCTACGGCATGACCGAACTCTCCCCCTGCTCCCACCTCGTGCCCCTCGCCCAGGCCGCCGCCGCGCCTCCCGGCACCGTCGGCAAGCTCATCGCGGGCACCGAGATGCGGATCGTCTCCCTCGACGACCCCGGCACGGAGGTCGGCGTCGGCGAACCCGGCGAGATCGTCGTCCGGGGCCCGCAGGTCATGAAGGGCTACCTCGGCCGCCCCCAGGCCACCGCCGAGATGATCGACTCCGACGGCTGGCTCTCCACCGGCGACATCGGCCGCGTCGACGCCGACGGCTGGCTGTACGTCGTCGACCGTGTCAAGGAACTGATCAAGTACAAGGGGTTCCAGGTCGCCCCCGCCGAACTCGAAGCCCTTCTCGTCACCCACCCCGGCATCGCCGACGCCGCCGTCATCGGCCACTACCACGACGACGGCAACGAGGTCCCGCACGCCTTCGTCGTCCGCCGCCCCACGGCCGCCGACCTCTCCGAGGGCGAGGTGATGATGTACGTCGCCGAACGCGTCGCCCCCTACAAGCGCGTCCGCCACGTCACCTTCATCGCCGACGTGCCCCGCGCGGCCTCCGGGAAGATACTCCGCCGCGAACTCAGGGAGCGCCTGTGACCGACCTCATCGGACACGCCCACCACCGGGGCGTCACCACCCTCACCCTCGACTCCCCGGCCAACCGCAACGCCCTCTCCGCCCAGCTGGTGCGCGAACTGACGGACGCGCTCACCCGGTGCGCCAAGGACGACGACGTACGCGCCGTCGTCCTCACCCACACCGGGAACACGTTCTGCGCGGGCGCCGACCTGCGCCACCCTCCCGACCCGGCGGCCCTGGTCGGCCTCCTGCGCCGGATCCTCGACCTGCCCAAGCCCGTCGTCGCCCGCGTCACCGGACACGTCCGCGCGGGCGGCCTCGGCCTGCTCGGCGCCTGCGACATCGCCGCCGCCGGCCCCGAGGCCACCTTCGCCCTCACCGAGGTCCGCATCGGCGTCGCCCCCGCCGTCATCTCCCTCACCCTCCGCCCCCGCACCGACCCGCGCGCCCTCGCCCGCTACTACCTCACCGGGGAGCGGTTCGGCCCCGCCGAGGCCGCCCGCATCGGCCTCCTCACCGCCACCGGCGCGGATGTCGACGACGTCCTCGCACCCGTCCTCGACGGACTGCGCCGAGCCTCCCCGACGGCCCTGGCGGAGACGAAACACCTGCTCACGGCTAAGGTGCTGGAGAACTTCGACCAGGACGCGGGCGAACTGACCCGCCTCTCGTCCCGGCTGTTCGCCTCCGCCGACGCCCGCGAGGGCATGACGGCGTTCCTCGAAGGACGGGACCCGGGATGGGTGTTGTGAGCATGACGGAAACAGGTCCGGTCGTGGATCGCGGCCCCAAACAGGACCGCAGCCGGGTCACCCGCAAACGCCTCCTGGAGGCCGCCGTGTCCTGCCTCGCCGAACACGGCTGGGCCGGCTCCACCGTCTCCGTCGTCGCCGAGCGGGCCGGTGTCTCCCGGGGCGCCGCCCAGCACCACTTCCGCACCCGCGAGGACCTGTTCACCGCGGCCGTCGAATACGTCGCCGAGGAGCGCTCCCTCGCCCTGCGCGCCCTCTTCCCCGAGGGCGCCGCCGACCGCCGGGCCGTCGTCGCCGCCGTCGTCGACCTCTACACCGGCCCCCTCTTCCGCGCCGCCCTCCACCTCTGGGTCGCCGCCTCCAACGAGGACCAGCTCCGCCCCCGCGTCACCGAACTCGAAGCCCGCGTCGGCCGCGAGACCCACCGCATCGCCGTGGACCTGCTCCGCGCCGACGAGACCGTCCCCGGCGTCCGCGAAACCGTCCAGGGCCTGCTCGACATGGCCCGCGGCCTCGGCCTCGCCAACCTCCTCACCGACGACACCGGACGCCGCGACAAGGTGGTGGCCCAGTGGGCGGCCCTGCTGGACGAGGTACTGGACCGGGAATCTTCGTATCGGGGATCTTCGGCCTAGGGACTCAGCCGCTCCACCCGCCACGACCCGTCCGGCTCCGCCACGTACCGCAGCCGGTCGTGCAGCCGGTTCCACCGGCCCTGCCAGAACTCCACGCTCTCGGGCGCCACCCGGAACCCGCCCCAGTGCGGCGGCACCGGCACCTGCTCGCCCTCCGGATAGCGGGCGTGCAACTCCTCGTAGGAGGCGTCCAGTTCGGCCCGCGAGGAGATCACCGAGGACTGCGCGCTGGCCCACGCGCCGAGCTGTGAACCGTGCGGCCGGGTACGGAAGTACGCCGCCGTCTCGTCCCGCCCGGTCCGCCGCGCGGTCCCCGTCACGATCACCTGCCGGGAGATCGAGTGCCAGGGGAACAGCAGCGAGACATACGGGTTCACCGCCAGGTCACGGGCCTTGCGGGAGTCGTAGTTGGTGTAGAAGACGAAGCCCCGCGCGTCGTACGCCTTCATCAGCACCGTACGGGAGGCCGGGCGCCCCTCGGCGTCCGCCGTGGACACGACCATCGCGTTCGCCTCGAACACCGCCCCCTCCTGTGCGGCCTGCGCGAACCACCGCCCGAACTGCTCCATCGGATCGGCGGCCAGCTCGCTCTCGTCGAGCCCGTCGGCGCGGTACTGCTTGCGCATGAGAGCGGGATCAACAGGATCGTGATCGTTCACATGGTCATCCTGCCGTATGAACGCCAGGAGGGAGCGGGAGGCCAGAGAGTGGCACTGAGTGCCGCGAACCCTCCCCAAAAGTGGCACTCAGGCGTATGGTGCTGGAACCGCCTGTTTCCCCGTTCTCCCTGTCGCCCACATCAAGAGGAGCCGCCTGATGTCCGACTTCGACCCCGGCTTCGTACCTGGCCTCGAAGGAGTCGTCGCGTTCGAGACGGAGATCGCCGAACCGGACAAGGAAGGCGGCGCGCTCCGCTACCGCGGCGTCGACATCGAGGACCTCGTCGGCCACGTCTCCTTCGGGAACGTCTGGGGCCTCCTCGTCGACGGCGCCTTCCGCCCCGGACTGCCGCCCGCCGAGCCGTTCCCCATCCCCGTCCACTCCGGCGACATCCGCGTCGACGTCCAGTCCGCGCTGGCCATGCTCGCCCCGGTCTGGGGCCTCAAACCCCTCCTGGACATCGACGAGGAGCAGGCCCGCGCCGACCTCGCCCGCGCCGCCGTCATGGCCCTCTCCTACGTCGCCCAGTCCGCCCGCGGCCAGGGCCACCCCATGGTCCCGCAGCGCGAGATCGACAAGGCCCAGTCCGTCGTCGAACGCTTCATGATCCGCTGGCGCGGCGAGCCCGACCCCAAGCACGTCGCGGCCGTGGACGCGTACTGGACCAGCGCGGCCGAGCACGGCATGAACGCCTCCACCTTCACGGCGCGGGTCATCGCGTCGACGGGCGCGGACGTGGCCGCCGCCCTCTCCGGCGCCGTGGGAGCCATGTCCGGCCCCCTCCACGGCGGCGCCCCCTCCCGCGTCCTCGGCATGATCGAGGAGATCGAACGCACCGGCGACGCCGACGCCTACGTCAAGCAGGCCCTCGACAAGGGCGAACGCCTCATGGGCTTCGGCCACCGCGTCTACCGCGCCGAGGACCCCCGCGCCCGCGTCCTGCGCCGCACCGCCCGCGACCTGGGCGCCCCCCGCTTCGAGGTCGCCGAGGCCCTGGAGAAGGCGGCCCTCGCCGAACTCCACGCCCGCCGCCCCGACCGCGTCCTCGCCACGAACGTCGAGTTCTGGGCGGCCATCGTCCTGGACTTCGCCGAGGTCCCGGCGCACATGTTCACGTCGATGTTCACCTGCGCCCGCACGGCCGGCTGGTCGGCGCACATCCTGGAACAGAAGCGCACGGGCCGCCTCGTACGCCCCTCCGCCCGCTACGTCGGCCCGAGCGCCCGCGGCCCCCAGGAGATCGAGGGCTACGCGGACATCGCCCAGTAGTCCTCTGCGGCATCACGCGGGGCTGAGCAGCCCCGCGTGATGCCGCTCGGCGACCAGCGGATGCGCCCGCAGCTTGCCCTTCAGCTCGTTGAACCCGTACTCCGCGAAGAGCGGGTTGTCGGGATCGTCGGTGACGCCGGGCGCGGTGGAGGCGTACGGGAAGACGAGCGGCTCGACCCGCGCGTCCAGCCGCGGGTTGTAGAAGAACGGCACGGAGAACCGCTCGGTGGCACCGGGCGGGCTGACCACGCGGTGCCGGGTGGCGAGCAGATACCCGTTCGTCGCCACCTCCAGCAGCTCCCCGAGGTTGACCACGAACGCCCCCGGGACCGGCGGCACGTCATGGAACAGCCCGTCCGCCCGCTCCACCTGAAGCCCACCCACCTGGTCCTGCAACAGCAAGGTCAGAAACCCGTAGTCCTTGTGGGCCCCCACCCCCTGATCGCCCCCGTCGCCCGCGCTCCCGGGATACCGCACCAGCTTCAGCTGCGGATGCGCCCGCTCCCCGAAGACCGGGTCGTAGAAGTCGGCGGGCGCCCCGATGGACACCAGCAGCTCCCGAAGCAGCCGCTGAGCCACGGCACTGAGCCGGTCGATCCACGCGAGAGCCGCGGTCCGCAGCCCCGGCAGGGAGGCGGGCCACTGGTTCGGCCCCTCCAGCCACCAGTACGCGGGCTCACCGGCCCCCGGTGCCCGGGCCTCCCGCTCGGCCCCGACATCCAGCTGGTCCCGCCAGTCCCGGCTGCCACCCGTCCGCTCGTCCCCGGTCCGCGTGTACCCGCGGAAATGCGGCGAGTTGACGTTGTCGACGGCCAGCCGCTCGGCCTCCGGCAGCGCGAAGAACTCCCGCATCGCACCGGTGAGCCGCGCCGTCTCCTCCGCACTCACCCCATGCCCGACGAGCTGGAAGAACCCCACGTCATGCGCGGCACTGTGCAACCGCGCGTGCAACAACGCCCGCGCCTCGGGCCCGCGATCGGCGGCCGAGAGATCGATGAGGGGCAGCTGGAGATACGACGATGCCGTCGCTGAGTTCGTCATGGGACGCGTCCGAAAGTGAGAGGAGGAAGTACCGGGCCGGGCTCCGAGGTCAGACGGAAACCCGACACCCCATGCTCGTGACGCGCACGAAATCCACGTGCCGGCGTCGAACGAGTATCGGAAGCATGCCAAAAGCATACTGCGCCCTAAGAAACGCAGACGACCCGCAGACTCGGGTCCCTCCGCCCAGTGGACGAAGAAGCCGGCCGGACGTACCGGCGAGCCTGCGGGTCGGGTGACTGCTTGAGATTGGGCCGGCTGGCGTGCTCAGATCACACGCTGGTCCGACACCGCACTGAGTATGGTGACGGGCTGCTAGCCCGCAGCCACCTCGCGCGTCCGGGTTTCATACATGTACCCGATCACCTCCTTTCGGCGTGCGCCCCACACTAGGAACCGAGGCGACGCCGCTCAAGCGATTTTCCGAAGGAACCGTCCGACCGGCCCGCTCCCCGCCTACTCCGAGGACCTCTCCAGCGCCTCCAGGTCCAGGGCGGAGGCGATGCGGAGGGCGACGCCCTCGGCGTAGGTCGCGTCCGTGCGTTCGAAGGGGGTGCGGCCGGGGCCGCGGAGGAAGGTGACGACGCCGAGGGTGCGGCCGCGGCTGCGGAGGACCGCGCAGAGGGCGTGGACGGTGTCCGTGGGCCACTGCCGGCCGGCGGCCCATTCGCGGGCCGCCTCCGCCGTGGCCGTACCGGCGCTGGCGCGGACCGACCCCGCCCGTTCCACGCACTGCAGGGCGGGGTGGCCGGGCCCGTAGCGGACGGGGATGCCGGCGTGTCCGGCGAGGTGGCTGGGGCCGGGCTGGCCGGAGGGGGTGGCGGCGGCCCGTACGAGCCGGGCGGGGCCCTCGCCGTCGGTGAGGGAACCACCGGCGACCCGGTCGATGAGGGCGTGGTCGGCGAAACCGGCCAGGGCGAAGTCGAGGTGGACCGTGGCGGCCTCCCCGGGATCCTCGCACTCGGCGGCGGCCCGCGCGGCCCGGTGCAGCTGGTTGACGCGGAAGCGGAGCTGGGCCGCCTCCTGCTCGGTCTGTTTGGCCTCGGTGATGTCCTGGAAGAGCCAGCCGACGCCGAGCGGGACCGGTTCCTCGGCGAGGGGCGAGGCGAGCCTCAGGAAGCCGCTGCGCCAGCAGCGGCGCCGCTCGCCGTCGGGGGTGCGGACGCCGACCCAGATCTCGGCGGGCGCGGGCGGCGCGCCCTCGGCGAGGACATGGGTGAGGGCGCTCTCCAGTTCCTCGGAGCCCTGGGCGAGCAGTTCGCCGAGGGGGCGTCCGAGGACCGCCGTACGGCCGATGCCGAGCGAGCGGGCGGCGTGCGCGTTGACGACGGCGGGGCGCAGGTCGGCGTCGACGAGGACGACGCCCCAGGACGCGTCCTCGAAGAGGGCCTCGCTGAGGGCGATGGACCGTTCGAGGTCGATCTGCGCGTGGACCTCGCTGAAGGCGCAGTACAGCCCGGCGGGCTTGCCGTCGGGTCCGCGTACGGCGGCGGACTGGGTGCGCACCAGGACCCGGCCGCCGTCCTTGGTGACCAGGGCGAACTCGTGCACCTGCCGGCCGCTGGCGTGCATGGCGGCCATCAGCCGCCCCTCGACCTCCTCGGCGTCGGCGGTCCGTACGGCCCAGCCGGCGAAGCCCCGGCGGCCGACGGCCTCCTCCGCGCTCCAGCCGAGGATGCGTTCGGCCTCGCGGTTCCAGTGGGTGACGACGCCGTCGGCGTCGAAGGCGCACAGGGCCGCGTCCATGCCGTCGAGGAGTGCGGCGAGCAGATCCGAGCCGCCGGGGTCCGCGGAGTCCATGGAGTCCTCGGTGCCTTCGGTGTCCTCGGTGTTCACCGTGCCCTCGATGTCCTCGATGTTCTCGGTGTCCTCGCTGCCCATGTTCTTCGGACCGTCCCGCTCGGGCTTGTCGGGCCCGAGCTCGTCGGTGGCCCCGCCACGCCGGGAAGCACTCACCTGAACCCCCTCCAGGCTGCGTTGCGTCCGCATGTACGGCGGCATGCACGGCGCGTCGGTTCGCTCACTGGTCATCATTCAACTCGAACGTGACCCAGCCCACATCTGGTTCACGCAAGATTTGGACGAAATCGTTGTACGCCGGATTTCCGGCTCACCTTTCCTCGCCCTGCCTCTCCCTTCTCAACGTTCCCACGTCCCCGGCGACTCAGTCAGCGCAGGTAGAAGATCCGATCTCCGTACTCCCGCATCACCCGGTCGTTCCAGGCGAGCCCGCCGTCGACGTTGCCGGAGCGCAGCAGCGGCGGCTCGATGCCCCGGTCCGCGAGGGACGCGGCGGCGGTGGCCATGACCGACTGGAGGATCGCGGAGGTGACGACGGTGGAGGCCGGGGCGAAGGGGGCGGGGATGGTGTCGAGGGTGAGTTCCGCGTCGCCGACCGCGATCTTCGAGTCGAGGACGAGGTCGCAGTGGTCCTTGAGGAAGGTGCCGGAGGAGTGGCGGGATTCGGTCTCGGTGGCGTACGCGACGGAGGTGACGCCGATGACCTTCACGCCCAGCTCCCGGGCGTGGGCGGCCATCTCCACGGGCAGGGCGTTGCGGCCGGAGAGCGAGATGATCACGAGCAGGTCGCCGGCGCGCAGGGGGCTGGTGTCGAGCACGGCGGTGGCCAGGCCGTCGACCCGCTCCAGCGCGGAGCCGAGGGTGGCGGGGCGGACGTCTACGCCGACCGCGCCGGGGACGGCCAGCAGGTTCATCAGGGCGAGGCCGCCGGCCCGGTAGACGAGGTCCTGGGCGGCGAGCGAGGAGTGTCCGGCCCCGAACGCGAACAGCCGGCCCCCTTCGGCGACCGTCTCCGCGATCAGCTCCCCGGCCGCGGCGACGGCCTCCGCCTCCTCGTCCCGCACGCGCTCCAGCAGCCCGATCGCCGCGTCGAGAAACCGCCCGCCTGCCGCGCCGCCGTCCAGCCCCATGTGCCGACCCCTTCATCCTCACCGAGTCCTGAGTGACGCCGATCACGTTAGTGGTCTGGACCAGTGGGATGTCAATATGGCCGCGGGTCCGGTGGGGGCTGGTCGCGCAGTTCCCCGCGCCCCTGAAAAGCAGGGGCTGCGCCCCGTGCTTTTCGCCCCTGAGCGGCCGCAGGCCCTCAAGGGGCGCGGGGAACTGCGCGAGAAGCCCCACCGGACCCGCACCCGCCCACGCACCGGAACCGCCCGAGCTCCACCGCCGACACCCGATAACGCTCACCACGTCATAAATCGGCCACCCGACGGGAGTCATACCGCCGTCGTTCCCCCGCCACCACCCGGTTGTCAGTCGGATGCGTAAGAATTGAGTCCAGGGCCAGCGCAGCAAGCCGCAGCAAGCCGGTGTGGGCCGTCGAAAGCCTCCGGCTGAATCTCATCGAGGGGCACGTATGTCCGGACTGATCGACACGACGGAGATGTATCTCCGCACCATCCTCGAGCTGGAGGAGGAAGGTGTGGTCCCCATGCGCGCCCGGATCGCCGAGCGGCTCGACCAGAGCGGACCCACGGTGAGCCAGACGGTCGCGCGCATGGAGCGCGACGGCCTGGTGTCCGTCGCCGCCGACCGCCACCTGGAGCTGACCGAGGAGGGCCGCCGGCTGGCGACGCGCGTCATGCGCAAGCACCGCCTCGCGGAGTGTCTGCTCGTCGACGTGATCGGCCTGGAGTGGGAGCAGGTCCACGCGGAGGCCTGCCGCTGGGAGCACGTGATGAGCGAGGCGGTCGAGCGCCGCGTGCTCGAACTGCTGCGCCACCCCACCGAGTCGCCGTACGGCAATCCGATCCCGGGCCTGGAGGAGCTGGGCGAGAAGGACGGCGCCGACCCCTTCCTGGACGAGGGCATGGTGTCGCTCGCGGACCTCGACCCGGGCACGGAGGGCAAGACCGTCGTCGTACGCCGTATCGGCGAGCCCATCCAGACGGACGCCCAGCTGATGTACACGCTGCGCCGCGCGGGCGTGCAGCCCGGTTCCGTGGTGAGCGTGACGGAGGCGGCCGGCGGGGTCCTCGTGGGCAGCGGCGGCGAGGCGGCGGAGCTGGAGGCGGACGTCGCCTCCCACGTCTTCGTCGCCAAGCGCTGACGGCCGCCCCGGCCGACCGGCCCGGTCCGCGACGCCGCTCGGCGACCCCCTTCGCCGACCCCCCGTCGCCGACCGGATCCGACCACCCCGTGGCCACCCGTGCCACCCCTTGTCGGCAGGTGTTCGAGACGTGTCGCGGGATGTTCGCACCACCCGCCAACTCCCGGTGTGGGAGGGGTAGTTGTGACGTACTGGGGTCCACGTCCGGGATCCCGGCCAATCGAAGATTCAGTGCGCCGAATCGCAGCGCGCGGGCCGTTCGCGTGCGAGGCTTGCGCGTGAGGCATATGACCTGAGGGGCTCTTGGCCGCCCGAGACGGCGATCTCCGGTGGTAGGGGAGGGGGCGGGGCGGATGTGCCGTGAACATGGGGAGGGCCCCGGCGCCGTGCGGCGCCGGGGCCTGTCCTCCCCTGTGCTGACCCGGAGCCCCGAGCTCCCAGGGTCATTCCCCTCGGACCGTTTTCCCCGAGCGGTCCGCCTCCCGTTGAAGATCTCCCCTCGGCTGCGGCGGGCAATCCTTGAGGGAGGTCACTCGAACGAGGGGTGTTGCCGCCAGGAACGGCATCTTCGAATGTGTATTCGATAACGTGTGCGGCGTGGCGTCGCGTGCCCCGTACCCTGACCGACGCGCGCGCCCCGCACGTAACGTGTCAACCGATATGCACGCTGTAACACAAGTGCTCGCCGTCCGAGCGGAGAGCCACGGCGGAAGCGACAGCGGTATCGGCAGCGGTATCGGCGGCGGTATCGGCGGTTTCAGGGGTATCAGGGGTAGCAGCGGTACGACAGCAGTTGGGACGAGTGGACCGGCCGGCTCGACGCGCGGAGCGAGAGGCGGGAGCGAGCGGTCCGGGCGGGAGTCTGGGGGGTGCCAATGGTGCGGCGCATCGACGTGACAGGAGCCGGCGGTCTGAGTCTCGCCGCCTGGGAGTTCGACGACCCGCCCAAGACCGGCGAGCACGAACCCCGGCCCGGGGTGCTGTTATTGCACGGCCTCATGGGCCGCGCCTCGCACTGGGCCCCCACCGCCCGCTGGCTCTCCGAACGGCACCGCGCCGTCGCCCTGGACCAGCGCGGCCACGGCCAGAGCGCCAAGCCCGAGCAGGCCGCGTACACCCGTGAGGCCTACGTCGACGACGCCGAGGCCGCCGTCGAGCAGCTGGGCCTCGCCCCGGTGGTCCTCATCGGCCACGCCATGGGCGCACTGACCGCCTGGCAGCTGGCCGCCCGCCGCCCGGACCTGGTGCGCGGTCTGATCGTCTGCGACATGCGGGCCTCCGCGCTCGGCGCCGCCTCGCAGCGCGAGTGGGAGAACTGGTTCAAGGCCTGGCCGCTGCCGTTCGCCACCCTCGCCGACGTCCGCAAGTGGTTCGGCGAGGACGACCCCTGGGTGGAACGCCCGAGCCCGTCCCGCGGCGAGTTCTACGCCGAGGTCATGCACGAGGGCCCCGACGGCTGGCGGCCCGTCTTCGACCCCGAGCAGATGCTGAAGACCCGCGAGACGTGGGTGTACGACGCGCACTGGGAGGAGCTGACCCAGGTCCGCTGCCCCGCCCTCGTCGTCCGCGGCCTCGACGGCGAGCTGGGCCGCGCCGAGTCCCAGGAGATGGTCCGCGTCCTGCCCCACGGTCAGTACGCCGAGGTCGCCGACGCCGGCCACCTCGTCCACTACGACCAGCCGGACGCGTGGCGCGCGGCGATAGAGCCGTTCCTCGACGGCTTCACGGACTGAGCGAGCCCCCTTCCAGGACCGGACCGGACCGGACCATAAGGAGAAGGGCCCCGAATCGCTCCGGGGCCCTCCGCGTCGTACGTTCCGCGTCGTACGGCTCGGCCGCGCGCGCCGCGTCGCTCAGCCCTCCGCGGTCCTCCGGCGCCGCATCCACCACACCAGCGCGCCGCCCGCCGCGACGACCGCCGCGGCGATGCCGGAGAGCAGGCCCACGGGCAGTCCGGAGCCGGTGTCGGCGAGGCCGCCGTCCGGGTCGGGCCGGTTGGCCGGCGGGGACTGCCCGTCACCGCCGCCGGGGGTGGACGGGGACGGGTCGGGCGCCGGGGTCGACGGCGGGTCGCTCGGCCGCGGCTTGTCCGAGTCGGAGGGCGTCGGCTCGGGTGCCGGGTCCTCGTCGCCCGGGGCGGGCTGGGTGCCGTTGCTGTTGCCGCCCAGGAAGACGGTGTCGGTGTCCCGGTAGGTCGTCACGGCCTGGACGCTGGTCTTCGTCGTCTTGTCCAGGCCGGGGTGTTCGAGGTCGAACTGCACCCGGGTGACGTTCCGCTTGGGCGACTTGGAGAAGTCGACGCCGCCCACGGTGTAGACGTACACGTCCTGCCCGTTGCTGATCTCGTACTTGAACTCGCCCTCCTTGAAGATCTTGACGTACCGGTCGTAGACGTCGGTCTTCTTCCAGTTCTGGTTCGGGGCGCGCAGCGGCCAGCGGCTGACGTCGTCGCTGTTGATGATCTTCCGGTAGTCGGTGGCCGACTGCTGGTCCTTCTGCCGGATCCACTCGGCGGCGACCCGGGAGGTGTAGACGCGGCGCAGATCGGCGTAGTCGGAACCGGTGTTGATCCACTTCTCGACCAGCGGGACGATCGTGTTCTTCAGGACGCGGTCGTTCTGCTCGGTCTCGGCCTTGGTCAGGTCGCAGCCCGCGCCGCCGGGGCCGGGGGTGCTGATGTCCATCGGCTCGGTCTGGAGCTTCAGCGGGGCGTCGAGGATGTAGATGCCGCCGTCCTGCTCGCGGACCTGCGCGGTGTCGGGCTCGATCCAGTTGCGCAGGGAGTGCAGGCAGGGCCAGCCGTCGCGCTTGGCCATCCCGTCCCAGGCCCGCTTGCCGGTCTCGGTCTTGGGGTCCAGGGCCTTGAAGAAGTCGTGCTTGAGCTGGAGGTCGGCCTCCAGCAGCACCCGGCCGGCGTCGGTGGACGCGAACTGCGAGTCCATGATCGTGGACGGCTGGTCGGGGTTGAGGTTGACCCAGAACTTGTCCGGGGTGAGCGCGAGCCAGGTGAAGAGCGAGTCCGAGGCCATGGTCAGCTTGGCGTCGCCGCCCCAGCCCGGGTTGTTCTCCGGGTCCGGCACGTAGTCGGCCTTCATCGAGTAGTCGAGGCCCTTGCCCTTCACGGGCTCCCCGACGAAGTTCATCTCCAGAGAGGAGAAGTCGATGCCGCCGGGCCGGCCGAAGTAGCCCTTGGCGTTGTTGGCGTCGTACATCTTCTGCAGCCGCTTGGCCTCCTCCGGGGTCTTGCCGGAGCGCAGGGCCTCGTCGATGATCGGGCCGCGTCCGCCCTTGAGGGGGTCGGCGTTGAACCGCTTGTCGTAGTTCGTGTAGACGTTCGGCTTGCTGGTGCGCTCGATGCCGTTGGAGCGCTGTTCCCAGATACCGGCCTGGGTGCGGCTGGTGCCGCGGGCCTGCTTCAGCTCGTCGTCGAACGCCTTGATCTTGTCGATGGTGCCCTGGGTGGTCTTGGCGCCGGTGATGGTGTGGAACGTGGTCCTGGCGTACTTGGGGTCGCGGGCGATGATCCGGTCGGCCTCGTACTGGTTGTTGCGGATCGAGCCGTTGGACTTGCCCTCGATGTTCCGGTCGCCGACCCGGTCCCGGAAGTCCACGATCCGGTATCTGGTCTTCCCGGTCTTCGGGTCCTTGTACGGGATCGGGTCCTGGCACCACCAGTCCGGCCCGACCATGTTGTACTTCTTCACCATCCGGGCCTCGAACGTCTCGCCCTTGACCCGGTTGCCGGTGTTCCCGATGATCCGGATCCGCAGGTAGTCGTTGAAGTCCTTGTAGCCGGTGGTCTTGTTGCGCTGCGCGTTGTAGCGGGCGTAGATCTCCATCGCCCGGTCGGCCGGCTTGCCCGAGGTGGCGTAGGCGGCCTTCCACTTCGCGATGGCCTTCTTGGAGCTGCCCGCCTTCTTCAACTGCGCCTCGGTGGGCGGCCGCAGACCGTCGAAGGCCTTGTCGGGGTTGTCGAAGGTGTAGTTCTCGTCGTTCGGTGCCGCGTCGTACGGCGTGGAGCCGCTCGGCGGCCCGGAGTTCGCCGGCGTCCTGGCGAACTTCTGCTTCAGATACAGCTCGTCGCAGCGCACGCCCGCCTTCGGCGCGGCCTCCGCGTCCTGCGGCAGACCGGGCAGCCCGGTCAGGGTCAGGACGCTCGCGCCCGTGAGGGCCAGCGCGATCCTGCCCCAGAGGCGTCGCCCGGTGTGGGCTATCGGGTGAGTCACTTCGGTAAGTCCCCCTGAGGGCCCCGGAGGAGAGGTCCGGTGCGGTGCTCGGTGGGACGCCAGGGGCCCCCGTGCTCTGTGAGGCGCCGCCACCAAGCCATGCACCGTAGCGACCTAACGGCCCACTTACATAGGCGATTTGGTCACCGAAACGCCCCAACTGCCCGTCGGGGCCGAATCCTTACTCCTCGGTCAAGGGATCTTCACCCTTCGAGCCAGGTTTCCTCCAGGGCGAAGGTGGCGTCCTCGGTGTGCCGCACCCGGAACACGGACACGGTCCGGCCCTCCTGGTTCAGCGGCGCGACCCGGCCCAGCGCGAGCCGCGCGAGCCCGTCCCAGTCGAACACCTCGATGTCGTCGTCGAGGTCGACGCCGTCCTCCGCCAGCTTCTCCTCGTCGATCCCGAAGGCCGCCACGACGTCCCGCGCGTCCCCCTCGACGTCCCAGTCCCCCTCGCCGTGCCACCCCGCCGCGAAGACCCCGGCCCCGTCCGGATGCAGGATCGCCCACGCCCCGTACGTGGAGTCGTGCTCGACCGTGGCCGCCCCGATCACCGCCGCGTCCGGATACCGCTTCCGCAGCTCCTTCGCCTGCTCCCACACGGGGAAGTCGTCCCCGACGTTCCCGAGCGCCGGGTCGACGATCTCGGTCACCCCGCCCCAGCACCCGACCCGGACGACATCCAGATCCGCCCGCGTCTCCAGATCGGGGGCTTCGGTCGCGCTCACGGCCCCGAGTTCACCGAGCACGGTGTCCACGGTCCCGAACGACGCCACGAACTCCCGCGCCCGCTCCGGGTCATGGGCATCGACCGTCCCCGCCCCACCCGGGAACGGCGCCCGCACGACGGTCAGGGAGAACTCCCCGTACCGGACGACGTCCTGATCCTCGTCGACACTCCAGAAACTGTCCTCAGTCATGCCGGTCACCCTAGAGACGAGGGGTGTCGGAGATGTGGGGGAAGTGCGCGGAACCTCGGCCTGCGGGGTGCGTAGCGGCGGCTGTTCGGGGTCGACGTCCTCGAACGGCTCGTCGACCTTCACGGACCCCCATCGGGGCGGAGCAGTCCGGTGACCGACCACGACGACCTACCCGCAGCCGCGAAACCGACCCGCAGCCCCCACCCGGAGCGCTACCGACGCGCTACCGACGCCCGTCCCGCCCACACGCATAGGCGAGCGGAGAGATCAGTTCCTCCGCGTCCGGCAGCCATCGGTTCGCCGGCGTGGGTCGGCGGGCCCACTGCACGGCCCCCCGCGACCCGTACCGCGTCGGCGGTGCCGCGACGAACTCGCCCTCACCGAGCGCCTTGAGGTCGAGCGCCAGCGGCGACCAGCCCAACTTCCGTACCAGGTCCGGGACTTTGACCGACGCGCCGGGCAGTACGAAGAAGTGCATCCGCCGGTCCGGCGTCCAGGTCACCGGACCGAGGGTCAGCTCCATGCGTTCCATCCGGGCCAGCGCCAGCAGTCCCGCGGTCTCGGGAACGTCGATCGTGTCGAACGTATGGCCGGTCGGCAGCAGGATCGACGCGCTCGGCTGCTTCGACCACAGACGGCGTGCGACGGTCGCACTGCCTGTCGCCTGGGTCGCCCAGTCCTCGCGCGCCGGGTGCGCGCCGGGGGTGGCACACGCGGCGTTGCCGCAGGAGCAGATCTGCACCCCGTCGACGGCTTCCAGCCAAGTGCCGGGGAACACGTCCCAGTGGCGCTCTTCGGCGTATCGAACGGCGGTGTCCAGCAGCGATTCGCCGCGCTGCTTCGGGATTTGGGCAGCTTCAGGGCCCGCGATGGTCTCTTCCACGATGAACACAACTCTAGCGGTCATCAGGGGTTACGGAAGTCACATGCGCGGGGGAGAGCATCGTCAACGGGGCCGGGGCGCATGGGTGCATGGCCGGGGGCGCGCGGGAGGGATCACGGAGTGAGCCGGGTAGCCACGTGTGGGGTACAGCATCCGTGTTTACCCCGGCAATCCTGGCATGTCTCGCATCTTCGGTATGTCGGCGGGGCATTGATCTTCGAGGCCGGATCTTTTCGATGCATGGGTACACGTATGCGAGGCGATCCGGTCGCTGAAGACACGTCAACTCGGTGCGTGGGCAAGGCACCACAGCCACAGGGGGTACGCCATGGCCGCAAGGCCGCTCGTCGCCAGGCAGCCGAACGAACGACTGCAGGCGCTCATCCAGGAAGCGGGCTGCTCGAACGCGGGGCTGGCCCGTCGGGTCAACATGTGCGGCGCGGAGCACGGACTCGACCTGCGTTACGACAAGACGTCGGTGGCCCGCTGGCTGCGGGGACAGCAGCCGCGGGGCCGGGCGCCCGCGATCATCGCCGAGGCCCTCGGCCGCAAGCTGGGCCGTACGGTCACGATCGACGAGATCGGCATGGCCAACGGCAAGAACCTCGCGTCCGGGGTCGGTCTGCAGTTCTCGCCGACGGTGCTGGGTGCCATCGAGCAGGTCTGTGAGCTGTGGCGCAGCGACGTGGGACGGCGGGACTTCCTCTCCGGGTCGTCCGTGGCCGCCTCCGCGCTGGTCGAGCCCAGCCGGGACTGGCTGATCTCCGCGCCCGACTCCCAGGTGGCCCGCTCGGCGGGGCCCCGGGTGGGACTGGCCGACGTGGACGCCGTGCGCGCGATGACCCAGGCCCTCGTCGACCTCGACCACCAGTACGGCAGCGGGCATGTACGGCCGGTCGTCGTGCACTACCTCAACAGCGTCGTCTCGGGGCTGCTGGCCGGCTCCTACCGGGAGGCGGTGGGGCGGGAGTTGTTCGCCGCGGTCGCCCGGCTGACCGAACTCGCCGGGTACATGGCCGTCGACACCGGGCAGCCCGGCCTCGCCCAGCGGTACTACATCCAGGCGCTCCGCCTCGCCCAGGCCGCGGGCGACCGGACGTACGGCGGATACGTCCTCGCCGCGTCCATGAGCCACCTCGCCGCGCAGCTCGGCAACCCGCGGGAGATCGCTCAGTTGGCGCGCGCGGCGCAGGAAGGGGCGCGGGGCCGGTCCACGCCCCGGGCGGAGTCGATGTTCCACGCCGCGGAGGCGCGCGGGCACGCGCTGATGGGCGACGCGCGCGCGGCGCAGACGGCGGCGGGGCGGGCCGTGGAGGCGCTGGAGGCGGCGGATCCGTCGTCCGGGGACGACCCGGCGTGGATCAAGCACTTCGACGAGGCCTATCTCGCCGACGAGTTGGCGCACTGCCACCGGGATCTCGGGCAGGCGGAGGCGGCGGCCCGGCGGGCCGAGGAGTCGCTCGCCAAGCATCCGCAGTCGCGGGCGCGGCGGCGGGCGATCGGGTATGTGCTGCTCGCCACGGCGCAGGTGCAGCAGCGGGAGGTGGAGCAGGCCTGTCACACGGGGACCAAGGCTGTGGAGCTTCTGGGGTCGTTGCGGTCGAATCGGGGAGCCGAGTATCTGGAGGACTTCCAGCAGCGGTTGGAGCCGTTCCGGGAGGAGGCGGTGGTGCGGGAGTTCGGGGCGCGGATGGATCTTCAGGCTGCGTAACGCCCCGGGGTGGGGGCTTCCGGTGGCTCGCGGCCGCGGGTTCGGTGGGGGTTCTCGCGCAGTTCCCCGCGCCCCTTTGGGGCGCGGGTGGTGCTCGGGGGTTTTTGGGGAACCGGTAGCGTGAGGCGACGATTCCACAAGTCCCCCATTCGTAGGAGTCTCGGTGACGCAGAGTGGACAGGGCGAGGAGCCCTCGGCGCGGACCGCGCGCGAAGGCATCGTGCTGCCCTCGGACGGTGGGGCGCCGCTCCATCCGAGCGATCTGCCGCCGGCGCCGCTGCCGCCGGCCCCGGTCCAGCCGTGGGACCAGCAGCAGTGGGGCGCCGAGAGCGCCCCGGCCCCCGCCCAGCCGCCCGCCGACCCGTGGAACAGCGCGCCGCCCGCACAACCGTCCGCGCCGGAGTGGGGCGGCCAGGGGGCGCACGACCCGTACGGCACGCCGGGCGGGTACGGCGCGCACGGCACCCAGGGCGGGTTGCCGCTGCCTCCCGAGGGGGCGCAGGGGGCGTCGTACGGGAGCGAGGGGTACGGCGGGGCGGGCTCGGGCGCGCCGTTGCCGCCGGTCGCGGGTGAGGTGGCGCTGCCGTCGGCCGAAGCTCCGTCGCAGCCGCCGCAGAGCGCGCCGCTGCCGCCCGTGGACGAGGGCGCCACCCAGTACATCCCGTATGTGCCGGCCGCCGGGGCGATGCCGGTGGACGAAGGGGCGACGCAGTACATCCCGCCGGTCCCTCAGGCGCCCCACGCCGAGGCCGCCACCCAGTTCCTGCCGCCGGTCGGGCCGGGCGCGCTGCCGCCGGAGGCGTCGGCGGAGGCGACGACGTATCTGGGCCGGGTGCCGGACCACGGCGCCGGGCCCCTGCCGCCGGCCGCGCACACCGCCCCGCCCATGCCCGGGGCGCCCGCCGGGGATCCGGACGCGCAGGCCACGCAGTACATACCGCCGGTGGCCGGGCAGCCGCAGGGCCAGCCGCAGCCGCAGCCGTACGGTGCTCCGGGGCGGCAGGCGCCGCCGCCGCAGCAGCAGCCGGACGTGTTCGACAGCCTCTTCCGGAACGAGGCGGGCCCCGGGGGCGCCCCCGGGGCCACCCAGCACCTGCCGAAGATCGATGCCGGGTACTCCCCCCCGCAGCCACCGCACGGCCCCGGCGGTCACGGAGGCCCCGGCGGTCATGGAGGCCACGGCGGGCACGGCGGTCACGGCGGGCGGGCTTCCGCGAGACGGGACAGCGACCACGGAGGCGGCGGCGGTCGTAAGAGATCGCGGGTGCCGCTCATCGCGCTCGTCGGGGTGGGGATCGCCGTGCTCGGGATCGGCGCGGGAGCGCTGATGGCCGGGTCCGGGGACGACTCCGCGCCGACCGACAACAAGCCCGTGGCGGCGACCGGGGGCGCCGAGGAGTCGGAGTCCGCGTCGGCGGACCCGGCGAAGGCGCAGGCGGTCGCGCTGGACCAGCTGCTGGCGGACAGCGGTGACAGCCGGAGCAGTGTGATCAAGGCGGTCGCGAACATCAGGGCGTGCACCAACCTGGGGCAGGCCGCCACCGATCTGCGGGACGCGGCGAAGCAGCGCGAGGACCTGGTCACCCGGCTCGGCGGGCTGTCCGTGGACAAGCTGCCCGACCACGAGGCGCTGACCACGTCGCTCACCAAGGCCTGGGAGGCCTCGGCCGCCGCCGACAACCACTACGCCGCGTGGGCCGACCAGGCCGCCGGGAAGAAGGGCTGCAAGAAGGGTCAGGCCCGTTCCACGGGGCAGACGCAGGCCGGGAACCAGGCCAGCGGTACGGCGAGTGCGGAGAAGAACAAGGCCGCCGCGCTGTGGAACAAGATCGCCACGACGTACGGTCTGACCGAGCGCCAGTCGGTCCAGCTGTAGCCGTCAGGGGGCTTCCTGGGTCGTCGGTCGGCCGCGGGTCCGGTGGGGCTTCTCGCGCAGTTCCCCGCGCCCCTCAAGACGGCCCTGCGGGCCAGTCTTGACCGGCGCAGTTCCCCGCGGCCCTGAAGGCGCGGCCCTGCGGGCCTGTCTTCGGGGGCGCGGGGTCAGCCTTCCGCCTCCACCAGAGTTTTCTCCACGTCGACGAAGCCCCGGCGGGCGGCGACGAGTTGGCCCTTGCGGACCACCTGGAAGGTGACCTCGGGGTTGATGAGGCGGGGGAAGCCGGCGGAGGCGATGAGGTCCTCGAAGCGCCAGCTGAGGGGCGGGGTGAGGCCGCCCGTGTCCACCTTCAGGCCGGCGTCGAGGACGCGGCGGATCGCCTGGGAGGTGACCTCGCCGTCGCCGATCTTCTCGATGGCCGCCGTCAGCACGGTGTACGCGATCCACGTGGTCTGCACACCCGGATCCGCCGGGTCGATCCGGTTGTCGTCGAACGCGTGCTCCTGGATCACCTTCTTCATCTGATCCCACCGCTTGTCCTTCTCCACCGGGTACCAGCCGGTGACGTACGCCCCCTCGTACGGCCCCGACTTGCCGCCGGTCGCGTCGATCACCGTCTGGTCGACGCTGCCGAGCACGGTCCCGGTGCGCACGTTCGGGTAGTCCTCGCGGTCCCGGCGGAAGGAGTCCATGAAGGTGAAGGTGCGGTCGCCCAGCGCGGGCACCACACAGCCCTCGCCGGCCGGGTCGGTACTGGCCCGCCGCAGCGCCTCCCGGGCGTGCTCCCCGTACTCGGTCGCGTCCTCGGCCGCCAACTGGTCCTCGGACTTGTCGTGCCCCCCGGACCGCAGCCCGGAGTCCAGCAGCAGCGGCAGCTGGTCGCCGGCGATCGAGTCGGGCCGGACCAGGGCGACCGGACCACAGGCCTTGGCGAGCTGCTCGCCGAGGCCGGCCATGAGGGCGGCCTGACCGCCGTTGACCGGGTAGGACAGCGCGCTGGCGAACTCGTCGTCGGTGACGCCGTAGCCGCCGATGTACGGGATGCCCGCCGACTCCAGCGGGGCGAGGAAGGAGCGGCCGTGCTGGCTGTAGGACCCGACGACGGCGGTGACGTTCTCGTCGGCGGCGCGCCGGGCGCACTTCGCGGCGCTCACGGTCTGGTTGCGGTCGTTGCAGGTGAGGATCTTCAGCTCGTGGCCGTTGATGCCCCCGTTGGCGTTGACCCAGCGGGCGTACGCCTTCGCCATGGCGGGCATGCCGGGCTTGTTGGTGGCGGCCGTCTTCTCCGGTGCCCAGGTCATGATGGTGACGGGGCCGTCCCCGGAACCCCCCGTGGCTCCAGGGATGACCCCGCACCCGACGACGAGTGAGGCACACGCCGCCAGCGTGGTGGCTCTGACCAGGCCTTTGATGAGGCCCTTGGCTGGTCCTGTGGTCGGAGGGGTCCGTCGTGCCTTCAAGCCGGTCATGGCTCCGCACGATTCCGCCACATCACCAACCCGGGCGTGACGGGTGGTCAACGTGAGGTGACGTGGAGGTGAATAGCAAAGAGCTACGATCCTATTTTCGAGTGGTTTCAGAGAGGAACGCACGATCGATGACCGTCCAAGGTCCGGAGACCCCTTCCCGTCGCGGGCGTCGCTCATCCACCATGGGCGGCATGCCACTGAACGACATGCCGTGGTGGCGCTGGCGCAGCAATGTGCGCTCCGCGCTGCACATGCTCTCGGACCCCGCGTTCCAGCGAGACGTCTGGCTGGCCGGTGTCGACGGGTACGGGGACGTCACCGACGCCGTGTACCGCCTGGTCGAGGACACCTGGCTGGACAACTGGTCCGCCGAGAAGTACGTGGGCACGATCTTCCGTGACGCCCAGGAGGCGGCCCTCGTGGACACCGCCGTCCTGCGCGTCCTGCGGATCATGCACCAGGTCGGCCCGGACGCGCCCGTCTCCGCGTATCTCGACCACGACGCCTGGCCCGAGGCCGTCCGCGCCGCCCGGGAGGCCCACGTCCGCCTCTCGGTGAGCGACGGGGAGGAGCCGGACACAGCGCCGCGCACGCTGGAGGTGCTGCGGATCATGACGAGGGCGGCGTAGGCGCGTAGCGCCGGGCTCGGGTGGGGGCTGGGCCCGCGTGGTCCGGGGTCCGGGGTCCGGGGTCCGGGGTTCGGGACGATTGCCGACATGGGTAGGCCATATGGGACCCTGTCGGGCATGAACGAGCAGTCCACCCGAGCCGCGGCGCCCGCCGACCAGTACGTCCTCACCCTCGCCTGCCCGGACAAGCCGGGAATCGTGCACGCCGTGTCGAGCTATCTCTTCATGACCGGCGGCAACATCGAGGACAGCCAGCAGTTCGGCGACCACGACACGGGTCTGTTCTTCATGCGCGTCCACTTCTCGGCTGAGGCTCCGGTGAACGTGGAGAAGCTGCGGGCCAGCTTCGCGGCGATCGGTGACTCCTTCCGGATGGACTGGCAGATCAACCGGGCCGACGAGAAGATGCGCATCGTCCTCATGGTCAGCAAGTTCGGCCACTGCCTGAACGATCTGCTCTTCCGGGCGAGCATCGGGGCGCTGCCGGTGGAGGTGGCGGCCGTGGTCTCCAACCACACCGACTTCGCCGAGCTGGTGGGGTCGTACGACATCCCCTTCCACCACATCCCGGTGACCAAGGAGACCAAGGCCGAGGCGGAGGCGCGGCTGCTGGAGCTGGTGCGTGAGGAGAATGTCGAGCTGGTGGTGCTGGCCCGCTATATGCAGGTCCTCTCCGACGACCTCTGCAAGCAGCTGAGCGGCCGCATCATCAACATCCACCACTCCTTCCTGCCGAGCTTCAAGGGCGCGAAGCCGTACCACCAGGCGCACACGCGGGGCGTGAAGCTGATCGGGGCGACCGCGCACTATGTCACCGCCGACCTCGACGAAGGGCCGATCATCGAGCAGGAGGTCGAGCGGGTGGGGCACGGGGTGACGCCCGAGGGGCTGGTCGCGGTCGGGCGGGACGTGGAGTGCCAGGCGCTGGCGCGGGCCGTGAAGTGGCATGCGGAGCGGAGGATTTTGCTGAACGGGCGGCGGACGGTCGTTTTCGCGTAGGGGCTCCGCCGGGCTGGGGCGCCTAGTAGCTCGGGGGCGTCTGTCGTGTGGCGGGTGCGGGTTCGTCGTGGTTTGTCGCGCCCACGCGGCGGAGCCGCAGATTGATACAGCCCCGCGCCCCTAGGGGGTGACCGGGGGGCCCAGGTGCGGGTTCTGCCCGACCGCCCTTTACATGCGGCTCAGGGCCGCCGCCGCGAAGAGTACGTCCCTGATGGCCTCGCGGTCGCCGCCCTGGCCCGCGGCTGCTTCCTCCGGGGGGACGTGGCCGGCGGTGAGGCGGCAGAACTCGACGCCGTCGAGGGCCACGTGGGCCACCTCGTGGTCGGCGGAGCCGAGGGCCGCGGGGGAGTCGAGGGGGATGAGCCACTCGCCGCCGCCGGAGCCCTCGATCTCCAGGCGGAGACTGCGGCCGGGCGCGCCGGCCGGGACGAGGTGACGGCCGGGCGGGGGCGGGGACGCCAGCCCGGTCCGGCGGCGCTCCGCCAGGGAGACGGGCAGCATCCGGGCCGCCAGGTCGATCATGCCGTGCAGATGCCGGCCGGACGGGGGCTCGTACGGGTAGTCCACCGCCTCCGCGATGTCCTCCGCATGGATCCAGCACTCGAACGCCCGGTCGAGCATCGCGTCCCGGAGCGGCAGTTCGAAGCCGCCGTACGAGACCGCGAGGCGGCCCGAGCCGGCGGAGTCGTCCGGGCCGCCGCCGCCCGTGAACGACGTCGTACGGACGATGTCGTGGCTCTGCTGCCGCCAGGGGGCGCGGAGGGCGCGGCTGGGCGGGAAGTGGGAGGCCTTCCAGAACGCCTCGGTGCGTGCCGCGGGTGAACCGTCGCCCGGCTCCGCCTCCGGCTTCAGCCGGGCGAGCGGGTCGTCCAGGCCGAGCGCGGACGCGACGAGTCCGTCGACGGTGAGCAGATGGGCGATGACCCCGGCGACGGTCGTACGCCGGCTCACCGGGCCGTCGCCCTCGAACCAGCGCAGCCGGACGGGGGCGTGCCAGTCGGCGGTGCCGATGTCCTGGAGCAGGGCGTCCAGCCGGGCCGTCTCCGCGTCGTAGGGGGCGGCCCAGCGGGGTACGGGGATACGGGGCGGGCGGCGGCCCAGGCAGAGGTCGAGCACCTGGGTGCGCAGGGCCGGGTCCAGGTCGAGGCTCTCCGGCGGGTGCAGCAGCCCCACGGCCTCCCGCAGCCGCCGCGCCTCGTCCGCACACCCCCCGCACACCCCGAGATGCTCCTCCACCGCCAACGCCTCCTCCCCCGAACAGGCCGCCAGCGCCCACGCCCCGAGCAACGCCTTCAGTACCCGGTGCTCCAGCACGAGGGGAGGGGGAGGGGCGGGAGCGGCCGACGGCAGGGGAGGTACGGGCGACGCGGACTGTGGGCGCGCCGGCGGTTCCGTCGTCGCAGCCGCCTCGCGGGTGGGGTCCGGCAACGGCAACCCGGTGTCCTCCACCGAGGTGCGCGGGAGCGGTATCCGTGGCGGTCCGGCGGGCTCGTCACCGTCGCCGTCCCGGGGGCCGTCCGATCCGGAGCCGCCGCCGGCGTCGTCCGACCCGGAGCCGCCACCGGGGCCGGCGCCTCGGTGGCCGGGGCCCTCCGGGGCGCCTCCACCGGTCGCGGCGCCCGCGGGGTCCCCGGGGCCCGGCTCGCCGTCGAAGCCGTCCGGCTCGCCGGGGGCGCCGTCCGTGCTCGGGGCGTCGCCGTCCCGGGGGCCGTCCGACCCGGAGCCGCCACCGGCGTCGTCCGATCCGGAGCCGCCACCGGGACCGTCGCCCCGGTGGCCGCTACCCTCCGGGGCGCCGCCACCGGCCGCGGCGCCCGCCCGGCCCTCGGAGCCCTCGGAGCCCGCCCCGCCGTCGAAGCCGTCTGTCCCGCCGGAGGCACCGTCCGCGCCCAGGCCGTCGCCGTCCAGCGGCCCCCTGGCCGTCGGGACCCGGGCGGTGTCGGGGTGTCGGGCGGTGTCGGGGACCCGGGGGGCCGGGTTGTCGTCGTGTGCCTCGGAGGGGCTGGGGGTGTCGGTCATGGGGTGGGGCCGGGGTCGGGTGGGGCGCCGGAGGGGCGGGTGTCGTGGGCGGTGGAGAGGAGTTGGAGGCCGAGGCGGAGGCGGCGGCGGGCCTCGTCCGCGGTGACCCCGAGGTCGGTCGCGGTCTGCCGGTAGTCGCGGCGCTGGAAGTACGCCAGCTCCAGCGCGGCCCGCAGCGGCGTCGGCATCGCCTGCACTATGTAGTCGGCGCGGGCCGCGACCGAGGCATGCCGCACCTTGCGCTCCAGGTCCTCCGTCGTGCCCTCACCGCCCCGGGCGAGCGCCGCGGTCTCGGTCGCCCGCAGCCGCTGCACGGCCAGCCGGTGGGTCAGCGCCGCCACCCACGACCGCAGCGGGCCCTGCTTGGGGTCGTACGCCTCGGGGTTCTCCCAGAGCTGGAGGAACACCTCGCGGGTGAGGGAGTCGGCGGCCGTCTCGTCGCCGAGGACGCGATGGGCGAGACCGTGCACGAGGGACGCGAACCGGTCGTACAGCTCACCGAGCGCCGCCGCCTCGCCGCGCGCCAGCCGCTGCTGCATCCTGCGGTCCCAGCGGGGCGGTGCGTCCTTCGCCATACGGCCCCCTCACCTGCTCGTACCTGCGCCGTTCCTGATGACCGGCTCGGTCCGGTTCCGGCCCGTTTCCAGCCTGTGTGCACTGCCGTCCCGAATGTAGTCGGCACCGCTGACCGCGCACGCCCCTTTATGGCAATGTGCGCCCCTCGTGAGGCCGGAGGTGGTATGCACCTCCTGGGTAAGCCGTTTCCACGCCCCCACGTGGGCATCTGCCCGCCGTTCGTATGCTTGTACGACCTTGCGTGGCGCCTGAACTGCAAGAATCGGACCGCTCACGACCTCCTCTGGTCCATCTCTGACTGACCTCTGACCCATTCGCGATCAATAGTCGATCACATGTGACCGTACTCGATAGAAATCGCACCGAAAAGGCCCCGGAAATGGCTCGCTTACCACGCGCTTTCGGTGCGCCACGGGTGTTTCATGGAACGACGGCGGGGCAGCCGCGCAAGCAGGAAGCGGTGCATTGGCTTCCGGTTCGGCGACTGAGAGGCATCGCGGTGGCGTTCGAAGTGACCGACGGCGAGCAGAGCGGACAAGGCGGGCAGGGCGGGTGGGCCGTGCTGCGCGTGTCCGGGGAGATGGACCTGGTCACCTCGCCCGTGCTCCGTCAGCGGGTGCACGAGGCGGTGGCCGACGGCCGCCGAAGTCTCGTCCTCGACCTCTCCGGCGTCGTCTTCTGCGACTCCAGCGGTGTGGGCGTCCTGGTCGCCACCCGCCGCCTGATGCGGTCCTGCCGGGGCCGGCTCCGGCTCATCCTCCCCGCCGACGGCCGCGCGGGCGGCCCGACCGAGGGCGCGCACGTCAACCGCGTCCTCGCCGCCCTCGGCGTACGCCGCCTCTTCGACGTCCACCCGGACGTCCGCTCGGCGGTCGCCCCGGAGCCCGACGACGAGGCCGACCCCCTCTCGGCCTGACCCGCCGCACCTCACACAGTTGTCCCGGAATTCCCGCGGTCTTGGTACAAGCGCCGCTTTCCCGCGCCGCCCGGGGCCCTGACGTCGTACGCTCCGTCGGAGAAGCAACTGAGGCACCCCGAGACACCCACACCACGTAAGGCGGGCCTGAGAAGACATGGTCAGCAGCGAGTACGAGCGCCGGATCGCCGCCCGGTTCGCCACCTTCGACCAGGACGGCAACGGCTGGATCGACCGCGAGGACTTCAGCGCGGCGAGCAAGGCGGTTCTCAACGAGTTCGGCACCACCGCCCGTTCGGACAAGGGCCAGGCCCTGTACGGCGGCGCCGAGGCGTTCTGGCAGGGCATGGCCGGAATAGCGGACCGGGACGGCGATCAGCGCATCACCCGGGACGAGTTCGTGAACGGCGCGGTGAAGCGGCTGCGCGACAACCCCGACCGTTTCGCCGAGATCGCCCGCCCCTTCCTGCACGCGGCCCTCGCCGTCGCGGACACCGACGGGGACGGAAAGGCCACGGTCGAGGAGACCGCCCGGGTCCTCAAGGCCCTCGGCGCCCCCGAGGAGGTCGCCGCCGCGGCCGCCGCCACCCTCGACACCGACGCCGACGGCAAGGTGGACGAGGTCGAGGTCGTGAACGCGTTCGCCCGCTACTTCACCGTGCCCGAGTAGTTCTGACCGCCCTCATGCATCACGCATAGCGTTCCCGCAGCTTGTACTTGAGGACCTTCCGCAGGGTCTCGTTGCGCGGAAGGGCGTCCACCGCCTCCACCTGCTCCGGCAGCTTGTGGACCGACAGCCCTTCCGCGCGCAGGTACGACGTGACCGCCTCCAGCGTCAACGGCTCGGCCCCCGGCGGCTGTTCGGCCACTTCGACCACCGCGCAGACCCGCTCGCCCCGCTCCGCGTCCGGCAGTCCGATCACCGCCACGTCCTGGACCGCCGGGTGCCGGTGCAGCAGGTCCTCGATCTCCTTCGCCGAGATGTTCTCGCCCTTGCGGATGATGACGTCCTTGAGGCGGCCGGTGAGCACCAGATGCCCGCTGCCGGTGAGATGTCCGAGGTCGCCGGTGACGAAGAACCCGTCCGCGTCGAAGGCCGCCGCCGACTGCGCCGGATCCAGATACCCCTGGCAGACGGCCTCCCCGCGCAGCCGCACCTCCCCGTTCTCCGCGATCCGGATCTCCATCCCCGCCGGGGGCCGCCCCTCCGTCGTCGCCAGGTTCTCCACGGTGTCGTCCGGCGCCCCCATCGTGATCATCGGGACCTCGGTCATGCCGTACCCGTGGGTGAGCTGCACGCCCAACTCCCGTACGACGGAGTGGTACACCTCGGGCGGCTTCGGGGCGCCGCCGCCCGCGAGCAGCCGCAGGGAGGGGATCACCGGCTCGCCCGGCCGCTTGCGCTGCTCGGCCAGGAACATCGAGTAGAACGCCGTCGACCCGCCCGCCACCGTCACCCCGTGCTTGCGGTAGCCCTCCAGTGCGGCCGGCAGCGCGAAGTGCTCGAACAGCACCGCCGGGAAGCCGTACAGCAGCAGCATCACCATGTAGTCGGGGCCGCCTATGTGCGCGTACGGGAAGGCGATCGAGCCGACGTCGTCCCCCGTGAGCCGGAGTGCGTGGGCGAGGCAGGAGCCGCCCGCGATCAGTGAACGGTCCGTGTGCAGGACGCCCTTGGGGTCGGAGGTGGTGCCCGAGGTCCAGTAGATCCAGCGGACGGAGGTGCCGTCGGCGGGCGGGGCGGGGAGGGCCGTCGGATCGCCGTCCGGGAGGCGGTCGTACGCCTCGAAGACGCCTCGCGCGTCCAGCCGCCGGGCCATCGCCGTGTGGTCGAAGCCCCGCCACGCGCCGGGTACGGCGAAGAACTCGGCCTTGGACTCCCGGAGGGCGAAGCCGACCTCGCGGTCGCGGTAGAAGGGGATGACCGGGGACTGGACGGCGCCGAGGCGGGCCAGCGCGAAGGAGAGCAGGACCGTCTCGATCCGGGTGGGCAGCTGCCAGGCGACGACCGTGCCGGGGCGTACGCCCCGGGCGTACAGCCCGGCCGCCACGCGCTCGGCGCGGGCGCGCAGCTCGCCGAAGCTCAGCGTCCGGTCGTCCTGGAGCAGCACGGGCCGGTCGGGGGTGAGGTCGGCGCGGCGGTCGAGGAGTTCCCAGAGGGTGCGGGACTCGCTGAGCGCGTGGGCGGTGTCGGTCACATCGGTCGCATCGGTCACGGAGGGCCCCCTGCCGGCTTCAACTGACGATGTGTCAGATCGTGGGCAGAGCGTAGGGCCGGGCGCCTTGTCGGTCCAGGGGTGCGCCACTAGCCTGCTGGAGAGGACCTAACTGACGGTCCGTCAGAAGCGGCCCGGTGGAGGGGACCCATGACCGAACTGCCCCGCATCATCAGCGTCGACGACCATGTGATCGAGCCCGCGCACCTCTTCGACACCTGGCTGCCGGAGAGGTACCGCGACCGGGGGCCGAAGCCCCTCACCGCCGGGATCGGCGAGCTGGCGTACGTCGCCGGCAAGTACCAGATCACGATGGACCCCGAGGGGCAGCAGACGGACTGGTGGATCTACGAGGACCTGAAGTTCCCGTACAAGCGGAACATCGCGGCGGTCGGCTTCGACCGGGACGAGATGACGCTGGAGGGGATCACCCGCGAGCAGATGCGGCGCGGCTGCTGGGACCCGAAGGCACGGCTCGCGGACATGGACCTCAACCACGTCGAGGCCTCGCTCTGCTTCCCGACCTTCCCGCGCTTCTGCGGACAGACCTTCGCCGAGGCGCACGACAAGGAAGTGGCCCTGGCCTGCGTCCGCGCCTACAACGACTGGATGGTCGAGGAGTGGTGCGGCGACAGCGGCGGCCGGCTGATCCCGCTCTGCCTGATCCCCCTGTGGGACATCGACCTCGCGGTGGCGGAGATCGAACGGAACGCCGCCCGGGGCGTCCGCGCCGTCACCTTCTCCGAGATCCCCACCTACCTCGGCCTGCCCTCCATCCACTCCGGCTACTGGGACCCCTTCTTCGCCGTCTGCCAGGAGACCGGGACGGTCGTCAACATGCACATCGGCTCCAGCTCCCAGATGCCGGCCGCCTCCCCGGACGCCCCGCCCGCCGTACAGGCCTCACTCTCCTTCAACAACGCGATGGCCTCGATGATGGACTTCCTCTTCAGCGGCGTCCTGGTGAAGTTCCCGACCCTCAAACTCGCCTACAGCGAGGGGCAGATGGGCTGGATCCCGTACGCCCTGGAGCGCGCCGACGACGTCTGGGAGGAGCACCGTGCCTGGGGCGGGGTGCGCGACCTGATCCCCGAACCGCCGTCGACGTACTACTACCGGCAGATGTACTGCTGCTTCTTCCGCGACAAGCACGGGGTCGCCTCGCTGGATGTCGTGGGGAGGGACAACGCGACGTTCGAGACGGACTACCCGCACGTGGACTCGACCTTCCCGCACACCAAGGAGGTCGCCCTCGACCATGTGAAGGGCCTCGACGACGAGACGGTCTACAAGCTGATGCGCGGGAACGCGATCCGCATGCTCGGCCTGGACTTCGATCGCGACCGCGGTCTCGGTCTCGGTCTCGGTATCGGCAAGTAGGGGCCCCGGGGGATGGATCTCGCGTACAGCCCGGAGGAGGAGGCGTTCCGGGCGCGGCTGCGGGAGTGGCTGGCGAAGACGCTCCCCTCGCTGCCGCCCAAGCCGTCGCCCGACGACTGGCCGGGGCGGCGCGCCTACGACCTCGGCTGGCAGCGGACGCTGTACGACGCCGGGTACGCCCACGTCCACTGGGACGCCTCGCCGACCCTGCGGCTGATCTTCCTGGAGGAGACGGAGCGGGCGGGCGCCCCGTACGTGGGCGCGGGGTTCGTCGGGCTGCTGCACGCCGGGCCCACGATCGCCGCCGAGGGGACGGCCGAGCAACGGGCGCGCTGGCTGCCGCCGATCCTGCGCGGCGAGGAGGTCTGGTGCCAGGGGTTCAGCGAGCCGGACGCCGGGTCCGACCTCGCGGCGCTGCGGACGCGTGCGCGCCGGGAGGGTGACGAGTACGTCGTCAGCGGCTCCAAGATCTGGACCTCGCACGCCGAAGTCGCCGACTGGTGCGAGCTGTTGGTACGGACGGACGCCTCGGCGCCCAAGCACCGGGGCATCTCCTGGCTGGCCCTGCCGATGGACGCGCCCGGTGTGACCGTACGGCCGCTGCGCACCCTCGCCGGCTCCACCGAGTTCGCCGAGGTCTTCCTCGACGACGTACGGGTGCCGGTCGCCAACCGGGTGGGGGACGAGAACGACGGGTGGCGCGTGACCATGGTGACGCTGTCGTTCGAGCGGGGGACCGCCTTCGTGGGTGAAGTGGTCGCCTGTCGGCGGGTGTTGGGGGAGGTCGCGCGGGCGGCCCGGGCGAACGGGCGTTGGGACGACTCCGGTGTGCGGCGGCGGCTCGGGCGGTTGCACGCGGAGTTCCGGGCGTTGTGGCGGCTCACGCAGTGGAACGTGAGCGAGGCGGAGGCCTCCGGCGGGGTGCCGGGGGTCGGGGGGTCGGTGTTCAAGTTGCGGTACTCGCGGGTGCGGCAGGAGTTGTACGAGGTGGCGGCGGAGGTTCTGGGGGCGGGGGCGGTGGATCTCGGGGAGCCGTGGGTGCTGGATCGGCTGAGTTCGTTGTCGTACACGATCGCGGCGGGGACGTCGGAGATTCAGCGGAACATTGTGGGGGAGCGGATTTTGGGGTTGCCGAAGGGGTGAGGGGGGCGGGCGCCTAGGGGCTCGGGGGTACGCGTTGTTTTGGCGGGTGCGGGTTCGGTGGGGGTTCTCGCGCAGTTCCCCGCGCCCCTGTCGGGCGCGCTGTTGTGCTCGGGGTTTCTTAAGGGGCTGGTGGCTGGTGCGGTTTCGGCTTACGGATGACCAACTGGCTTTGCGGAGCGGCGTGCGGGAGGTGTTGGGGCGGGTTTTCGGGCGGGAGGAGTTGTGGGCTGCCGTCGAGGGGGGTGGGTCGCTGGACCGGGGGCTGTGGCGGGAGTTGGGGGCGGCGGGGTTTTTCTCGTTGCGGTTGCCCGAGGGCGAGGGTGGGGTCGGACTCGGGGTGGCGGAGGCGGTGTTGGTGTTCGAGGAGGCGGGGCGGGCCTTGCTGCCGGGGCCGCTCGTGGCCACGCATCTCGCGGCGGGGGTGGTGCCGGGGGCGGCGGGCGGGGAGGCCGTGGTGACCGCTGTCGGGGGCGGCGGGCTGGTGGAGTGGCTGGACGAGGCCGATGTGGTGACCGGGGACGCGGCCGGGGCCGTACCGCTGAAGTCGGTGGATCCGTTGACGCCGTTGCACCGGGTGCCGGAGGCGGGCTCCCCCGTCCGTCCTGATGATCTGTTCGTACTGCTCACCGCCGCCGAGCAGTTGGGGACGGCTGTTCGGGCCTGTGAGGCAGCGGTGCAACACGCGCGGACCCGGGAGCAGTTCGGGCGGCCGGTCGGGGCGTTCCAGGCGGTCAAGCATCTCTGTGCCGAACTGCTGGTGCGGGTGGAGGTGGCACGGGCGGCGGTGTACGCGGCGGCCGTGACCGTCGACCCGGTGGACATCGCGGCCGCTCGGCTGCTCGCCGACGAGGCGGCGGTGCGCGGAGCCCGCGACTGCCTCCAGGTGCACGGGGGTATGGGGTTCACCTGGGAGGCCGACGTACACCTGTGTCTGAAGCGGGCGTGGGTACGGGCGGAACGTGGCGGATTGATCACGGAGAGTGAGGAGTTGTTGGCGGGGGAACTGCTGGTCGAGGCGGGGTGATCGCGCTGACCAGGGTGGGAGCGGAAATGTGTGGCAGCGGCTCGGTCGAATGTCGCGGAACGTGGCATACCGGAATTACCGAGCGTTGATACCGTGTTGTGTCCTAGGTGTGACTTGTCACGGCCTGGAGTCGGAGTTCCGCTCCGGTACCTTCTGGTGGATGCGAGTGGTTCCGAGGTCGAGCCGAGCCGGTGTTGCCCCTGTGGCGGCCCCGGGAGCGGCGGTGTGCGGCGCTCGTGAAGTGGGCCGGAGTCTCGACGCCCCGGTCTGTTCGACTCCCCGCGATGAGCGTCGCACAGTATGCCGTATGCGTACTCCTTCGCGCTGGAATATGCCCGAAGCGCTTGTTGGGGTGACTGTACGTCAACCATGCTGTCCTGTAAGGGGATCACGTTCCGTGATCCCGGTGCCGATGGTGTCGATGGCGGTGGCGTCGGCCAGGCAGCAGATGACCACGATCGTGGCCCCTCGGGGGCGTGCGGCGATGTGTCCGCCGGTTCGGATGGTGTGAGCGGTGCAGGTGCTTCAAGTGCAGCTGGAGATCCGGCCCGACCCCGCAGAGGTGGGTCGCGCACGGAGATGGGCCCGTTCACGGCTCGCCGGGTCCGGGATAGGGGACGACGAGCCCCTCGCCGAGACGCTGATCCTTCTCGTCTCCGAGCTGGTCACCAACGCGGTCGTGCACACCGGCCGTCCGGCGGTGCTACGGCTGCTGCTGTCCGCGCTGCGGGACGGCGCGGTCGGCAAGGTCCGCCTGGAGGTGGCCGACACCAGCGCGTGTCCGCCGGCGCCGCGGTGTGCCGACGGCGACGAGACGGGTGGGCGCGGTCTCGCCCTCGTCGAGGTCCTCGCGGATCGGTGGGGCTGGTCCTACGAGGGCGTCGGCAAACGGATCTGGTGCGAGCTGGACCGGGTGGTGCCGGGGGCCTCCGGCGCGGCGAGTGGTGTGGGTGCGTCCGGGGTCAACGGCGGTGGCGGTGTGGTGACTCCTGCGGTCTATCCCGCGTGCAGCGCGGTCACGGGTGTTGCGGCGGTGGCCCGGGAGAGTCTGGCCGTGCGTGAGGGGTTGGCGTACGAGGTGGTGTAGGGCGGGGGGTTCCGCTGCTCGGCGGTTGCGAGGTGCCGCCTGCGCCCACCCGTGCCGGCCCAGCGGCACGATTGCCCGCAGGGGGGTGGGGGCGGGGCGGGAAGGGGCAGGGGTGCAGCCCCTGCTTTTGAGGGGCGCGGGGAACTGCGCGATCGGCCACGTGCGGCCTGCAGGCGCCCTATGACGCGCACCCCCGAGCTATGAGGCGCACTCGGTCACCCGGACGCGCGCCGCACACGCCTGCGCACAAGCGCACGGCGTCGGCCGACCCCCGGCGGCAGCCGATCCGTGCGCCCGGGACGTGCTTCCGTACGCACCGCCACGACGCCGGTTCGGCACGGCTGATCCCCGAACGGGTGTTGACGCGTCGTGTCCGTCTGATCACGCTTGTGTTCAGCGATTCGCCGCGAGGGGACGACGAGGGTCTCGGTGACGGAGGCCCTCGACGAGCGTGGGTCGTGTGTGGGCGGCGCGCGGTGCCGTGCTCGGGGCGGGCAGCGGCGCGCCGCCAACCGCCCGGCGGCTCACCGGTGATGGCCCATGGTCCGGGGCCCGTGGCCGTCTACAGAATGGCGATCGGCGCCACAGGCGTCCCCGTCGCGCCGACGAACGGCTCGGGCATCGCCGACAGCAGGAAGTCGTACCGCCCAACTTGTCCACAGGTTGTGGACAACTCCTCCAGATTCCAGTTCTGCCCCTGCGGCATGCCCATCTCGACCAGGTCGAGCGCGTGCACCGGCAGCCACAGGTCCTCCACCTCCGGCGGGAAGATCTCGAACGTCAGGGTGTCATTGGCGACCGCCGCGACATCGCGCGCGTGGAACCACTCGGGGGTGCGCAGCGACAGCCCCGGCGACGGGAACGCGTACGCGTGCTTGTCCCCGGTGAGATAGACCTGCATCTGCCCCGTGCGGACCAGGACGATGTCGCCCGCCCGGACCCGCGTACCCGCCAACTCCTCGGCCGCGTCCAGGTCTTCGGGCGTGACGGCGTGGTGGCCGGGCAGGCGGCCGTCGCCCAGGCCCAGGGCGCGCGGGATGTCCAGGAGCACTCCGCGCGAGACGATGTGCCGGGCCTTGTCGATGCCGGCGAAGGCCGCGCCGCCGTGCGGGGTGATGGTGCCCGCCGGGCGGCCGTTGTAGATCCGGCCCGAGTGCGAGACGTGGGTGAGCGCGTCCCAGTGGGTCGCCGCCTGGAGTCCCATGGTCACGGCGTCGTCGCTGCACGCGACCGTGCCCGGACCGAAGATCTCCTGGTTGATCTGCACCATCGCGTGCAGCGGGTTCACCCGGCCCGGCATCATCCCCGTCTGCACACCGTCCTGCTGCAGGGGCAGCGCCAGCGGTACGCGGTGCCCGGAGCGGACCGAGGCGGCTGCCTCCCGGACCACCTCGTCGGTGATCAGGTTGAGGGTGCCGATCTCGTCGTCCGCCCCCCAACGGCCCCAGTTGTTCACGCGCTTGGCGATGTCGGTGAACGCGGCGAACTCCGTGGGCGATGACATCGGGCCTCCCCGGGGGCTTGTGGTGGCGTATCTGACGGGTCGTAGAATCGCCGTACGAGCAAATCTAACGATCCGTCAGATAATGGTCCAACGGTCTGTCAGAGACCGCGATGAGGGGAAGAGGCCGGGGTGGGAAACTTCTTGGCAGGCAAGGTCGTCGCCGTCACGGGCGCGGGGCGGGGCATCGGCCGGGCGGTCGCCCTCGGCGCCGCCGCCGAGGGTGCGCGGGTCGTCGTCAACGACTACGGCGTCTCCGTCGACGGCTCGGCGCCCACCAGTTCCGTCGCCGAGGCCGTCGTCAAGGAGATCGAGGCGGCCGACGGCGAGGCGGTCGCCGTCGCCGACGACATCTCCACGATGGCCGGGGGACAGCGGGTCGTGGACACGGCGGTCGAGACGTACGGGCGGATCGACGGGGTCGTGTGCGTCGCCGGGATCCTGCGGGAGCGGATGCTCTTCAACATGGCCGAGGAGGAGTGGGATCCGGTGATCGCCACCCACCTCAAGGGCACGTTCACGGTGTTCCGCGCCGCGTCCGCCGTCATGCGCAAGCAGCGGGCCGGGACGCTGATCGGGTTCACCAGCGGCAACCACCAGGGGTCCGTCTCCCAGGCCAACTACAGCGCGGCCAAGGGCGGGATCATCTCGCTGGTGCGCAGCGCGGCGCTCGGGCTGCACCGGTACGGGGTGACCGCGAACGCGGTGGCGCCGGTGGCGCGTACGCGGATGTCCGCCGGGGTGCCGATGGAGTTGACCGAGATCGGTGAGCCGGAGGATGTGGCGGCGTTCGTGGTGTACCTGCTGTCCGAGCGGGCCCGGGAGGCGGGGATCACGGGGCAGGTGTACACGGTGGCCGGGCCGAAGATCGCGGTGTGGGCACAGCCGGGTGAGCTGCGCTCGGCTTACGCGGAGGAGGGGTGGACGCCGGAGAGGATCGCGGAGGTGCTGCCGGGGTCTGTGGGGGTGGATCCGATGCCGATGTTGGAGCGGGTGGAGGGGATGGCTCGGGCGGCCACGTCTGGGGAACGGCCGAACGCGTGACGGGGTGGGGGGTGGGGTGCGTTGGCGGGTGCGGGTCCGGTGGGGGCTGGTCGCGGGGGTCCCCCCGCCCCCCCACAACCCAACCCCCGCGTGCCCTTGCAAAACAAAGGCGCCGCCCCGCCTTTTTCCGGG
>NZ_JBVKAY010000005.1:302706-385182 GCF_055657445.1 Streptomyces sp. NPDC107538 | reverse complement strand
CCCTCCCAATCTCTCCTTTCCCGTGCGTTGGCGGGTGCGGGTCCGGTGGGGGCTGGTCGCGCAGTTCCCCGCGCCCCTGAAAAGCCGGGGCTGCGCCCCGTGCTTTTCAACCCCCGTCCCCAGGTTGCCTTTCAGGGCTGCGGGTGCCTGGTCCTTTAGGGGCGCGGGGAACTGCGCGAGAAGCCCCGCCGGGCCCGCGGTCGGCAACGCACCACCATCACCACGGCGGTCATCTTGGAGGTGGCATGGACTTCGGGTTCGGGGAAGAGGATGAGGCGTTTCGGGGGGAGGTCAAGGCATGGTTGGGGGCGCACGCCGGCGTGGGCGCGGAGCGGCGTGCGTGGGAGCGGATGCTCGGGGCCGCCGGGTGGATCGGGCTCGGGTGGGCGGAGGGCGGGTACGGGAACCGTACGGCCACGCTCACCCAGCAGGTCGTATGGGCGGAGGAGTACGCGCGGGCCGACGTACCCACCCGGTCGGGCCACATCGGCGAGAAGCTGCTCGCGCCGACGCTGATCGCGTTCGGGAGCGAGGAGCAGAAGCGGCGGTTCCTGCCCCCGATCGCACGGGGCGACGAGCTCTGGTGCCAGGGGTACAGCGAACCCGGCGCCGGGTCCGACCTCGCCGGCGTACGGACCAGGGCGGAGCGCGCGGAGGACGGGGCGTCGTACCGGATCACGGGGCAGAAGATCTGGACCTCGCTCGCCCATGAGGCCGACTGGTGCTTCGTGCTGGCCCGGACCGAGGCGGGGTCCCGGCGGCACCACGGACTGTCGCTGCTGCTCGTGCCGATGGACCAGCCGGGCCGGATCGAGGTGCGGCCGATCCGGCAGCTGACCGGGACGAGCGAGTTCAACGAGGTGTTCTTCGACGGGGCGCACGCCCGCGCGGAGCATGTGGTCGGCGGCGAGGGCAACGGCTGGCGCGTCGCCATGGGGCTCCTCGGCTTCGAGCGCGGGGTGTCGACCCTGGCCCAGCAGATCGGGTTCGAGGCGGAGTTGGGGGGCGTCGTACGGGCTGCCGTGGACAGCGGGGCGGCGGACGACCCCGTCGTACGCGATCGACTCGTACGGCAGTGGGCGGAGTTGAAGGTCATGCGGTGGAACGCCCTGCGGACGCTCGGTGGGGCGGAAGGGGGCGCGGAGCCGGGTGCGCCGAGTGTGGCCAAGCTGCTGTGGGGGCGGTGGCACCGGCGGCTCGGGGAGCTGGCGATGGAGGTGCGGGGCGCGGGGGCGGTGGTCGGGCCCCGGGAGTGGTCGGCCCAGGAGCCGTACGTGCTCGATCCGTTCCAGTACCTGTTCCTGTTCAGCCGGGCCGACACCGTCTACGGCGGTTCGGACGAGGTGCAGCGCACGATCATCGCCGAGCGCGTGCTCGGTCTGCCGAGGGAGCCGAGAGAGCAGCGAGAGCCGAGAGAGCAGGGACAGTCGAGAGGCTGAGACGCTGAGAGGCGGAGCCATGCGCGGAGTGGTGTTCGACGGGAAACGGGCCGAGGTCGTCGACGACCTGGAGGTACGGGAGCCGGGCCCCGGTGAGGTGCGGGTGGCGGTCTCGGCCGCCGGGCTCTGTCACAGCGATCTGTCGGTGGTGGACGGGACGATCCCCTTCCCCGTTCCCGTGGTGCTCGGGCACGAGGGCGCGGGCGTCGTCGAGGAGGTGGGGGCGGGGGTCCGGCACGTCCGGCCCGGGGACCATGTGGCCCTGTCCACCCTCGCCAACTGCGGGGCCTGCGCCGACTGCGACCGGGGGCGGCCGACCATGTGCCGGCGGGCCATCGGGCGGCCCACCCGGCCGTTCTCGCGGGGCGGGCGGGAGGTGTTCCAGTTCGCCGCGAACTCCGCCTTCGCGGAGCGGACCGTGGTCAAGGCCGTGCAGGCCGTACGGATCCCGGACGACATCCCGCTGACCTCCGCCGCGCTGATCGGCTGCGGGGTGCTGACCGGGGTGGGCGCGGTCCTCAACCGGGCGCGGGTCGACCGGGGGGAGAGCGTCGTCGTGATCGGGGTCGGCGGGATCGGGCTCAACGTCGTCCAGGGGGCGCGGATCGCGGGGGCCACGCGGATCGTCGCCGTGGACGCCAACCCGGAGAAGGCGGCGGTGGCACGGCTGTTCGGGGCCACGCACTTCCTCACCTCCGTGGACGGCGTGCGGGAGATCCTCCCCACCGGCGCCGACCACGCGTTCGAGTGCGTCGGCCGCGTCGCACTCGTCCGCCAGGCCATCGACCTCCTCGACCGCCATGGCCAGGCGGTCCTCCTGGGCGTACCGCCCGCGACCGCCGAGGCGTCCTTCCTCGTCTCCTCCCTCTACCTCGACAAGTCGATCCTGGGCTGCCGCTACGGCTCCGCACGGCCCCAGCACGACATCGCCCTCTACGCCGACCTGTACCGCGAGGGCCGACTGCTGCTGGACGAGCTGGTCACGGCCACGTACCCGGTGGAGGACTTCGCGAAGGCGGCCGAGGACGCGGGCGAGGGCCGGGTGGCACGGGCGGTGCTCACGTTCTGAGCGTCCCGCGTCACGTACGGCTGTCGCGGAACGTCCGGCGGTAGGTCGTCGGGGTCACGCCCAGGACGCCCTGCAAGTGCTGGCGCAGGGACTGGGGTGTGCCGAAGCCCGCGTCGTGGGCGATCTGGTCGATGGTGAGGTCGGTGGATTCCAGGAGGTGGCGGGCGCGTTCGACGCGCTGCCGGGTGAGCCACTGGCCGGGGCTGATGCCGGCCTCCTCGCGGAAGCGGCGGGTGAAGGTGCGCACGGACATGGACTCCCGCGCGGCCATGTTGCGGAGCTGGATCGGCTCGTGGAGGCGGGCCAGGGCCCAGGCGCGCGCGGCGGTCGTGGTCGAGGTCTGCGGCTCGGGCAGGGGCCGCTCGATGTACTGCGCCTGCCCGCCGTCCCGGTGCGGCGGTACGACCGTGCGCCGGGCCACGTCGTTGGCGACGGCGGTGCCGTGGTCGCGTCGGACGAGATGCACGCACAGGTCGATCCCGGCCGCGACGCCCGCCGAGGTGAGGATGTCACCGTCGTCGACGAAGAGGACGTCCGCGTCGACCCGTACCTTCGGGAAGAGCCGCTGGAAGTGCTCGGCGTGGAACCAGTGCGTGGTCGCCGGGCGGCCGTCGAGGTAGCCCGCGGCGGCCAGGACGTAGCCGCCGGTGCAGATGGAGACCAGCCGGGTGCCGGGGCGGATGTGGGCGAGGGCGGCGGCCAGTTCCGGGGTGAGGACGCCCTCCTCGTGGACCGGGCCCACCTCGTACGAGGCGGGGACGACGACCGTGTCGGCGGTGGCGAGGGTCTCCGGGCCGTTCGCGACGAGGATCTCGAAGTCGGCGTCCGTCTCCACCGGGCCGGGCGGCCGGACCGAGCAGGTGACGATGTCGTACAGCGACCGCCCCGCCGCGTCCCGCGCCTTGCCGAAGATGCGCTGCGGGATGCCGAGTTCGAAGGGGAGCAGGCCGTCGAGGGCCAGCACGACGACGCGGTGGCGGCCGTCAGGTGCGGGGGTGGGCTGGGTAGGCGGCTCGGTGGTCGGCTCGGCGGTCATGGCCCGATCCTAGCGAAGGCTGTCCCTCCGGCCACTCGTCCGGGATGACCGCAGGTCGGAAGCTTGACGTCATGACCCAGACAGCGGACGACGCCCCGATCGCCCAGCCGGAGCCCGAGAGCGACGCCGACGACCCTCGTGACGCGGCCGCCGCTGCCGTTCGTCCCGGCCGTGTCCGGATCCACCGTGCCTGGTTCGTCGCCGCCGTCACCTTCGTGACGATCATCGGGGCGGCGGCCTTCCGTTCGCTGCCGGGGCTGTTGATCGATCCGTTGCATCAGGAGTTCGACTGGTCGCGTGGCACGATCGCGTCGGCGGTCTCGATCAACCTGGCGCTGTACGGGCTGACGGCCCCCTTCGCCGCCGCGCTGATGGACCGCTTCGGTATCCGGCGGGTCGTCGCGGTGGCGCTGACGGTGATCGCGGTCGGGGCCGGTTCGACGGTGTGGATGACCTCGGCCTGGCAGCTGATGCTCTGCTGGGGCCTGCTGGTGGGGCTCGGCTCCGGCTCGATGGCGCTGGCGTTCGCGGCGACCGTCACCGACCGCTGGTTCACCGAACGGCGTGGCCTCGTCTCCGGCATCCTGACCGCCGCCTCGGCCTCCGGCCAGCTGATCTTCCTGCCGCTGCTGTCGTGGATCGTCTCGGAGCACGGCTGGCGGCCCGCCTCCGTCACCGTGGCCCTCGCCGCGCTGGCCGTCGTCCCCTTCGTCTGGCTGCTGCTGCGCGACCATCCGGCGGAGGTGGGGCTGAAGCCGTACGGGGCGAAGGAGTTCGTGCCGAAGCCGGCGCCGGTGCGGGGGGCCGCGCGGCGGGCGGTGACGGTGCTGTTCTCGGCGATGCGGACGGGGCCGTTCTGGTTGCTGGCCGGGACGTTCGCGATCTGCGGCGCCTCCACCAACGGCCTCATCCAGACGCACTTCATCCCCGCCGCCCACGACGCGCACATGCCCGTCACGGCTGCGGCCTCGCTGCTCGCGGTCATCGGCGTCTTCGATGTCCTCGGCACGATCGCCTCGGGCTGGTTCACGGACCGCTTCGACTCCCGGCGGCTGCTGGCGGTGTACTACGCGTTCCGGGGCGTCTCGCTCCTCTTCCTCCCCCTCCTGCTGGCACCCACCGTCCAGCTCCCGATGATCTTCTTCATCGTCTTCTACGGCCTCGACTGGGTCGCCACCGTCCCGCCCACCATGGCCCTGTGCCGCGAGCACTACGGCGAGGACAGCGCCATCGTCTTCGGCTGGGTCCTCGCCTCCCACCAGGTCGGCGCCGCCCTCGTCGCCTTCCTCGGCGGCCTCGCCCGCGACACCTTCGGTACGTACGACGTCGTCTGGTACGCCTCGGGCGCGCTGTGCGCGGCGGCGGCGCTGATGGCGCTGGTGATCCGGCGGCGGCCGGCGGGACGGTTCGGGGCGGCGACCGCCTGACCCCTCCCGCCGCTCCGGCCGGGCCCCGCGCGGAGCAACCGTTTCGGCCGGGGCACACTCCCTGTAGGAGGGGAGGGAGCCGGTGATGTACATGGCAACGGCGGGGGCGGTGGACGAGGACGCGGCCGGGCGGGGTGCCGCGCCGTCGGCGGTGTCCATGGCGGTGCTCGGCGTGGAGGGCGCGCTGCTGTGCGCGGTGCTGTCCCTGGCCGCGCTCGACGGCGACTCGGGGCCGGGCGACGCGCTCGGTGGGTCGTCCTTCGGGGCTCTCCTGCTCTCCCCGCTGCTCCTGCTGCTCGTCCTCTTCGCGGCCACCGTACTGACCGTGGCGTACGTCCTCCCGGCCGTCCTGCTCGCCCACTGGACCGCCCGGCAGCTCACCGGCCGTACCGCCTGGTGGTGGATCCCGCCCGCCTGCACCCTGTGGGTACTGCCCGCCCTCGCCGTCCCCTCCTGGCACCTCACCGCCCTCGTCCTGTACGCGGCGGTCCTGCCCCCCGCCCTCGCCGCTCACCACACCCTCGTACGGGCCGAGGCGGGCCGCCCCGTCCAGCCCTGCGCGTCGATCCTCACCTGGGGCGCGTTGGCCGTGCTGTGTGTGGTGGTCGTGGGTGGCGTGGTGACGTCGGCCTAGTCGGTCGTGAAACCGCCGAACCGCCCTCTGTGGAACAGCAGGGGCGCCACCGTCTCGTCGTCCGTCCCCAGCGACTCCACCCGGCCCACCACGATCAGGTGGTCGCCGCCGGTGTGGACGGCCTGGATCGTGCAGTCGATCCAGGCCGTGGCGCCGATGAGGCGGGGCGAGCCCGTGGTCGGCGCGGGGGTGTGGGGGACCCCGGCGAACTTGTCCGTGCCGCTCGCCGCGAAACGCCGGCACAACTCGCCCTGGTCCGCGCCGAGTACGTTCACGCAGAAGACGCCCGCGCGCGCGATGCGGGGCCAGGTCGTCGACGTACGGCCGACCATGAAGACCACGAGGGGCGGGTCCAGGGAGAGCGCGGAGAAGGACTGGCAGGCGAAGCCGGCGGGGCGGAGGTCGGTCGGGTGGCTGTCGGGGGCCCCGTCGCTGGTGTCGGCCTCCGGGGCCGGTGCCGGGGCGGTGATCACTGTGACGCCCGTCGCGAAGGTGCCCAGGACGCGGCGGAACTCGGTCTGGTCGACCGGGGCCCGCTCGTGCTCGCCGACACAGCGCAGGTCGGGGCGGGGGAGCGCGTCCACGGCCGGTGGTCCGCTCGTCGTCCTGCGGCTCCTGTCCGCCGGGTCCGCTCTCAGGTAGCGGACGGCGGCGGCTGCCATTCCCGCGTGTCCCATCATGTCTACGATTGAAGCTGACGGACCGTCAGAAGTGAAGTGCCGTTGCCTGTCAAGGTTGTTCGACTGCCGTCAGCGGCCCTCGAAGCGCGGTGTCCGTCGCTCCACGAAGCTCGTCACGCCCTCCTGCGCGTCGGCCGTCGTCATGTTGATCTCCTGGGCGGCGGCCTCGGCGGCGAAGGCGGTGGCGCGGTCGGTGTCGAGGGAGGAGTTGACCAAGTGTTTGGTCAAGGCGAGGGCGCGCGTCGGGCCGGCGGCCAGACGTTCCGCCCATTCCCGGGCCGTCTTCTCCAGGTCCTGGGCGGGGACGACACGGTTGACGAGACCGAGGCGCTCCGCGTCGGCGGCGGACAGGGCGTCGCCGAAGAACATCAGCTCCTTCGCCCGGTGGGGGCCGATGAGGCGGGGGAGCAGATACGCGCCGCCGCCGTCGGGGACCAGTCCGCGCCGTACGAACACCTCGATGAAACGGGCCCCTTCGGCCGCCAGGACCAGGTCGCAGGCGAGGGCGAGGTGGGCGCCGAGGCCGGCCGCGGTGCCGTTGACCGCCGCGATCACCGGCTTCTCGCAGTCGAGGACGGCCGCGACGAGGCGCTGGGCGCCGAGCCGGATCATGCGCGCCACGTCACCGGGCGCCCGCGCCCCACCGTCCGCCGCGCCACCGTCCGCCGCGCCGCCGTTCGCCGCCCCGCCCCGCAGGTCCGCTCCCGCGCAGAAGCCGCGGCCCGTCGCGGTGATGACGACAGCGCGGACGGCGGGGTCGGCGGAGGCGTCGGAGAGGAGGCCGATGAGGCGTTCTCGCTGGTCGGGGGTGAGGGCGTTCATCGCCTCGGGGCGGTTGAGCGTGATCCACGAGACGGCGTTGTCAGTGGCGTGCTGTAACAATGAGTCACGGGATTTTTCCGGCTGTTCGGGCTGTTCCGGCAGTTCCGGCTGTTCGAGGGGGGAGTTGGACATGTGGGTGCTCCTGTTCTTACGGGGAGTGAGGGGAGCGGTGGGGGAGGTGCTGGGGGCGTGGTGGCGCCGGCGGCGCTCAGCGGCACACCGCCAGCGCGTCCAGGGCCACCGCCCCTTGCCCCCTCGGCAGCACCATCAGCGGGTTGATGTCCAGCTCCGCGATGTCGTCCCCGAGTTCCAGCGCCATGCGCTGCACCCGGAGCACGACCTCCACGAGGGCGTCCACGTCGGCCGGGGGAGCCCCGCGGACCCCGTCCAGCAGGGCCCGCCCGCGCAGTTCGGCGAGCATGGCGTGGGCCTGGTCCTCGGCGAACGGAGGGACGCGTACGGCGGAGTCGCGCAGGACCTCCACGAGGACACCGCCGAGGCCGACCGTGACCGTGGGCCCGAAGAGGTCGTCATGGGTGACGCCCACGACCATCTCCACGCCCCGCTCGACCATCTGGCACACCAGCACCCCGTCCAGGGGGACGTCCTCGTAGCGGGCGATGTCGGTGAGTTCGCGATAGGCGTCGCGGATCTGGCTCGCGGAGGTCAGCCCGATCTTCACCAGGCCGAGTTCCGTCTTGTGGGCGATACGGGCGCCGGACGCCTTCATCACCACCGGGTAGCCGACGAGGCTCGCCGCGCGTACGGCCGCCGCCGCGCTGGTCACCAACTGCTCGCGCGGCACCCGTATCCCGTACGCGCGCAGCAGCTGCTTGGCCGCGTGCTCGCTCAGCTGCTGCCCCGGCCGCATCAGCGCCTTCGCCTTGCGGAAGGAGGGCGAGGGGGAGCGCGGCGCCTCGTCGAAGGGGGAGCGGTAGGCGGTGGTGAAGCGGCTGTGGTCGAGGTGGGCGCGGACGGCCGTGATGCAGTTGGCGAAGGTACGGAAGGTCGCCACCCGGGACGAGCCGAGCAGCGTCTCGCGGTACGCGGCCTCGGTGCCCACCGGCGACCCCCACACCACGCACACCAGCTTGTCCGTCCGCTCGGCCGCGGCCACCAGGTCCTGGGCGAGTTTGTCGCTCATGGGCGGGAAGGGGCCGGTGATGGGACAGATCAGCACCCCCACCTCCGGGTCGTCGAGGATCGCGTCCAGGATGCGGGGGCCGCGCCAGTCGCCCACGGGGTGGCCGCCGTTGTCGACGGGGTTGGCCACGCTCAGATAGTCGGGGATCCACTGGTGCAGCTCGGCCTGCTTGGCCGCGGAGAGCGTGGGCAGGGGCAGCCCGGCCTCGGTGGCCAGGTCGGCGAAGTGCGCGCCCGTGCCGCCCGAGATCGAATACACGACGACGCCCTCGGGCCGGGGGTCGGCGGCTGAACCCGGAGTGGTCGAGGCCGGGGTGCGAGGACGGCGTGCCCGGGCCAACAGGGTGGCGGTGTCCTGGAGTTCGTCGAGGCCGTCGACGCGGATCACGCCGTACTGCCGCATCGCCGCGTCGACCACCGCGTCCGCGCCGGTCAGCTTGCCGGTGTGGGAGGCGGCGGTGCGGGCGCCGGTCTCGGTGCGGCCGACCTTGACGGCGACGACGGGGACACCGCGCCGGGCGGCCCGGTCTGCGGCGAGGAGGAAGGCGCGGCCGTCCTTGAGGCCCTCGACGTAGGCGGCGATGGCGCCCACCTCGGGGCGTTCGGCGAAGTAGGAGATGAAGTCGGCGGTCTCCAGATCGGCCTCGTTGCCGGTGGGGGCCCAGTGGGAGAGGCGGATACCGAGTTCCTGGAGGGCGAAGACGGGGCGGCCCTGGTGGCCGGACTGGGTGATGAGCGCGATGGCCGGCCCGTCGAGGTCGTCCCGGAACCGCTCGAAGGCGTTGAGGTTGGTGTTGGGGCCGAGCAGCCGCAGACCGTCGGCGCGGGCCACAGCGGCGGCCAGCCGCTCCTGCGCGGCGGCGCCCTCCGCACCGGTCTCGGCGAAACCGGAGGCGAAGGCGACGGCGAACCTCACCTTGGCCGCGGCCAGTTCGTCGATCACCGGGAGGGGGTCGGAGAGGAGCAGGACGGCGAGGTCGACCTGTTCGGGCAGGGCGGCGACGGAAGGGACGCAAGGGATGCCGAAGACCGACTCGCGGGTGGGGTGCACCGGGTGGAGCCGGGCGCCGACCCGTTCCGACCAGGCGAGCAACTGCCGGGTGATGCCGGTGTTGGGCCGGCCCTCCGCGTCCGAGGCGCCGACGACGGCGACGGATTCCGGGCGGAAGAAACGGTCCAGATCGGGGACGTCGGCGTACAGCGGGCGCCCGCTGACGTCCAGGTCGCCGGCCTCGGCGGGCCTGCCGTGCACGACCTGCGCGGGATGTTCGCCGCACGCGACGGTCCGGGCCCGGCGGGAGTCGGTGGTGAGGGTGCCGTGGGTTGATCCAAGCATCGGTCCGCCCGCTCCTGTGTGACAGCCAATTCAGTGACGTGACGAGTGACGTGTCGTGACGTGACGTGAAGAGCGACGTGACGCGTTCACGAATCTGACGACACGTCAGATTTCAGACTACTGAACTGACGCCCAGTCAGGAATGGGCGTGCGAGCAAAGTTACGCGGCGGTAAGGGGGTTCGAAGGGGTTGTACCCGCGCGGGGCGCGGGTCAGACGTGTACGACGGGGCCGGTGTGGAGGTGGTGTGCGGCCGTCGGCTCAGGGGGTGGTGCGGACGCGGACCGTGATCGCGTCGCGGGTGGCGACGCCGCCCCTCTTCGCGACGGCCTTGGCGATCTTCTCGGCGTCGAGGGCGAGTTCGCGGAACATGCCGCTGATGGGGTTGGTGAAGCCGGTGAAGTAGAGGCCGGGCGCGTTCTCGGGGGAACGGGCGCCGTGCACGACCGGTCTGCCGCGGCCGTCGAGGACGTCGAGGTGTCCGACGAGCCCCTCCAGGGCGCGACGGTAACCGGTGGCGGCGATCACGGCGTCGGTCTCGATCCGGCCGCCGTCGCCGAGGACGACCTTGCCGTCCTCGAACCCGTCGACCGGGCCGACGATCTCGACCTTGCCCTTGCGTACGGCGTCGATGAGGCCGACGTCCTGCACGGGGATGGAGCCGTCGGTGACCCGGGAGTAGAGGCCGGTGTCGGGGCGGGACAGGCCGTGCGCCGACAGGTCCGGCACGCTGAGCTTCGCCATCGGCTTGGCGAGCCGGTCCACCAGGGCGACCGGCAGCCGCCGTACGAGGACGCCCGTGTACTGGGCCGCCCACCCGGCGGTCGACCGGCGCACGATGTGGGGGGCCGTCCGCACCGCGAGCCGTACGCGCCGGGCGCCGCCCTCGACGAGGTCGACGGCGATCTCGGCACCGGTGTTGCCGATGCCGACGACGAGGACGTCACGGCCGGCGTAGGGCTCGGGGTTGCGGTACGCGGAGGCGTGCACCAGGTTGCCGGTGTACCCGTCCCGGCCGGGCCAGTCGGGGAGGTGGGGTGTGTGGTTGTGGCCGGTGGCGACGACGACCGCGCTGCCGGTCAGTTCGCGGCCCCCGGTGGCGTGCAGCAGCCAGCCGGTGCCGTCGGCGGTCCGCTCGACCCGGGAGACCTCGACGCCGGTCACGATCTCCAACTGGTGCACCTCGGCGTACTTCTCCAGGTACCGCACCACGTTGTCCCGCGACACCCACCGGCCGAATCGGCGCGGCATGGGCAGGCCGGGCAGGCCCGACAGCCGCCGGGTCGTGTGCAGGTGCAGCCGGTCGTAGTGCCGCCGCCAGGACGCCCCGACCCCGTCCGCCTTCTCCAGCACCACGGCCCGCACCCCCTGCGCCCGCAACGCGTACGCCACGGCCAGCCCACCGGGACCGCCGCCGATCACATAGACGGGGCGGTCCGAGGCGGCAGGGGTCACGGATCCCGCGGATTCAGCGGATGTTCTGGAGTCGGCCATGTGCCAGAGCGTATTCACGCCCTCACTTGTTGGGTCTCGGTCAAGACCGGAATTGGTTGCGGATTGATCACGGCTGTAGGAGGGCTGGGTGGGATCTGTGGCGTAGGTCTCTTGGAACGTGGAGGGGGCGTGGTGGTGAACGTGCGGTTCGATCAGTGAGGGGTGCGCTCCTTAGGAGTACACTCCTTAGGAGTGTGTTCCTAAGGAGTGCTCGTGAAGCGTCCAGCTGAGGCGGTCAAGCCTGTTCACGTGTTCGACCGGGGGCCCGAGTGGGCGGCGCTCGCCGCCTTCGTGGACCGGCCCCTGCCGCAGGCCATGCTCGGGGTGGTCAGCGGTCGGCGCCGGATGGGCAAGACGTACCTGCTGAGGGCCCTCGTCGAACAGCGAGGGGGCTTCTACTTCGGGGCCACGGCGGGCACCGCCACGGAGTCGCTGCGTCAGTTCAGCGCCGCTCTGGCCGAGCACGTGGGTTCCCCGGCGTCCTTCTCCTTCGCGACGTGGGACGACGCCATCACCTATCTCTTCGGCCTCGCGCACCCGAACGAAGAAGGAGCGGGAGAGACGCCCTCGCGTCTCGTCGTCATCGACGAGTTCCCGTATCTGGTGAAGGTCGCCCCCGAACTCCCCTCCCTCATCCAGCGCGAGATCGATCGTCATCAGACGACGGCGAGCGGAATGCGGCTGCTCCTCTGCGGTTCGGCGATGTCGGTCATGGGCGGGCTGCTGGCGAGCACGGCGCCCCTCCGGGGCCGGGCTCAGCTCGAACTAGTCGTGAGGCCCTTCGGGTACCGGGCCGCCGCGGAGTTCTGGGGCGTGGCCGAGGACCCCGCCCTCGCGGCCCGGCTGCACGCCGTCGTCGGCGGTACGCCCGCGTACCGCCGACAGTTCCTGGCGGACGACGTGCCCGAGAGCCTGCGCGCGTTCGACGACTGGATCTGCCGTACGGTCCTCTCGCCGTTCAGCCCGCTCTTCCGTGAGGCGCGCTATCTGCTGGCCGAGGAGGCCGACATCCGGGACACCGCCCTGTACCACTCGGTCCTCGCGGCCGTGGCGCAGGGCAACGCGACGCGGGGCGGCATCGCGGGGTACATCGGCCGCAAGTCCGTGGACATCTCGCACCCGCTGAACGTCCTGGAGGACAGCCACCTCCTGGTGCGGGAGTCCGACATCTTCCGGACCGGCAAGTCGCAGTACCGCATCACCGAACCGCTGATCAACTTCTATGAGGCCGTCATGCGGCCCGCCTGGGCCCGGCTGGAGAGCGGTCAGGCCGCGGAGGTGTGGGGGCAGGCGGCCGAGCGGTTCGCGGCGCAGGTGGCCGGCCCGCACTTCGAGGCCGTGTGCCGGGAGTACGTGATCGGGCCGGGCCGGTCGCTGCTCAGCGCGTCCCTGGGTGAGGTCGGCACCGGGATCGTGACCGACTCGGCCGCCCGGAAGCAGATCCAGGTCGACGTGGCCGTGGTCGAGCCGGGCTCCGGCGGGCGCCGGCCCTCTGTCGCCCTTCTGGGGGAAGCGAAGTGGGGCACCGTGATGGGAGTCGGCCATCTGGAGCGACTCGGCCGGGCCCGTGAGCTGCTCGCCGCGCGGGGGTTCGACACCGGACACTGCGGGCTGGCGTTCTTCAGCGCCGCGGGCTTCAGTGACGCGCTGCGCACCGAGGCGGAGCGGGGCGGAGTTCTGCTGGTCGGTCTGGACGAGCTCTACGGGCGGGCGATGCCGACCGGGTTCGTGCCCTAGGCCCGTCGGGTCGGGTCGGCCCGTCCGTCCCCCTTGCGGATGTACCCCCCGTCCGCTGAACTGACGTACCGTCAGATACTCCTTCGGGAACCCGCGCGGATACGGAAGGGCGGCGATGTCCGGTGTCCATGGACACGATCTGGCTCAGCGGTGCCGAGTGGCTGGCGGTCCTGCGGATCGGGCTCGGGCTGTGGTGGCTGGAGAGTTGGCGGCACAAGGACAAGAAGGCCTGGTTCCGGGAGGGGGCCGGGATCGCGTGGGCGGCGGGGGTGGCGGAGAAGCATCGGTGGGGGGCCGTGCGGAGCGGGTTCGACGTGGTCGTCAGGCCCCGGCCCAAGGTCATGGCCCATGTCGTCGTGTACGCCGAACTCGCCCTCGGACTCGGGCTGATCCTCGGCGTGCTCACGCCGGTCGCGCTGGTCGGCGGCCTGGTGCTCAACCTGCTCTACCTCGTCCTGATGATCCACGACTGGGCCGAGCAGGGGCAGAACTCGATGATGGCGCTGATCTCGGTGGTGGGGCTGTTCGGGATGTCCTGGCAGACGTGGTCCGTCGACAGCGCGCTGGGATGGTTCTGATGGGCGCGCGGTTCGATCTGCCGGAGGTCGACGCGTTCAGCCGTACGTACTGGGAGGCCGCCGCCGACGGGCGGTTGCTGCTGCGGCGTTGTGGGGCCGCGGGGTGCGGGCGCGCCCATCACTGTCCGCGGGAGTTCTGCCCGTACTGCTGGAGCGAGGACGTGCGCTGGGAGGAGGCCTCCGGGCGCGCCACGCTCTACACCTGGTCCGTCGTCCACCGCAACGACCTGCCGCCCTTCGGGGAGCGGACGCCGTACGTCGCCGCCGTCGTCGATCTCGTCGAGGGGCCGCGGATGATGACCGAGGTGGACGAAGACGGTAGCGGGGGCTGGGAGTTGTGGGCCGGGATGGAGCTTGAGGTCGGCTTTCGGGACGTCGGGGGGTTTGTGGTGCCCGTATTTCGCGCGCGCTCGTGACGGGGTGCGCGTTTCAATGGGGTGATGAGCCGTACTGATGAGCGAACCGCCGCCGAGCCGCACGGCTACGGCCTGCGGCTGTGTGCCTGGGACGCCGGGTCGGAGGCGGACGTCGAGGCGTGGTTCCGGGGGCGTACCGATCCGGACTTCCGGCGGTGGAACACACCGCTGCTGTGGGACGAGAGCTTCGAGGGCGCCCGGGAGTCCCTGCGGCAGCGGGTCGAGTCCGACGCGGAGGGGAAGACCGTGGCGTTCCGGATCACGGACGCCGCGACCGGCGTGACGCTCGGACAGGTCGGGCTGAGCGGTATCGACGCGCATCTGCGCCGGGCCGTCGTCGGCTACTGGGTGCTGCCCGAGGCCCGCGGCCGCCGCGTCGCCACCCGCGCCCTCGACCTCGCCGCGCGCTGGACCTTCACCGAACTCGGCATCCACCGGCTCGAACTGGACCATGTCGTCGACCACGCCGCGTCCTGCCGCATCGCCGAGCTGTGCGGCTTCCGGTACGAGGGGACCATGCGCGGGGCGGCGTTCGACGAGGGACGCCACGACGCCTTCCGCGACGCCCATCTGCACGCACGACTGGCCACGGACCCGGCACCTGAGGGGATTTGGGGAACTGATGAGCGCGCATGACGGAAACAGCCAGGGGGGCGGCTTCGCGGACGGCTACGAGGGCGGCTACGAGGACGTCGCCGACCCCGACGGGTACTTCGGCGAGGACGTCGCCGCGCACTACGACGACCCCTCCGGTGATCCCTTCGACGACGTGTTCGGCCCGGAGGCCGTGGACCCCGTCGTGGAGCTGATCGCCGGTCTCGCGGAGGCGCCCGGCGTCGAAGGGGGCGCGCGGGCGCTGGAGTTCGGGATCGGGACCGGGCGGATCGCCCTGCCGCTCGCCCGGCGGGGGGTTCCGGTGCACGGTATCGACCTGTCGCGGGCCATGGTGGAGCGGCTGCGGGCCAAGCCGGGCGGCGCTGACATCGGCGTCACCATCGGGGACTTCGCCACGACCCGGGTGGACGGGCCCGGCTTCACCGTCGCCTACCTCGTCTTCAACACGATCAACAACCTGACCACGCAGGACGCCCAGGTGGACTGCTTCCGCAACGCCGCCGCGCATCTCGTGCCCGGCGGCCGTTTCGTGATCGAGGTCGGGGTGCCGGACCTGCGGCGGCTGCCGCCGGGGCAGAACGCGGTGCCGTTCCGGGTCGGGCCGGCGCGGCTGGGGTTCGACACGTACGACGTGGCGACACAGGGGATGCGGTCGCACCACATGACGCTCGTCGAGGGCCGGCCGGTGTACCGGTCGATCCCGTTCCGGTACGTCTGGCCGGCCGAGCTGGACCTGATGGCCCGGCTGGCCGGGATGCGGCTGCGGGACCGGTGGGAGGGGTGGAAGGGGGAGCCGTTCACGCACGACAGCACCCGGCATGTGTCCGTGTGGGAGAAGGTCGAGAAAGTCTGAGGGCTGTGCCGCCGTCAGGGCCACAGCAGTTCCGTGGTCCAACGGCCGCCCTCCCGGCGGTAGTCGAGCCGTACGTGGCGGCGCCGGGCGTCGCCCTGGAAGAACTCCACCTCGTCCGGTTCCACGAGGTACGCCGTCCAGGACGGTACGGCGACGTCCGGTTCCCGCTCGGCCCGGGTCCAGGCGGACTCCGAGGCGCGCTCCAACTCCTCGTAGGAGCCGAGGACTTCGCTCTGCCGGCCGACGAGGGCGGCGGCCAGCGCACCCGTCGAGCGGGCGTGCAGGTCGGCGTGGGCGACCTCGGCGGGTTCGACGGTGACCGGGCCGCGCACCCGGACCTGGCGGCCGAGCAGGGGCCAGTAGAAGCCGAGGGACGCGTACGGGCGGGCCGCGAGCTGGCGTCCCTTGCGGCTGCCGGAGTGGGAGGCGAAGTGCCAGCCGCGGGCGTCCACGTCGTGCAGCATCACCGTACGGACGTCCGGCCGGCCCTCCGCGTCCGCCGTGGCCAGCGACATCGTGTGCGGCTCCACCTCCCCGGCCGCCACGGCCTCGCCGAACCAGGCGGCGAAGAGCGCCACCGGCTCGGCCGGGGCCGCCGCCGGGTCGAACGACGGCAGGGCGCTGACCTGCGGATCCCACACCCGCAGCCCGCGCAGGGCCCGGCCGACCTCGGACGGCTCGGAGGGGGGCCGGGACTGGGACTGAGAGGGGGAAGGGGGTTCGATCATGGGTGGGACGGTCTCACACCGAGCCCAGATCGGACGAGACCCACCTCTCGGGACGCATCCGGACGATGACCTGCTCGCCGTGGTTCTTCGACGCGAACTCCACGTACCCGTCGACCTTCTCGGCGGGCAGATAGCGGGCGGAGATCTCCCGGAGGTCGTCCGGGGTGGCGGGGGTCGTGCCGGTGACCGGGCCCTCGACGGAGACGTAGCGGATGGTGGGTTCGAGCCGGTCGATCATCAGGGAGAAGCGTCCGGCGGCCTGGATCAGCTGGTTCTTGCGGCTGTCCCGCCCGGTCATGACCCAGATGTCGCCGCCGGGTGCGTACTGGTACCAGATCGGCACCGTCAGCGGTGCCCTCCCCTCTCCGGCGTCCACCGCCAGCGCGGCCACCTGGGCCTCGGCCAGAAACTCCTCGCGCTCCTTGCGGGACAGTGCCATGCCACTACCTCCGGAATGCTCAGCGACGCCTCGGGACGACTCCTCCGCCGATACGCTTCAGCACCCCCGCCCCGCCCCCTATTCCGGCCCCCCACCCCACGACCCACCCCACGACACCACCCACCCGCCCACCACGGTCACCCGACGGTGTAGGCCGCGTCGCCGAAGTCCGCGATCACCCTTAGCTCCCCGCCCAGCGCACGGACGTAGGCCCGCAGGGTCGCCACCTCGGTGCGGTCGATCTCGCCGTTCTCGATGGCCGAGATACGAGGTGCCGAGACCCCCATGGAGTCCGCGATGTCACGCTGCGTGAGATCTTGCTCCCGCCGGACTTCGGCGAGCTTGTAGGCGCGGATTTCGGCGAGGAGACGGTCCATGTCGGCCCGCTTCTCCTCGTCCGATCGCACCGGCAGCCCGGCGGCCCGCCGCTGCTCGTCGGCTCGGCGCTTGACTTCCTCCCAGCGGATGGTGCTCATTCGTACTCCCTCGTATCCAGTTCGGCGATGTGGTCCTGGTACCGCTTCTCGGCGATCGGGATGTTGGTGTCGTACCAGCCGCTCCAGTTTCCGGCCTTGTCCCCGGCGACCAACAGGACGGCCCGGCGTACGGGATCGAAGGCGAACAGGATCCGAATTTCAGACCTGCCGGATGAGCCGGGCCTCAGTTCCTTGAGGTGATGCTGTTCCGCGCCCTTGATCCGGTCGACGAGCGGGCGGCCGAGTGTGGGGCCGAGCAGAGCAAGAGCATCGATGGCGTCCTCCACCTGATCTGCACTGCCATCGTCGGATTTGACCAGATCACCGAACCACGTCGCCACTTCCGCGACGAGAATCACTTCCCATTGAGACATGCGAAGGAAATTAATGCAAGCATTAATCTGGTGGCTCTGATCAGGCCTGATTCACCCGAACGGGTAGCCGGGAGAGCCTCATCCCCGTCCCAGTACCACCGTTCCCGAGGAGCAGAACCAGCCGCCCGTGCCGGAGGCGACGGCGAGGTGGGGGAGGTGGCCGGTGGGGGTGTGGAGCTGGTGGGTGCCGGCCTCGCCGCGTAGTTGGCGTACGGCTTCGACGAGGAGGAAGAGGCCGCGCATGCCGGGGTGTTGGGCGGAGAGGCCGCCGCCGTCGGTGTTGACGGGGAGGTCGCCGGTGAGGGTCAGGCGGTTCTTCTCCACGAAGGCGCCGCCCTCGCCCTTGGCGCAGAAGCCGAGGTCCTCCAGGGTCACGAGGGTCATATAGGTGAACGCGTCGTAGATCTCCGCGAAGTCGATCTCGGCCGGGGTGACCCCCGCGCGCTCGAAGGCCAGCCGCCCGCTGACCGCCGCCGGGGAGATGGTGAAGTCGTCCCACTCGGACATGGTCGTGTGGGAGACGTACTCACCGGTGCCGAGGATCCAGACGGGGGTGGTCGGCCGGCAGTCCCGTACGTACTCCTCGGCCGCCAGCAGGACCGCCGCGCCCCCGTCGGAGCGGATGCAGCAGTGCAGCTTGGTGAACGGGTCCGCGATGGGCGGGGAGGAGAGGACGTCGTCGACCGTGATCGGGGTGCGGAACATCGCCTCCGGGTTCGCCGCCGCGTTCGCCCGTGCCTGGACGGCCACCGAGGCCAGCTGTTCCAGGGTCGTCCCGTACTCGTGCATATGGCGGCGCGCGGCCATGGCGTACTTGGCGATCAGGGTGTGCCCGTAGGGGACCTCGTACTGCAGGGGGCCGCGCGCCCCGAAGGAGAGGTTGCCGGTGCGGCGGCCCGCCTTGACGTCCGCGCGGGCCGTGGAGCCGTAGACGAGGAGGACGACGTTCGCGTGCCCGGCGGCGATCGCGTCCGCCGCGTGCGCCGCCATGACCTCCCAGGTCGCGCCCCCGACGGACGTGGAGTCCACCCAGGTGGGCCGCAGGCCCAGATACTCCGCCACCTCCACCGGCGCCAGCGTGCCCAGACCGGCCGAGGCCAGCCCGTCGATCGCCGTGCGCTCCAGCCCCGCGTCGGCGAGCGCCCGGCGCGCGGCCTGCGCGTGGAGCGCGTACGGGGTCGCGTACGGGGTGGAGTGTTGGGTTGAGTGCGGGGTCGTGTCGTCCAACCGGCCGCAGTCGGAGAGTGCGGCACCGACGATCGCGACCTTCCGGCCTCCAGTCATGAAACTGACGGTACATCAGATGTGCCGCCCGGCAACCCTGTGCTTCCGGTGGCTTCTTGCCTAATATGACGGACCGTCAGATCTATCGGGAGTCGTAGCTGGGGGAGCAGAAGGGGGACCGGCCATGGATGCCCGCTTCACCGCCGAGCAGGAGGAGATCCGGCGCACGGTACGGGAGTTGCTGATCAAGCGCTGCGGCCCCGAGGACGTCCGGGCCGCCGTGCGCACCGGGGAGGGGTACGACGGCGCGCTCTGGGCCGCCCTCTCCGAACAGCTCGGACTGCCGGGCCTCGCCCTCCCCGAGACGTACGGCGGTGTCGGATGCTCGGTGACCGAACTCGCCCTGGCGGGAGAGGAGTTGGGCCGGACGCTCACCCCCTCCCCGCTGTTGTCCACCGCCGTCCTCGTCGCCCCCCTGATCCTCGCCCTCGGCACCGAGCGGCAGCGCGCCGAGCTGCTGCCCCGCCTCGCCTCGGGCCGCCTCACCGCGGCCCTCGCCGTACCGGGCCCCGTCCTCACCACCGCCCTGGCGCTGACCGGCGACAACGGGGGCGCGTGGGCCGGCGGCGGCCGGGCGGGGGGCGTGCAGGCGCGGCGCGTCGGGGACGGATGGCGGCTCTACGGCGAGGCCGCGCAGGTCCTCGACGGGCACAGCGCGGGGCTGCTGCTGGTGGCCGCGCACGCCGGCGGGTACGCCCGCTCGCGGACGCTGCTGTTCCTGGTGCGGGCGGAGGGGGAGGCGGGTCCCGGCCGGGGGCTCGTACGGGCGCGGCAGACTTCCATCGACGAGACCCGGCCGGTGGCTCGGCTCCAACTCCGGGATGTGGGCGGGGAGTTGCTGGGCACCGTCGATGGTGGCGGCGTGGACGTGCCGCGTGCCCTGGCCCGGGTCGGGGACCTGGCCGCCGCCGTGCTCGCCGCCGAAGCCGTGGGGGCGGCCGACCGGGCGTTGGAGCGGACGGTCGCGTACACGCGGCAGCGGGAGCAGTTCGGGCGGCCGATCGGGTCGTTCCAGGCGGTGAAGCACCGGCTGGCGGATGTGTACGTGGGGGTGCGGGCGGCCCGGTCGGCGGCGTACTACGCGGCCTGGGCCGCCGCCGCCCCCGCGTCCGGCGGGGAAGGCGGCGAGCGGGTCGGCGGGCTGGCGCTCGCCCAGGCGCTGGAGGCGTTGCGGGTGGCCGCCGGGGAGGCGATCCAGTTGCACGGGGGGATCGGGTTCACCTGGGAGCACGAGGCGCATCTGTACTTCAAGCGGGCGGCCGGGGACGAGGCGCTCTTCGGGCCGGTGCACCGGCTGCGGGGGCGGGCGGCCGACGCGGCGGGGGTCTTCACGGCCACCGGTGGACGGGACGTACGCGGGGAGGTGCGGGGCTGATGACTTCGCGGAACGGGAGCAGAGGTATGGCCGGGATGGGTGTGCGGCTGGTGCAGAAGGTGTCGTCGGCCCCGGTGTTCGCCCGGGTCGCGCCGCATGTCATCCCGGCGCTGGACCGGGCCGTGCACCGGGTCACCCGGGGGCGGGTGCTGCTCAGCGCGCAGCTGCTGCCCGGGGTGGTCCTGACGGCGACCGGGGCGCGCAGCGGGGTGCCGCGGCGGACTCCGCTGGCCTGTATGCCTGAGGAGGGGAAGGGCAGTTGGGTGCTCGTCGGGTCGAACTTCGGCCGCCCCGGGCACCCCGCCTGGAGCGCCAACCTGCTGGCCCACCCCGACGCCGAGATCAACTGGAAGGGCCAGGACATCCCCGTCACCGCGCATCTGCTGGCGGGTGCGGAACGGGCCGCCGCGTGGCAGGAGTTGCTGCGGTTCTGGCCGCCGTACTCGACGTATCAGGCCCGGGTGGACCGGGAGATACGGGTGTTCCGGATCGTACGGCGGTGAGGGCGCCCCCTGGCCCGGTCGCCGTCCCCCGAGTCTTCAAGTCCCCCTGAACGCGGCAGGCGGCACGCCTCGGTGGAGGGTGCCGGCTGCGTGACAGGAATCGCGTCCGGGGCGTGCCCGGGTGCTCCCGCCCTACTTCGTGGGTTTCTTGCCGGTGATGCCCAGGTGGACCAACAGGGCCAGGTTGGGCTTCAGTTCGGCCTGCTTGACGCCCCAGGTCTGGAAACCCTTCTGGTGTCCGGAGACCGAGGCGAGCATCGCGACGAGGGAACCGGCGACGGCCCCCGGGTTGACGTCCTTGTCGACGCGGCCCTTGGCCTGGAGTTCGGCGACCGTCTCCGAGAGGGAGTTGGTGACCGAGTTCAGGATCTTCATCCGGATCTTGTAGAAGCGTTTGTCGCCCTCGGCGGCGCCCAGGTCGACGACGCGGAGGATCGCGTCGTTCTTGCGCCAGAACTCCAGGAAGCCGTCGACGAGTTCCTGGGCGGTCTGCCAGCCGGCCTTGCCGACCCAGGAGCGGCCTTCGAGGAGGCTCGTCAAGGTGGCGCCCTCGGTGGCCATTTGCTCGGCGATCTCCAGGACGGCGCCCTCGACGTCCGGGAAGTACTGGTAGAAGGTCGCGGGTGAAGTGCCCGCCTTCCGGGCGACATCAATGACTTTGACGTCCCGGTAGGGCGACGAGCTGAGCATCTCGCTGAGGCAGTCGAGCAGCTTCTGCCGGGTCGCCTGCCCTCGTCGGCCGGCCACGCGGCCGTCGACGGTACGCACTTGTCCTGTCATGCCGTCAGCTTACCGAGGGGTGATCGGAGCGCGATTCGGCCGACTGCAAATGGGGAGTGGGGGCTTTCACCAAGGGGTTCGCCGGGAGACCGCCGGGCGCGTTGGCGTATTTCTTTCGCCCCCGCCGTGCCCTCCGGGTGGGGGCGGGTGGGTGAGCGGGGGTTCGGGTGCGTTTTCGGGTGCGGGTCCGGTGGGGGCTGGTCGCGCAGTTCCCCGCGCCCCTGAAAAGCAGGGGCTGCGCCCCCTGCTTTTCATCCCCGCCACCGGTCGCCTTCAGGCCGCGGAGGCCTGGTCTTTCAGGCCCGCAGGGGCCTGGTCGTTTAGGGGCGCGGGGAACTGCGCGAGCAACCCCCACTCACCCGCACCCGGCGACGCACCCGTACCCCCGAGCTCCCTCCGCGCGAGATCCCGACGCGCGCATCCCCAGGGTCCCCCTTAGCTTGGCCCTATGGCCGATGAGACGGGAGTCGCCGCCGACACGGGAAGCCCGTATCCCGAGGGTGTGCCCTGCTGGGTGGATGCCCAGTTGCCTGACGTGGAGGCGGGGAAGCGTTTCTACGGGGAACTCTTCGGGTGGGCCTTCAAGGTCGCACCCGGCGACGGCGCGCACGAGGTGTGGGCGCACATCGAGGGCGCCCCCGTCGCCGCCCTCGCGCCCAAGCCCGACGGCCGCCTCCCCACCGTGTGGACCGTGCACTTCGCGACCCCGGACGCGTTCGCGCTCACCGCCCGGATCACCGCGGCCGGCGGTCAGGTGATCACCCCGCCGACCCCGGTCGGCACGCTCGGCACGGCCGCGCTGGCCACCGACCCGGAGAACGCCGTCTTCGGTCTCTGGCAGGCCGGGACGCACCACGGGTTCGGCCGCCGCCACGAGCCCGGCACGTTCGTCTGGGCCGAGCTGTACACACGGGACACCCAGGCGGCCAACTCCTTCTACGCGCACCTCTTCCACGACGCGCTCTTCGGCCCGGACGCGGCCCCGGACTTCGGCCGGGCGACCCTCACGGACGTCTTCCCGGCCGAGATGCCCCCGCACTTCCTGGTCCACTTCGGGACGGACGACTGCGAGGCCGCGCTCGGGACCGTCAGCCGGCTGGGGGGCCGGGTACAGGTGCCGCCGTTCGAGACCTCGTACGGAAATGTGGCGGTCGTCACGGACAATCAAGGGGCGTCGTTCGCGCTGCTCCAGCGGAGGAACGCGGGCGGCTGGCGGGAGGCGTCGCAGGGGTCGGATCAGGTCGAACAGCGTCCGGACGAGCTGCGGCAGCAGGGGGACGGGGAGGCCGAGGACGAGACCCCGGCGGGCGGCGAGCGCGGGGCGCGCGGTCCGGCGGACGACGGCTGACCAGCGAGAAGGCGGTGGGCGACCGGGAGCGGGGGCGCGGGTCGGGCCGTACGCTCCCGGGGGCGTGACGGGGGAGTGACCAGGGGGTTGCGCGGGCGGACGTACGGGGTTGTGCGCCGGTGGTACGCGGCCCGCCGAACTGTCCCACCATCCGGGCTCCCGCTTCCCGAGAGGCGGACGACGTGGTTTTGTCCTGAGACACCCCGTTCCGCGCCCGGGTTAGCAACCTGCCCCCGGTAGCAGGAAGAATCGGGGTGCGTGCCGCCAGGGCGGTGCGGTGGTGAGACGCTGCACGGGGTCGCGTACAACTACGAGGACGACGCGGTCCGTACGGGGAGGTGGCAGGGCAAGTGGTGGATCAGCTGACGCAGCACGATCCGCGGCGGATCGGGCCGTTCGAGGTGCTGGGACGGCTGGGTGCCGGCGGCATGGGGCTGGTCTATCTGGCGCGCTCCGCGTCGGGCCGGCGGGTGGCGATCAAGACCGTGCGGACGGAACTGGCGGAGGACCAGCTCTTCCGGGTCCGTTTCACCCGCGAGGTCGAGGCGGCCCGCGCGGTGTCCGGCTTCTACACGGCCGCCGTGGTCGACGCCGACCCCCGCGCCGCCGTGCCGTGGCTGGCGACCGCGTACGTCCCCGCGCCCTCCCTCGAAGAGATAGTGAACGACTGCGGACCGATGCCGGTCCAGGCCGTCCGCTGGTTCGCCGCGGGTGTGGCCGAGGCCCTGCAGTCCATCCACGGCGCCGGACTCGTCCACCGCGACCTGAAGCCGTCCAACGTGCTCGTCGTCGAGGACGGGCCGCGCGTGATCGACTTCGGTATCGCCTCCGGCGTTTCGAACACGCGTTTGACGATGACGAACGTCGCCGTCGGGACGCCCGCGTACATGTCGCCCGAGCAGGCGAAGGACTCACGGAGCGTCACCGGCGCGAGCGATGTCTTCTCGCTCGGCTCGATGCTGGTGTTCGCCGCCACCGGGCACGCGCCGTTCCACGGGGCCAACCCCGTCGAGACCGTCTTCATGCTGCTGCGGGAGGGGCCGGACCTCTCCGGGCTTCCGGAGGATCTGCGCCCCCTCATCGAGTCCTGTATGCAGATGGACCCGACCGCGCGCCCCAACCCCGCCGACCTCCAGGCCCAGCTGGCGCCCCATCTCTTCGGCTCCGGCTCGGACGACAGCGGTACGGCGTCGGCGTGGCTGCCTGAGAAGGCGGTCAGCCTGATCGAGACCCGCCGCGGCGGCCGTGCGGCGCCCAAACAGCAGACCTCCGCCGGTCGCAGCGGCGGCGGGGCCCGTCCCGCGCCCGTACCGCCGCCCCCGCCCTCGTACGACCCCGCGCCCGTCGGTCTCGGCGCCCCCGACACCGGGCCGGTACGGCTCGCCGGCGGGCAGGTGCCCATCGGTCCCGGTCCGCGGGTCGCCGACGCCCGCGCCGCCGCCGTGAAGGCGCCGCCTCCCGAGGCCGGCCTCGCCGCCTCCTGGTCCCGGCCGCGCGCCGGTGTGAACGGCGCCGACCCCGCGCCCTCCGCGACCGCCCCGCCCGCCCCCGAACCGGCCGCCTCCGGCTGGCGCCCCTGGCGTTTCCGCATGTCGAACGACGTCTGGGGCACCCCGTCGGTCGCCGACGACCTCGTCTACGTCACCTCCTTCGAGGTGCACGCCCTGGATGTGGCCACCGGTCGGCGCCGCTTCAAGACCCGGGACGTCGCCTGGTCGATGGCGGTCGCGGACGGCCGTATCCACGCCTCCGACGGCCCGACCCTCTTCGCGCTCGACGCCCGCGAGGGCGCGGACCTGTGGCGGCTGTCCACGGAGGCCTGGGTGTACTCCCTGAAGGCCGACCGGGGCACGGTCGTCACCGCGACGCGGGGCGGCGGCGTCCAGGGCTGGGAGGCCTCCAACGGGCAGAAGCTGTGGGAGCTGACCGGCGCGCAGACCGACTTCGAGTCGCCGGAGGCCGGGCCGGTCGTCCAGGACGGCACGGTGTACGTCTGGAAGGACGCCCGGCTGCGCGCGCTGGAGGCCCGTACGGGTGAGGAGCGCTGGTCGTACCCCATCGGCGACGCGGCGTCCTGCGGCGGCGTCCCGGTCCGGCTGACCCCGGCCTCGGACGGCTACGTCTACATCTCCGCGGGCAGCCGGGTCCTCGCCATCGACATCGCGGGCGGGCATGTCCGCTGGCACTTCGAGGCACCGGCGGTGTTCCTGTCCGCGCCCACGTTCGCGCCGGGCCCGGCGGTCACGGGCGGCGGCGTCTACCTCGCCGACTACCTCGGCACGGTCTACGCCCTCGACGCGACGGACGGCCGCGACCGCTGGCGCATCGCGACCGAGTCCCGCTCCGCGGTGGACCCGGTCCTCGTCGCCGCCGGACACGTCCACGTCGGCAGCGGCAAGGGCCTCTACACCCTCGACGCGGTCACGGGCACGCCCAAGTGGCGCTTCCAGGCGGGCGGCGAGATCGTCGGCTCCCCGTCGGTCGCGGACGGCCGTATCCACTTCGGCTCCACGGACCACTTGCTCTACACCCTGAAGGCCGACGACGGCCGCCTCCGCTGGAAGCTCGCCACGGGCGGCGAGATCACCGGCTCCCCCGTCGTCAAGGACGGTGTCGTGTACGCGTGCAGCAAGGACCGCTGCGTGTACGCCCTGGACGCGGAGAAGGGGACGGGGACGGCGCGGACGTCGTAGGGGCGCCGGTGAGCAGGCGGCGGCGTGGTGCTGGGGCGTGCCTGGACCCGGAGACCGGGTCTCCACGCGAAGGGAGTCCATTGGCCAGAACCGTCATCGACCTCGATGAAGAAATGGTCGCCGAGGCCATGCGCATCTTCGGTGCCAGAACGAAGGCGGAAGCCGTCCGTCTGGCGATGGAGGACACCGTGAAGAGGCACCTCCGGCAGGAGGGCTTCGACGCGATCGAGGCCGGCGAATTCGACTTCAGCGAGATCGTCGAGAACACCGGGCCGCGCAACGCGGACGGTTCCCTCCAGCGTGCTTGACGCGGGGAAGTCGTCATCGCCTCTCTCGATCGCGCGAGCGTACGGTTCTGGCAGCCGCGCGGTGCCGGTCGGCGAGCCGCGCCGAGTCGTGACAGTGGCGGCTCGGTGTGCGGCGGCATTCGTGGCAGACGAGGACGTGGTCGAGCCAGTCGTCGAACGCGGCTCTGACCGGGGACGGGCCTGGGGGCGGGGCATGCGCTTCGTTCAGGCCCATTTCGGCGGCCTCTCTCCCAAGTGGGCCGTCACGTACGGCCGTACGAGGTCCCGTTCGGTGTGCTCGGGAGGCTCGGCGGGTGGGTTCACGTGTGCACGGGGTGGATTCCAGCAGGGGTCGCGGGGCGGCATCGGCAACCACCGTCCGTAGGCCGCCCAGTGGCTTGCCGCGCGGGCGGCCCAGCGGCGCCACCGGGCGCGTTCGGGGTTGAGCGGCGCAGGGGGCGCCGGGGGCGTCAACTGCCGCACGGTGACTGCTCCCCGGGCAGCACGAAGTAGGCCCACACGCACTTGGTGAAAGGCCGTACGTCGTGGCCCCACCGCTCGGACAGCGCGTGCACGAGTACGAGTCCGCGCCCGCCGTCGCCCTCCGGGGTGCCCTCGGTGTAGGGCGCCGGAAGTCGCTCCCGGTCGGGGTCCGACACCTCAAGCAGCAGCCCACAGCCCCGGATGGAAACGGCCACCTCGATCTCGGCGAGGGGCACTCGGCAGTGGCGTACGGCGTTGGTGACCAGCTCGGTCGCCACGGTCGCGATGTCATCGGCGAGTTCGGCGTCGACGGCCCAGTCCTTGAGGACGCGCCGCACGTTGGCACGGGCTTCGGGGACGTGTCTTCTGCGCTTGGGGATACGGAAGCTGTCGCGACGCGGGTGGGTGTGGCTGCGGGCGGTGGGTGCGGGCATGGCGAGGGACCCCCTGACGTGTCGTCAAGACCGGCCGCTGGGGAGCGGCGCGTGCTTCGAAGCTAGGTCCAAATTCGGGACTCGTGCAATGAGAACGACTGAATACATGCACCGGTGCGGCTCGATGGAGTGATGCGGTCCTACGGTTGACGCCGGACGTGGCATGGTTTCCGGAGGAGAGGGGAGCGTTCATGCCCGCAGGTGGACGGCCGACCGTGCGCAGTAGGCGGTTGGGATCGGCGCTGAGGAGCTACCGGCTGACGGCCAAGCTCGACCAGCCGCAAGCAGCCGAGGTGATCGCGTCGAGTCAGGCCAGGATCAGCCGCATCGAGACAGGGCACGCCACCCCTCGCGTCATCGAGGTGCGGCTGCTGCTGGATGCGTACGGCATGGCCGACCTGGAAGTCCGCGACAAGCTGGAGGACTTGGCCAAGCACTCGAAGAACCGGGGCTGGTGGCTCGAACACGCGGAGCATCTACGGCCGGACTACCTCGACCACATCGCGTTGGAGGACGACGCGACGTACATCCGTGAATGGTCTCCGGTGCTGGTGCCAGGGCTTCTGCAGACCCAGGCCTACGCGGAGGCGGTCATCTCGGAGACACCCCACTACATCGCTCCGGACCGGATCGCCCATCTGGTGAAGGTGCGTACGGGGAGGCAGGCGAAGATCGAGGAGGGCGGTGCGACGTACGCCGTCATCATCTGGGAGGCGGTGATCACGCATCCTGTGGTGAGCCCCGAACTCCATCGGGAGCAGCTCACCAGGATCCTGGAGGTGGGGAAGCGGAAGAACGTCACCGTGCAGGTGCTGCCGTTCAGCGCGGGAGCGCTGGCAGGGCTCACCGATCCCTTCTCCTCCTTCAGCTTCGAAGCCGAGCCGGTCGTCGAAGCGGTGACCCTGGAGAACCTGCGCGGCACTTCGGTCCTCGAAGCACCCGAGGACCTCGCGGCTTACGCCCATGCGCACGACCATCTACGATCGGCAGCACTGGCACCCGACGCCAGTGCGCGGCTCGTCCGGAGCGCACTGCGAAGTAGCAAGGAAGACGCATCGTGACCGAGGTCATAGGCCCCTTCCGGAAGTCCTCCCACTCCGGAGGGGAGGGCAACTGCGTCAAGGTCGCCCCCCTCCCCACCGGCGCCCGAGCCGTCCGCGACAGCAAGGACCCCGGCCGCCCCCTCCTCCACTTCGGCCCCGACAGCTGGCACGCCTTCCTCGACGGGGCCAAGGGCGGAGCCTTTGGCTGGGCGGCCGTGTCCTAGGTGGCTGGAGAAAGCTTTGCGGGACGGGTTTTCCGACGGGTTCTTCACGCGGCTGGCGCACGAAGCGCATCCCGTGGACCTGATGTGTCTCTATCTGCGGCATGGCTCGGTCGAACGGATCCCCGGTCTGTTGGCCGGACGGGAGACGTTGTCGTTCGAGTACCTGAGTCGGCGCGTCCGCGCCGTGGACCGCTGGACCCATGACGACGCGGACACGTTCTCGCTCCGCGTCAGGAGGAAAATCCGCGGGCGGCTGTACGGCCTGGAGTTCAGGATCTATTTCATCGGCGGTGAGCCGTATGCCGACGCGGTGATTCCGTTCGGCGCGGCTGTCGACCTGCCCCGGTTCATGCACCGGTTCCGTGCGCACTACGCCTCTGGAGGAGCCCCGGGTGACTGGGACTTCGACGTGTACACCGATGTGCGTGATCTGCGGGAGAGTGTCGTGCTGTTCGGCAACCACCGCGAGGCCTGGTTCCAGGTCCACCGGGGCCGGCTGGTGACCGGCCGCCTGCACGGGAACCGGTTCGGGACGAACGCCCAACTCCACGCGGGAGGAGTGATGTTCCCCGACCGCCTCGCCGCCGTCGCGGCCACCTCGGCCGAAGCCCGGGCATACCGGCGGTATGTGGCCAGGCTCCGCGATCCACTTCCCCTGCCCCTGTAATAAGTGGGCCCCCGCGCGCATTGCTCGGTGAGACAGCCGAGATGAAGGGGCGGCGCGTGACGGATGCGCAACGGTTCAGGGAGATCTACGAGGAGTGCTATCCACGCGTCCTCGCCTATGCCACCAGCCTCGTGGGGCGGCAGGTGGGGGAGGACATCACCAGCGAGACGTTCACCGTGGCGTGGCGGCGGGTGCGGGACATGCCCGACCCCGCGCTGCCATGGCTGCTCGGCGTCGCGCGCAACCTGGTGCGTGAGCTGCGGCGGAGGGACAGTCATCAGTACACCCTCGCCGCCGAGGAGGCCCGCCGGATCGGCCGGGGTGAACACGCCGACGTCGGCGATGTCGCGGCGGACGTCACCGACCGGGCCGCCGCGCTGCAGGCACTCGCGAGCCTGTCCGACGCCGACCGGGAACTGCTGACGCTCATCGCCTGGCACGGGCTGAGCACCAAGCAGGCCGCACGCGTCCTCGGCTGCACCACCGCGACGCTGACCGTCCGGCTGCACCGGGCCCGCCGCCGGCTGGAGAGGGCCTTGGAAGCCCTGGATCCGACACAGCGGGCGGACAACACGGCCACGGCACCCGCACGGGATGCGGCACCCGCACGAGATGCGGCACCCGCACGAGGCGCGGCACCCGCACGAGGCGCGGCATCCGCATGGGGCGCGAAGCTCGCACCGGACGCGGCACCCGCACGAGACGCGGCACCCGCACCGGACACCGCACCGGCACGAGACACCGCACCCGCCCCACTCGCCCACACCCCCCGCCGCCCCGGCCGAAAGGGAGCACTCACGTGAACACTCGTACACACAACACCCGTGGACGGTCCGGGCGTACCGACGTCATGGCCGTGCTCGCCGACGCGCGGCCCGACGAGCTGGACCCGTCCCGGCTCGCGGGATCCGCGCGGCAGCGGGCGGACCTGGCGCGGATCATGGCCATGGCCGAGGCGGCGGACGAGCGCCCGGCGCGGGGCGGGGTGCCGGGGTGGTTCCGGGGCGGGATCCGGCCGCTCGGGGCCATGGCCGCCCTCGCGGCCGTCACCGCGTCCGCCGTGGTGGTGAGCACGCTCGACCGGGATCCGCTGGGCGTACGCCCCGGCGCACCCGCGCAGACCTCCGCCGCCGAGCCGGACTCGTCGACCGCCGATGTCCGCCTCGAACTGCTCAGCGCGGCGAAGAAGGCCGGCGCGGCGGCCGGTACGGGGACGTACTGGCAGACCACCACCCGCTCGGAGGACGTGAACGTCGTGGGCGCGGCCGGAGGCAAGGGCGGGCTCTTCGCCGTGCGTGACACGGGGACCTCGGAGTGGTCGGTGGGCGTGCGCCCGGGGACCCGGAGTCTGATGGTCACCGGTCTGGACGCCGAGATCACCCCCAGGACCGAGGCTGACGAGGCCCGCTGGAAGGCCGCCGGTTCCCCCGCGTCGCTGGAGGCGGAGGTCCCCGGGAACGAGGGCGGCGGCACGCTCGGGTACACCCTCGGCACCCGCCCGCCGCTGGTGATGCGGACGGACGCCGACGACAAGATCTATGCCATTGGTCCCCGGAATGTTTCCTACCAGGACCTGCTCGAACTCCCCTCCGACACCGCCGAGTTGCGCCGAGCGCTGGAGCGCGGGTACGCGGAGGAGGGCGACGGCGCCGAGATCACCGACCGTACGGCCTATGTGCTGCGCCAGGCGGCCGACCTCATCACCATGCCGGTGAAGCCCGCCGTCCGGGCCGCCGCGTACCGGGTGATCGCGGAGCAGCCCGGCGTCCGGGGGCTGGGGCGGGTCGCCGATCCGCTCGGGCGCGAGGGTGTCGGCGTCGCGTTCCCCGGTACCCACGCGACACCGCTGGGGAGCGTGGAACAGCGGGTGATCGTGGACCCGGCCACCGGCGAACTGCTCTGCGACCTGCTCGTCCTGACCGAACCCTCCGCCAGGGCCGGGGAGGCCGGTCTCGACGCCGGCACGACAGTCAACTACACGGCCACGACCAGCATGGGCTGGGGCGAGCGGCAGATCACGGTGCCGGAGGACGCCCGGAACTGAGTGCGGTCGGCTGGTCCCCCGTGCTGTTAGGGTGACGTGCGCCTGTCAGCGGAGTGATCGTGTTTGCGGGCGTATACATCAAAGTGACGCTACTCAACGGGGGTTGAGCAACGTGAAATCTCGTCATGTCCGGGCTGTCGCCGTCTTCGGTATCGCCGTCTTCGCCCTGACCGGAGCCCGCGGCTCCAGCGGGGGAGGCTGCTCCGGCGGCTCCTCCTCGTCCCACTCGTCCGGCTCGTCCAGCTCCAGCGGTGGGAGTGACAGCGACAGCAGCAGCGGGGGCACGACCACCACGGGCGGGAGCACCACCACGGGGACGGGTGGGACGTCCAGCGAGCAGCGGAGGCTCGCGCGGGATCTGCAGATCGAGGCCTGTGAGTACGACAACGGCCCGGTCGCCCGTGTCCGCGCCACCAACAGTTCGGGCAGCAACTACACCTACAGTTTCGATGTCGAGTTCACGGACGCGAGCGGGAGCGTCCTCCACACCGCTGAGGACAACGGGATCCTTTCCGTGCCCGCGGGTTCGTCCGACTTCATCGAGGTCACTGTGCCCGCGAGCGTCGTGAGCGACAGCGACTTCGGCGGCGGCAGCTGCAAGCTCGCCGATCTGTCGGGCTACGCCGCGTGAGCGGCTGACAGCCGGCGTTTCTACCTGATCCAGGGCTTGCGGGCCGTCGTCCGGCGGCCCGCGAACAGCCCGGACTGGCGGTCCTCCGGCAGGTTGCCCAGCGACACCAGGTGCGGGGCGTACGCCAGCGCGTGCGCCCTCGCCGCCTCCCGGGCCGACCAGCAGGCGCGCACCGTGCCCTGGACGGCCTCCGGGGGATACCCGGCGATGACCTCGGCGCAGCGCACAGCCGCGGCGACCGACTCGCCGGGTTCCGTCACCTCCGACACCAGGCCCACCTCGTACGCCCGGCGCGCGGACATCCGCTCGGCGGTGCCCATCAGCGCCATCCGGGCGGCCTCCCCGTACGGCATGCGCTGGGCCATCAGGATCGACTCGAAGGCGCTGACCATGCCGTAGGTGGTGTGGGGGTCGAAGAAGGTGGCGGCGGGGTCGGCGACGAGGAAGTCCGCCTCGCCGAGCAGGTAGAAGGCGCCTCCGCAGGCCATGCCGTTCACGGCTGCGATCAGTGGTTTCCAGAGGTCGTTCGACTTGGGGCCTACGCGGAGGAGCGGGTCCTCGATCGTGTAGGGGGAGTTCGGTTGGGGGACCGCCGAGGCCGCGTCCCGGTCCAGGCCCGTGCAGAAGGCGCGGTCGCCGGCGCCGGTCACGACGATCGCCCGTACGGTGTCGTCGTATCTCAACTCCCGCCACGCGAGGGTGAGTTGCTCTGCCGTCGGTAGGTCGATCGCGTTCAGTTTCTCCGGGCGGTTCAGGGTCAGGAGCGCTACGCCCGTGTCCTTGTCCGTCGTCGTCAGCAGGGTCATGGGCGCTCCAGTACCCACTGGGGGAGGCCCGTGGACGTGAACACCACCTGCACCCTCGCGCCGATCCGGATCCGCTCCACCGGTACCGAGTCCAGACGGGCGCCCGGGGCGGTCACCAGGTTGCCGACCAGGCGGATGCGGGGGGCGTCGAGGAGTTCGACGAGGACGACGTTGTACGGGGCCTGCTCGGCGTAGTCCGGGAGGAGGGGTGGATGGGGGCGGACGTACGACCAGATGCGGCCCCGGCCGCCGACCCGGTGCCAGTCGGTCGCGAAGGAGCGGCAGTGGGGGCAGCAGGGGCGGGGCGGGAAACGGGGTTCGCCGCAGTCGGCGCAGGCCTGGACGCGGAGTTCGCCCCGGGCGGCGTACCTCCAGAAGGGGGCGCCGTCGTCGTCCACGACGGGGGACAGCAGGGACACGGTTCGCTCAACTCCTCAGTTCCTCAGTAGCAGGGCCGATGTCGGGACACCCTCGCCCGCCGTGACCAGGCACGTCGCCGCGTCCGGTACCTGGGCGGTGCTCGTGCCGCGCAGCTGCCGGACGCCCTCGGTGATCAGGTTGAAGCCGTGGACGTACGCCTCGCTGAGGCCGCCGCCGGAGGTGTTGAGGGGCAGCCGGCCGCCGATCTCCAGGGCGCCGCCCTCGGTGTAGGCGCCGCCCTCGCCGCGTGCGCAGAAGCCGTAGCCCTCCAGGGAGAGGGGGATGAGGGCGGTGAACGCGTCGTAGATCTGGGCGACGTCGATGTCGTCCGGGGTGAGGTCCGCGTGTTTCCAGAGGTGGCGGGCGGCGGTCCAGGCGGGGCCGGTCAGCGGGTCGTCGTTCCAGTAGTTGACCATGCCGTGGTGCTGGGCGGGCAGGCCCTGGGCGGCGGAGTGGACGTAGACGGGGGTGCGGCGGCAGTCGCGGGCGCGCTCGGCGCTCACCACCACGCACGCCAACGCCCCGTCCGTTTCGAGGCAGTTGTCGAAGAGGCAGAGGGGCTCGCTGATCCAGCGGGAGTTCATGTACATCTCGCGGGTCAGCGGGCGGTCGTACATCATCGCGGCCGGGTTCTGGTTGGCGCGGTTGCGGCAGGCCAGGGCGACGTTGAAGAGGTGGTCGCGGGTGGTGCCGTACTCGTGCATATGGCGGCGGGCCAGCATGGCTATCTCGTCGGCGGGGCGGAGCAGGCCGTAGGGGCGGGTCCACTGGGCGGGCGTGGGGAGTTGGACCGTGGTGTTCTTCCACGGGCGGGGGCCCGAGCCGCGTTTGCGGGACCGCCAGGCGACGCCGACCGTGGCCTGGCCGGTGGCGATCGCGGCGGCGAGATGCGCGACCGTGGCGCACGAACCGCCGCCGCCGTAGCCGACCTTGCTGAAGAAGGTGAGGTCGCCGAAGCCGACCGCCTTCGCCACCTCGACCTCGTCCGTCTCCTCCATCGTGTAGGAGGCGAGCGCGTCCACCTCGTCGGGCGCGATACCCGCGTCGTCGAGTGCGGCGAGGATCGCTCGGCACGCCAACGCCCGTTCATTCTCCGGGAGTTGCTTGGCAAAAGGGGTCTGGCCGATGCCGACGATCGCCGTCGCGTCCTTGAGTACGGTCATGGGCGCACACCTCCGCACAGGCAAGGACACTGGGGGATTCCGGCTGCTGACAGTCCGTCAGCGTACAGCTAATCTGACGGGTAGTCAGCTACGGAGTCAGCTACTGGTTTCTCGGTACGGAGGCCTGCTGTGAGCGCTGTGAGCGGTGACGTGGAGGGGCGCGGAGACCTGGTGTGGGGGACCGTCCCGGGGCTGGTCCGCTCGGCGGCCGAGCGGTTCGGCGGGGTCGAGGCCGTCGTCGACGGGCGTACGCGGGTGTCGTACGCGGAGCTGGGCGCGCGGGTCGAGCGCGCGGCGGCGGCGTGTGTCGCCAACGGGGTCCGGGTCGGCGACCGGGTCGCGCTCTGGGCGCCCAACTCCCTCGACTGGATCGTGTCCGCGCTCGGCGCGGTCTCGGCGGGCGCGGTGCTCGTGCCGCTCAACACCCGCTTCAAGGGCGGCGAGGCGGCGGACGTGCTCGCGCGCAGCCGGGCGAAGCTGCTGTTCATCACCGGGACGTTCCTGGGGACGTCGTACGTGGCCTCGCTCCGGCGCGCGGCGGGCGCGGACGGGGGGCGGCTGCGGGCGCCGGGCGCCGGGAGCGTGTGCGAGCGGCCGGGGCCGCTGCCCGGGCTCCCGCATCTGGAGCAGGTGGTGGTGCTCTCGGACGACGCGCCCGCCGACTTCCGCACCTGGAAGGACTTCCTCGCGAGCGGTGACGGGGTGGGGGCGGCGGAGGTACGGGCGCGGTCGGCCGAGCTGACGGGCGACTCGCCCTCCGACCTCGTCTTCACCTCCGGCACGACCGGCCGCCCCAAGGGCGCGGTGATCACCCACGCGCAGACGCTGCGGGCGTACGAGGTGTGGTGCGACCTCGCCGGACTCCGGCAGGGCGACCGCTATCTCATCGTGAACCCGTTCTTCCACACCTTCGGCTACAAGGCGGGCGTGATCGCCTGCCTGATGCGGGGCGCGACGATGATCCCGCAGCCGGTGTTCAACGTGGAGACGGCGATGGCGAACGTGGCGGCCGAGCGGGTCTCCGTCCTCCCCGGCCCGCCCACCCTCCACCAGTCCCTCCTGGACCACCCCGCCCGCGACGACTACGACCTCGGCGCGCTGCGGCTGGTGGTGACGGGCGCGGCGGTGGTGCCGCTGCGGCTGGTCGAACAACTGCGGGCGGAGCTGCGGGTGGAGACCGTACTGACGGCGTACGGGCTCTCCGAGGCGTCCGGCATCGTGACGATGTGCCGGCGCGGCGACGAGCCGTCGGTGATCGCGTCGACGTCCGGGCGGGCGATCCCGGGGACGGAGGTGCGGGTCGTCGATCCGCTGGGGTCCGCCCTGCCGCCCGGTACACCCGGGGAGGTCCTCGTCCGTGGCTTCAACGTCATGCGCGGCTACTTCGAGGACCCCGCCGAGACCGCCCGCGCGGTCACCGCCGACGGCTGGCTCCGCACGGGGGACGTGGGGGTGCTCGACGAGGACGGCAACCTCCGGATCACCGACCGGATCAAGGACATGTTCATCGTCGGCGGCTTCAACGCGTACCCGGCCGAGATCGAGCAACTGCTGGGCCTGCACCCGGATGTGGCGGACGTCGCCGTCATCGGCGTACCGGACGCGCGGCTCGGCGAGGTCGGCAAGGCGTACGTCGTACGGCGGCCGGGGTCCCTCCTCACCTCCGACGACCTGATCGCCTGGTCCCGCCGCGAGATGGCCAACTACAAGGTGCCGAGGGCGGTGGACTTCCTGGCGGAGCTGCCGCGGAACGCGAGCGGGAAGGTGGTGAAGGGGGAGTTGCGGGGGAGGTGAGAGGCCCGGGGGCCGGCCGGGATCGGGTGCGGCCGGGCTCAGCCCGTGGTGAGTGACTCCCGGGCGGTGGCGTGGAGGGTGTGGATCTCGTCCATGGCCTCGCGCCAGGCGGGGTCGTCGGGGTCGACGGTGCGGGCGGTGTGTTCGGCGGCGCGCAGCCGGGCGGCGGTGGCGGGGACCCTGGCGATCTCGACGGCCACGGCCCAGGTCTCCAGGAACCGGGTGATCGGGCCGAGGCTGCCCGTGCGGGCGGCCACGGTGATCGCCTCGTCCTTCTGCCGTTCCATCTCGGGGAGGCGGTGCGGGGCCACCCGCTCCAGGGCCGCGCGCAGTGCCGGTGGTGTCCGCTCCGGCCGTGGGGCGACGGGAGCGCCGGGCCCGGCCTCCGTTGCGACCATCGTGGTCCCTTCCTCGGTCACACCGGTGACGACGCGGCTGATCACGCCGCTGATCGCGCCGGTTCGGTTCCCGGACACACCTCGGCCGCGGTGGCTCCCCCTCCGCGCCACCGCGGCCGATCCCCGTGGGTACGGAAGTCCGGTGTGCCTACTTGCCGCCGTCGAGGTCGAGGGCGGGCGGGGCGGGCATGCTGTTGTCCAGGGTGGTGAGGGCGTCGGTGTCGACCGGCTCGCTGGGCATGCTGTTGTCCAGCGGCTTGACCACCGGGTTCTTCTTCGGCGGCGTGGGCATGCTGTTGTCCATCGTCGTGATGGTCTCGGCCTCGGACCTGGCCGGCTCGCCGGGCATGCTGTTGTCCAGCGTGGTGACGTCCGAGTCCGTCTTCTTGTCGCTCATGGCCTGTGTTCCTCTGCTGTGGTGACCAGTCAGGAACGCCCGTCCGGAAGCTCCCCCGAGGGCCGCCGGACGGGCGTGTCGGAGCCGCACCCTAACCGGTTGCGCTCCCGTTCAGACCGCCTGCCCCCCGACGCGACGGTCTGGCACGTAAGAGACTGCCGGGCGGAGATAAACGAATGCTGAACGGCCTCGATCGCGCCGCCGATCGACCACGACCGCCCCCGCGCGACCGAGCCCTTCCCCGCGCGACCGCGCCCTTTCCCCGCGCGCGCCCCGCCCGTGCGCGGCCCCGCGCTCAGGCCGCCGTGGAGGGGGCGATCAGGGCGCGCACGGCGGCGGCCTCCTCGGCGGCACCGCTCTGTTCGTACAGGTTGATCGCGTCCCGCCAGCAGGCGTTCGCCCGGTCCGTCTGTCCGACCGTGGACAGGGCCCGCCCGAGGAGCGTCACGATGTGACCGCGCATCCGGTCGCCCCCGACACAGCCCAGCGCGAGCGCCTGTTCGGCGTGCTGGGCGGCGCGCGCGGGGCGTTGGGCGGCGAGGTGCACCTCGGCCTTGCGGAAGTGGGTGTTCCCCTCCCAGAGCCGCTGCCGGTGCTCGGCGAAGATGTACTGGGCGTCCGAGAACTGATCGAGCGCCTCGCTGTGACGGCCCGCGCTGGTCAGCGCCAGACCGAGGGCGAGATGCGCGTTGCCGCGGCGCATGGGCCGGCCCATCTCGGCGTGCACGTCGAGGCTGTGCCGGGCGATCTCGATCGCCTTCGTGACGTTGCCCATGCCCAGGTACGCCCGGGAGAGGTTGGCCAGGGTCACCGCCTCGTTGAGCCGGTTGCCGGCCGCCCGGTAGCCCTCGATCGCCTGCTCCAGGAAGGTCTTGCCGTCCGTGTAGCGGCCCTGGTGCATGGAGATGAGTCCCCAGTCGTTGGCCACCCAGCTGGAGGCGACGTCCTGGGCGCTGGCCGTGAGGTCCATGGCGAGCTGTGCCTGGTCCCCGGCCTGCTGGATGCGTCCCGAGACCAGTAAGACGTTGGTCAGCATCGTGCGCGCCCGGCCCTCCGCCCGCACGTCCCCCGCCGCCCGCGTCGCGTCGCACATCGCGCGCGCCGTGGCCTCGTACTGGTGGGAGTTGGCGCCGGACTCCGTGAGGTCCTTCGCGGCCCACAGCAGATCGACCGCGCGGCGCAGCCGGTCCGTGCCGGCGGACTGGCGGACGCAGGCCAGCAGACAGGCCGCCTCGTTGTAGAGCCAGTCGAGCGCGGCGGAGCCCTCGGCGAAGCGCAGGCCCGGATAGTCGGTGGGCTCCAGGTGGTCCACGAGCCGGTCGCCGGGACGTTCGATCGCGTACACCCGCGACGCCGTCGCCAGATAGAAGTCCAGCAGCCGCGACATCGCCGACTCCCGCTCGCTCGGCGGCTGTTCGTCGCGTTCCGCGCATGCACGCGCGTAGAGGCGGACGAGATCGTGGAAGCGGTAGCGGCCGGGGGCGGCGGATTCCAGGAGGGAGGTGTCGACGAGGATTTCGAGCAGGTCCTCGGTGTCCTCCTGCGGCAGATCCAGTACGGCGGCCGCGGCGGCCAGGGAGATGTCGGGGCCGTCGGCGAGGCCGAGGAGGCGGAACGCCCGTGCCTGGGCCGGTTCCAGCTGGCCGTAGCCCAGTTCGAAGGTGGCCTTCACCGCCAGGTCGCCGGCCTGGAGTTCGTCCAGGCGGCGGCGCTCGTCCGCCAGCTTCGCCGCCAGGACGGACACCGTCCAGGTGCGGCGCGCCGCGAGGCGGGAGGCCGCGATGCGGAGGGCGAGGGGAAGGAAACCGCAGGCGGCGACGACATCGAGCGCGGCCTTGCGCTCCGCCGCGACCCGCTCCTCGCCGACGATCTTCGTGAAGAGCTGGAGCGCCTCGTCGGGTGACATCACATCGAGGTCGACGAGATGGGCCCCGGCCAGGTCCACCATGCGCACCCGGGCGGTGACGAGGGCCGCGCAGCCCGCCGTACCGGGCAGCAGGGGCCGTACCTGGGCGGCGTCCCGCGCGTTGTCGAGCAGGACCAGCACCCGGCGGCCGTCCAGGACGGACCGGTACAGCGCGGCCCGCTCCTCCAGGGAGTCGGGGATCGCGGAGTCGGCCGTGCCGAGCGCCCGCAGGAACGAGCCGAGGACCGTCTCCGGCTCGGCGGGCCGGGCGCCGGCGCCCTGGAGGTCGACGTACAGCTGGCCGTCCGGGAAGTCCGCTCTGGCCCGGTGCGCCACATGCACCGCGAGGGTCGTCTTGCCGACCCCGCCGATGCCCGCCAGCGCGGACACGGCCATCACCTGGCCCTCGGCGCCGGACGCCTCCGCCAACACCTTCCTCAGGTCGCCCACGAAGGAAGCGCGGCCGGTGAAGTCCGGGACGGTGGCGGGGAGTTGAGCGGGGCGGACCGGGGTGGCGGCGGGTTCCGGGGCGAGCGGCGCGGAGGGTTCGGCCAGGCCCGGGTCCGCCTGAAGGATGCGCTGCTGCAACTCCCGCAGCCCCGGGCGCGGGTCCACGCCCAGCTCGTCGGCGAGCAGCCGGCGGGTGTCGGCGTACACCGCGAGGGCCTCCGCCTGCCGCCCGCTGCGGTACAGCGCCAGCATCAGCAGTTCGCGCAGCCGCTCCCGCAAAGGGTGCGCGGCGGTGAGGGCGGTCAGCTCCGAGACCGCCTCCGCGTGGCAGCCCTGCTCCAGGTCCATGTCCAGCCTGGTCTCGACGAGTTGGAGCCGCCACTCGTCGAGCCGGGCCCGCTGCGTCTCCGCGTACGGCCCCGGAACGCTCGCCAGGACCTCCCCGTCCCACAACCCCAGCGCCTTGTTGAGGAGTTGGCGGGCATGGCACAGATCGCCGGAGCTCTTGGCCTTCTCCGCGTCGGCCGCCAGCTCCTGGGCGACCGCGAGGTCCAGCGCGCCGCCGGCCGGCCCGCGGACCGCGTACCCGCCGGACTCGCTGACCAGGACGTCCGGGGAGAGCGCCTTGCGCAGCCGCGAGGCGTACGTCCGTACGGCGGCCAGCGCCTGCGACGGCGGATCGTCGCCCCACAGGGCGTCGATCAGCTCGCTCGCGGTGGCCGTCCGCCCCTCGCGCAGCAACAGTGCGGCCAGCAGGGCGCGTTGCTGGGGCGAACCGGTGGCCAGGGGTTCGGCTCCGCGCCAGGCCCGTACGGGACCGAGCACGCTGAAGCGCAGCTCGGCCGAGGCCTGGGCGTCCGGTTGCGGAAGCTCAGCGGCCACGGCAACCCTTTGCTCCGGCACTCGCGGCCCACCGACCTCCGGCACTCCCGGTTCACCGCCCATCGACAGCCCCCTAAGGCTTACCTGACAACCAGGCCAGTTTGCCTTGTTCATGGCAGATCCGTCAGCCGTGCGAGAGGTCGATCACAGGGAGGCGCGCGGGATATCACGAGGCTCACACACGTTCTTCGCAGCCGGGTTGTCGGTGAACCATTACTGACGGGTCGTCAGATCAGCGCTACCGTGGCGGACATGGACACCATGGAGACGAGCGCCAAGGATCCCGCCCCTACCCCCGGCCCTGCCCCCGACGCCGCCCGCGCCCCGGCGGACGCCGATCCGGTCCCCTTCCCGAAGATCATCTCCGTCGACGACCACACGGTGGAGCCGCCGCACGTCTGGCAGGACCGGCTGCCGAAGAAGTACCTGGACATCGGGCCCCGCGTGGTCCGCGCGCCGTTGAAGGAGATGACGTTCCTCGGCGGCCGCTTCAAGCCCGTCATGGGCGCCCCCGGCGACGACGGCCCGATCGGCGACTGGTGGGTCTACGAGGACCTGCACCGCCCGCTGACCCGCCTGGACACGGCGGTGGGATACAGCAGGGACGAGATCAAACTGGAGATCATCACCTACGAGCAGATGCGCCCCGGCTCGTACGACGTCCCGCAGCGGCTCGCGGACATGGACGTCAACCACGTCCAGTCGGCCCTCTGCTTCCCGACCTTCCCGCGCTTCTGTGGCCAGACGTTCACCGAGGCCGCCGACCATGAGCTGGGGCTGCTCGGGGTCCGGGCGTACAACGACTGGATGGTGGAGGAGTGGTGCGGGCCGCAGGCTCAGGGGCGCCTGATCCCCCTCACCCTCATCCCCCTCTGGGACGCGGAGCTGGCGGCGGCGGAGGTGCGCCGCAACGCGGCCCGCGGGGTCCGGGCGGTGGCCTTCTCCGAGATACCCCCGCACCTGGGCCTGCCCTCCGTCCACACCGACGACTGGGACCCCTTCCTCGCCGCCTGCGACGAGACGGGCACGGTCGTGGCGATGCACATCGGCTCGTCCAGCCGGATGCCGTCCACGTCGGCGGACGCGCCGCCCGCCGTGGGCTCGACGATCACCTTCGCCAACTGCTGCTTCTCGATGGTCGACTGGCTGATGAGCGGCAAGTTCGAACGCTTCCCCAACCTCAAGGTCATGTACGCGGAGGGGCAGATCGGCTGGATCCCCTACATCCTGGAGCGCGCGGACGTGGTGTGGGAGGAGAACCGGGGCTGGGGTGGCGTCGCCGACAAGGTCCACCGGCCGCCGTCCGAACTCTTCGCCGACCACGTCTACGGCTGCTTCTTCGACGACGCGTTCGGGCTCCGCAACCTCGACGCGATCGGCGTCGGCAATGTCCTCTACGAGACCGACTACCCCCACTCCGACTCCACCTGGCCCGAGTCCCGGCAGGTCGGGGAGGCGCAGATGGGGCACCTGGACGCGGACGTGGTGGACCGCATCGTGCGCCGCAACGCGATCGAGTTGCTGGGGCTCACGGGGGAGGGGCTCTGGGCGGGGTAGGGGGTGGGGGTGATGTTCGGGGGGTGAGATGCGGGGTGCGTTGCCGGGTGTGCGTCCGGTGGGGCTTCTCGCGCAGTTCCCCGCGCCCCTGAAAAGCAGGGGCTGCGCCCCGTGCTTTTCACGCTGAGCGGCCGAAGCGTTGGCTGACGGACACCGAGGACCCAACGGACCCAACGGACCCATCACCAGGAGTGACCGTGCGAACACCTCAGGACAGCGGCCCGGGTCGGCCCGGCCGACTCGCCTACGGAATACAGCTCCCCGTCCAGTCCCAGAGCACCCTCTACGCCGAGCCCTGGGAGGCGGACGCCGGTCCGGAGGACCTGGCCGAGATCGCGCGGGCCGCCGACCGGGCGGGGTTCGCGTACATCGCCGTCTGCGACCACGTGGCCATCCCGCGCCGCCTCGCCCCCGCGATGGGCACGGTCTGGTACGACCCGGTCGCCACGCTCGCCTACCTGGCCGCCGTCACCGAACGGGTCCGGCTGCTCAGCCATGTCGCGGTCGTCGGCCTGCGCCACCCCCTCCTCACCGCCAAGCAGTACGCCACCCTCGACCATCTCTCCGGGGGCCGGCTGATCCTCGGTGTGGGCGCCGGACACGTCCGGGAGGAGTTCGAGGCGCTGGGGGTGGACTTCGACCGCCGGGGAGCCGTGCTGGACGAGTGTGTCGACGCGCTGCGGGCCGCCCTGGGCCCGGACGAATTCCCCTCCCACCACGGCAAGTCGTACGACTTCGAGGACCTGGGCCAGCGCCCCCGCCCCGCCCAGGACCGGGTACCGGTCTGGGTGGGCGGTTCGTCCCCCGCCGCCGTACGCCGGGCCGCCGTCCGTGGCGACGGCTGGCTCCCCCAGGGCGACCCCCGCGACCGTCTCCCGGCTCAGATCACCCGCCTCCGCCGGCTCCGGGAGAAGTCCGGCGTCACGACCCCCCTCACCATCGGCGCGATCACCGAGCCGCTGTACGTGGGCGAGCCGAACCGGGACGTCGGCCACCGCACCCTCACGGGCAGCCCGACCGCGATCGCCGAGTCCTTGCGGGCGTACGGGGCGATGGGGGTGGACCAGATCCAGGTGCGCTTCCGCAGCCGTAGTCGGGACGAACTCACGGATCAGGTCGGGCAGTTCGGTGAGGAGGTGGCCCCGTTGCTGTGAGGACTGCGGGGCCGGCCCCGTCTCTCACCCCGCCCGACAAGCCGTGACGGCCCGCCGGACGAACCGGCGAGCCGTCACGGACGACGTGGATCTAGATCTGGATCTAGGCCACGCCCGAGCCGTACCCGAAGTGGGCCGTGTTGCTGCCCCAGTACTCGTACACGGTCACGTTGACGGCCGTCTCCTCCAGGAAGAAGTTGCCGATCGCCGGCTCGCATTCCCCGTTGTTGGACGGATCGGTCACGACGTACGCGACGGCGCCGTCACCGTCGTAGCCCTGCACCACGGCCTCGGTACCGCGGCCGTCGGTCGTGTTGTCGCAGACGGTGATCTTCTCGAGGCCCGGGTAGCCGTTCAGATCGGCGTCGAAGTACACGGCACCGCTCGAATTGCTCGTGTACACCCAGCCGCTGTTGGACGACGCGTGTGCCTGGGTGGCGAGGCCGATCGTCGACATCAGCGCGATTCCGGCCACCATCGAGGCTCTTCGCAACGTTCGCATGATTCCCTCCCGTTTCTGCTTCGCCTCCGTCGGAGGCACCGAGAATTCAGCTGTGGGAGATCTTTCGTCCGTGCGATGACCCTGGCAAGGCGGTGGCAGGGGTTGTGGACGCTGCGGCAACCGGCTGTGAACTCTGTGGCAACGAAGGGGAGTTGAGGCCCATGGTGTACCTCAGTCGGCGGTCGGCCACATCTGGACAACCCACACCTCAAGGGGATCGTCGTGCGGCCCTTCGGGAGGGAAGGGGTCCAGTGACAGCGAAGCCTCGACATGATCCCGCCCTCGGCAGAGCAGCCGCAGGTGATAGCGCCCCGGCTGCAGCCGGATCTCGCCGTAGCAGACGCCATTCAGGTCGAGCACCGAGAGGCGATCGGCCATCGGAGAACGGAAAGCCCGTTCGTACTCCCAAGTGCCTGATGGCCGAGAAGCGGGACCGTCCCACACCTCCAATCGCACCAGTGGGTAGAAATCGTTGTCGCTGGAGGTGAGACTCCAGCCTTCCCCGGGGATCTGAACAAGGTCGTCCTCAGCCGGCGCCTGTTCGAAGAGGATGGGGCCGATCTGGATGGTCCTGTAGAACACACGCGGACGGACATCAACAGCGTCGATCATGGTGGGCACTTACTTTTCCCCTCGTCGAGCGAGCAGGACCCCTCAGGCTAGCCCCGACCTGAGAGATCGCGTGACGAGCGCCAAGGCTGACCCCAACTCACCGGTCGCATCAGGTGCAGATCCTCTCCCCAGGCGTCCAGCACCGTGCCGTGTCCTGCCCCTCGGGCGACGGATTCGACCCGGGCGAAGAGACGGCGCTGTGCGGGTGCGTCGGCCGTGTCCGAGATGTGGGCCAGGGCGTCGAGGAGGGTGGCCGTGTTCCAGTCGGGGAGGGGGAACCGGGTCAGTTCCCACTCCAGGTACTTGTTGTAGGGGCGGGGTCGGCGGTCCAGCGCGAAGAGGAACTCCAGCAGGGAGGGGATGCTGTCGGCGGCGTCTAGGCGGGCCGCGAGGGGGTGTCCGTCGCGGGCGTTCTTGAGGGCGCGGTAGAGGGAGTTGGCGTAGGCGTCGAGCCAGGCGCCCGCCTGCTGGAAGGCCTCGTCCGGGTCGAGCCGGGCCTTGGCGGCCAGGACGCGGGCGATCTCTCCGTCCAGGCGGTCGAGGACGATCCGGGCGCGGGCGAGGGCGTAGCGCTCGAAGCCGGGCATGCCGACGGCGCGGAACTCGTCGAGGGTGAGGAGGACGAGGTCGAGTTCCGGGGTGCGGTGGCCCGCGAAGCGGGTGGTGAGGTCCGTGGGACGCGTGGGCGCGTCGTTGGCCAGGACGACGTACAGATCGTGGTCCGAGTGGACGGTGGGCATGCCCTCGTGGGCCTGGGAGCCCTTGAGGACGAGGCCGACCACGGCCGGGTCGGCGGCGGCGAGTTCGATGAACTCCCGGTAGGACATGGTGGATTGACGAGGCGTCATGGTGCGAACTCCGGTGTGACGGTGGCGGACATGGCCAACCGGGCGGCCCCGGGACTCGCCGGGGTCACCCGCACCCTCTGCGGTGGCACACGGCCAACCGCCCGTCGGATCAACGCACGTGGGGAGCCTAGCGGCGGACCGGTCGTCGCGCAGGGCTCGTACCGGAGATCGGCCCCGGACTGAATTATTGAATGTTCGAGCAATTTACGCCGGAGCCACGTATGTAAGGGCGTCATGGCTTCGGCGGAAGGACCCGCGAGGTGCGATCCCCCCGGCACGTCAGAACGTCCCAGCACGCAGGCACCACCGGTTCGGCTGTTCCCGTACGTCCGCCCCGGCTCCCCGCTCACCATCCCCGCATACCGGCGCAGCCCTCCACCGGCCCTGACTCCGGCGGCCTGTCCGTCGCGCTCGCCTGCGCCGAGGAGCAGTGGCCGCACGACGACTGGCCGGCCCCCGACGACCAGTACGTCGACAGCGCGCTGCACGTCCCGCCGCCGTACCGCGCGCTGCCCGAGACCGAGGTGGACGTCGTGGTTCTGCGCTGCGAGGACCCCTCGGTGTCCTTCGCGGCGCTGCTGAAGGCCATGGGTTCCATGAGCGCGCCGGTGATCGTCGTCAGCCCGAGGCGGGACCCCGAGACGGTGGTGGAGGTGTTCCGGGGCGGGGCCGGATATCTCGTCGAGGGCGACTACTGCACCTGCATGCTCTCCTCGGCGGTCGTCGCCGCCACGGTCGGCCACACCTATCTCTCGCCCGCCGCCTGCTCCGCCCTCCGGGACGCGGCCCGACGGATGCCCGGCCAGGAGGAAGCGGCGAGAGAGCGGCTGCGCTCCCTGCTCTCCCCGCGGGAACGCCAGATCATGGAACTGCTCTCCACCGGCCTCGGCGCCCAGGAGATCGGACTGCGGCTGCGGCTCAGCGAGAAGACCGTCCGCAACAACCTCAGCAACATCTACGCCAAGCTCGACGCCCGGGGGAGTACGGAGGCCGTCCTGCGCTGGCTCGGCGCGACGACCCCCGGGGTTCGCGTCTGAGAACGATCAGAGAAACGTCGTAAAAGACGCCGGAGAAAAACGGCCAATGGCGAGAAGACGAGGCCCCCGCGCACATGCACGGGGGCCAATTCGGGTTCTCTGTATCCGGTTACTCCACCGCGATATCCGTCAGTGCCACCTCGACGTCCGTCACATTCGTGCCGCCCTCGCCGAAACCGGGCTCCGCGCGGACGCTTCCCTCGCTGTTCAGGATTCCGTTGGCCTGGGGCGTCCCGCACTGCACATTGCGGAGCCAGAGACGGCCGTCCGGGGTGCCGTTGGAGAGGAGCTGCGGATAGAAGGCGTGGATGGTGGTGGCGTTCTCGCTGGGGGAGAAGAACACCTTCTGACCGTCCTGCTCGTCCTTGTACGTGGCGCGGAGGAAGCCGCTCACATCGGTGCGCTTGTGGGACCACATGAAGAAGGCGATGTGGTCGGGCTTCACCACATCACTGCGCTTGAAGGTGAACGAGGACGACGTCTCGTCGGTCTTGATGTTGAAGTCCGTGACGTTGAAGGTGACACCGACCTCGAAGAACGAGTTCCCCAGCTTGGTGTCGCCGCTGACGCTGAAGCCCTCCTCCAGCTGGATGACCCGGGCCACGGAGGCCGTTCCGCTGAATTCCTTCTTCGCCTCGGTGTCGATACCGCAGTTGTCGGTGACGGTGGTGACCCGTTCGTTGGGGCCGAAGCTGTCGCGCTTGTTCTGGACGGGAACGAACTCGCAGTTCTCCAGCTTGTTCGAGTCCGTACGGCAGTCCGTGGCCACCTCGTCGGGGGTCGCGGCGCCGGCGCTGTACATCAGCGGGACGGCCATGCCGAGGGCCACGACCGGCGCCAGGGCGAGGGTGATGCGCTTCTTCTTGCTCCGGTGGTTGCCGCTGCGGCCGGTGCGTGACATGCGTGTCTCCTGTGCGAGGGGAGGGGGGAAGGGGGGTCGGAGGGGGTGTCGGGCAGGGCCTCAGCAGTCGGTCAGTACGGCCTTGGAGGTGCCGTCCACGAGCCCGGGGGTGCCCGCCGCGCCGGGGCGGATGACCGGTCCCTCGACGACGTCCGGGGCCACGAAGTTCTTCTCGGGAGAGGGGTTCACGGCGAAGGACCCGGGGTCGGCGTCGATCCGTACCCGCCATTCACCGGTCATCCGCTGCATCTTCGGCGTGAACGTGACGTGCAGGACCTTTCCGACGGGCACCTGCCGCTGTTCCGACTCGGTCGCGGTCGCCGACTTGGTGGTCAGGTCGAGCGTGCCCTTGTGCTTGACCCAGGAAAGACCGATGGCGCCGAACAGCCCGCCGAGCGCGCCCTGCTGGGTGGCGGTGTAACGGCCCTGGCCCTGACCCACCGTCTGGGAGAACTCGGTGGTGACCTCGGACGGTTCGGTGGCGTTCGGCTCGCAGTTGGGGAAGTCGACCGTCACCTTCTCCGTGGGGCCGTCGAAGGTCTCGAAGTTCGTCTCGACGAAATCGCAGTTGTCGGCGGCGAAACCGTCGGCGAAACCGCCTCCGAAATCGCTCACCGACTGCTGCTTTCCATTGAGGACGGCGGACCTCTCGCACATCGCGACGATCTGCTCGGGCGTCTTCTCGTCGGCCGCGTTGGCCGACGGCAGCAGGACGGTCGCGACGGCGGTCACGGTCACGATGGAGGCGCCGATCGTGACGTAACGGACCTTCTTGTTCCTGAAGCGCCTTTTGGCCATGACCGGTTCTCTCCTTGGGGGTGGCTTTACCTTCCGTTGGAGAATTATTGAGGTCTCCATCAATGCGCCGACAGGGTCAAATGTCCCTACTTCCAGGTCACTTGGCGTTGCATATGCGAGTGACATGACGACATCTGACGCTCTATCAGATTCGGCGGTACGCTGACCTCGGCCAACGCACCCCGAAGGGAGTCCCCATGGGCAAGCTCGACGGACGTGTCGTCCTCGTCACAGGTGCCGCGCGCGGTCAGGGCGAACAGGAGGCCCGGCTGTTCCGGGCGGAGGGCGCCGAGGTCGTCGTCGCCGACGTCCTCGACGACCAGGGGGAGGCCCTCGCCAAGGAGATCGGCGCGCTCTACGTCCACCTCGACGTGAGCGAAGAGGGCGACTGGGCGTCCGCCGTGGCCGCCGCCAAGAACGCGTACGGCCGGGTCGACGGCCTCGTCAACAACGCCGGCGTGCTGCGCTTCAACTCCCTCGTCGACACCCCCCTCGACGAGTTCATGCAGGTCGTACGGGTCAACCAGGTCGGCGTCTTCCTCGGTATCAAGACCCTCGCCCCCGAGATCGAGGCGGCCGGCGGCGGCACCATCGTCAACACCGCCTCGTACACGGGCATGACGGGGATGGCGTACGTCGGCGCGTACGCCGCGACCAAGCACGCGATCGTCGGCCTCACCCGCGTCGCCGCGCTGGAGCTGGCCCGCAAGGGCATCCGGGTCAACGCGGTCTGCCCCGGCTCCATCGACACCGCGATGACCGACCCGGGCGACGAGGCGTCCGCCGAGGCCGTCGCCAGGCTCTACCGCAAACGGGTGCCGCTCGGCCGGATCGGCCGCGCCGAGGAGGTCGCCCGGCTCGCCCTCTTCCTCTCCTGCGAGGACTCCTCGTACATCACCGGGCAGCCCTTCGTGATCGACGGCGGCTGGCTGGCGGGGGTGAGTCTGGGCTGATGTCCCGGCCGACATCCGAGCTGATCCTCGGCCGACGTCTGGGCTGACGACGCGTCAGCTATTGACCCTCCACGGAGCCGATGGAACAGTCGGCCTATCAGAATCTGACGTACCGTCAGATCAGGCCGTGGGGACGGTGAACCTCCGTGGAATTCGGGCTCTTTGTACAGGGATACGTGGGCAAGCGGGCCGAGACCGACCCGCTCGCGGAGCACAAGGCGCTGATGGAGGAGACCGAGTACGTCATCCAGGCCGACAAGTCCGGTTTCAAGTACGCGTGGGCCTCCGAGCACCACTTCCTGGAGGAGTACTCCCACCTGTCGGCCAACGACGTGTTCCTCGGGTACCTGGCCCACGCCACGGACCGCATCCACCTCGGCTCCGGCATCTTCAACCCGCTCGCCCAGGTCAACCACCCCGTGAAGGTCGCCGAGAAGGTGACCATGCTCGACCATCTCAGCGAGGGCCGCTTCGAGTTCGGCAGCGGGCGCGGGGCCGGTTCGCACGAGATCCTCGGGTTCATCCCCGGGGTGACCGACATGAACTACACCAAGGAGATCTGGGAAGAGACCATCGCCGAGTTCCCCAAAATGTGGCTCCAGGACGAGTACGTCGGCTTCCAGGGCAAGCACTGGTCCCTGCCACCGCGCAAGATCCTGCCCAAGCCGTACGGGAAGTCGCACCCCGCGATGTGGTACGCCGCCGGGTCGCCACCGTCGTACTCCATGGCCGCGCGCAAGGGGCTCGGGGTGCTCGGCTTCAGTGTGCAGAAGGTCTCCGACATGGAGTGGGTGCTGGAGCAGTACAAGACGGCGATCGTCGACGCCGAGCCGATCGGTGACTTCGTCAACGACAACGTGATGGTGACGACGACCGCGATCTGCGCGCCCACGCACGACGAGGCGGTGCGGATCGCGGTCAACGGCGGGCTGCACTATCTGCCGTCGCTGGTGTTCCGGTACCACGACACGTTCCCCCGGCCGGACGGGTTCCCGGTGTGGCCGGAGACGCTGCCCGAGTACAACGAGGAGTTCATCGAACTGCTCATCGAGGAAGAGCTGTTGATCTGCGGGGATCCGGACGAGGTGGTCCGGCAGTGCAAGCGGTGGGAGCAGGCGGGGGCGGATCAGTTGAGCTTCGGGCTGCCGGTGGGGGTGCCGAAGGACGCGACGCTGCAGACGATTCGGCTTGTCGGGGAGCACGTGATTCCGAAGATCGATACGGATCCTGTGCATCGGACTTCGCGGTTCCGGGCGGCGGGGTGAGGTTCGTATGGCGGCTGCGGGTTCGATGTGGTTGCTCGCGCAGTTCCCCGCGCCCCTAAAAGCTTCCCGGCACCCCAATCTCACCAGGCACCCGGAAGGAGTGAGTCGTGCTCGACCATGTCGTCAAAGGTGTGACCGTCGTCGATGGGACCGGTGCGCCCGCGTACATCGCTGATGTGGGGATACGGGACGGGCGTATCGCCGTCATCGGGGACGTGACGGAGGAGGCGCGGTCGTCGGAGGACGCGCGCGGGCTCGTGCTCGCGCCCGGCTTCGTGGACCCCCACACGCACTACGACGCGCAGTTGTTCTGGGACCCGTACGCGACGCCCTCGCTCAATCACGGGGTGACCACGGTCGCGGGCGGGAACTGCGGGTTCACGCTCGCGCCGCTCAACCCCGACCGGCCCGAGGACGCGGACTACACGCGGCGGATGATGTCCAAGGTCGAGGGGATGTCGCTGGTCGCGCTGGAGGAGGGGGCACCCTGGAACTGGAACGGGTTCGGGGAGTACCTGGACGCGCTGGAGGGGCGGATCGCGGTCAACGCCGGGTTCATGGTGGGGCATTGTGCGCTGCGGCGGTATGTGATGGGCCCGGACGCGATCGGCGGGCAGCCGAGCGGTGAGCAACTGGACGCGATGCTGCGGCTGTTCCACGAGGCGATGGAGGCGGGGGCGTGGGGGCTGTCCACCACGCAGTCGTCGACGCACAGCGACGGGGACGGGCAGCCGGTCGCCTCCCGGCACGCGAAGCCCGACGAACTCATCGCGCTGTCACGGGCGGTGGGCGAGCACGAGGGCACCCAGATCGAGGCGATCGTGGCCGGGTGCCTGGACCAGTTCAGCGACGAGGAGATCGACCTCTTCGTCGAGATGAGCGCGGTCGCCGGGCGCCCCCTCAACTGGAACGTCCTCACCATCGACTCCGCCGTCCCCGAGCGCGTGCCCAGGCAGCTGGAGGCGAGCGAGCGGGCACGGAAGGCCGGGGGCCGGGTGGTCGCCCTGACCATGCCGATCCTCACGCCGATGAACATGTCGCTGGGCACGTTCTGCGCGCTGAACCTGATCCCCGGCTGGGGGCCGATCCTGGGCCTGCCCGTGCCCGAGCGGATCGAGCGTCTGCGCGACCCGGCCGTACGGGCGGAGATGCTGCGGCGCGCGGACAGCAAGGAGGCGGGTGTCTTCCGGCGGCTCGCCAACTTCGGGCGGTACGTCATCGGCGACACCTACAGCGAGGCCAACGAGGGCCTCACCGGGCGGGTCGTCAAGGACATCGCGGCCGAGCGCGGCCAGGAACCGTTCGAGTGCCTGGTCGAGATCTGCGCCGCCGACGACCTCCGTACGGTCCTGTGGCCCATGCCCACCGACAACGACCCCGGCTCCTGGACCCTGCGCGCCGAGACCTGGCGGCACGAGGACGTCCTCCTCGGCGGCTCCGACGCGGGCGCCCATCTGGACCGGATGTGCGGCGCCCCGTACACCACCCGGTTCATCGGGGACTGTCTGCGCGGCCGGAAGCTCGTCGGGCTCGAACAGGCGGTGAAGATGCTGACCGACGACCCGGCACGCCTCTTCGGCCTGCGTGAACGGGGTCAGGTGCGGGAGGGGTGGCATGCGGACCTCGTCCTCTTCGACCCGGAGCGCGTCGACGCCGGCAAGGCCACCCTGGTGCACGACCTGCCGGGCGACAGCCCGCGCCTGGACTCCCGCGCGATCGGCGTACGGGCGGTCTGGGTCAACGGCGTCGAGGCGATCCGCGACGACGTGGTGACCGGGTCGGTGCCCGGGAAGGTGCTGCGCAGCGGGCGGGACACGCGGACGGTGAGTACGAGGTGAGTCCCGAGGGGTCTTCGGAGCGGCGGCGGTTGTTCATCGGCGGCTCCTGGGTGGAGCCCGGCGGTGGGCACTACGAGGTGGTCGACCCGGCGACGGAAGATGTCGTCGGGTGGGCGCCGGAGGCCACACGCGAGCAGGTGCACGCGGCGGCCGCCGCCGCCCGGGAGGCCTTCGGCCCGTGGTCGCGGACCCCGGCCGCCGAACGGGCGGCGATCCTCGCCCGCACGGCGGACCAGATACGACGCCACCTCGTCCCGTACGCCGAACTCGCCCAGGCCGAGAGCGGGGCGACGACCGGGACGGCGCGGGGCATGCAGGTGGGGGTGGGCGCGGCCCGCTTCCAGCGGTACGCGCGCGTGGAACCGGTCGAGGAGCCGATCGCGCCCCAGATCAACGAGGCGGGCCCCTTCGGCAAAGCGGCCGTGATGGGCGCGCTCGCCGTACGGCAACCGGTCGGTGTGGTCACCTGCGTGACCTCGTACAACAACCCCTGGGCCAACCCGGCGGGCAAGATCGCCCCCGCCCTGGCCATGGGCAACACGGTGGTCGTGAAGCCGGCCCCGCAGGACCCGCTCTCCGTGTACCGCATGGCGGAGGCGTTGGAGGCCGCCGGTGTTCCGCCGGGGGTGGTGAACGTGGTGAGTGGGTCGGGCGCGGACGTCGGGGAGGCGGCCGTGGACTCGCCGGACGTCGACATGGTCAGCTTCACCGGGTCGACGGCGGTCGGGCGGCGGATCGCGGAGGTGTGCGGGCGCGGGATGAAGCGCCAGCTGATGGAACTGGGCGGGAAGGGCGCGGCGGTCGTCTTCGACGACGCGGACGTGGGCGCGGCGGTGGCCGGTATCGCCACCACCTTCACCTTCTACAGCGGGCAGATCTGCACCGCCCCGACCCGGGTGATCGCGCAACGCGGTGTCTACGACCGGCTGGTGACCCAACTGGCCGCGTACGCCGCCCGGTTGCCGGTCGGCGACCCGCGCGAGCCCGGCACGGTGGTGGGGCCGGTGATCTCGGCGGCCCACCGGGACCGGGTCGAGGCGTATGTCGAACTGGGCCGCAAGGAGGGCGCGCGGGTGGTGGCGGGCGGTGAACGGCCGCCGTACGACCGGGGTTTCTATGTCGCGCCCACGCTGCTGGTGGACTGCACGCCGGACATGCGGGTGGTCCGCGAGGAGATCTTCGGCCCGGTCGTCGTCGTCCTCCCCTTCGACGACGAGGAGGAGGCCGTCGCCCTCGCCAACGACAGCGACTACGGCCTCATCGACTACGTCTGGTCCGGCGACGTGGCCCGAGCCTTCCGCGTGGCCCGACGCCTCCGGGCGGGCGGCGTCGGCGTGAACACGGTCGGCCGCAACATGGAGGCCCCGTTCGGCGGCTTCAAGCAGAGCGGGGTGGGGCGTGACGTGGGCTCGTACGCGCTGCACGCGTACAGCGAGGTGCAGGCGATCGTGTGGCCGGGGTGAGGTCTTCCCTTGGGATCGCCGGGGACGTAATGATGTTCGAATGTGGGACTGGTCGCGGGACGGGCGCGTCGGGTACATCGGGATCACCGGGTGCTCCGTGCGTGGTGGACGTGTGTCGTGGTGAGCCCGCGGCCTCTCCTCTACCTGGATGTGGACGGCCCCTTGAACCCGTACGCGGCGAAGCCCGAGCGGAGGCCCGCCGGTTACACGACGCATCGGATGAAACCGCAGGGGTGGATCGCACAGCATCCGGGGCAGCCCGCGGCATCCGTCAAGCCGTTGCGGGTGTGGCTCAACCCGGACCACGGGCGTCAACTGCTGCAGTTGGGTGAGCTGTTCGATGTGGTGTGGGCCACGACGTGGGTGGACGAGGCCAACACCTACATCGGGCCGGTCCTCGGGCTGCCGGAGCTGCCGGTGGTGGAGTGGTCCGGGGCGGGCGGGCCGGGGGCGTCCGGTGCGGCGCTGCCCCCGGGGGTGTTCTGGAAGACCCCCCATCTCGTCGAGCACGCGGCGGGGCGCCCGTTCGCGTGGGTCGACGACGAGATCGGCGCCCCCGACCGGGACTACGTGACCAGGCACCACCCCGGCGCCGCCCTCCTGCACCACGTCTCCCCCCGGCTCGGCCTGCGTGCACCGGATTTCGACACTCTCACCGAGTTTGTACGGACCACCACCACTGGCCCGGTGAGGACCGATACGGTCGGCTGATGATCGTATGGGTGAACGGGGCCTTCGGGAGCGGTAAGACCACGTTGGTCGAGGAGCTGCGGGGGCGGTGGCCCGAGGCGTTGGTGTGTGATCCCGAGGTGATCGGCTATGTGCTGAGGGAGATCGTGGAGGTGCCGACCGGTGACTTCCAGGATCTGCGGCTGTGGCGGCGGCAGGTCGCCGAGACGCTGGTGGGGCTGGTGGAGGAGTACCGGCAGCCGGTCCTCGCGCCGATGACCTTGGTGAACCCGCAGTACGCCGCCGAGGTGTTCGACGCGATCGGCGCCGCCGGCATCCCCCTCCACCACTTCTTCCTCAAGGTCCCCGAGGACGTACTGACCGCCCGCATCGACGGCCGCAGCTTCACCCCGGACGACCCCGAGCAGGACGCCCGGGTCCGCCGGTGGTGCAAGGAGCGCATCGCGGCGTGCACGGCCGCGGTCGACACCCTGCCCGCCGACACGGTGTTCCTGGACGGCGAGTCGAGCCCGGGTGAGCTGGCGGAGCAGGTGCTGCGCCGGGTGAGGGCGTGAGCCGCCGGCCTGGGACGGCCGTCAGCCGCTGAGGTCCTGCTCGCTCGGTTCGCCTCGGCCGACGGACAGGGACCAGCGGACACCCGAGGGGGCGGTGACGGAGACCGTGCCCGCGCGCTCCGCATCGTCCATGGCGAACTCGTTGGCGATGCTGGTCACTTCGCCGTCCAGGCAGTCCATGGGGAAGGAGGCGGCCAAGGGGCGAAGTACGACCTCGATCGTGCCCTCACCCGCGCAACTCACCGCCACGATGAGGGCGTTGCCATCGCCCTTCCTCGCCTCGCCGAACTCCAGGTGCGCGCTGCCCTGCGTCCGGTCCTGACGCAGGACGACACGGTCGGCGAAATTGTCCGGGGCGCGCTTCGCCAACTCACGGGGCACGTCGTCGGTCCCGGTCTCGGTCGCGGTCTCACTCGCGTCCGCCGCCGGCGTCGCCCGCGCCGGGCGATCGGCGTGCTGCTTCCGTGCCCCGGTGTCGCTGCCGGAGTCGGACGAGCAACCGGTCGTGAGGGCGAGGAGGCCGGCCGTCGCCAGCAGCGTCAGGGTGGTGGTGCGCGCCAGGTGTGGCATACGTACTGCGCGTGTCATGAAAGGCCCCCGTCAGTCGGCCCGTTGGTCGCGGGCGAGGCCGTGATCGTGGCACCGGGCCGAGAGCGGGGACAAGGCGCGGCGGCGGGTTCAGAGGATGATCTGGTCCAGGCGATCGTCGACCCGGAGGCGTGGCGGCGGACACTCGCGGGCGCCTACGAGGCCCTCCGGCCGGGCGGCCACCTGGCCTTCGAGACCCGCGACCCGGCCCGGCGGGCCTGGGAGGCATGGAATCGCGAGGACTCGTACACGGTCACTACCGGGGTACCCGGGTACGGCACGGTGGAGAGCTGGGTGGAACTGACCGAGGTCGACGGCCAGTTGGTGACGTTCCGCCGGCACTACGTCCTGGAAGCCGGCGGCACCACCCTCACCTCCGACTCCACCCTCAGGTTCCGCGAGCGGGAGGAGATCGAGGCGGAGCTGCTCGCGCATGGGTACGAGGTGGAGGACGTACGGGACGCCCCGGACCGCCCGGGGCGGGAGTTCGTGTTCGTGGCGTGTCGGCCATTGGCGTTTTGACCGATTGGGGCCTTTTCGCCGTCTCGGTGGGGCGGGCAGAGTCATCGCCATGGAGTGCATGGTGCAGGTCGAGAGCGGCGAGGTCTGGGCGGACGACACGGGCCCGGGCCCGGGGGTGGGTGCGGCCGGGCCTCCCCTCGTGCTGCTGCACCCGGGCGTCGGGGACTCGCGTATCTGGGACCGGGTGGTGGCGGGCGGCCTGGCGGCCCGGCACCGGGTGATCCGGTACGACGCGCGCGGGTTCGGCAAGTCACCGAAGCCGGGTACGTCGTACACGCAGACGGGCGACCTCCGGGCGGTCCTGGACCACTTCGGTGTTCCCCGCGCGGTGGTCGTCGGGTCGAGCATGGGCGGCTCGACCGCGATCAGTTTCGCCCTGGAGGAGCCCGGCCGGGTGGCGGCGCTCGGGCTGGTCGTCCCGGGGGTCAGCGGCTACGCGGGCCTGGAGTCGGCGGAGTTGACGGAAGAGATCGGGCGGCTCGCGAAGGCGGGTGACATGGACGGCCTGGTGGCGCTCGGGCTGGGCCTGTGGGGAGGGGCGGGCCCGTCCCCCGACACCGAGGCCGACGCGGCGCTGCGGGCGGCGATCCCCGCGTGGTTCACGACGTACGGCCACGACACCCCGGCGCCGCCGGCCTTCGACCGCCTGGGCGAACTCGCCCTCCCCGCCGCCCTCCTCCTCGGTGAGAAGGACCAGCCGGAGGTCGTCCGCTGCAACGAGGAGATCGCCGCCCGCCTCCCCGACTGCCACCTCGTCCGCCTCCCGGCCGCCGACCACTTCCCGACCCTCCGCGACCCCGACGCCGTACGGGACTTCATCGAGGAGCTGTACGAGCGGGTGGGCTGAAGCAACCCCTCCCGGGGATGCGGTGGTCTTACCGGGCGTCACCGACCGGAAGGGCGCACTCCATGGACCTCGTCCCCGATCCTGTTCCCGATCCCGATCCCGATCCCGATCCCGATCCCGATACCGACCCCGTTCCCGACCCCGACCTCTGCCTGACCGTCCCGCGAGGCTTTGACGACTCCGACGCCGAGAGTCAGGTCCACCCCATGGCCCGGAAGCTGTTCCCGGCCACCGCCGCCGCGGACGCCTTCAGAAAGGCCCAGGAGTGGGTGGCGGAGCACGACGTCTTCCTGGTCGACGTCTCCTGGGACTTCGCGCACGACGAGGACGAGCCCTACACGCTGAGCATCTACTTCACGTTCGAGCTGGAGCCCGGGCAGGCCTGACCGGCGGCCCACCCGGGCTCGGCCCGGACATGGCTCAGACCAGCGCCTTCTTGTAGAAGATGCTGGAGCGCCGGTCGCCCTCCACACCGGTGGCGAAGCCGATGAAGAGGCGGACCTCGCCCGCGTCGGTGCGGTAGACCGCCAGGCCCTCGGGCTCCCGGTGGTGGAGGGTCGAACCGGCCTTGCTGAGGACGGGGCCCTGCTTCACGTTGCCGGTGTTGACGTCGATGCTGGTGATGTAGGTGTTGCCGTCACCGGTGGGGGTGCCGTCGCCCGGGTACGCGTCGCCCGTCAGGTAGTACATGTACGAGCCGTAGAGGGCGTAGCCCTGCGGGGTGCCGGAGATCGTCGGCTGGGCGAAGTCGACCAGCGGCGAGCCGAAGTTGCCCGTCCGGAAGGCGGACAGGGGGTACACGGCGATGCGCTTGCCGGAGCTGGTGTTGTAGCGCACGATCATGCGGTCGTGGACCGGGTCGGCGGAGCAGGTGTACTCGCTGGCCCCGGAGATCGGCCGGTACGCGGCCGAGGCGGCCGGCGAGCCCAGGGTGGTGCCGCCCTGGTAGGTGATGGGGGCGAGCGCGGTGCCGTACCCCTTGGTGTTCGCGGCGCACTCGATCCACAGCTCGGTCCGGGAACCGTTCGGCAGCGCGGCGAAGGCGACGCCGTGGCCGAAGCCGTTGAGGTGCATGTACGAGAGGTAGTTGCCGTCGAAGTCCATCTTGCTGATGCACAGGTCACCGTCGGCCTCGGTGCTTCCGACGCGCTTGGTCGCCACGAACAGGAACTTGTTCTCCCAGTCGAAGGCGAAGCTCTGCTGGACCCGTACGCCGTGTGTCTCCTTGGACCGGAACAGGTCGTACGACGGCTGCGTGAGATCGAACCGCTTGGTGGTGGCCACCGCGGCGGAGGCGGTCTGCGCGCCGAGTCCCAGCCCGAGCGCCGCGAGTGAGGCGCCGGCGCCGGTGCGTATGAGGCCGCGGCGGGAGAGGGGGAAGCCAGGGGTGTGGTTCATGGGGGGACTCCAGGAGCGTAGGTCGGCGGCTGAAGTACGAGATGATAGCTATCGCGAAGACCGTGGGACGTGCCGGGTCCTCGGGGCAGTTGGGGCTCGGCTTCCCAGCGTCACAGGAGCGAAACGGGACCGTGCGCGGATCAACCGCCGTACGCCGGACGGTTCCTAGCCGCGCAGATCCACTCGTACCGTCAGCAGCTGTGACCCCAGGAGCCGGACCGCCGTGCTGTTCATGCGGGGGAGGGCGCGGAGGCGGGCGACCGGGTCGTCGTCGGGGAGGAGATGGGCCGTGCCCTCGTGCCAGCGGCCCCGGATACGGACGCGGACCGACGGGTTCGCCTTGATGTTGCGGATGTAGTGCGACTGTTCGCCGTACTCCGAGACCAGCCAGAACGTGTCGCCGACGCGACGCCCGCCGATGGGGGTGCGGCGGGGCAGGCCGGATGTACGGCCGGTGGTCTCCAGGACCGTCTGCACAGGGAGCCGGCGCAGCACCGGGTTGGCCACGTGGCGCTGGAAGGCCGTGACGACGCGCTGCTTGCGGTCCGGATCGCGGGACATCGGCTTGGTTCTCCTCGGGGGGTGGGAGGTAGGGGTTACAGGATCGGGTACGTGGTGAGGGTGGTGGTCGGCCGGTGCGGGTCGTGACATGGAACCTGTGGTGGCGGTTCGGACCGTGGCAGGAGCGGCAGAAGGCGATCCTCGCCGTGCTGCGTGAACTGCGGCCCGACGCGGTCGGGTTGCAGGAGGTCTGGCAGCGGGACGGGGAGAGCAGGGAGGGCGGGGAGAGCGGGGCGAACCTCGCCGGGTGGCTCGCCGCGGAGCTCGGCATGCACTGGGCCTGGGGCGAGTACGGCGACGTTGGGCGCTGGCGGCGGCGGATCGGGGACCCGGCCGTCGGGGCCGGGGTCGCCGTGCTGAGCCGGTGGCCCGTGCTGGAGCGGGACGCCATAGGCCTGCCCGCGGCGGACGGCGGCCGCACCCGCGGCGCCCTCTACGCCCTCCTCGACGCCCCCGGCGCGCCCGTCCCCTTCTTCACCGCCCACCTCAGCTCCGAGACCGAGGCCTCCGCGCTGCGCTGCCGGCAGGTCACCGAGGTGGCCGGATTCGTCGCCCGCCACCGGGACGGCAGCCCCCATCCGCCCGTGATCACCGGGGACTTCAACGCCTGGCCCGACTCCGACGAGGTCCGGCTCTTCGGCGGCTACAAGACCGCGCCCGCCGTACCCGGCCAGTGCTTCTTCGACGCCTGGGAGTTCGCCGAGCCGGGCGCGCCCTCCGCCACCTGGGACATCACCAACCCGTACGTCGGCGGGGCGTCCGGCCCGAGCGTGCGCGTCGACTACATCCACGTCGGGCCACCGGGTCCCGGCGGACTCGGCCACGTACGCGCCGTGCGCAGGGCGGGAGACGCCCCCGTCGACGGCGTATGGCCCTCCGACCACATGGCCGTCGTGGCCGACCTGGCGGACGGGGGTGCGGACGGGCGCGCTGACGGCGGTGCTGACGGGCGCGTTGATGGCGGTGCTGACGGCGGCGTTGACGGCGGCGCGGCTGGGACCCGCTGAGGGTCCCGGCCGCGCGCCCCGTCCACGGGTCCTACGGTTTCCTGCCCGGCTTCCCGCCCTACGGCTTCCGGCCCAGCCCCCCGTGCTGCCCGATCGGCTTCGGCTCGCCCGCGTCCGTGGCGTCCGGGCGCCACAGCGGTACGGAGACGATGCCGGGGTCGACCAGGTCGAGGCCGTCGAAGTAGCCGGTGATCTGGTCGATGGGGCGGAGGAAGTACGGGACGGCGCCGGTCTCGTTGTAGGCGTCCTGGGCCCGCTCGTAGTCCGGGTCGGTGCCCCGGGAGCCCTCGTTGATGTTGAGGTAACTGCCGGAGGGGAGACCGGCGAGCAGGCGGCGGACGATGTCGCGGGCCTCCTCGTACGAGCCGACGTGCCCCAGGATGCCGCTGAGGATCAGCGCGGTCGGCCGGGACAGGTCCAGCGTCGCCGCCGCGGCCTCCAGGATGCGCTCCGGGTCGTAGAGGCTGGCGTCTACGTACGCCGTGGCGCCCTCGGGGGCGGAGTACAGCAGCGCGCGGGCGTGCGCGAGGACCATCGGGTCGTTGTCGACGTAGACGATCCGCGACTCCGGCGCGCTGCGCTGGGCGACCTGGTGGGTGTTGTCGGCGGTGGGCAGCCCGGTGCCGACGTCCAGGAACTGTCGGACGCCCTCCACCTCCACCAGGTGCCGGATGCTGCGCCGCAGATACGCGCGGCTGCTCCGGGCGATGGTGACGATGCCGGGGAAGGCGCCGGCGTACGCGTCGCCGGCCGCCTCGTCCACCGGGTAGTTGTCCTTGCCACCCAGCCAGTAGTTCCAGATGCGGGCGGAGGCGGGCACCGAAGTGTCGACCTTCTCCTTCGCCGCCGAAGCCGCCGCCGGGTCGGGCGTGGTCGCGTTGTCGGTCATGGGCGCCGTCTCCTTGGCCATGCAGATGCGTCGTCACACATACAGACGCACGTACTGTGTCGAGCCAAACCTAAGGCCCAACACAGCTATTTCGTACGCGGGTTCCCCCTGACTTCCTGGTGGCTGCCATCGCCGCCCTCTTGCCGCCCCTATCGCCGCCCTATCGCCGCCCCATCGCCGTCCTATCGCCGCCCGAGGAAGATCGGGTTGGTGAAGGCCGCGAGCGGGCCCGGGAAGCCCGGGACGATCGGGGGCCGGCGGACCTCCGCGCGGACGTACGCCGCGTACGAGGCCGTCGTGCGCCACTCGGCCGAGCCCGTGCCGGAGGCCGGGATCTCGGCCGAGGTGAACAGGACGCCCTGGTCGGTGACGAAGCGGATCGTGCAGCCCGCGGAACCCGTCGCCTCCAGCCGGACGGTGACGGCGGCGTCCGCGTCCACCTTCAGCCGCTCCCCGATGCCCGCGTGCTCGCCCCGCGCCCCGGACGCCGTGAACGACACCGACACGTCCTTGGACTCGGCGACGTACGAACGGCCCGCGCGCAGCCCCTCCTGGATGGCCTCCCTGGTCAGATCGTCGGCGAGGACGACCGTCTGGGGGCGGCCCACGGGGTCGGGATCGCGGTGCGCGTCGCTGTTGCCCATCGCCGGAATCCAGTCCACGCGGCCCTCACGGCCCTCACGGCCCTCGCGCACGGCCGCCACGAGCATGCCGTCCCAGTCGGCGAGCGCCACCTCGTCCTCCGGCGAGTACGCGCCGTTCCACACCTCCACCGCGTCCGCCTCGCCGAAGCCGAACTTCCAGTTGCAGCCGATGCAGGTGGCGTGCGGATGCGCCGGTACGACCAGGCCCCCGGCGCGGCGGATCTGCCGCGCGTACTTGCCGAACCGGTTGTCCCGCGCCCGGTACCGCCAGTCGACGAACGTCCCCGGGTCGACCCCGAGCGCCACGACGTGACCGTTGCGGGTGGTGACCTCCTCGCCCAGCATGATCAGCAGGTCGTCACCGGCGTGCTCGGCCCAATGGGCGTGCGCGGACTGGGTGTTGTGCTCCGAGCTGTTGATGAAGTCCAGCCCCGCCGCGCGGGCGAGCGCCGCCAGTTCGCCGAGCGTGCGGCGGCCGTCGGAGTACCAGGAGTGCAGATGGCAGTCGCCCCGGTACCAGGCCCGGCCCCGCCCCTTGGCCCGCTCCGGCGGATACACCGGCTTCACGGCCGTGGCGGGCCGGCCGTAGGTGAGGGTGATCGTGATCTCGTACGGCAGTCCGTCCGGGGCCACCGTGTACGGGCCCAGCGCGATGTGCCAGGTGCCGGGGCGGACCGGGCCGGGGATGTAGCCCGGGGTCGCCTCGTCGGCACGGATGAAGAACTCGGTGCGCGCGCCGCCGGACCAGCCCCGGAAGCCCTTGCCGCCGAGGTCCGTGCCGCGCTCGTCGAAGACACCGATGTCGAGCGCGTTGCCCATGGTGCCGGCCGGGACGGTCGGTCTCTCGTAGCTGTACGAGACCTTCAACTCCCGTACGCCGGACGGAACTTCGACCGGCAGATACACGAAATCGGGGGAGCCGGGGGGAAGTGTCCCCCGGATCGTCTTCGTCTCCTGGTCACCGTGCGCGGCCTCGGCGCCGCTCGTCCCAAAGGTCACGCTTCCCAACGTAAGCGCGGCCGCCGCCGACGTCACGAACAGCGCACGCCTTCCGAGCCCGTTCCCGCTCCCGTTGACGTTCCCGTGCCCGTCGCCGTGGTCGTCGTCGCACATGCTGCTGCTCCCCGGGTCGGTCGTGAGTGACATGACGTGGGTGGTGCCTGGTGCGGGGGTGGTGCGTGCCACCTTCCTATGCGGTGGTGAACTGGCGGACAAGGGAAGGAAATCGCCGGTTTTCCTTACGACGTGCAGACGGCGGTCAGTTCGTCGGCGGCGGCGTCGATACGGCTGGTGTCGGACGACACATACGCTTTACCTTCCATCTCTCTTCCATCTCTCTTCGATCTCTCTTCCGTCCGACCCCGTCCGAGCAGGAGACACAGAACGTGCGGACACCGATCTGTCTGCTCGGCGGAGTTGGTATCACCGACCGGGTCGCCCATGGCCACGACGTGGACCGGTTCGTGGAGATCGGCTCCCTCACCAAGGTGGTCACGGGGACGGTCCTGGCCCGGCTGGAGGCGGAGGGGAAGGGGAAGGGGCGGATCGGGTTCGACACCCCGCTGGAGGAGTGCGTCGACGACGTCCCGGGCGGGACCGGCATCACCCTCCGGCATCTCGCCGAACACACCTCGGGGCTCCCCCGACTGCCCCGCCTGCCCCGCCTGCTCTCCGGGCCTACGGGCTTTGCGGACGACCCTTACGCCGGCTTCACGGAGGCTGCCCTGCGGGAGCAACTGCGCGATCTGCGGCGGCTGCGGACCGGGCGGCTGGGGGAGGAGGAGTACTCCAACCTCGGGTACGCCGTGCTCGGGCTCGCGCTCACGAGCGTCACGGGGCGCTCGTACCAGGAACTGGTGGAGACGTACGTCCTGTCGCCGCTCGGGATGGCGGCGGGGGCGATGACGGGGAGCCCGCCGGACGGGCGCCGTCTTGTGCCGCGCGACCTGTTCGGCAGGCCGCGTCCGCTGTGGACGATGACCGGTGCGATCCTGCCGGCCGGCGGGCTGTGGTCCAGTTGCCGGACGCTGGCGGAGCTGGTGGTCGCCCTGCTCGTGGACCGCCGGCTCGGCGAACCGGCACCCTCCTGGCAGCGGGGCCCCTCGCTCCGCTGGCACGACGGCGCCACCCGCGGCTCCTCCGTCGTCGCCGCCGCGTACGACGACGGCCGCTGGGCCCTCGTCCACCGCCTCGGCCCGCTGTCCCGCACAGACACGCTCACCAAACGCGCCCTGCTCGCGACGACACCACCACGGGATGCCGGGCGCGGCTGATCGGCACCGGGTGCCGATGCGAGGTGGGCCGACAGCGACACCGGGGCCGCCGGGTGGGCCGACTCCCCCCGAGCCCAACCGGCCGGCCCCCCTAAGTGCCGACCGGTCGGTATGGACATCCATGTCCTGAGCGGCTAGAGATGACACATGCGCATCTCCGTGACGATCTTCCTCACCGACGAGACGATCACCCCGACCCGACTCGCGCGCGAGTTGGAGCAACGCGGTTTCGCGGGGCTCTACCTCCCCGAGCACACGCACATCCCCGTCGAGCGGACGACGCCGTACCCGGCGGGCGGGGAGCTGCCGCGGGAGTACGGCCGTACCCTCGACCCCTTCGTGGCGCTCGGCCAGGCCGCCGCCGTCACCGAGCGGCTGGGGCTCGGCACCGGGATCACGCTGGTCGCGCAGCACGACCCGATCGACCTCGCGAAGCAGATCGCGACCGTCGACCACCTCTCCGGCGGGCGCCTCACCCTCGGCCTCGGCTACGGCTGGAACGTCGAGGAGGCCGCCGACCACGGGGTCGAGTGGCGCACCCGGCGGGAACTGGTCCGGGACCGCATGGCCCTGATGCGGGCGCTGTGGGCGGAGGAGCCGACGGCGTACGAGGGGGAGTTCGGGAGCGTACGGGCGAGTTCCGCGTACCCCAAGCCGGTGCAGAAGGCGCGCGGGCCGGTGGTCGGGCCGCGCACGCTGATCGGCGGGGCCGCGGGGCCCAAGCTGTTCGCGCACATCGCCGAGTACGCGGACGGGTGGCTGCCGATCGGGGGGCGGGGCCTCGGGGAGGCGCTGCCGGTGCTGCGGCAGGTGTGGGCCGACGCGGGGCGCGATCCCGCGGGGCTGCAGGTGGTGCCGTATGCCGTGCAGCCGAGTGCGGGGAAGCTGGCGTACTACGCGGAGTTGGGCATCGAGGAGGCCGTGGTCCAGCTGCCTCCGGCGGGGGAGGCGGAGGTGCTGGGGCTGCTGGACGAGTACGCGGGGTTCTTGGGGGAGGGTGCCTGAGAGCTCGCGGGTGCGGGTTTCGTCGGCGAGTGCGGGCCCGGCGGGGCTTCTCGCGCAGTTCCCCGCGCCCCTGAAAGACCAGGCCCCCGCGCCCGTGAAAGACCAGGGCCCCGCGCCCCCGAAAGACCAGGCCCCCGCGCCCGTGAAAGACCAGGACCCCGCGGCTCTGATAGGCAACCGGCGGCGGGTCCGAAAAGCACGGGGCGCAGCCCCTGCTTTTCAGGGGCGCGGGGAACTGCGCGACCAGCCCCCACGCACCCGCACCCGCCGACGAAACCCGCACCCCCGAGCTACGAGGCGCCCACCCCACCGGCGGAGCCAAGCCGCTCGTATGCTCGACGAATGACGACTTCCGCGACCTCTGGAACCGGACCCACCGACGACCGCACCGACGAGCGCACCAACGACCGCACCGGCACCGTCCCCGCCGTCCCCGCCGGCCCGACCGGCTCCCCCGGCCCCACCGAGAACGCGATGCGGCGCGCGCTCAAACGCGCCCGCGACGGCGTGGCGCTGGACGTGACCGAGGCGGCGGTGCTGCTACAGGCGCGCGGCGCGGCGCTGGAGGACCTGTCCGCGTCGGCGGCCCGGGTGCGGAACGCGGGCCTGGAGGCGGCCGGGCGGCCCGGCGTCATCACGTACTCGAAGAGCGTGTTCATCCCGCTCACCCGCCTGTGCCGGGACAAGTGCCACTACTGCACCTTCGTCACCGTCCCGGGCAAGCTCCGCCGCTCCGGCCACGGGATGTTCATGTCCCCGGACGAGGTCCTGGACGTGGCCCGCAAGGGCGCCGCACTCGGTTGCAAGGAAGCGCTGATCACCCTCGGCGACAAGCCGGAGGACCGCTGGCCGGAGGCGCGCGAGTGGCTCGACGCGCACGGCTACGACGACACGATCGCGTACGTCCGGGCCATCTCCATCCGCATCCTGGAGGAGACGGGCCTGCTCCCGCACCTCAACCCGGGCGTGATGTCGTGGACGGACTTCCAGCGGCTCAAGCCCGTCGCCCCCTCCATGGGCATGATGCTGGAGACGACCGCGACCCGGCTGTGGTCCGAGCCGGGCGGCCCCCACTACGGCTCCCCCGACAAGGAACCCGCCGTACGCCTGCGCGTCCTGGAGGACGCGGGCCGTTCCTCCGTCCCCTTCACGTCCGGGGTCCTCATCGGCATCGGCGAGACGTACGAGGAGCGCGCCGAATCCCTCTTCGCGCTCCGCAAGGTCTCCCGCGCCTACCACGGCGTCCAGGAACTGATCATCCAGAACTTCCGCGCCAAGCCGGACACCGCGATGCGCGGCATGCCCGACGCGGAACTGGACGAACTGGTCGCCACCGTCGCCGTCGCCCGCCTCCTCATGGGCCCGGCGGGCTGCATCCAGGCCCCGCCGAACCTGGTCGACAGCGAGTACGAGCGGCTGATCGGCGCCGGGATCGACGATTGGGGCGGGGTCTCCCCGCTCACCATCGACCACGTCAACCCCGAGCGCCCCTGGCCGCAGATCGAGGAACTCACCGAGCGTTCCCGCGCCGCCGGCTTCGAACTGCGCGAACGCCTCTGCGTCTACCCGGAGTTCGTCTCCCGCGGCGAGCCCTGGCTGGACCCGCGGCTGCTCCCGCACGTACGGGCGCTGGCCGACCCGGAGACCGGCCTCGCCCGCCCGGACGCGGTGGTCGAGGGCCACCCGTGGCAGGAGCCCGAGGAGGTCTTCGTCTCCACCGGCCGTACGGATCTGCATACCTCGATCGACACCGAGGGGCGGACGTCCGACCGCCGCGACGACTTCGACTCCGTCTACGGCGACTGGGGCGCGCTGCGGGAGGCGGCGGCGCCCGGGATGGCGCCGGAGCGCATCGACATGGACGTCCGCGCGGCGCTGGCGACGGCGGCCGACGACCCGACGAAGCTGACGGACGCCGAGGCGCTGGCCCTGCTGCACGCGGACGGCCCGGCCCTGGACGCCCTCACCCGGATCGCCGACGACGTCCGCAAGGCCGCCGTCGGCGACGATGTCACGTACATCGTCACCCGGAACATCAACTTCACGAACGTCTGCTACACCGGCTGCCGTTTCTGCGCCTTCGCGCAGCGCCGCACGGACGCCGACGCGTACACGCTCTCCCTCGACCAGGTCGCCGACCGGGCGCAGCAGGCCTGGGACCTCGGCGCGGTCGAGGTCTGCATGCAGGGCGGCATCCACCCGGACCTGCCGGGGACCGCCTACTTCGACATCGCGAAGGCCGTGAAGTCCCGCGTCCCCGGCATGCACGTGCACGCCTTCTCCCCGATGGAGGTGGTCAACGGCGCGACCCGCACGGGGATGTCGATCCGCGAGTGGTTGACGGCCGCGAAGGAGGCGGGCCTCGACTCGATCCCCGGCACGGCGGCGGAGATCCTCGACGACGAGGTCCGCTGGGTCCTCACCAAGGGCAAACTCCCCACCGCCACCTGGATCGAGGTGGTGACGACCGCCCACGAACTGGGCATCCGCTCCTCCTCCACGATGATGTACGGCCACGTCGACCAGCCCCGCCACTGGCTCGGCCACCTGCGCACGCTGGCCCGTATCCAGCAACAGACCGGCGGCTTCACGGAGTTCGTGACGCTCCCCTTCATCCACACCAACGCCCCGGTCTACCTGGCCGGCATCTCCCGCCCCGGCCCGACGATGCGCGACAACCGCGCCGTCATCGCGATGTCCCGCCTCCTCCTCCACCCCCACATCCCCAACATCCAGACCAGCTGGGTCAAACTCGGCACCGAGGGCGCCGCCGAAATGCTCCGCTCCGGCGCGAACGACCTGGGCGGCACCCTCATGGAAGAGACCATCTCCCGCATGGCCGGCTCCTCCTACGGCTCCTACAAGTCGGTGAAGGACCTCATCGCCGTAGCCGACACCGCAGGCCGCCCGGCCCGCCCCCGCACCACCCTCTACGGCGAGGTCCCGGAGGAACGCCAACGGGCGGCGGCCCTCTCGGACGGGCACCTGCCGGAACTGCTGCCGGTGCTGGAGTGACCTCCGTGGCAGGTAGACCACAAACAGGCAGGCACACAGGCAGACACGCAGGCGGGTCGGAAAACCCTTTCAGCAGTGTCAGCGCCCCCTGTTAGCCTCCTGCGGCCCGTGCGACCCACGGGCCGCAGAAAGCTCACAGGGGAGGGGACCGATGGAGCGGTTACGGAGATCCGGCGGCGGTGCGCTGCTGGCGATGGGGTGTTGTGTGGCAGCCCTGGTGACGACCACACCCACAGCGGCGCACGCGGCGGAGAACCTGCCGCCGAAGCAGCCGCTCGTACAGGATCTGAGGATGGGCGGCAAAGCCTGCGGAGCGGGCGATGCCAAGGCGTTCCTCGCCGAGTCGCGGCCGTTGGTCAACGCCGTCATGCACGACACCGACGGCGGTCGCGTCAGCGCGGAGTTCGAGGCATGGTGGACCGATGCCGAGGGCGCCGAGCAGCGCAGGACCCTCACGACCACGACGCTGTCGTCGGGCACTCCGACGACCTTCCGGCCGCCGTGGGAGGAAGTGCCCGCGAACACGGTCGTCTCCTGGCACGTCCGAGCCGACGACGGTACGGCGAAGTCGCCCTGGAGTTCTGAAGGCACCGGCTCGGTCTGCGAGTTCGTGTACGACGACGTGAACCCGGAGAAGGCGGTGGTCACGTCCCCCGAGTATCCCGAGGACGTGCTGTGGGTGGACGGCGTGGGCGTGTACGGCGAATTCACCATGGACTCGCCGTCCGAGGACGTCGTGGCCTACAGCTACGGCTTCCTCCGTGGTCCGCACGCGACCGTCCGCCCGAAGGAACCGGGCGGCTCTGTGACCGTCCCCTTCCTGCCGCTCACCTCGGGCCCGGACAGGCTGACGGTGCGTGCCCTCGACCGTGCCGGGCGCAGCAGCGGCGAGACCTCGTACCGTTTCTTCGTGAAGTCCGGCCGCGCGCCCGTCGCGCACTGGAACCTGGGTGACCCGGCGGGCTCCGCGACCGCGGCGGCCGAGACCGGCGCACCGGCCGACGCGGGCGGCGGCGTGACCTTCGGCGGACCGGCCCCCACGGGCACGGACCTCGCGTCCACCGCCACCCTGGACGGCAGCGGTGACGGCTATCTGACGCCGGACGCTCCGGCGGTCGCCGACCCGCGGAAGACGTTCGCGGTGAGCGCCTGGGCGCGCCCCGCGCGAACCGACCGCGACATGGCTGTCGCGAGCCAGGACGCGGCCGGGGACTCGGGCCTCTCCCTCGGTCTGACCGCTCGCGACGGGGCGCCCGTGTGGTCGTTCACCGTCGGCGGTGCCCACGTGTCGGGCGGCACACCCGAGACCGGGGAGTGGGCCCACCTGCTGGGCGTGTACGACGCCGAGACCGGCCGGGCCCGGCTGTACGTCAACGGCGACCCGGTCGCCACCACGGCCGAGGCCGCACCGGGGGCGGCCGCCGACGCCTTCCAGATCGGCCGTGCCCTCGACGGCGGCTCCTACCGGGACCACTGGCAGGGCGAACTCGGTGGCATCAGGGTCCACGACCGGGTCGTCGTCCCCGATGAGGCGACCGGACTGGCCCACCGCAAGCCGCGGGCGCTCGCCCACTGGTCGCTGGAGAACGCGTCGGACGGCGCCAGCCCCGAGCAGGGCGGCGGCGAGCCGCTGAAGCTGGGGCCCGGCGCGGCGATCCACCGAGGCCCGGACGGCTCCTGCCTCCCTGACCTGGACCCCGACTGCCCTGTCGTGCCGTACGCCCTCGTCGGTGACGGCCATCTGACGCTCGACGGCGAGACGGGGCACGCGTCCACGCAGGGGCCCGTTGTCGATACGACCGACAGCTTCTCCATCGGTGTGGTCGTGCGCCTGGCGGACGCCGAGCCGACGCGTCCGATGACCGTGCTGTCCCAGGGAGGTGAGCACACCGATGTGTTCAGGGTGCGGTACGAGCCCTCCACATACGCCTGGCAGCTGATCATGCCGCACGCGGACGAGCCGGGTGCGGAGGAGACCGTCGTCGCCCAGCTGGCGATGCCCGACGGCGGCGAGGGCGACGGGCACCGGATCGCGGTTGTCTACGACGACGCCACCGACAGGATCAAGCTGTACCTGGACGGCGCCCTCGACTCCGCGTCCACCGCCGACTTCGCGGACGGCGTGCCCGGCTCCGGCCCGCTCCAGGTCGGTCGCGCGCAGGTCGGCGCCGGCTGGGGCGAGCACCTCCACGGCGACGTCGACGAGGTGCACGCGTTCGCCGGAGCACTGAGCGACAGAGACATCGGCCAGCTCGGGTGGGGCACCGAGCCCTGCCTCTGCTGAGACATCCGGCAGGCGTGACCGGGTCCCGGGTACCCCCGACCCGGGTCGGGGGTACCCGGGACCCGGGTCGGCGCGGGCCGATTCGAGCTGGGTCCCTTGGGGCCGGGGTGGTGTCGCCGGGGCGCGGGGATCCGTGATGCGGCTGGTCAAGACGTCAAAGACCTAAGGAACTTGGGAAAGAACCCACCCGGCCCGGCCCCCGCCGCCCCCGCGAGGTCACCCTCACGAGTGATCGTTGCCGATTCGGCTGGCGCGGGAGGCCGTCGATGGTGCAACGTCTGCCGAGCGGTACAACCCCACCCATACTTCGGCCCTCGCAGGGACTGGCATCCCGGACGAGGGCCTGACCAACTAGGAAGCAGAACCTTCCCTATGGCTGATTCGCAGCCTAGCGCGCCCGCGTGCGCCCAGTCCCCGCATCCCGGAACCGTTCCCGGATCAGGTGTCGAACACTCCAACGAGCGCCATGACACGCACTTCACGATCGTCGGAAACCACCTCGCCCAGCACCCCGAGCTGTCCCTGACGGCGATCGGCCTGGCGACCCACATCCAGTCCCTCCCGAAGGGCACCCCGGTCGGGATCAAGACCCTGAGCGGGAAATTCCGCGAGGGGGAGGTGCGCATCGCCGCGGCCCTGCGGGAACTGGAAGCGCACGGCTACCTGACGCGGACACGCGAGAGGCTGCCGTCGGGCCGGATCGTGACGCGCACGGTCTCGTACAACAAGCCGCACGCTGAGAGCTCGGTATCCGCTTCCGCTCCCGTTCGCGATGCGAGGTTGACCGCGGCCGACGGCAAGGAGGAGGGCAGGGAGGCGGGCAAGGAGGACGACCGGCAGGTCCTTGCCCTGGGCGAGGTACGCGACGATCCGGAGCCACGGCCCGCCGCCGACCTGCCCCGGCACCGCACGGCAGCCCGGCTGTTGGCCGAACTGCGCACGTACGACTCGCGCCTCCTGCTGACCGAGCGGGACGTACGCCGTCTCGCACCGGACGTGGTCACCTGGCTGGAGCGCGGAGTCTCCCCGGCCGCCGTGCTGCGTGCTCTGACGGCAGGTCTGCCCGACGAGCCGCTGAGGCACCCGTCGGCCTTCCTGTCCCACCGCCTGACCGTCGACCTGCCACCCGCTGTCCGGCGACCCGCGGTCGAACCCCCCTCCCCGAGCCCCTCCTCCACATCCGCCGCCCCCGCTCCGTTCCAGACCTGCGAGGACTGCGACCGGGCGTTCCGGTCCCCGGCCCCGGGCCGCTGCCGCGACTGCCGTCTCCGGGTGGTCGAACGGGCGGTGGCGTAGGACATGCGGGGAGTGGATCAGGTGACCCGCGCCGAGTCGCGTCCCGGCGCTCACCCGGCATCTGTCGTTCAGTCGATCGCGCGGTCGTTCGTCGGCAGGTAGGTGACCACGAGGACCAGCCCGCTGAGCAGGAACACGCGGAGGGCGGCGTCGAGGCCGTTCCAGTCGGCGGACTGCCACATGACGAAGTACTCGCCGCCGATGGCGAGGAAGCCGGCGCCGAAGAGGAGGAGGACCATGAGGAGGCCGAGGGTGCTGTAGCGGCGGGCCGTGTGGAAGGTGCGGTGGCCGAGGGCGCGGGCCCAGAAGTAGGTGGCCGCGATCAGGACCAGGGCCGCGACGGTCTCCCAGACGATGATGAGGACGTACGCCGCGTCCTGCACGCCCTTCGACTCGATGGCCCGCCACATCAGGTCCTCGTCCTTGAACGTGGTGTCCATCGCGAAGACATGGTGGACGAACTGCTGATTCGTGCCGAAGTCGGTGATGTTGCTGAACGCCACGAGCGCCATGTAGAGGGCGACCGTGCCGACGAGCAGGGTCGAGGCCAGGGGAAGAAGTGAGCCGCGGGGGGTCTGGGATTCAGCCATGGTCCAACTATGTGCGCGCTCCCGGATCATCCCCAGGTGTTTTTCGGCGCGTTGGATCACAATGGGTGTCGCCGGTGGCGGAAAACCGTGGAGAGATCCGTCGCGGGATCCGTCGCGGGATCCGTCGCGTGATCTGTCGCGGGATCTGACGACCGAGGAAGGGCGGAGGGGTACGCATGGGGCGCGCGCAGCCGCCGATTCCCACGATGCGGGAGCTGATCCGGCGCCGCACCCGCCAGGGCTTCATCGGTCGGAACGCCGAACGGGCGGCGTTTCGCGCCAACTTCGACCTCCCCATCGAGGACGAGCGGCGCCGCTTCCTCTTCCACGTCCACGGCAACGCGGGCATCGGAAAGACCTTCCTGGTCCGGGAGTTGGAGCAGATCGCCCAGGAACGCGGCGCCCTCACCGCGTACGTCGACGACGGCGTCGGCAGCGTCCCGGAGGCCATGGCCGTCATCGCCGACCAATGCGCCCGGCAGGGACGGCGGTTCAAGGAACTGGAACGCCTGCTCACCACCCATCGCGAGCGCCGGTACGAGGCGGAGCTTGCCGCCGCCGTGGCCCTGCCCGAGGGGGAGCCAGGGGGCGCGGGGGAGATGGGGGAGGAGGCGGGCGAGGCCGGGTATGCGCGGCGCCCCGGGCCGCACCCAGGGCACCCGGGCCACTCGGACGGCGTCGCCGGAGCCGGCGCCGAGCCCTCCGCCGCGAGCATGGCCGCCGCTCGGGCGACCCTCGTCGCGCTCGGTCTCGTCCCGGTGGTCGGCCCCTTCGCCGGCGCCGTCGACCCGGCCCAACTCGCCCGCCAGGCCGACCGGCTGCGCACGGGACGCGGCGTACGGACACGCGGCCACGAGGACGCCGAACTGCTGCTCGCCCCCGAACTCGCGCTCACCCCGACCCTGTTGGACGAACTGAGCAGCGCCGCCGCCGAAGTCCCCTGGCTGGTCCTCCTCTTCGACACCTACGAGCGGACCGGCGCCTTCCTCGACCCCTGGCTCCACGACATCGTCTCCGGCGACCGCTACGACCCCCTCCCCGGCAACCTCGTCCTCGTGACCGCCGGCCAGCGCCCCTTCGACGCCACCCGCTGGGGCGGCCTCACCGACTTCGTCCTCGACCTCCCCCTGCGGCCCTTCACGGAGGCCGAGTCACGCGGCCTCCTCGCGGCCAAGGGCGTCCTCGCCGAGCCCGTCGTCGGCGAAGTACTGCGGCTCACCGGCGGGTTGCCGGTCCTCGTCTCCACCCTCGCCGAGGCCCGCCCCGCCGACCTCGACGACCTCGCCGACGCGGGCGACGCGAGCGCCACGGCCGTGGAACGCTTCCTGCGCGGGGAGCCGCACCCGGTACGCCGGGCCGCCGCCCTGACCTGCGCCCTGCCCCGCTGGCTGGACGCGGAGGTGTTCCGGGAGGCCGTGCAGGGGGCGGCGGGGGGTGCCGGCGCCGCCCACGGCGAACCCGGCCACGGCGAACCCGCCCCCGGAGACCCCGGCCACAGCGACCCCGACACGCTGTTCGCCTGGCTGCGCGCCCTCCCCTTCGTCACCGATCGCGGTGACCGCGTGGTGTTCCACGACGTCGTACGCGCGCCCATGGTGCGGTTGCAGCGGATGCGGTCGCCCCGGGGCTGGAGCGAGCGGCACCGGGGGCTGGCGGAGGCGTTCGCGGGGTGGCGGGCGGAGGCCGAAGCCGGGCCGGAGGGGGAGGAGCGGTGGGGCGCGCCACGGTGGCGGGAGCTGCGGCTGGCCGAGGCGTACCACCGGTTGTGCGCGGGGGAGCGCGGGGCGCTCGCCGGGGTGTTGCGGGATGCCGTGGACGCGTGCGGGGAGGGCACGGCCGTGGCCCGGCGCTGGGCCGAGGCCCTCGCGCAGGCCGGGCAGGACGCCGACGACGAGGACGCGGCCCGCTGGGGCCGGGAGCTGCTGACCGCGCTGGACCGGGGCGGTGTCCACGACGCGCTGGGTGCGCTGCTGCTCCGGGCCGGTCTCGACACCCGGCGGGAGGCGTACGCGCACGCCCTGCGCGGGCGCGCGCTGCACCGGGACGGCGCGCACGAGCGGGCGGTCGCCGAGTACGACAGGGCGCTCGCCCTCGACCCCGGGTCGGCCACGGCGTGGCAGGGCCGGGCGGTCGCGCGGGCGCACACCGGGGACCGCGCCGCCGCCGTGGCCGACCTCGACCGGGCCGACGCGCTCGCCCCCGACGACCCCACCACCCTCGTTCTGCGCGGCGACTACCACCGGCTCCTCGGCGACCCCGACGCGGCCGTCGCCGACCTCGACCGGGCGGTCGCCCTGGACCCCGTACGCCGTTCGGCCTGGGCCTCCCGCGGCGCGGCCCGGCATGCGCAGGGCCGTCTCGACGAGGCCCTCGCGGACCTGGACCGCGCCCTGGAACTGGACGGGGAGTACGTGTGGGCGCTCGTGCGCCGGGCGCGCGTACGGCGCTCCCGGGGCGAGCACGAGCGGCAGTTGGCCGATCTGCACCACGCCGTGGCCCTCGACCCGGACGCCCCCTTGGCCCGCTGCGAACGCGGTGACGCCCTGCGCGCCGCCGGCCGCGACGAGGAGGCCCTCGACGACTACGACCGGGCCCTCGCCCTCGACCCCCTGTACGCCTCCGCGTACGCCAGCCGAGGCGTCACCCACCTCGGGCTGGGCCGCCTCGACGAGGCCCGCGCCGACCTCGACGCCGCGCTCGCCCTGCTCCCCGACTACGCCTGGGCGCTGCGCCACCGTGCCACCCTCCACCTCGAACTCGGCGACCCGGAGCGGGCGTTGGCCGACGCGGTGCGGGCGCGCACGCTCCGCCCCGACGACCCGCTGATCACGGCCGTACACGACCGGGCCGTGCGGGCGACGGCGACGCGACCGGACCGTCCGGAGTGAACTGAGCGGCTTCGGCTGTTGCGCGAGCGCACGGTTTCTTCGAAAGTTGGACTTTGATACGCCGTCTGTTCAGATCTGTTCGCCTGGTGGTCGAACGACCCGATCGGGTGTGTCCTAAGTGACGTTTAGCGCTCCCCAAGAGCCCTGAACGGACCGTTCCTGTTCGATTACAGTGCTGGACTGTCGAGCCGTACGGGCGTACGGATGTACGGACGTATTGACGTACGGGTCGATAGGGGCCATGAGGAGGCCGGGGTGGGTGCGACAGCCGGTGCCGTCTGGGGGCGGGTCGAGCAGCAGGACTTCCGCAGCCGGGTGCGCGGGACGCTGCTGGGCGCGGCCGTCGGCGACGCGCTGGGCGCGCCGGTCGACCAGCTCACCCTCGCGCAGATCGGCGAGGCGTACGGGCCGGAGTGGCTGACCGATCTGGCCTCCGCGTACGGCAGACGCGGCGCGATCACCGATCTCACGCAGCTCACCCTGTTCACGGTCGACGGACTGATCCGCGCCCAGGTCCGCCGGGACACCGGCGCCTGGCACCCGCCGACCGATCTGCACCGGGCGTATCTGCGCTGGGCGGCGACCCAGCGGGACTGGGGTCCGGACGAGCGCCGTAAGGACGACGGCTGGCTCGCCCGCGAGGAGTGGCTCTACGCGCGCCGCGACCCCTCGCTCATCTGCCTCCTCGGCTTCGCCGACGGGACCATGGGCACGCTCGACGCCCCCAAGAACCCCGGCGCGTCCGGCGCCGAGGCCGCCGCCCGCTCCGCGCCGTTCGGACTCCTGGTGGGCTGGGAACCCCAGCTGGTCTTCCAACTGGCCGTCGAGTGCGCGGCGCAGACCCACGGCGACCCCACCGCGTATCTGTCCGCCGGCTCGTACGCCGTCATCGTGCACGCCCTCGCGCGCGGCGAGAGCCTCGACGCGGCTGTGCAGAAAACCCTGGTGCTGCTGGCCGCCCGCCCCGGCCACCAGCCGGTCGCGGACGCCCTCCAGCAGGCCGTCGCCGCCGTGCGCCAGGGGCCGCCGACGCCCGCCGTCGTCGAACAGCTCGCCGGTGACGGCGCGGCCGCGGGGCTGCTGGCCGTCGCCGTGTACTGCACCCTGGTCGGCGAGGACGTGCGCCACGGTCTGTGCCTCGCCGTCAACCACGGGGGCCCTTCGGGGGCCGCCGGTGCCCTGACGGGCGGCCTCCTCGGCGCCCTCCACGGCGAGACCGCCCTGCCCCCCGCCTGGCTCGCGGAACTGGAGGGCCGCCCCACGATCCTCGTCCTCGCCGACGACTTCGCCCTCGAAATGACCCAGGGCCCCTCCCTCCACGCCCCCGCCGGCGCGGTCCCGGGCTGGCTCACCCGCTATCCGCGCGCGTGACCGGTGACGCGACAGGAGCGGTCCCTCGGCCGCCGCGGCACCGCACCACGTCGAGGTCGTGATTCGGGCGCGGGATAGCGTGCCGGGCATGGGTGGCTGGAAGAGTGACTGGAAGATACGTCCGGCGCTGGCGACGGACGTCGAGCGCATCGCCGAACTGCGCGCCGTGGTGATGCGGCCCGACCTCGAACGCCTCGGCCGCTACGACCCCGACCGGGTCCGCCGGCGCCTCCGCGACGCCTTCGACCCGGCCCACACCTGGGTCATCGAGGTCGGCGGCACCTTCGCCGGCTGCGTGGCCCTCCGCCCGGCCCCCGACGCCCACTGGCTGGAGCACTTCTACCTGGCCCCCCACCTCCAGGGCACCGGCATCGGCACCGCCGTACTCCACACCCTCCTCACCCACCACGCCCCCACCCATCTCCCCATCCGCCTGAACGTCCTCCACGGCAGCCCCGCCAGACGCCTCTACGAACGCCACGGCTTCCACCTGGACACCGAGGACCCAGTGGACGTCTACATGGTGCGAGCCCCGACCGCGCCGTAAGCCGACACGGTCCGACCGACAGCGGACGCTCCACCCGCCCACTGGACCCCGCCGGCACCAGCACGGCACCCCCGCCGTCCCGGCCGCGCCCGGGAGTGACCAGGACCCTTTCCCAGGGCTCCGTCACCTCGTACTCGGCGACATCGACGCCCACGCCCGCCCCCTCACTTGTGCTGCAACGCCCGCAGAAATGGGTTTCGGTCGTGCGCGGAGCGCCCTACCGTGGCCCGGTGGCCACTCAGATGATCATCCTCAACGGCGGTTCCAGCTCGGGCAAGTCCTCGATCGTGCGGTGTCTGCAGGCCGAACTGCCGGACCAGTGGCTGGCGTTCGGGGCGGACTCCCTGATCGACGCGATGCCCGCGAGGATGCAGAGGGCCGACGGCGGTATCGGGATCTCCGGCGACGGCGAGGTCAGCATCGGAGCGGACTTCCGCGCCCTGGAACAGGCCTGGGCCCAGGGCGTCGTGGCGATGGCCCGCGCGGGCGCCCGTATCGTCATCGACGACATCTTCCTCGGCGGCGCCGCGTCCCAGCGGCGCTGGGAGAAGCTCCTCGACGGCGTGGACGTCCTCTGGGTCGGCGTCCGCTGCGACAGCGCCGTGGCCGCCGGCCGCGAGATCGCCCGCGGCGACCGCGTCCCCGGCATGGCCGCCGCCCAGGCCGACCTCGTCCACGAGGGCGTCCACTACGACCTCGAAGTAGACACCACCCACACCGAGCCCCTGACCTGCGCCCACACCATCGCCACCCACCTCACCTGACCGACGGACAGCGCCCACCCGCCGCTTCTCAGGCCCCGAACAGCGGCTCGTACGGCTCGCTCTCCGGCGTGAAGACGAGGACGTAGTCCTTGCCGAGGCCGACCGCCACCTCCCGGAGGCGGGCCAGCACCACGGCCTCGGTGTCCCCGGGGGGAAGTGCGAGGCCCAGAGCGGCGGCGGCACGGTCGCGGCGGGCCACCAGGTCCGGGATGTCCTCCAGGTACTCGGCGGCCAGTGCGCGGTTCTCCTCCGGTGTGAAGGTCCGGCAGCCGCGCCACCAGGGCGCGACCAGGAGGAGACGGAACAGCTCGGGCAGGCCGACGGCTATGAGGGCGGCGCCGCCCTCCGAGTCCGCGTAGAGAACGGGGCGTTCCTCGCCACCCTCGCCGCAGAAGAAGAACGTGCCACCGGCGCCGTCGCCCGCGAAGCCCGTCAGTGCGGCACCCGACGCGAGATGGACCTCTTCGCCGTGCTCGCCCCGGTCGAGGTCGAAGTCCCCCGGCCAGGCGAGGAAGCGCGCGGCCTCGTCGTGTTCGCGTACGGCGGTGATCAGTGATCCGGATCCCATGCACGGCACCCTAGCGACGACCACCGACAGACCCCGTCCCGCTCGCCTCCTCCCGGCCGGCCCCCACTCGACAGCCGTGAGGGCCGCCCCCGGTCACATGACCGGGAACGGCCCCCACTCGACAGCCGTGAGGGCCGCCCCCGGTCACATGACCGGGAACGGCCCTCACGGATTCACTCCGGACACGGACGGAGCCCCGTCGTCGCCGGGGCGTCAGACCCCGCTGGGCCTGGCCGCGTTCTTCTGGTGGTTTTCCTGGGGCGGGACGGCCGCCGCTCCGGCGCCGCCCTTGCCGTCCCCGTCACCGTCCGAGTTGATGATTTCGATGATGGCGAGCCGCTCGGGGGTGTCCTCGGGCTTGATGAAGCCGATGACGATGTAGAGGACCAGGGAGACGGCCAGGGGGATGGAGACCTGGTACTGGAGGGGGACGCCGTCCTTGAGGTTCCAGTCGATCGGGTAGTTCACCAGCCAGAAGGCGAACAGCCCGCACGCCCAGCTGGTGAGCGCGGCCGTCGGACCGGAGCGGCGGAACGGCCGCAGCAGGCCCAGCATCATCGGGATGGCCATCGGCCCCATCAGCCCGGCGACCCACTTGATGACGACGGTGATGATGTCCTTGAAGGCGGGCGAGTTGACCTGCGTCGCCGCCGCCATCGACAGGCCGAGGAAGACGACCGTCGTGATCCGGGCGACCCGCAGCCCCTGCCCCTCGCTCCACGTCCGCGCCCGCCGCCAGATCACCGGCGCGCAGTCCCGGGTGAAGACGGCCGCGATGGCGTTCGCGTCGGAGGAGCACATGGCCATCGTGTGGGAGAAGAACCCGACGATCACGAGGCCCAACAGCCCGTGCGGCAGCAGCTGTTCGGTCATCAGGGCGTACGAGTCGGAACCGTCGCCCTTCTCCGACGTCACCAGCAGCGGCGACATCCACATGGGGAAGAACAGCACCAGCGGCCAGACCAGCCATAGGGCCGCCGACAGCCGGGCGGAGCGCTCGGCCTCGTACGGGGTCGCCGTGGCCATGTAGCGCTGGGCCTGGTTGAGCATGCCGCCGTTGTACTCGAAGAGTTTGATGAAGAGGAAGGCGAGCAGGAAGACCGTGCCGTAGGGCCCGACGAGCGGTTCGGCGTGACCCTGCAGCTTCGGGTGGTCCCAGACGCCGAAGAAGCCGCCGTAGTCCCCGAGTTTGGCGACCACGGCGATGAACATCGCGACACCCGCGAGGAGTTGGATGACGAACTGGCCCAACTCCGTGAGCGCGTCCGCCCAGAGACCGCCGATCGTGCAGTAGACGGCCGTGATCGTGCCCGTGATCAGGATGCCCTGGTTCAGGGACACGCCCGTGAAGACGGACAGCAGGGTCGCGATCGCGGCCCACTTCGCGCCGACGTCCACGATCTTCAGCAGCATCCCGGACCAGGCCAACGCCTGCTGGGTGCCCAGGTTGTAACGGTTCTTCAGGTATTCGAGGGGCGATGCCACATGCAGTCGTGAGCGCAGCCGGTTGATGCGCGGCGCGAACAGCTTGGAGCCGATCGCGATACCGAGCGCGATGGGGAACGACCAGGTCACGAAGGAGGTGACGCCGTAGGTATAGGCGATGCCGGCGTAGCCGGTGAACATCACCGCGCTGTAGCCCGACATGTGGTGCGAGATACCGGAGAGCCACCAGGGCATCTTGCCGCCGGCGGTGAAGAAGTCGCTGACGTTGTCCACGCGCTTGTGCGACCAGACGCCGATGGCGACCATCACACCGAAGTAGCCGATGAGCACGGCCCAGTCGAGACTGTTCATGGGCCCCCTTCCAGGGTCCGCCGCCAGAGTCGGTCATGTGCACGGTCAGGCATGTGAACTCTGGGTTCGGTGGCATGCCCACGGCAAGGAAGGGGAAGGTCAAGAGGGGGCAAAGAAGTTCCGAGCGGTGACCTCGGTTCATGTATGTAAACAGCGAGTGGCCGAAAAGGATCACCTCCGTGTCCCGGTGTGGGGTCGGTGAGCGCAGGTCAGCGCATCAGTTCCCCGGCGTTGACGAGCAGCGACTGGCCGGTGATCGCCCGTGCGCGGTCCGACGCCAGGAACACCGCCGCGTCCGCCACATCCCCGTCCGTGGCCAGCTCCGGCAGCGCCATCCGCTCGGTGAGCCGCGCCAGCACCTCCGCCTCGGGTACCCCCTCGCCGTGCGCCGCGAACCGCACGTACGCCTCCACGGGCGGCCCCCACATCCAGCCCGGCAGCACGGTGTTGACGCGGATCCGGTGCGGCCCCAGCTCCCTGGCCAGCGAGTACATCGCGCTCGTCAGTGCGCCCTTGGACGCCGCGTACGCCGCCTGCCGCACCTGCGAGGGCGCGGCCACCGCCGACTGGGTGCCGATGATGACGACGGAGCCGCCGCCCGCCGCCTTCAGGCCGGGCAGACAGGCCCGGGTCATCCGCAGGGTGCCCAGCAGGTTCACATTGAGGACCGCCTGCCAGGTGGTGAAGTCGGCGTCCTCCAGGCCCCCGAAGTAGCTGTCCCAGGCGGCGACATGCACCACCGCGTGCACGCCCCCGAACCGCTCCCGCGCGAGCGCCGCGAGCGCCGTGCACTGTGCCTCGTCGGTGATGTCGGTCGCCTGGTACGCCGTGCGCGCGCCGTCCGGGTCCACCTCCGCCGCGGCCTTGGCCAGATTCGCCTCCGTACGCGCCCCCAGCACCGCGTTCCCGCCGTCCCGTACGACCGCCGCGGCCACCCGCTGGCCGAGCCCGGCCCCGACCCCCGAGACGACGACGGTCTTTCCCGCGAGCAGCGGCATCGGAGACATCGGAGACGTCGAAGACGTCGAAGACATCGAAGACATCGGAACCTCCCGGCTCTGGCGCTATATCTGACGGGGCGTCAGAGTATGGGCGACCGCAGGTGGACGGAAGGGGAAGCACATGAGCGAGGCCGAGCACATGAGCGACGACACCCGTAGCGGCACGTACGCCGAACTGGCCGCCGTCGGCCCGTACGGCGTCCGCCCCGGGCACGCCCTGATCACCATGGTCGAGCCGCACCCGGGCCACGAGTACGCGTACAACCGCTGGTACGAGGACGACCACTACTACGCGGGCGCGATGGCGATGCCCTGGATGTTCGCGGGCCGCCGCTGGGTCGCCACCCGCGATCTCCAACTCCTGCGTACGCCCGAGAAGTCGGCCATAGCGCAGCCGGTCACCGCGGGCTGCTATCTCTCCACGTACTGGATCACCGACGGCCGCTACGACGACCACATGCGCTGGACCGTCGCCATCAACAAACGGCTGAATCGCGACGCTCGCGTCTACCAGGACCGTACGCATGTCTTCACGGCCTTCCAGGACCACGAGGCGACCGTCTACCGCGACGGTGCCGCCGGGCCCCGCGACTTCCACGCCCTGGACCACCCGTACGCGGGCCTCGTCCTCCAGGTGATCGACGCCGAAGGCCCGGACGAGCGCGCGGAGTTGCTGGAGTGGCTGCGGGCCCGGCATCTCCCCAAGCGCCTCGCCGGCTCACCGTCCGCGATGGTCACCGTCTTCCGGCCGACCCCGCTGCCCCTGGACCGGATGTCGTACGTGAAGCAGGTCGAGGGCGTCGACACCCGCCTCACCCTCCTGTGGTTCCTGGAGGCGGACCCCCGTGACTGCTGGGAGTCCCACTTCGCCGGCCTGCCGGAAGCGGTCACCGAAGGCGGCCTGGGCCGGGTCGAGTTGCTGGCCCCCTTCGTGCCCACGGTCCCGGGCACGGACCGTTACGTGGCCGAACTGCGCTGACCGGGCGGGGCAGGGGCCGGTGGCATCCGACTCCGGGACGGGCATGTCCGGGAGTCCACGGCGATCAGGGACGTCGCCCGTAGCCGCCGTTGGTGAGCCAGCATCCCCAGGACAGGTCGTTGCCGCAGCGCAACTCGTACAGGGCGAGGCCGAATCGTTCCTCGTCCGGGGCGGAGAGGCGCTGCTCGACGGGGCGCATGGCCGGTGGGCGGTCGTCGAACCGGGCACGCAGTCGCGGACATGAACTCGGCTCGCCAGTCCATTTTGACGCGCGTGTCGGCACCCTTCGAACTGCACGTGTTGATCCAGGAGTCGGCTCTGCGCAATGAGTTCGCGGGGCAACAGCACATCATGCGAGATCAACTGCGGCGGCTCCTGGAGCTGATGTATGAAGGCGGCGGAGCCACCGTCTACAACGAACAGCTCGCGTCGAATCTCATGTCGAATGACGAACCTGAAGTGAGCGTGTACCGGACTTCGATGAGAAGCCTCAGCGATGACGGGGTGCTCTCGGTTGAGGATTCGGCGAAACTCCTCGCGGAACTGCTCGGCTGAGTGCAAGCCGAGCCCCCTCGGCCGGGACGGCGGGCCAGTCGAGAGGGCTCTGTCGGTCGTGCTTGTGGAGTTGTCGTGGTGGGGTCAGGCCTTGATCGACGCCACAAAGGCGTTCCACGCGTCGGTGGGGAAGGACAGGGAAGGTCCCTCGTGGACCTTGGAGTCGCGGACGCCGAGGGAAGCGGGGGCGGGTGACCTGACCTCGACGCACTCGCCGTTTCCGACAGAGTACGAGGACTTGATCCATTCGCCCGCGGTGCCTTGCTGAATTGCCATTTTCGCTCCGTGCAGGTTCGTCGCTCAGTTGCGGTCGCCGCTCCACGAATCCCTTCCGGGGTCGCGGAACGGTTTGCGCCAGGGGTGTTGCTCCCTGGCGTGATCGACGCTACTGGTCGGCATCCCTGCGCGAAGCGATAATTCACCCGTGCGGGTGGCATATTCTGCTGGGCTCTTCCGGTCAACCTTGTTGGTCGTGTATTCTCCCGCGCTTCCCTGAGGTAGGGGTGGTTCAGCGGGCGTACTCCTTTGCGACGTCCGAGATGAAGCGCTGGGTCTGGTCGGTTCCCAGGGCCTGCGCTCGCAGATGCTCGTACATCACGGTGTAGTTCTGGACGTCGGGTGTCTTCTCCAGATACAGATCGCTGGTGACGCCCTCGATGTAGACAACGCTCGAATCGGCGGTGTCCGGGAATTCGAGGATGGAATACTGCCCGTTCAGGCCGGGGTGGGCTCCCGCGCCGAACGGCAGGATCTGCAAGGTGACATGGGGCAGTTGGGACATCTCGATGAGATGTTCCAACTGCTCACGCATCAGAGACCGGGAGCCGACCACGCGTCGCAGCGCTGCCTCGTCCAACACCGTCCACAGCCGCAACGGGCCTTCCTCGGCGGTGATGCGGTCCTGCCGTCGCATGCGGACCTGGACCCTCTTCTCGATCTCCTCCACGGCGGTCTCGGGCAGTGCCCCCGTGATCACCGCCTCGGCGTACGCGCGGGTCTGGAGCAGCCCGGGAACGACCTGAGGGGCGAACACCCTGAGGTTGGCCGCGGCGGTCTCCAGCCCGATGTACACGCTGTACGGCACATCGCCGAACGCGTGCCACCAGCCTTGCTGGCGTGAGTCCTTGGCCATCTGCATCAGGTGGTCGACGATGCGCTGATCCTCGACCTCGTAGACATTGCACAGGTCGCGTACATCGCGTGGACTGATGCTGCGCCGCCCGTTCTCCAAGCGGCTGATCTTCGACTGGGAGACGAGTAGACGGTCGGCGACCTGTTCCGCCGTCAGGCCTTTGTCCTCGCGGAGCTTGCGCAACTCCTGGCCCAACCGGCGGCGCCGGACGGTGGGATTGACATTGGACGCCACGGGACGTGCACCTCCGGCTGCGTGCCTCTACTTTGCGTATCTGCTGCTGAGCAGATTGCCACCAAGGCGCGTAGTACCGCTGGAAAACAGCGGATATGCGCTGCGCACGCGCCGTTTGCGCCGGTGTTTTTCCGCCGTGGAGGGATCTCCGCCGGATATGCGCGCCATGGATGAGCCCGTGTTCGCGCCCACGGGCGTGAACATGCGGTCGCGCGGGGCGTGTGCGGCCGTACGTACGGCCG
>NZ_JBVKAY010000005.1:264275-302697 GCF_055657445.1 Streptomyces sp. NPDC107538 | reverse complement strand
GGAGGGGCTACGGGGGGGGGATCCTCCTTTCTCTCCCGGGGGCGAAAAGGGGCGGGCGCGGGGGGCGTGGCTGCCTCCCTTCCCCCCCCCCCACGCCCCGCGCGAACCGGCGGCTCCCGAACCGGGTCCTGGGGTCCCTACGGCGGTCCGGCGCCGGCGGTGCAAGTAGTGCGAGCGAGCGAGCGGTGCGCGTGACGCAGTGGTGCACGTGGTGCGCGTGACGCACGTGGTGCGCGTGACGCACGTGGTGCGGTGGGATGGGGACCCGCGGCTCCGGGGTCCGGCTCCCACCCGCACCTCGATGCGTTGCGCGTGACGCGTGGTGCGTCGCGTGCCGCTGCTCAGTGCGCCACTACGCGGGCCATCGAGCCGCGGCGTGGCTGCATCGGAACGCCGCGTGCGGGTTCCGGTGCGGGTGGCCTGGCGCCGGGGGCGGCCTGACGGCCGGTCGGTGCCGGGCTGCGGCGTGGCTGTGCGGCCACGCCGTTCTGCACGTCCATGACGGCGTGGGCCACCAGGCCACCCATGGGGTCGTGCCGGATCAGGTCCCGCAGCCGGGAGCGGGACGAGCGTCCCTCGTTCCCCGGATACAGGTGCTTGCCGAGGCCGACCGCGTGCGCCAGGGCGGCGAGCGCCGCGGTCCGCGGGTCCGGCGGTACGCCGGTGCGGATCGCGGAGTCCAGTCGGGCACGGATCTCCCGGCTGATCTCGGTCTGACTCGCCTGATAGCGAGTCGTCGGCAGCACTCCGCACATCTGGCCCGCCACGGCATGCACCATGCCGCACCGCTCCAGATGCGAGAGGTAGATCTGGCGCAGCCCCAGTCGGGGCCCGCCTATCCAGTGGACCGCCCGTACGGGAGCGCCACGCCTTCGCAGCAACTCCAACGCGCAGTCCAGAGTCGGATCTCCAGTCGGCCGTGGGGACACCACGGCGATACGATCCCCGTCTGGGGCTATCCGTCCGGCCAGCGCCAGCTCCACTAGCTGCGCTCCGGCCAGACCCAGGTCGAGCGACTGCGGCTGTGCGGTGGTACCCGTGGCCGGGTCCAACGCCAGCAGCAGAAGCTCCTCCGGAAGTGTTCTGCGGCTCCTGCCCATCCATGCCTCCCCGCGTGGATGAAAGACAGGGTGACCCCTCTCACATTGGTCTGTCGAGGGTGCGTGACCGGAATGTAGTGGAACCGGTAGGTATGTCGTTCTCGTCTACCGCAGTGGTTAAGCCCGCACACAGGACACTGGTACATGGTTCGGACAGCGGCGCGGCGCGGTGGCGCGGCGGTGACTAGTGTCCGGGCGGCGGGATTTCACGGATTCTGGAACGCGGATTCTGGATTCACGGTTCGGTTGGGCGCGCGTTCCCAGGACGGGTGGCGCGCGGGAGGAGGCATCGGTGGCGGGCACGTCCCCCGACAGGTCGAAGCGGTACGAGTCGTCGACGGAGTCGACGTCGGGGAGTGGGTCGGCGGTTCCGGACCCCGGAGACACGGCCCCGGCCCCGGCCCGGCCTTCCGCCCCGGACCCACGCCTCTCGATGTCCCGCCCCACCGCCCCGAAGCCCGACCAGGCGACGGCGGTCTTCTCCCGCCGAGCCCTCTTGGAGGCGACGGACCCGGAAGACGCACCGCCGTCCGACACGGAACCGCCCACACGCGACACCGCCGCGCCGCCGGCCCCCCCAACGGCCACGGACGCCGACAGCACTCCGACCGCCCCCGAGACGCACGGCAGCGGTTCGCGCGCCGGTACGGACGACACGGAGCCCTCGACCGGAAGGCCCACGGGTTCGGACGCGGGTGCGGATGCCGCTGGCTCGGACACCGGTTCGGGTGGCGGTGCGGGTTCGGCAGGTAAGGCCACGGGCTCGGAGACGGGTGCACGTGACGCCGGTTCGGGTGGCGGTGCGGGCTCGGCTGGGCAGGACGCGGGTGCGCGTGACGCCGGTTCGGATGCCGCCGGCTCGGGTGGGGGTGCGGGTTCGGCCGGGGACACCGACGGCGGCTCTGCCGAGGCGCGGGCCGATGAGGATGGGCCGGGCGGGGACGGCGACGAGGTGGCCGACCCTGACTCGACGACTGAGACAGAGGGCGGGGAGGCTCGCCGGAGCGACCGGGGTGCCGCAACGTCCAGCAGCGCCGCCTCGGCAGTACGGCCGACCGCGGGCGAGCCGGGGGAGGACGCAAGCCCTGCGGCCGACGGCGCCGAGGCCAGGCGTGCCGCCGACACCCCGGCCGAGGGCGACGCGGGCGCCCAAGACGCTGCCGTTTCGGTCGACGCCGCGCAAGCTGGTGCCACCCGTGGTGAGGGCGACGTTGACGCCCAGGACCCCGACGCCTCCGAAGCCGGTCCGGTCGACGCCGCGCGAGCCGGTGTTACCCGTGGTGAGGGTGACGCTGACGTCCAGGACTCCGACGCCTCCGAAGCCGTTCCGGTCGATGCCGCGCAAGCTGGTGCCACCCGTGGTGAGGGTGACGTTGACGTCCAGGACTCCGACGCCTCCGAAGCCGTTCCGGTCGATGCCGCGCAAGCTGGTGCCACCCGTGGTGAGGGCGGCGCTGGCGCCCGGGACCTCGACACCTCCGAAGCCGCCCCGGTCGATGCCGCGCAGGCCGACGTGGCCGACGCCGCTCGGTCCGATGCCCAGGACGGCACCACCTCCGACGCCGCTCCGGTCGACGCCGCGCAAGCCGCTGCCGAAGCCGCTCGGGTCGATGTTCAGGACGCTGCCGCCGCTGAGGCGGCGCAGGCCGATGTCCAGGACGCAGGCCCCTCCGCCGGTGTCCGGGACGCAGACGGATCCGCCGACGCCCCCTCCGCCGAGCCGAAGGTCGCCGACGTGGCTGATGGCGTCGGTGGGCGGGCCGGGGCGGCAGGTGGTGGACCGGAGGCCGCCGACGAGGGGGAAGCCCCTCAGGGGCCACCCGCGGACGACGACGAAAGCCGCACGGGTGGTGCGGGTGGGGAGTCGGGGGGCGATGGCGGAGCCGAGGCGGGGCGGGGGGTCGATCAGCCGACCGCGATCTTCCGGGCACCCCGGGTACCCGCGGTCGACCAGCCGACCACCATGCTCAAGCTGGGCAGCATCCCGAAGCCCACAGCCGAGCCCGCCGCCGAAGCCAAGGGCGCCGCCGAGGCCAAGGGCGCCGACACATCCGAGGGCACCGGCGGAGCCGAGCGCACCCACGGCGACACGGACCGAGCCGAGGCCGCGGCACCCCCCGCCTCCCCGGCGGAGCCGCCCCCGGCCGAGCGCACCAGCAAATTCGTAGCGCTGAAGTCGCTGGACGAGACCGCCCCGCCCAAGCCCCCGGCGGCCGCGCCCGCCGAGGCGACGCGGGCCCTCCCACAGGTGGGCCCGGAGCGGACGACACAGCAGCCGCTGCCGCCGAAGCCGCCGCTGGACCTGCTGGCGGAGCTGACGAACACCCCACCGCCGCGCCAGACCCCGGTCCGCACGCTCATCCGCCGGGTCAAGATCTGGACCCCCCTGGCGATCCTCCTGGTGATCGTGTTCGCGATCGCACAGGCCGTACGCCCGCTCCCCACCCCCACGCTCACCCTGACCGCCGACGCGTCGTACGCGTTCAAGGGCGACAAGGTCTCCCTCCCGTGGCCCGCCGAGGGCCAGGGCTGGATGGACGTCAACGGCATCGGCACGGTCGACAGCTTCGGCGAGCAGAAGCCCGTGGCCATCGGCTCCGTGGCCAAGGCGATGACCGCGTACGTCATCCTCAAGGAACACCCGATGAAGGCCGGCGCGAAGGGCGCGACCATCCCCGTCGACGCGAAGGCGGAGACCGAGGGCGGCTACGACAAGGACGGCGAGTCCACGCTCAACACCGTCAAGGAGGGCGACCAGCTCACCCAGTACGACGCGATCGCGGCCATCATGATCCCGTCCGCGAACAACATCGCGCGGCTGCTGGCCCGTTGGGACAGCAACGGTTCCGAGGAGGAGTTCGTCAAGAAGATGAACGCCGCCGCCAAGGACCTCGGGATGACGAACACGACGTACACCGACCCGTCCGGTCTGAAGGAGACGACCGTCTCCACCGCCGAGGACCAGGTCAAGCTCGGCAACGAGCTGGTGAAGATGAAGGCCCTGACGGACATCACCAGGCTCCCCGAGTGGAAGGACCCCTCCGGTCTGAAGCACCGGAACTACAACACCCTCGTCCCCTACAACAACGCCATCGGCATCAAGACCGGCTCCACCACGGCCGCCGGCGGCAACCTGCTCTTCGCGGGCACGCAGGAGGTCGGCGGCGAGACGGCGATCGTCGTCGGCGCGGTCCTCGGCCAGCACACGCCGCCGATCATCGACACGGTCAACGCGGTCAGCAAGACCGCCATGATCGCCGCCCAGGACGCACTGACCTCCGACACGATCCTGAAGAAGGGTGACGTCGTCGGGTACGTGGACGACGGGCTCGGCGGACAGACCCCGGTCGTGGTCACGAAGAACGTCTCGGCGGTCGGCTGGGCCGGCAAGACCGTCAAGATCGAACTCGACACGAGCGCGACCATCGCGCACGAGGCGAAGTCCGGTACCGAGGTCGGCAAGCTGATCGTCGGCGAGGGCTCCGGCGAGGGCGTGGAGGTCCCCGTCGCCCTCCAGCAGGACCTCACCGAGCCCGGCTTCCTCACCAAGCTGACCCGCGTGAGCTGACCGCCCACCACCCACGAGCGCCCCTCCCGACCCCACGGCCGGAAGGGGCGCTCGCGTGCGTACGGGTACGGAGTAGGACCTCCTACTCCTCTTCCCCGCCCCCTTGCCGCGCCTTCTCGTCCGCTTCCTTCTCGCACTCCAGGGCCGTCGTCCGGGACGGCCCCCCGTACTGGGAGCTGATGCGGACGTTCCCCGGCTCGTGCACGGTCAGGCGGGTGAACTCGGTGAGGTCGCCGTCGGACTCGCGGTCGGCGGTGAGGCAGCCGTTGTCGGCCCAGAGCCAGGGGGAGTAGGCGACCCGGACGATGACCTCGCCGGCCCTCGGCATGTGGACGACGAGGTTGGCCCCGTCGGCGCTGACCACGGTGGCCGGCTTGTCGACCAGCGGGGTCGCGTTCTTCACCCGGTAGATCTTCCAGTTGGCGTCCTGCCAGACCGGCTCCAGATAGTCCGGCCCGCTGGTCACCAGCGCGTGCTCCAGCTCGGCGGGCCCGTCCGGCTCGCCGTTGACGAGGACCACGAACCCGACCGCCCACTGCGACAGCCACGCCTTGTACGCGGCCGGGGTGAAGGCCCCCTCGGGCACCTCGGTCCCGCCGTGGCCCTCGTAGAAGAGCCGGCCGCGCTCGACGTCGGCCTGCCGGTTCCAGCCGCGGGCCATGTTGATGTACGGCGCGAGGATGGCGGCCTCCCGGTGGTCGCGGGCCGGGACCACCTCGACGCGGGTCTTCCAGGCGCCGAGCCGCTTCAGCTCCTTCACCACCCCGTCGGTCTTCACCGCCCACTCGGGGACCTTGGTGTTGGTGACGATGTCGGCGGTCGTCTTGCCGGTCAGCCAGGTCACGGACAGCACCAGCGCCACCGCGCCGGCCATCACACGCCGCCGGGGCGTGAACCAGGACAGGGGGAGACGGGGCGGGGAGAGACGGTCGTCGGCCGTGCGCGCCTCGCCCCGGTACAGACAGATCGCCAGGGCCGCCGCCGGGCCCGCCAGTTCAAGCAGCCGTTCGACGTTGGTGCCGATGGGGGTGGGGATGAGGTAGCAGAGGACCACGCCGAGCGCGTAGATCGCGGCGCTCAGGCGGAGCACCCGCCAGGCGCTCGGCGCGACCAGCACCACCACCGCGCACAGCACGACCGGCGGCCATATCCGGCTGAACGCCATGGGCTGCTCGCCCTCGAAGGGGAACAGCAGCGTGGTCACGGCCACCACGGTCACCGGCGGCACGAGCAGCGCCGCCGCCCGGCCCCACTCACGGCACAGCAGATACGCGGCGCCGACCACGAGGAGGAACAGCCCGGAGACGGGGCTCCCCAGCGTGGACAGCGTCGCGCACACCGCCGCCACCGCGAGCTGCCGCCCGCCGCGCCCGCTCAGCACCGCCAGCAGGGCGCCCATGGCGAAGGCCGTGCCCAGCATGAACGTGGAGCGCCCCGACACCACCTGGCACCACAGAGAGAACGTCGCCGCCAGCGCGACCGGCACCGGCGCACGTACACCCGTACGAGTGACGACCGCACCGGCCAGCCAGGACGCCGAGAGCCCCGACACCAGCGTCACCGGGACCACACCGCACACCGCCATCAGATACGGCGAGAGCACGCTGTAGTTCGCCGCGTGCAGCCCCCCGTACCAGAACAGGTTGACCGCGGAGTCCGGGTACGTCTTCGCGAACTCCGCCCACGCCACCTGGGCGGCCAGATCGCCGCCGCCGGTCGCGAAGACCGCCCACCACACGAAATACAGCGGCAGGGCGCACAGGGCGGCCGTGAGAGGCACCCGGTGGCGCTGCCGCCACGGCTCGCGCGACGGAGACGGATCGTCTGCGCGCGAGACGGGTCGTCGTGGGGTCAGGTCGGCAAACGCCACTGCGGCTCTTCCGTTCCGTTTCGACTCGTGCGGGCGGGTGTTCCTCGTTTGTTGGTGTAGACGCTAATCACCCGCTGACAGTTGGCCGACAGGAGCCGTACGATCCGCCACGGCCGTAGGGAAACCCCTACGGCCGTGCGCGTGCCTCGTACCTGTACCTGTAGCTGTACGTGTACCTGTACGGCTCAGGATGCGACCGGGAACGCCACGTCGCACACCGGGTCCTCCGGGCCCGCCGCGTCCCAGTCCGCGAAGTAGATCTCCCGGCACGGGCCGGTGACCTCCAGGCCCTGCCCGGCGATCCACCGTTCGACCGCCTCGAACGCCGCGAGGATCTGCGGATGGGCCACCTGCGCCTTGCTGATCCGGGTGTACACGAGCCGTCCCGCCGGCTCCACCCGCACCCTCGTCTCCCAGGCTCGCCCGTGCTCCGCCGCCCACGCCCGCGCGGCGCCCTCGTCCGCCACCGGCACGCACGACTCCGCGGGCCCGTCGCTCTCCATGGACACCTCGGAGTGGTACACGACGAACGGCGCGCCGGTGGTCCCGCCGCAGGCCGCCGCGCCCTCCTCCAGCCGGCCCAGCGACGCCCCGATCCACGCCGGCAGCTCGTCGGCCAGGGTGTGCCGTGACTGGGTCAGCAGCACCTGGGGGGCGACATCGACCGTCTCGACCGTGAACTTCCCGTACGTCTGTTCCATCTCTGCCATGCCTGACTCCGTTCCCGACAACCGTCCACGGAGGTAGGCGACCAGGGTCCGCTGGGACGCGAACCGCTCCTCGGCGCCGGCCCAGTACGCGGCGAGCCGCTCGGCGGCGCGCGCGTCGTCCCGCCCGACCGCGTCCACGACCTCGGCGATCCGCGCGAGAGGCATGTCGAGCTGCCGCAGCAGGGCCACCAGCCGGGCCCGTTCGACCTGCCCGGCCCGGTAGTACCGGTAGCCGTTCACCTCGTCGACGTATGCCGGCGGGAGCAGCCCCAGCCGGTCGTACAGCCGCAGCGCCTTCGCCGACAGCCGCGCGCGGCCTGCGAAGGCCCCGATGGTGAGCAGGTCGTCCGTGTCCTTGGGGTCCACTGGGTCATCCTCCGTCACCGGGCGTCCGCCGCCCGGCAGGAGGGACGGTGCCCCTTGCCCCAGGGGCAAGGTCAACGGCGGCCCTGGCGACGCGTGTCAGCCGATGGCCTTCTCCAGGGCGGCGACCAGCTCCGCCGACTCGGGCTCGGTCTGCGGGGAGAAGCGGGCGACGACCGAGCCGTCACGGCCGATCAGGAACTTCTCGAAGTTCCAGCGGATGTCGCCGGTGTGGCCCTCGGCGTCCGCGTGGCCCACCAGACGCTCGTACAGCGCGTGCCGGCCCTCTCCGTTGACCTCGACCTTCTCCGTCAGCGGGAAGGTGACGCCGTACGTCGCCGAGCAGAACTCCGCGATCTCCTCGGCCGAGCCCGGCTCCTGCCCGAGGAACTGGTTGCACGGCACGCCGAGCACGGTGAAGCCCTGCGCGGCGTAGCGGGCCTGCAGCGCCTCAAGGCCGGTGTACTGCGGGGTGAGACCGCACTTGGAGGCCACGTTCACGACGAGAACGGCCTGGCCGGCGTACTGCGCGAGGTCTGCGGAACCGCCCTTCAGGGCGTCGATCTCGACGTCGAGGACGGAGGGGGTGGCGTTGTCTGTAGTCATAAACGGATGCTATCTCCGGAAGAGTTTTCGCCCCGGCGCCGCCCCTGCCGAGCGCCGCCGCCCTGCCGAGGGCTGGCGGCCCGCACCAGCACCTCCCCCTCCGCCGTCCGCGCGTACAGCACCGAACGGCCCGCCCGGCCGCGCCGGATCAGCCCGGCGTCCAGCAGCACCCGCAGATGCCGGCCGACCGAGCCGAGGGCCTGCCCGGTCACCGCGCACAGCTGTGTCGTGCTCATGGGGGAGTCGAGGAGGACGAGAATCCGGGCCCGGTTGTCACCGAGGAGGGCGCCGAGGGCGGCGGGCACGGCGGTGGCGTCGTAGCCGCCGTGCGCGTCCTCGTTGCCGTCGCGGGCGTCCTCCCCGTCCCCGTCGGCGAGGACACCCGAGCAGGGGTAGACGACGGCGTACCGTTCCCGTTCCCGTCCCCGTTCCCGCTCCTCCCACGCCACCCACCCCGTCCGCTGCGGAGTGACCGGCACGAAGACCAGCCGCGCCCCGGAGATCTCGCGCGGCGGATACTCGTGCAGGTTGACCTGCAGCCGGTTCTCGCCGAGCCACCGCATCCCCGGTCGCATCGCGTCCAGCACCGCCGTCCAGCCGCCCTGCCCGAGCCGCGCGGTCCGGGCGAGCACATCGGCCTCCAGCACCCGTCGCCGCCGCTCCCAGTACGGCCGTACGGTCTCCTCCCACACGTACGTCAGGAGGTCGGCCGCGCGGCCCGGCAGGTCGTCCCGGCGCAGGGTGGCGGGCACGGGGCCGCGCAGGGAGAGGGCGAGGTGGGCGCGGGCGGCGGCGGGATCGGCGCCCCGGACACGGGCGGCTCCGGCGGCGAAGGTCTCGTCCTCGCGGGGCGTCGGCGTCAGGAAGTCGGCGATCCACTCCTTCCCGAGCCCCGCGCGGATCAGCAGGCCGGTGACGGGGTCCCGTGCCAACTCGCGGCGGTACGCGGGCAGATGGGCCCGCAGCCAGGCCCGTTCCCCAGGGTGCGCGCCCGCCCCGGCGTGCAGCATCTTCAGACTCGCGAACGTCTCCGCGAGCGGCGACACGACGAACCGGCTCCCGGCGAGGGTGTCCGCGTTGACCTGCCACCAGCCCATGCGGACACCTCCTGCTCCCCGCTCCGGTGGAGCTTTCGCGCGTGCGCGAAACATTACGGCGGACGTGGGGCGGACCGGAGGGTCTTGTCCATGCGCAGCTACCAAGCCCTGTTCCACACACGGGAGTTCACTCCCCTCTTCCTCTCCTCCGCCCTCCAGGTCGCCGCCGCCACGATCGGCGGCCTCGCCCTCGGCACCTCCGTCTACGCGGCGACCGGCTCCCCGCTCCTGTCCGCCCTCAGCATGTTCGGCCCGTCCCTGGCCCAGGTGGCCGGCGCGACGACCCTGCTCTCGGCGGCGGACCGGCTGCCGCCGAGGGCGACGCTGACGGGTCTGGCCGTCTCCTGCGCGGTGAGCACGGCGGTGCTCGCGCTCCCCGGGCTGCCGCTGTGGGCGGTCTTCGCGGTGATCGCGGCGCAGGGCCTGGTCGCCTCCCTGGGCGGCGGGGTCCGCTGGGGCCTGCTGAACGAGATCCTCCCGAAGGACGGCTATCTGCTCGGCCGTTCGGTGTTCAACATGCTGCACGGGCTCACCCAGATCGCCGGGTACGCGACCGGCGGCGCCCTGGTGGTGTGGCTGTCCCCGGCGGTCACGCTGCTGGTGGCGGCGGGCCTGTACACGGCGGCGGTCCTCTGCACGGCCCTGGGCCTGACGCGCCGCGCCCCGCGCACCGGCGGCCGTCCGTCCGTCGCCGAGACCTGGCGCACGAACGCCCTCCTGTGGTCGTCGCCCCCGCGCCGCCGCCTCTACCTCGGCCTGTGGATCCCCAACGGTCTGGTCGTCGGCTGCGAGTCCCTGTTCGTCGCGTACGCCCCCGACCGCGCGGGCTTCCTCTTCGCCTGCGCGGCCCTGGGCATGCTGATCGGCGACGTGGCGGTGGGCCGCCTCCTGCCACCCGCCACCCGCGACCGCCTGGCCACCCCTCTCCTCCTGCTCCTGGCCGGCCCGTACCTCCTCTTCGCCCTCCACCCGCCGACCCCGCTCGCGGCGGCCTGCGCCACCCTCGCCTCCGTCGGCTTCGGCGCGAGCCTGATCCAACAGCACCACCTCCTCACCCACACCCCACCCGAACTCACCGGCCACGCCCTGGGCCTGCACTCGTCAGGCATGCTCACCCTCCAGGGCCTGAGCGCGGCCCTGGCGGGCGGAGTGGCCCAACTGACCTCACCCGGCATGGCGATGACGGCGATGGCGGCGGCGTCGGTGGCGATGACGGTGGCGTTGTGGGCGGCGGGACGGAAGGAGAGAGCGGCGGGGCTGGTGCGGGTGGCGCGTGCGTCCTGACGGCACGCGGGGGCGCGCACGACAGGTGTAATCCCTGGTGGCCGACAGGCCGACAGGTCGGTGGGTGGTCGGGCCGGGCAGACTCTGCGGGATGGACAACTATCGACCGGCGGACGGGTACCGACCGATGGACCAGTACCGACCGGTGGACCGGGACCCCGCTCCCGAACGGTACGGACGCCTGCGCGTGCAGACCGCCGACCTCGGTCCGGCCCGCTGGCTCACCGAGCGTGCCCCGGGGTACGGCGACTTCGGGACGGTGGCGGGCGTGGCCGCGCCCGGATTCGACGCGTACGCCCGCGTTCTGCACCCCGCCTCGCTGAGCGAGCGGCCGGTGCGGTGGGCGACGGTGGCCGCCGCCCACGGGCGCGAGGTGGCACCGGGCACGGACTGGCACGAACTGATCGGGATGGAGCGCGACTACCAGAACGCTTCCGAGTACGGCCTGCCGGGCGTCTGGGACGAGCACCCGGCGGAAGGCCCGACTCCGCCCGCCGTCGCCCTGGCCCTGATCCCCGTCCTGGCCAGGCACACGCGGACGCCCGAGCGCTGCTGGTTCGGCCTGTGGAACGGCTACGGGCGGTGGGACTTCGACGGAGTTCCCTCCTTCGAGACGCCCGGACGGGACGAGGTGCTCCTCGCCGGACCGCTGGCCGACGCCGTTTCGCCGCTGTCCCTGGACGAGTTCGCCGAACTGCCCGACCTCTGGTGGCCACAGGACCGCGCCTGGTGCCTGGGCGGCGACGTGGACTTGGTGAGCACGTACGTCGGCGGATCCCGGCCCCTGATCGCCGACCTCCTGGCCGCGCCCGATCTGGAGGCCCATCCGGTGAAACCCGGCGACACGGTCGGCTGACACCGACACCGACACCGACACCCACCCCGCACCCGCCCGGCACCACCCCGTACCGTCCCGCTCCCCTCCCGCCCTGGACGGACGCGGCGGGAGGGGAGAGGGGTCGCCCCTTCTCGATCGGCACGAAGGGGCACGGCTTCCCGGACGGGAAGGTTCCGGCGCTCGGGGCGCCTGGCTTTCCATCATGCGTGCTGTCGGCAGGGGCGCCCGGGGATGGGGGAACTTCGCCCCGAAAGCCTGCACCGGCACGGGTTTCGGGGCCGATGTGCGCTTGGGGGCGGTACCTTGCGCGCTGTCGTACGGCGGCCGCATTGTTCCGCGATTCCCGGAGGGCATGGCGTGCGGGAGGCCGGGCCCACCATGCTGACGTCCGGCTCCCCGATGACGCGCCGGCACCGCCGAGGGGGCCTCTCGGACGTACGTATGTCTCGGAAGGTACCGATGTCCAGAAGGCAAGTCTTATCCGTCATCGTGTTGTTGACGGTCCTCGGGTGGAGCGTGGTGCTCGTCTCCGTCGGCGAGACGGCCGCTGCCGCCGCCGCGGTCCCCGCGCTCGTCCTGAGCGCGGAACAGGTCGTCACCTCGATGACCACCGGTACGGCACGGGTACCCGCGCCGGGCGACGGCGAACGGCCGCGCGTACCGGACACGGCTACCTCGGCTGGCTCGACGGACGCGGCGGACTCGGCTCACACGGCTGACGCGGCTGACGAGGGGCGCGCCGGGTGACCCCGCCGTCCCTGTCGCGGCGGCCCGGTGGGGGCGCGCCGACGGGCCGGCCGGGCCGGAAGCTGGGGCCGATAGCCGAGGGTGTGGGCCGGGCCCACCGGGCCTGGCTGGAGCCCCTGCGTCTGCGGTTCCTGGCCAGCGGTCTGACGATCGGCGAGCTGAGCGACCGGTCGGGCTGGGCCAAGTCGAAGATCTCCGAACTGCTGCGCGGCACGGGCCGTTACCCGCGCTGGGAGATCACCTACGGCCTCCTGGACGTCCTCGACGTACCCACCTGGCCGATGCGGCGGCTGTGGATGGCCGCCGCGCTGGAGGCGCAGAAGAAGCCGGACTGGATAGAGGGCTGCATCCAGAGCCGCCCCCACCCCCCTCTCCGGGACCAGCACCCCGGGGCGGCCCTGTGGACCGGCCCGGCCGTCCCCCCGCTGGAGCACCGGGCGTTCACCGAACTCAACCGCGCCGCCTATCTCTCCTACGCCCGGCTCTTCGTGAGCGAGGAGGAGGCGCGCGAGGTGGTCGCGGAGACGTTCGACGTGCTGTGGTTCCGCTGGGACGAGGCGCTGGCCAGCGCCGACGTGGTGCCGTTCGCGTGGTCGGTGCTGCGCGGGAGTGTGATGGCCCGCGCCCACCACACGGACGGCTGCCCCGAACTCGCCCGCACCGCCTTCGACACGGTCGCCCTCAGCCTGCTGTCGACCCCCGCGGCGCGCTTCGCGCAGATCGAGGAGTCGATGGGCCTGTTCCAGGCCATCAGCCGACTGCCCGCCCACCAGCTGGACGTCATGGTCCTCACCTATCTGCGCGGCATGGACCACGCCGCCGTGGCCGACGTCCTGGGCGTCCCGATCGCCTCGGTCCACACGGCCGACCGCTACGCCCGCAAGACGCTGAGCGCAGCTCTCCACCCCCAGAACGACCTGGGAGAGACCCCGGAATGATGCCCACCCCGACGTCCCCGATGCCCCCGGCGTCCCCGATGGACGCCCTCCTGGCCCGTGCCCTGCTGCGGGAGGAGCCGTACGTTCCGCACGACGTGGTCCCCGGCGCCCGCTGCCCCGAGGCCCTGCTGCCGTTCCCCCGCGCCCACGACCGTACGAGCACGATGGCGGCCCGCGATCTGCGCACCCTGTGCGAGACCGTCCTCGCCCACACCACCTCCGAGTCGCTCCAGGACTTCGTCACCGAGCATCTGCCGGAACCGCCGGGTGCCCGCGTCCTCGGCTGCATCCTCCAGCTCGCCGACGCCGAGGACGGCGCCCGCTCCTGGTGGCAGTACGCGGCCGGCGCGGGCGACGACCTCGCCTCGTACTGCCTCTACCTCCACCACCTGATCCTCGGCGACACGGACGCGGCGACCTGGTGGCGCGCCCAGACCGACATCGCCACCGGCCCGCCCCCCGAACCCTTGATGACCACCCCGCCCGCCGAACCCCTGATGACCACCCAGACCGCCGAACCCCTGCGGGCCACCTCGGCCCCGGGCGCTCTGACACCCGCCCCGGACCCGGGCATCCCCACCGCGTACGACGCCAGCTTCCCCACGGTCCTGCGCGCCCTCTCCCACCTCGACCGCGCCGCGCCGCCCCGCCGCACCGAACTCGTCGACGCGGTGATGCACTACGTCCCCGGAGCCGTCGCGCTCGGCTACGTCGACAACCCCGACTTCGAACTCCCGCTTCCCGGCCCCGACTTCGCCGAACACATCGGCATCCTCATGGCCGCCACCGCTTCCTCCGCCGCATCCTGGATGACCCCGCCCCCCCTCCACCCCACCTCCCCACGCCTGCCCCGCCGCCCCCGGGAGCCCTCGGACGGCTGATGTCCAGCGGAAGGGTTCAACTGAGGCGTTCAGCGGAGGTGTTCAGCGCAGGTGTTCGTCGAAGAAGGCCGTCGTGCGGCGCATCGAGGTGGGCCACTGCGGGCCGAACGTGTGCCCCTCGCCGGGGTACTTGATCAGGCGGACGTCCTTGCCGGCGGCCTCGAAATCGGCGGCGGTACGTTCCGACCAGGCGGGCGGGCAGGTGTCGTCGGCCGCGCCGTGGTGGATGAGGAGGGGCTCGGTGACCCGGTCGACGTAGGTGAGGGGCGAGACCTCGCGCCAGAAGGCCGGGTTCGACTCGGGGGTGCCGTGCGCGGCCTCGATCTCCGCGACGATCGGGTCGCCCTCGGGGCGCTGGAAGTGGTCGATGTTCTCGGCCGGGCGGGAACTCACCGGCGCGAACACCACGGCCGCGTCGAACAGCCCCGGCGCCACCACCAGGGTGTTGTAGACGACCCCGCCGCCCATCGACCGGCCCAGCAGACCGATCCGGTCGCCGTCGATCTCCGGGCGCCCGGAGTCGCGCAGCGCCAGGGCCGCGCCGATGACGTCCTCGGTGTAGCCGAGGCGGAGGTTCACGTCGTTGTCGGGATCGTCGTCGGAGCCCGCGTGATTGCGGTAGTCGGTGTGCAGGACGACATACCCCTCGCGGGCCAGCAGCTCCTGCTCCCGGGCCAGCCCGCGCCCGGTGGTGTAGACCGCCGGGTCGATGTAGCCGTGCGCCAGCACCAGCGCCGGGAAGGGGCCCTCGCCCTCGGGGATGTTCATGATCCCCGAGATGGTCAGCCCATCGGCCTCGTACGTCACCGCGTAGCTCGTGTACGCGGCCGTACGCGCCAGCACGGCCCCCAGGCGCAGGTCGGACCCGGTGTGCGGGCGGGCGATCAGGCCGGGGATCGAGACCGGGTGCACGGGGCTGGGGGTCGGGGACGCCTCCGGGCGCGTGGGGCTTTCCGCCGCGCTCCGGCTCACGCCCGGGGGCGCGGTGGGGGTGGCGTCCCGGTCCCTGCCCCCGTCCCTGTCCCCGCCTCCGCCTCCGGTGCAGCCGGTCACGGCCATCAGCACCGCCACCAGCACCCCTACGGGCCCGGCGGCGACACGGACTCTGCCTCGCGACCGCATGGGGCCAGTATCCCCCTCCAGATGAAAAGGGGCTGGCCACCGGAGGGGGATCCGGTGGCCGGCCCTGGGGGAGCGAGGGGAGAGGGAGAGGTCGGTGATCAGCTGACGTCCGACGCGTCCAGCCGGTACAGCCCGCTGTCGCTGTAGTCGCTCACGGCGCTGCCGTTCTCCTTGACCCACTCGGCGATCTCGGAGGCCGCGCTGTTACTGCCGCCCTGGCCGCTGTCGCCGACGACGATGTAGTGGAGCTTGCCCGCCTTCACCAGTTCCTTGAGCTTGGCGAGGGTCATGGCCTCGTCGCTGCCGGACCAGCCACCCATGGAGATCACGGGCTGACCGGACTCCAGGATGATCGAGGAGGCCGTCTGGTCGGTGGCCACCGCCACCAGCCAGGTCGCACCGTCCTGGTTCTTCTTCAGATACGTGATCATCTCGGACGAGACCTGGGAGCCGCCGCCCATGCCGCCCCGGCCGGCCGAGGCGGAGCCGCTGGAGCCGCTGGACGCGCTGGAGTCGGTGGAACTGGAGGCCGAACCGGAGTTGCTGGAGCCGGAGTTGCTGGAACCAGCGTTGCCGGAACCGGAGTTGCTCGTACCCCCCGGCGCGCTGCCGCTGGACGCGTTCCCGCTAGGCGCGCCCCCGCTCGGCCGCTGACCGCCGCCGCCCATACCGCCGCCCCCGCCCATGCCACCCCCGGTGTTGGGCCCGGCCGTCGGATTGGTGCCGTTGCTGCTCGCCGTCGTGGCCGCCGACACCGCGTACGCGGAGGGCCCGGCCAGCAGCGCGACGACCGCCGCGATCGACGCCAGCCCGACCAGCCGGCGGCGCCGCGTGAACCGTCCGACGAGCAGCCCGATCACGGCGACCGCCCCGGCGACCCCGGCCACCACCTGGGCGACCGTGTAGAGCGTCCCGGACCCGGAGACCCGCTGGAGCAGCACCACCGCCCAGACCGCGCTGACCGCGACCGCCAGCGGCAGCACCCACCCCCACTTCACGACCGACCCCTCCTTGAAGGCGCCGTACAGCATGACCCCGCCCGCACCGGCGAGGGCCGCGATTCCGGGGGCCATGGCGGTGACGTAGTACGGGTGGAAGGTGCCCTCGGCGAGCGCGAAGGTCAGGTAGTGCAGGACGAACCAGCCGCCCCAGAGCAGCAGGGCCGCGCGCTTGGCGTCCGTACGAGGGGCGCGCCCCCGCAGCACCAGGCCGCCGACCAGCGCGATGACGGCGAACGGGATCAGCCAGGAGATCTGGCCGCCCATGATCTCGTTGAACATCCGGTAGAGGCTCGCCTCGCCGCCGAAGCTCGCCCCGTTGCCCTGCGAACCCACCGACGCACTGGCGCCGAAGATCCGGCCGAAGCCGTTGTAGCCGATGACCAGGTCCCAGACCGTGTTGTCGGTCGAACCGCCGATGTACGGGCGGGAGGAGGCGGGGATCAGATCGACGACCACCATCCACCAGGCGCTCGACACGACCAGCGCGACCGTGCCGACGGCCAGGTTGCGGATGCGGCGGCCGAGCGAGGCGTTCGCCGCCCAGAGGTAGACCAGGAAGAAGACCGGCAGGACGACGTACGCCTGCATCATCTTCGTGTTGAAGGCGAACCCGATCGCCACGCCGGACCAGACGAGGGGCATCAGCCGCCCGGTGCGTACGGCTTTCATGAGCGCCGCGGCACCGAGCAGCATCAGGAACACGAGGACCGGGTCGGGGTTGGTGTCCCGGGTGATGGCGACCGTGATCGGGGTCAGGGTGAGCGCGAGCGCGGCGATCGTGCCCGCGACGGCCCCGAAGTCCCGTTTGACCATGCGGTACAGCAGCGCCACGGACCCGACACCCAGCGCCACCATCGGCAGCATCATCTGCCAGGTGCCGTAGCCGAAGACCCGGGCCGACAGGCCCATCACCCACAGCGCGAACGGCGGCTTGTCGACGGTGATGAAGCTGCCCGCGTCCAACGCGCCGAAGAAGAACGCCTTCCAGCTCCGCGTGCCGCTGTAGACGGCCGCGTTGTAGAAGGTGTTGCCGGTGATCGAGGACAGGTTCCAGGCGTACAGCGCCGTGGCCAGGACGAGGATCGCCCACAGGGCCGGGCGCGCCCAGCGGGGGTCGTCCGGGGCGCCGGTGAGCAGCCGGCGGGCCCGGACGGCGAGACCGCCACCGGCTCCGGCGGCTCCGGCCGCCGGTATCGACGGGGCCCGGTGACGGGGGCCGTTGTCCCGCCCGGTGGCGGGCGGCGGGGCGAGGGTCGTCATGACGCGTACTCCATGTCCTTGATGCCCTGGGGGAGGGTGGCGATGGTGGTGGCGGCGGCGGGCGGGGCCGGTGTCCAGGAACGGCGGGCCCGGCGCGGTACGCCCGCCACCCGCACCCGGCGTGCGACGGTCGCCCGGAGCATCCGGCCCATGCCCTTGAGGTCGTCGACGGCGGTGCGGACGATGTCGACGCGGCTGTCGGGATCGTCGGTCCAGTCGACGGGGACCTCGTGGATGCGGAGCCCGTTGCGCTGGGCCAGCACGAGGAGTTCGGTGTCGAAGAACCAGGCGGTGTCCTCGATGTGCGGGGCGAGCGCGCGGAAGACGTCGGCGCGTACCGCCTTGAAACCGCACTGCGCGTCGGAGAAGCGCGCGGCGAGGCCGAGCCTCAGCAGCAGGTTGTAGGAGCGGGAGACGAACTCACGCCTGGGGCCGCGGACGACCTCGGCCTGCCGGTGCAGCCGGCTGCCGATCGCGAGGTCGCTGTGGCCGGAGAGCAGGGGCGCGACCAGCGGCAGAAAGCCTTCGAGGCCGGTGGACAGATCGACGTCCATATAGGCGACGACGTCCGCGGTGGACCGGCTCCACACGTGGTTGAGCGCGCGCCCCCGCCCCTTCCTCTCCAGCCGGACCGCGTGGACGTGGGGGAGTCGTTCGGCGAGGGCGCGGGCCGACTCCCAGGTGGCGTCCGTGCTCGCGTTGTCGGCGATCGTGATCCGGAACGGGAACGGGAAGGACGCTTCGAGGTATGCGTGGAGGCGGCCGATGCTGCCGGCGAGGACGTGCGCCTCGTTGTGGACCGGCACCACGATCTCGACCGAGCGCTGCCGGACGCCTCCCGCGTTCATTTCGTTCATGGCAGCGACTGTCGAGGCCGCTTCTGGGGCGACGCTGAGCGAGTACTGAGGGAAGAATGAGAATCAGCGAACTCACAGCTTCCCCACAGCGGGAGGGCTCAGCCCGTTCTCATGACCGTTACGGCCTCATGACTGGTACGGCTGCTGCTGCGGCTGGCCGTGGGACTGGCCCCCGTGAGCGCCGGCGTTCTGCTGCTGGAGCCGTTCGGCCTGCTCGGCGTCGATCTTCTGCTCGGCGCCGCAGAAGGTGCACTGTGTCTGGTACTTGGTCGAGATCGGGATCAGCGGCACGAAGAACAGCGTGAACTTCGTGACCCGCTTCCTGAGCGTGTGAGCGGCGGGGTTCCCGCACTGCCCGCACACCAGCGTCAGTATCGCGAGCTGGTACAGGTATCCCTTGGTGCCGAAGATGATGAACATCTGATCCTTCCCGGGGCCTATCGACGCACTGCCCTCAAGTGTGCCCGTCTCCTACTTCTTCACCTCACCGGCGAAGACCGCTTCCTCGGAGTCGTAGTCGGGCGAGACCTCGACCTGGAGGAACGTTTCATCCTTGGGAAGTTCGCAGGCCCACGGAACGGTGAGGGAGCGTCCCGCGAGGATACGGGTCTCGGGGAGCCCGTCGAGCCCGTCGTCATAGATCGCCTCGCCCTCCTTCCCCTCGTCGCCGTAGACGCAGGCCACGGTCATCTCGTTGGCGTCGACCGTGGCACCGGACCCGTTGACGATCTTGATCGCGAACTTCGCGTACGGCGTGTTCTCGGGCGCCGCGTAGTCGCTGGAGACCCCGCGCTTGAACCCGGAGAGCGTGACCTCGACCTTGCTTTCGTAGATCACCGTGTCGTCGAGCGCGAAGACCCCGTCGTCACCGCCCTGGTCGCCCTCGCCGCTCTCGTCGCTGTCGTCGGCGGTGGTGTCGGCGTCCTCGGCCGCGACCGTCTTGGTGACGGTGACCGTCGGCGCGGGGAAGGCCGTCCCGTCGCCGTCGTTCGTCACCACGACGCCCGTCCCGATCACACTCGCGACGACGGCGACGGCACAGCCGACGATGACCAGATTCGTCCGGTTCCCGCCCGGCGGCTTCGGCGGCTGAGGCGGTACCGGCGGCCCGTAGCCCGGCATGGGCGGTGGCGACGGTGGCGGTGGTGGTGGCGTGATGTCGTGGCTCATGGTCCCCCCCACGATGGTGCAGTTGAAGGACGAATCATCGCGTACGTGAGCGATTTTGAGGAGGGTGTGTGGCTGGATCGTGACGGTGGGATGGAGGGCGTCACGTGGGTACGGCGGGGCGAACAGCTCGGTCAGGGGGCGGTCAGGGGGGCGGTCAGGGTCAGGGCTGGGCGGTGGTGGCGACCTTGACGCCGAAGCCGATCAGGACGACCCCGGTCACCCGGTCCATGGCTCGCCGCACCGCGGGCCGCTCGAAGAAGCCGCGGGCCTTGGCGAGCAGCATCACGTAGCCACCGAGCCAGACGAGGGTGAGCGCGGCGTGCAGCAGGACCAGGAGCGCCATTCCGGCCTGGGGAGCCAGGCCGGTCGGGGCGAGTGTGGGCAGCAGGCCGGTGTAGAAGACGGCGATCTTGGGATTGAAGGCGTTGGTGACCAGCCCGGTCCGCCAGGGGTTCCCGGCTGGGGCTGGGGCTGGGGCTGGGGCTGGGGCTGGGGCCGGGGCCGGGGCGGACGCGGAGGTGGTCGCGGAGGTGGATGTGGACGCGGCCGCCGATGCGCCCTTCCCACCCTCACCCGCGCGCCTGCGCAGCCCGCCGCTGCGCAGCGACTGCACGCCGAGCGCGACGAGGTACACGGCTCCCGCCAGCTTGACGACGGTGTAGGCCGTGGCGGACGCCGCGAGCACGGCCGCGAGTCCGGCCACCGTGAGCACGCCCCAGAGAAGCAGCCCGGCCGCTATCCCACCGACGGTCCGCACCCCGTCCCGCCACCCCCCGACAACCGCCCGCTTCGTCACCACAGCCATGTCGGGCCCCGGAACCACCGTCAGTACGGCCAGCACACCGACCGCGGCAAGAATCTCTACGAACATGCCCCCATCCTCGCGCCACCGGACCACCCGCCGACCATCCCCGCCTCGTCAGGCCCCCCGCCGACCGTCCGCACGCGGCCGTGACACCGAACCGAACCGAACCGGACCGGACCGGACCGGACCGGACCGGACCGGGCCGGACCCTCCTCCTGCGGCTCGAAGCCCGGCCGGGCCGCATGCAACCTGAGAGGCAGAAGCAGTTCCCTCTCCGGAGCGATGCGGTCTACGCCCCTGCTCCGGAAGGCTGTCCATCAGAACCGGAACCGGCAGGCAGGCAGAGGGAAGGAAGCCCACATGGAAGCGATCAAGGAGCCCGACTGGAACGCCATGGGCATCCTGGGCGCCGCCCGGGGCGCGCGGACGGCCGACGACGGTGCCATCGGCACGGAGCACCTGCTGACCGGCATCACCACGTCCAAGGGAGCCGCGCGCGAGGCGCTGGACCATGAAGGGGCGACCCGCACCGTGCTGTTGGCGGTGTTACGGGAGAGGAAGGACCGGAATACCGAGTGGGGCGGCGACGACGACGCCGAGGCGAGCGTCGGCCACCGGGAGGTCCTGGGGGAGGACGGCAGCGACCGCTTCACGGGCGCCGCGGCCAGGTCGCTGACCGCCGCGATGCGACAGGCACACCAGGACGGGGCGAAGAAGTTCGGCGCGGTGCATCTTCTGCGCGCGCTGCTGGCCGAGGACAACCGCGCGGTGGACCTGCTGGCGGCCTGCGGCATCACACCCCAGGACATACGGGCCCACCTCGACGCGGGCCCGGCCGGCTCCGCCGACTCCGCCACCCGGGACGCACAGGGCACCCAGGTCGCCCAGGTGGCCCGCGAGGAAGGCCTGCCCCCTCTCCTGCACCCCACCCGCGACATACTCCTCGGCCGCACCCACTACCGCCACCTGTCCTTCTGGAAGCGATGGGTGGTGAAGGCCTCCGGGGTCAACTGGGCGTCGCGACCGACACTGTGGGCCACCCTGGAGACCCATGAGCAGGCCCGCCGCCTCGGCGACCGCACAGCCGGCACGGAACACCTCCTCCTGGCGATCCTGGCCACCCACGAGGTCGCGCTCCGCTACCCGCACCTCGCACGCGAGAACGCCCCCACCCCCGACCTCCGCTACACGGGCGGCGAACGCCTGACCCGCCTGGGCCTCGACCACGCCACGGTCCACCAGGCCCTGACCACCGCCCGCATCCCCCTGACCCCCGACGCCCGCCCCCTCAAGCAGTACCTCGACGCGGCCACGACCCCACCCACGACCACCCCCGCCGACGAACCCTGGCCCGACCCGGGCACCGGCCCCCTCCTCGAAACCCTCCTGACCGAACAGACCCGAGCCCGCCAACTGATCGAGACCCTGACCACGCCCCCCAACCCCTGACCGGACCCACCTGACGGAGCCCGCCCCCGCTGGGCAAACCCCGATGACGGCCCGCCGGCCCACGACCCGACCACTAGCCCGTGCCAGTGCCCACGCCCATGCCGCTGTTCTTGTCGCTGTCGCTGTCGCTGTCGCTGTCGCTGCCGACGGTCGCGCCCTGCCCGAACAACTTCGCCGACGCGTCCACGTGCGCGAGGCGGCGCATCGCGTCGAACACCGCCGCGCCGAGGACGGTACCGATCACCACGCTCTCCACCAGGTCGTCGACCGCGACCCGGCGATCCACATAGTCCAGGTCGGCGCGGGCGACCACCTCGGCGGCGTCCGCGTAGTCGTCCAGCAGTTCCCTGAACGCCCCGTGCCCGACCTGCTCCATGGCGGCCAGGGCCCGCCTGAGATCCCCGGCGGCCTGGCACGACTCGCGCACGCGCCAGCCCCGCCGCCCGATCAACTCAGCCACGGCGGCGCTCGCGACCGCCGACTCCGCCGACTCCGCGTCCTCGTCATCGCCCGGCGCCACGCCGAGCCGGTCCGCCGCCGCACCGAGCACCTTGTGCACCGGGCGCTCCGGGTCGTCGACCGCGCCGAGGACCTCCGCGATCGCCGCCACCTTCAGGCCCCCCACATCGAGCAGCGCGCGGATCAGCCGCAGCCGACGCTCATGACTCTCGTCGTAGGTCGCCTGGTTGCGGCTGGTCAGCTCGCCGGCCGGAAGGAGCCCCTCACGGACGTAGTACTTGATCGTCGGCACCGGCACCCCGGTACTGCGACTCAACTCGCTGATACGCACGCCCTGTTCACTCCTCGTCCCACTGTCCCGCGCTTGCCAACCTTCTCGCCCATGATAGATAGTGGCGCTATCAGATAGCGGATAGCATCACTATCCGCTCTGCCTCGATCGGAGGACAAGAGAAATGACGACAAGGCATTCACGGCGCTCATGGCTCTCACGGCGCTCACGGCATTCATGGCACTCATGGCACCGTCCGTTGGTGGTGTTCGCGCTGTCGATGGTGGTGCTCGCCGTCGTGTCCGGGGTGGGGCTCGTCGTGGACGACCGACGGCTCGTGGGCTCGCCGATCTGGTCCAAGCCGTTCAAGTTCTCGGTGTCGTTCGTGGCGTACGGACTGTCGCTGGCATGGATGCTCTCGCTGCTGCCGACCGACCGCGCACGGCGGGTGGGCTGGTGGGCGGGCGTCGTCGTAGCGGTGGCGAGCGCCGTCGAGATGGTGATCATCACGGCTCAGGTGGTGCGCGGGAAGCGCAGCCACTTCAACTACGCCACCCCCTTCGACGCGGCGCTGTTCAACGCGATGGCCGTCACGGTGGTCATCCTGTGGCTCGGCACCCTGGTCGTCGCCGTACTCCTGCTCCGCGCCAGGCTCGCCGACCGCGCGTCCGCCTGGGCGATACGGTCGGGCGTCGTCCTCGCCCTCGCCGGGGCAGCGGTCGGCTTCCTGATGACCCAGCCGGCGCCCGGCCAACGGCGCGGGGTCTCCAAGGTGGTGGGCGCGCACAGCGTGGGCGTACCGGACGGCGGCCCCTCGATGCCACTGACCGGCTGGTCGACCACCGGCGGCGATCTGCGCGTACCGCACTTCTTCGGCATGCACGCGCTGCAGTTGCTCCCACTGGTCCTCATGGCCCTGGTCGCCCTGGCACCACGACTGCCGCGCCTGCGCTCCGAGCGGACACGGCTGCACCTGACCCTGACCGCCGCGGCCACGTACGCCGCGCTCTTCGCCCTGCTCACCTGGCAGGCACTACGCGGCCAGCCACTGATCCACCCGGACGGGACGACATTGCTGACGGCGGCCCTGATCCTCGTCGGCGCGGCGACGGGCGTCTACACGGCACTCCGGCCCACGGCCCCCGAGCGAGCGACACCGAGCCACGGGCACGAGGCAGCCGAAGCCTCCCCCTCCTCCGACGCCTCCGCCCCCAAGGAACCCGTGACATGACCGGTCTCCTCTTCGACCTCTCCTTCTACCTGGCCGCCCCGGTCTGGCTCCTCATGATCTTCGCCCCGGGCTGGGGACCGACCGCCCGCATAGCCGCGTCACCCCTGACAGTGGTGCCGGTACTGACCGTCTATGTCCTGCTCGCCCTCCCGGTCCTCCCGGAACTCTGGACCGCGGTCATCAGCCCGGACCTCGACACCTTCCGCGACCTGACGGCACTCGCCAACGGCGCGGGCGCGATCTGGGCCCAGATCATCGCCTGGGACCTGCTGATCGGCCAGTGGATGTACCGCGAGGCTCGCCGCATAGGAATCCACCCGCTGGTCATGGGCCCCCTCCTGACCTTCACGATCCTCCTCTCCCCCTTCGGCCTGCTGCTCTTCTTCCTCCTGCGCGCGGCGAAGGAGCGGACGGGGGCGCCGGCCTCGGTCTCGGCCCCGGCCGCCCGGGAGCAATAGAAGGCCGTACGGCTGCGTAAGGCCGTCCGATCGTGCTCGTACGGTGGCCGACGGCGCGTCAGACGTCAGACATCAGACGGTGTGCGCGGTCGGCGCGTCAGACGCTCTCGACCGGCGGCGAGCCAGGAACTTGCCCAGTTCCCACAGGAGCAGGAGTGCGAGGGCGGCCAGCAGCGCCCAGCCGAACTGCCGTGCGTCGATCCGGGTCGTGCCGAGGATGCGGCGGAAGCCGTCCATCTGCGTCACCAGCACCGCGAGCACGAACTGGGTGAGGGCCACCACGACGTACCAGGGCGCCCACTTCGTACTGGTGGCCGACAGCATCTCGGAGAACGCGTGCTGGTACTCGTCCCAGTGGCGCCGCTCCCGGGTGCGCTGGCTCCCGCACGGAGACGCCCGCCCGGCGCCTGTGCGGAAAAGAACGGGATGGCGCAACCCCGCAACCGTCTCAGCCGTATCGACGTGCAGGTACGGGGAGAGCCTGGAATGCCGTCCCGGATCGGGACACGACCGCACAGGCCGACAGATGGATGGATGCGAGTACGGGCCACATGGATGCAATCCACGATGATGTAGCGGAGTTCGCGTTACTGCTGACGCGTCTCAAGGAGCGCACAGACCGCAGCTACGCAGCGCTGGCCCGCCGCCTGAACATGCACGCCTCCACGCTGCACCGCTACTGCGCCGGCGAGGCGGTTCCCCTGGACTTCACCGGGATCGAGCGGTTCGCCGCACTCTGCGGAGCCTCCCCCGAGGAACGCGTGGAGTTGCACCGCCGATGGATCCTGGCAGTCGCGGCACGCCAACGAACCCGCCCCTCCGCCGCGCGACGGGCACCGAGGGCGGAACAGGCGGAACAGGCGGAACAGGCGGAACAGGCGGAACAGGCGGAACAGGCGGAACAGGCGGAACAGGCGGAACAGGCGGAACAGGCGGACGAGGCGCCCGAGCCGACCTCGCCGCACACCCCCGTGACCGTCCCCCTCCTCCGCCCCCTCCTCCGCTCCCGCCTCCCCGTCCGCCCCCGACAACGGCTCGCGCGGTCGATATCACTGGCGGCCTCGCTCGCCGTCGCACTCGGCGGCCTTACCGCATCCGCTGCCGGACCCCCCTCGGGCGGCGGTGAACCGTCGGCTTCCGCCCGCACCGCACCGAAGCCGTCGGCGTCGGTGTCGCCCACGCACAGCGGCGGCGGAAGCCCGCAACCCTCTGCCGGACCCCCCTCCGCCGACGGCGAGTCGTCGGCCCCCGCCCCCACCACACCGAAGCCCTCGGCATCGCCCAGCCCCAGCGGCGTCAGCCCGCAGGCGACCCGCGCGAGCACCGACCCGGCACCCCCGACGGCCCCGCTGACCTGGACGGCCAACTCCCACATCTGGCGACCCGAATGCGACCACGACTACGTCATCGCCAAGCCACCGCGGCAGGTCCCGCCGCCACCGGCCCCGCAGGACGCGGCGGCGTGGGCCGGGGCCCTGGGGGCGGAGCACGGGCGCACCACCCACCTGCGGATCACGGTGCAGGGACGCGGCTCCGCCGCCGTCGTACTGGAGGCACTTCATGTGCGCGTGGTCGACCGCACGACCCCCGCTGCCCGCGGGAGCATCGCCTACTCCATGTACGAAGGCTGCGGCGCCGTCCTCATCCCCCGCCACTTCTCCGTGGACCTCGACGCGCGCCGGCCCCTGGCCCGTTCGATCTCCGGGAACGACCCGGACACACCGGACCCCGCGATCGACTTCCCCTACCGGGTGTCGCTGCGGGAGCCGGAGGTCCTGCTGCTCTCCGCGCGCACCGAGTCCTGCACCTGCGACTGGTACGTCGAACTCGACTGGTCCTCACAGGGCCGGACCGGCACGATCCGCATCGACGACCACGGCCGCCCGTTCCGCACCACCGACATCAAGGGGCTGCCGCACTACTGGTACCGCGACCCCGCCGGCTGGGCGCCCATGACCACCGTCTACGACGAGGGGGAAACCGGCGACTGACGGAGCAACAGGTCGGCTCCGGCGGAATCAGCACCTGGGGCTGCTGGATATCCTTATTCCGTCGACGAAGTAGGCACTGCTGAACACGGTCTGGGTGTTCGGCCCGAGGCAGATCGAGCCCCGCTCCGGAGCCGCAGGTGCACCACGTCGTCGTTCCGGGTGTTCAGCACCCCGTAGTGCGGCCGCGGCGTGACCGCCTGATAGCCGCTGGTGACCACCTTGAACTTCAATTGACGGTAATGATCCATACCCGTCCGTGAGTTGTGACGGACGCGGCAAGGCGGAGCATGGCCGTCGCGGCCCGTCACTTCGACATGATGAAATCCAGGGCGACACCGGGAGCGGTCGTCCAGTAGGTGACGCGCTGGAAGTCGTTGGCGTACAACGTCTCCACGGGCATGGGGACATCGATCGGCTGGCCCGCACTGCTGCCGGGCTCACGCCCCTGGAGGCCGAGGGTGATGCTCTTGGCCTCGTACTCGTCCATGGGCCCGTTGACGAGCAGACCGGCATACGCCTCCTCACCCGGAGCGAGGGTGACGGGCACCCCCGGGTTGGGGTCGCTCTCCTCGATCACCCGGGCCGTCCTCCGGGCGTCACCGAGCCGCACGAGGGGGTAGCGGTAGAGGTTGCACTTCTTGTCGCCGGCGTTCTGGACGGTGAGGAGGAGGTGCCTGGCCTCCACACTGTCCGCGGGCTCCTTCGTGGCAGACACCCCCAGAACCTTCTGGTCGCAGACGGCGACGGCGGCTTTGCCGCCCTTTGCCACCGGCCCGGTGGCGGAGGCCTGCGCCGACACACCCCATCCAAGCGCCAGGACGACACCCACGGCCACGGCCGCACGGCGGCCGGTAAAGGACGTCACGTTCATATGCGTATTCCCCTTTGATTCTGCTGGGCGGATAACTCGGTGACTCGGTAACTCGGTAGCGCCGACCGCTTCAGCCGGTGCGACAGCCGTAGCATCGGACGCCCCGCCGGCCCGGAACAACAGCAGCCACCCCACCCGCGACAGCGGAACAATCTCACCCCGGTGACCTGCGGAAACACCGAAGCCTGGGATGCCTGACTGGGATGGGCGGCGCTTCGTCAGACCTTCTCGACTCGCACGAGGTGTCCCGCGAGGAGTTGGCTCATGCCGTCGGCAAGTCGCGCGCCATGGCGATCACCTGGTCGTCCGTGTGCACGATGCGGATCCGGGACAGCGTCCGGTTCCACAACACCTGCCTCGACGCTTCGCGAAGGTCCCACGCCTCCAAGGTCGTGAGCGCCGAAGTGACGATCGGGATGTCCAGCCGCGGGGCGGCCTTGATCAGAGCGGCCGTCTCCCGATCGCCCTGAACCGCCTTGGAGAGAGCCTCGGAGTCGAACACGAAGACGCGCTGCCGCGGCCGGTGCAGCTTCGCTCGGGCGGCGTGGCCTCGTCCGAGTGCGATCGCTGCTCGTCATGCCAGCCGTCCATCGCGGCGATGCGGTCCCGCGCCGCTTGCTGCTAGCCCTCCGTCACGACACCGTGCTCTTCTTCGAGACGCTCGGCCACCTCGCGCAGTCGACCCATGGCGTCCTGATGAGCGGCGGCGGCCGCGATGTAGCCGGGCACTCCGCCCGCGTCGACGCGCTCTTGGATCCATTCCACCAGTCGGCTGGCGGGACTGGGATGACGTTCCTCGCGTGCTCGAGATTCTGGAGACCGACGAGGCAGACGAGACGGGGGATCGGTGAGCGGCGGCCAGGGGCGGCCCGGACTTGAGTCCAGGCCGCCTTCACGGTCCCGTGTCTTCCCGGATGAAGCGTGAAGTGAGCTCACCAACAGACTGTTCGTCGCCCGGAGAAGCCCGCCGCCGATGAGCCGGGTGCTCGCCTTCCGGCCGAGACGGCGCCCCACCTCCCGATCGGTGCGCCGAACATCTTTCGGCCCGCCCGCCTCGGCGAGGTCATCGCTGCTGAGGATCAGCTGCCCTCAGCAGCCCTGGCACTCGGACTCGAGGTCGGCTCGCACCAGCAACTCAAGGCCACCGATCGCCTGCCAGAAGCACAGGAGCCCTCCCGCCCATTGGACGAGAGAGCTCCTGACCTGTTGTTTCTCCGTGCCCCCGGCAGGATTCGAACCTGCGACACCCGCTTTAGGAGAGCGGTGCTCTATCCCCTGAGCTACGAAGGCAAGGTGCCCGGTCAGTGTAGCGGGTGGGCGGGGGGTGGGCGGGGAGTAGGGGTTCGGGGTGGGTAGGTCGGGGCGGGGAGTTCAGGGGGCGGTGGTGGGGCGGTCAACAAATCGTTTTTCAGGTTCCGTTTGCGGGCCTAGCATTCCGCCGTTGTCCCGGATGGCGTTCGACATGCCGAACGGTGTATCGGGCGGGCTCGCTCCGGGTGGGTCGAACGAGTCGGTGTGAAGGGAAGTGATGCCGTTGTCTGCGGTGATCGAGGCGCGCGGGCTGTCCAAGGTGTTCCAGACGACCGTACGGCGGCCCGGCTTCGCGGGGGCGCTCAAGTCGCTCGTCAGCCCGCAGCGTGTGGACAAGGTCGCGGTGCAGGACGTCGACTTCAGCGTGGGCAGGGGGGAGTTGCTCGCCCTGCTCGGTCCCAACGGGGCCGGGAAGTCCACCACCATCAAGATGCTCACCGGGATCCTGACGCCCACCTCGGGCGAGGCGCTCGTCGCCGGGGTCGTCCCGCACCGGGACCGGGAGCGCAACGCCCACAACATCGGGGCCGTGTTCGGGCAGCGGACGCAGTTGTGGTGGGACCTGCCCGCGCGGGAGTCGTTCGAGATCCTGCGCGATATCTATGGGGTGCCCGAAGGGCAATTCCGGGAGCGGATCGAGGAGTTCGACGGGCTGCTCGAACTCTCCGAGTTCTGGGACACCCGGGTCCGGCATCTGTCGCTCGGCCAGCGCGTACGGTGCGATCTCGCCGCCTCGCTGCTGCACGACCCGCCCGTCGTCTTCCTCGACGAACCCACCATCGGCATGGACGTGGTGGTGAAGGAGCAGGTACGGCGGTTCCTGCGGCACCAGGTCGAGGAGCGCGACCGTACCGTCCTGCTCACCACACACGACATGACCGAGGTGGAACGGCTCGCCGAACGCGTCGTGCTGATCAACCACGGCCGGATCGTCCTCGACGGCTCGCTCCAGGAGATCCGGCGGCGCTTCGGCGGCACCTGGCAGGTCCGCGCCACCCTCGCCGACCCGGCCGACGTCGAGGAGATCGGGAAGAGCGGGAAGAGCGGGAAGAGCGGGGAGACGGAGGAGACAGAGGAGACGGGTGCCGTTCCGCTGCCCGGGTTCGATGGGATCGGGTTGCTGCGGCGTGAAGGGCCTCGGGTCGTGTTCGGGCCGGTCGGGGACGACGCCCCCACCGTCCACGAGGCGCTCAAGGTGATCATCGGACGGTTCCGGGTCGCCGACCTCGCGCTGGAGGAGAACGACCTGGAGGACGTCATGCGCGCCGCCTACCTCGGCGAGGTCCCCACGCAGAAGCCGCCCACCGACACCCAGACCCACACCGCCGACGCCGGCACCGACGCCGCCACCACCACCGCGTCCGCCTCCCAGGGCGGTTGATCCATGGTCTCCGCAACCACCACCCCCACCCCCCTCTCCGCCGCCCTCTCCCGCGCCCGCCGCATCTCCTGGATCACCCCCCGGGGCGAACTGCTCACCCCGCCCCGGATGACCGCCACCGCCGTACGGCTGTTCGTCCAGGTCTGCCTGGTCGTCTACCTCTGGCGGGGGCTGTACGCGAACACCGGATCCAGCGCCGGGCTGAACGAGACCCAGGCCGTCGGCTACGCCGTACTCGCCGTGCTCGCGAACCGCATCCGCGGCCTCGACCGGAGCGCGGGCCGCGACATGGTGCTCCAGCACCTGCACTTCGGAACGATCGTCTACTGGTACCTGCGGCCGATGAAACCCCAGCGCTACTACGCGCTGCGCGCCCTCGGCGACCAGCTGTACGGCTTCGGCTGGGTGCTCACCGGATACGTGCTCTGCCTCGCCGTCGGAGTCGTCCCCCCGCCCGCCTCCCCCTCGGTGGCCGGGGTCTTCGCCGTCAGCATGCTGCTCGGCCAACTCGTCCTCTACTACGTGATGATGCTGGTCGACCTGATGTGCTTCTGGACCCTGCGCAACGAGGCGGCCCTGCTGATCCTCGTCTTCGCGCAGAACCTGCTCTCCGGTGTGTACGCCCCGCTCTGGTACTTCCCGGACTGGTTCATCACGCTCAGCTCGTTCCTGCCGTTCCAGGCGACGCTCGGCGTACCGCTCTCGATCTACGTCGGGCGGATCGGCATCGGCGACGCCTTCGGGCAGATCGCCGTCCAGGCCGTCTGGATCGTGCTGCTCGCCCTGCTCACCCGCCGGCTGTGGGACCTGGCCGGCCGTCGCGTCGTCTCCCAGGGAGGATGACCATGACGACCACACGCAGCACCTCCCCTCCTGGGCCCGCGCACGCCTGGCGCGTCGTCTGGCGGATCAGCAGGCTCAACTTCAAGGCCCAGCTGGAGTACCGGGGCGAGTTCCTGATGAGCGTCGCCGTCGGGGCGATCTGGCAGGTCTCGATCGTCGTCTTCGCCTCCGTCCTGCTCACCCGGTTCCCCGGACTCGGCGGCTGGTCCAGCTCCGACGTGCTGCTCATCGCCGGCATGCGGATGCTCGCCCACGGGCTGTACGTGCTGTTCCTCGGCCGGATCCAGTACATGCACATACTCGTCCAGGAAGGAGTCGTCGACCCCTGTCTGATCCGCCCCATGCCGGTCTACCGGCAGGTCCAGCTGGCCTTCTTCCCGGTCAACGCCATCGGTGACCTCATCGTCGCGGCCGGTCTGTTCGTCGCCGCGCTGCAGCGCAGTTCGCTCGACTGGACGGCGGGCCGGATCACCTACGTGATCGCGGGTGTCCTCGGCGGCATGCTGATCGAGGCCGCGATCTTCACGGCCCTGGCCGCCGCCGCGTTCCACTTCCCGGCCACCTCGTACTGGAGCCAGTGGCTGGAGGAGCTGATGGGCACCTTCGGCAGCTACCCGCTCAGCATCCTCCCGAAGGTCGCGTCCGCCGCGTTCACCTTCGTCGTCCCGCTCGCCTTCATCGCGTACTTCCCGGCCGGTGTACTGACCGGCCACGGCGGCACGATGGGCGTACCGGAGGCGCTGGCCGTGGCCTCCCCCTTCATCGGCCTCACCGCGTTCGTCCTGTCCCGGCTGCTGTGGAACTGGAGCCTGAGCAAGTACACGGGAGTCAACGGCTAGCTGAAATCCGGGAGTTGGGGACGCGGGGGCGGCGTCACGGCAGCCGCGTCTCCAACCCGTCCAGCACCCGGTCGAGGCCGTACCGGAACCCCTCCTCCCGGGCCGCCCGCGGATCCGTCCCGCGCTGTTCGGCGTAGCCCTCGCGCAGCAGCGGATGGTCCTGGGCGGCCTCCTCGGCGGCCGGCCACAGCTGTTCGACCATGGTCTGCTCGTCCTGACCGCTGCGGGCGAGGACGTTGAGCCAGGCGGCCTCGCTGGTGGCCATGCCCGTGACGTACGCGACGAGCGTCGTGACCGCCCGGTCGGCCTCGCCGGCCGGAAACCCGGCGGTGGTCAGCAGCTTCAGCATGCCCTCGGAGATACGCATCCAGTTCGGACCGAGGTAGGACATGCCCATCTCGCCGAGTACGGAGGCCAGCCACGGGTGGCGCAGGATCGTGGCGCGCAGACTGTGGGCGCAGGCGGCCGTGTCCGTACGCCAGTCGGCCGGGTCGGGCGTGGTGTTGACCTCGATCTCGCCGTAGACCTCGTCCACGGCCAGCTCCAACAGCTCGTCCTTGTTGGCGACATGGCGGTAGAGCGAGGTCGCGCCGGCGCTCAGCCGCCCGCCGAGCTTGCGCATGCTCAGCGCCTCGATGCCCTCCTCGTCGAGCAGCCGCAGCGCCTCCGCCACGATGTGCTCCCGGCTCAGCGCGGGCTGCTCCCGCCCGGTCCGGGGCCGCGTCCACACGGACGCGAACCCCTCCTGCTTCGGTGACATGGCGGCGCCTCTCCTCTGCTGCGTACGGCCCTCCCGCGTACGCCTCTGCGCGTACGGCTCTCCTGCGTACGGCCGACGCCACCAGCGTACGGTGTGCGCACGCCTCGTGAAGTGGTCTACGGCCGTCAGGGGCCGGTGGTCAGACCTCCGGGACCCGGCGGAACATCCCCGCCACCGCCAGCTCCCCCTCGATCCGCCCCACCGCCTCCCGCAGCGCGGGCAGCACCTCCGCCACGCACTCCTCGACCGACCGCCGGCTGCTGTGCATGGCGACGTTCACCGCGGCGACGACCCGCCCGCCCCGCTCCCGCACCGGTACGGCGATGGACCGCAGCCCTTCCTCCAACTCCCCGTCGACGAGGGCGAATCCGGCGTCCCGTACGCGTTCCAGGACGGCCAGCAGCTCCCCCCGGCCGGTGACCGTGTGCGGGGTCAGGGGGGCGGGGCGCTCCGGGAGCGGGACCTCGGGGAGCAGATCGGCGAGCATCACCCGCCCCAGCGACGTCGCGTACGCGGGCAACCGGGTGCCGAGGGTGATGTTGACGCTCATGATGCGGCTGGTGGCGACCCGCGCCGTGTACTGCACCTCGTCCCCACCCCCGGTGAGGATCGCCAGGGACGCCGAGTCGTGGACGCGCGCGGAGAGTTCGGCGAGATGCGGTGCGGCGATCCGGGGGAGCGGCAGCATCGACAGGGGTGGGAAGCCCAGGTCCAGCACCCGGGGTGTGAGGCGGAAGAGCCGGTCGTACGACTCCACGTACCCCAGGTGTTCGAGGGTGATCAGCGCCCGTCGCGCCGTCGCCCGCGCGAGCCCGGTGGCCTGCGCGACCTCGGTCAGCGTCAGCTCGGCCCGCCCCTCACCGAACGAGGTGACGACCGTGAGCCCCCGGGCGAGCGACTCGACGAACTCCCGGCCCAGCTCCTGCTTGGAGGCCCCGGTCCAGTCGGCGAGACCGGGCGGGGTGGTGGCGCCCTCCTGTACCGCCGTGGCCGTCACCGCGGGCTTCCGCAGCTCGCGCTCCATCTCCGCCACGGTCGCCCGCAGCCGGGGCAGCAGTGTCGTGCGGAGCGAGTCCGCCGTGTGCCGGCTCGTGTGGCTGACGACGCTCGCCACACACGCGACGCGTCCCGTCCGCGGATCCCGTACGGGTACGGAGACCGCCACCAGCCCCGGTTCGATCAACTGGTCGTCCAGCGCCCACCCCTGGGCGCCCGCGCGGGCCGTACGGTCCTCGAAGTCGTCGTACGCGCCGCCGCGCGGAGGCACCGCCGGGAAACCGTGGCCCTCCGGGTCGGCCGCGCGGCGGGTCCGCCACCGGGTCCAGTCCGCCGGTTCCCACTCGGTGGCGAACAGCGGGCCGGGCGCGGTGCGTTCGGCGGGCAGGAGGTCGCCGATGCGGAAGCTGAGGGACATCGCGCGGCGGCGGGTGGCCTGGTGGATGAAGCGGACGCCGTCCCGGTCGCGGACCGCGAGGGAGACGGACTCGTCGAGTTCGTCGGCGAGGGCGTCCGCGTGGGAGTCGAGGAGGCGGGGGAGGCGGAGGGCGGCGAGGTAGGCGTTGCCCAGCTCCATGAGGCGGGGGGCGAGGACCGCGTCTCGGCCGTCCAGCCGTACGTAGCCCATGCGGGTCAGGGTCGCCGTGATCCGGTCGACCGTGGAGCGCGCGAGTCCGGTGGCCCGCTCCAGCGCGCTCGGGCTCAGCGTCCCGTCCGCCTCGGTGAGCCGGCGCAGCACGGTGATGCCCCGCATCAGGGGCGCGACGGCTTCGGCGGGCGCGGTGGCCTCGCCGAGGATGGGGGCGGGGGTGGTGGCGCCCGCGCCGGGGACGTTCGGGAACATGCGCTCACGGTAATGGGCCCGGGCTGCGCCGCTGAGCCGGGCGCCTCATAGCTCGGGGGCGCGGGTGCGCCGGCGACCGCGGGCCCGGTGGGGCTTCTCGCGCAGTTCCCCGCGCCCCTGAAAAGCAGGGGCTGCGCCCCATACTTTTCAGCCCCGCCACCGGTCGCCTTTCAGCCCCGCCACCGGTCGCCGTTCACCTCTCACGCCGCGCAGGGCTGGGCTTTCAGGCCCGCAGGGGCCTGGTCTTTTAGGGGCGCGGGGAACTGCGCGAGAAGCCCCACCGAACCCGCACCCGCCCACGCACCCCAGACACCCCACCCCTCTCCCCCCACCCACCCACCACCCGCTCCCTCACCCCACTTCCTCAACGCACCCCCTCACCTCCGCCTGACCACCACCCGATGCTCCCCCCCGACACCCACCCCCACCACAGCGATCTCCACCCCCGCCCGCGCGTCCCTGAACGTCTCCCCGGGGACGAGCGGCGCATCCGACAGTTCCGCGTGGACATTGGGACTCCGCGTGCACCCCCCACTGTCACGACGCGCGTCATGCACCTTGACGGGCCCGTTCCCGGTGTCGACGGTCGAGTCCACCCGGTACACGAGCACCCCCGGCCGACACACCGCCGCATCGTTCCCCGCCCGCGTCCGCAACTCCGCGACATACACCGCCCGCGAACTGAGCGGCACCACGACCAGCTTCGCGCCCCCGTCCGCCGCCAGCGGCGTCAGCGTGTACTCCGCGGCACCACCCCCCGCCACACACGCCACCTGCGTCTCGTCGAGCCACCCGAGCTTCCACTTGTGCCAGCCCAGCAGATCGTTGTCGACGCCCCAGTCCTCGCTCATGATGTCCCAGTGCCCGACCGCACCCCCGCCCTCGTGCGTATAGAGGTCGGGCAGCCCGAAGACATGGCCGTTCTCGTGCGGCAGCACCCGGTACCCGGTCTCCGCGTACGACCCGGAGCCGTCGTCCTGGCGGCTGTAGACGAACGACGCGTTGGCGACCGGCACCCCGTCCGCGACCGGCGCCTCCCGGTTCCCGGCGAAGGTCACCGACAGGACGGTGTCGAGGGCGGAGGGGCCCGCGTTAGGGGTGACGAGGACGTTGATCAGGTCGTACGACCGGAAGTCCACCAGCGGATCGGCGGCCCGCACCATGTCCTGGACCAGCCGGCGGTAGCCGGGATCGAAGGGGGCGCCGCGCTCTATGCCGTACGAGCGGAACGACTTCGGCATCCGCAGCCACTCGGTGAGCGGGGCCTCGGGACGGTAGTCGATACGGCCGTAACTGCTGGTCCTGAACCACTTCTGGGTCTGCGGCGCGAACTCCGCGAAGCGGTCCATCGCGCTGCCCTCGCCGGGCGCGTCGGAGAAGTCGATCATCAGGTTGAGGGCGCGGACCGTGCCGGTGGAGCGGGCGTAGCCGGGCGGGGTCGGGATGCCCTCGGACATCTGGATGCCGAGCGGGCCGCGGATCATGCAGGGGCCGAGCGCCGAACCGCGGGCCAGGGCCGTGGCCCCCGCGGTCCGTGTCGTCTCCTTCGCCATCAGATGCCCGGTACCGGCGGAGCTGCTGACCGCGAGCGTGAGAGCCGTGACGGAGGCGAGCGCGACCACCCGGCGCGGACGTATCCGGCGCGAACGCGTCCGACGCCGACGTATCCGACGCGGGGGTATGCGGCGCGGAGGTATCCCGTCCAGGCGGAACCGCTGCTGCATGCCCGAGCCCTTCGCTCCACGGCAGCCGCCCGTGACGAGGCTGCACCCTTCCGATCACCCTGTGTCGGAGGGTGCGCGGGCGCGCGCTGGAAGGGCCGAACGTGGGTCTGCCACCCGCGCGAGGCCACCCCCGCCGACATGTGACCCAGGTCACTCGAAAAGTCTTCGGTGCGGGGAAATAACCGGGGATCGTTTCCCCGTTTAACCCTTCGTCCGAGCGAAACGGGGACTCCATCCCCGGATCACCACCGGGCGCCCCCCACACCACTGGATCGGGAAGAAGGAGTACGCCGTGGAGGCCACCGCCACCGCCACCTCCGTACGTCGCAAGGTGCCCCGCCCCCGGGCGGACGCCCTGCGCAACCGGGAGCGGATCGTCACCGCCGCACGGGAGATGTTCGTGGAGTTCGGCCCCGAGGTGCCGCTCGACGAGATCGCCCGCCGGGCGGGCGTCGGCAACGCCACGCTGTACCGCAACTTCCCCGACCGGGACGCACTGGTCCGCGAGGTCGTCTGCTCGGTCATGGACCGTACGGCGCTCGCGGCCGAGGCCGCGCTCACCGAGACCGGTGACGCGTTCGAGGCGCTGTCGCGCTTCGTGCACACCTCGGCCGACGAACGGGTCAGCGCACTCTGCCCGATGGTCCAGAGCACGTTCGACAAGCACCACCCCGACCTGGAGGCGGCGCGCGAGCGCCTGGAGGAGCAGATCGCGGGGGTCATGAAGCGCGCCCGGGACGCCGGGCAGCTCCGCGCCGACGTGGGCGTCGGAGACCTGATGATCGCCGTCAGCCAGCTCAGCAGGCCCCCGGCCGGCACCCAGTGCGCGGGCGCCGACCGCTTCCTCCACCGCCACCTGCAACTGTTCCTGGACGGGCTGCGCGCCCCGGCCCCCTCCGAACTGCCCGGCGCACCCGTGACCGTGGAGGACCTACGGAGGCCCTGCTCGCCCTGACCCACCGGACCTGACCCACCGGTCCTGACCCACCGACCCCAAGGCTGTCGACGACGACAAGCCACTACCTCTCGACGCCCTTTTTCACCACCTGACTCCGATTTTTCCGTCACGAAGTCCCGAAGTGGGTACCCCCATGTCCGAAACAGCCGGTACATCCAAAGCTTTGAAGACACCCAAGACACCCAAGACACCCAAGACATCCGAAGCCAACGACGCGCACGCCACCCGCTGGAAAGCGCTCGTCTTCATCGCCCTCGCCCAGCTGATGGTCGTGCTCGACGCGACCATCGTGAACATCGCCCTCCCGTCCGCCCAGCAGGACCTGGGGATATCGGACGGCAATCGTCAGTGGGTCATCACCGCGTACGCGCTGGCCTTCGGCGGTCTGCTCCTCTTCGGCGGCCGTATCTCCGACATCTGGGGCCGCAAGCGCACCTTCGTCACCGGTCTGATCGGCTTCGCCGGCGCCTCCGCGCTGGGCGGCGCCGCCACCGGTGAGGCGATGATGCTGGGCGCCCGCGCGCTCCAGGGCGCCTTCGGCGCACTGCTCGCGCCCGCCGCGCTCTCCCTGCTCGCCGTGATGTTCACCGACGCCAAGGAGCGCGCCAAGGCGTTCGGCATCTACGGCGCGATCGCCGGTGGCGGCGGCGCCGTGGGCCTGATCCTCGGCGGTTTCCTCACCGAGTACCTGGACTGGCGCTGGACGTTCTTCGTCAACATCCCGTTCGCGATCATCGCGGCGGTCGGCGCGTACCTCGTCATCCGTGAGCCCGAGGGCGGCCGCAACCGCTCCCCGCTCGACATCCCCGGCGTGGTCCTGTCCACCCTGGGCCTGGTCTCCCTGGTCTACGGCTTCACCCGGGCCGAGTCCGATGGCTGGGGCGACTCGATGACGATCACCCTGTTCATCGCCTCGGCGGCGCTCCTCGCGGCCTTCGTGTTCGTCGAGTCCAAGGTGAAGGCCCCGCTGCTGCCGCTGCGCGTGCTCATCGAGCGCAACCGCGGCGGTGTCTACCTCTCCCTCGGCCTCGCGATCATCGCGATGTTCGGCCTGTTCCTCTTCCTGACCTACTACCTGCAGATCGTGAAGGGGTACTCCCCGGTCAAGACCGGTTTCGCCTTCCTGCCCATGATCGCGGGCATGATCATCGGCTCGACCCAGATCGGCACCCGGCTGATGACCCGGGTCGCGCCGCGCCTGCTGATGGCCCCCGGCTTCCTGGTCGCCGGCCTCGGCATGCTGCTGCTGACCCAGATGGAGGTCGACTCCTCGTACGCCGCCCTGCTCCTGCCGGCCCAGCTGCTGCTCGGCCTCGGTATGGGTACGGCGTTCATGCCGGCGATGTCCCTCGCGACCCACGGTGTCGAACCGCGTGACGCGGGCGTGGCCTCCGCCATGGTCAACACCTCCCAGCAGGTCGGCGGCGCCATCGGTACGGCCCTGCTGAACACGATCGCCGCCTCCGCGACCACGTCCTACATCAAGGAGCACATCGGCTCGGCCACCTCCAAGCCGGCCGCCCAGCTGGTCGAACTCCAGGGCATGGTCAACGGCTACACCAACGCCATCTGGTTCGCCGTGGCCATCCTCGTCGCCTCCGCCGCCATCGCCTTCACCCTCGTCACCACGGGCAAGCCCGACATGACGGCGACGACGGCCGAGGGCGAGGACACGACGAACGAGGTCAAGATCCCGGTGATCGCCCACTGAGGATGATGCTGAAGGGCGGCGGGGCGAGGGGGGAGGCCCCCGCCCCGCCCCCCCTCCGGGGGGGGGGGGACGTCGCCACCAGCCCCAGGGGGACCGCAGCCGTGGACG
>NZ_JBVKAY010000005.1:100082-264265 GCF_055657445.1 Streptomyces sp. NPDC107538 | reverse complement strand
CGACCCACCGGTTTGTCCGACTCCGGGGGCGTGTCAAAGGTCCCCCCCCCCCCCTTGTGTTTCCCTTTTCCCCCCCCTTTTCCCCCCGCCGCCCTTCAGGGGCGCGGGGAACTGCGCGACCAGCCCGAGCGGACCCGCAGTCGTGGACGGCCGTCAGCGCCACGGCGCCCCACGGCTCACCCGGCGGAGCCCTACCGCAGCCAGGGCAAATCCGCCCCCGCCTCCGACGGCTGCAACCCCTCCGCCAAGATCCCCATGATCTCGCCGAGGGCCCGCTGCTGCTCCACCGACAACCGGTCGAACAACGCCTGCCGCACCGCCGCCACATGCCCCGGCGCACTCTTCGAGAGCATCTCGTGACCGCCGTCCGTGAGCACCGTGAACTGCCCCCGCTTGTCCGAGGGGCAGTCCTCGCGCCGTACCCACCCGTTCTTCTCCAGCCGGGCCACCGCGTGCGACAGCCGCGACCGCGTGATCTTCGTCCGCATCGCCAGCTCGGTCATCCGCAGCCGCCGCTGCGGTGCCGAGGACAGCACCACCAGCAGGTGGTAGTAGAGGTGCGGCATACCCGCGTCGCGCTGCAACTGACGGTCGAGATGGTCCTCGAACAGTGCTGTGGCGTGTACGTAGGCGAGCCAGATGCGCTGCTCCTCGTCGGTGAGCCAGCGGGGTTCTTCCTCAGCGGATGGGGTCTTCATGCCCCCACTGTACGAGGGTCCTTCTTGAAATTTGAACTATAGAGATGTAAGGTGAAACAACAAATATTGAGACTTCAACTACTGGGGAGTCAGCGGGAGTCTCAAGGAGACAGAAGCGACCACCGGGCCCGCCGAAGCGCGTGAGGCGTATGGGGCGTATGTGTCGTGTGCGTCGCGTGTGTATAGAGGGAGTCACCCCTATGTCCGCCGCCACCGCCGCCACCGCCGAGCGCATGCCCGCCCTGTATCTGAGCCACGGGGCCCCGCCGCTCGCCGACGACCCGATCTGGCCCGGCGAACTCGCCGCCTGGTCCGCGACCCTGCCCCGCCCCAAGGCGGTCCTCATGGTCTCCGCCCACTGGGAGGAGGCTCCCCTCGCCCTCGGTGCGGTCGACCCCGTACCCCTGGTTTACGACTTCTGGGGCTTCCCCGAGCACTACTACAAGGTCCAGTACGGGGCCCCGGGCGCCCCCGAGCTGGCCGCCTCGGTCCGCAAGCTCCTCCAGGCCCCCGGCATTCCCGTCCAGGACATCCCGGACCGGGGCCTCGACCACGGCGCCTACGTCCCCCTCGTCGAGATGTTCCCGGACGCCGACATCCCGGTCCTGCAGATCTCCATGCCGACCCTGGACCCCGTGAAGCTGATGGACATCGGCCGCAAGCTCGCGCCCCTCCGCGACGAGGGCGTGCTGATCATCGGCTCCGGCTTCTTCACCCACAACCTCGCCGCCCTCCGCCAGCCCGGCACCCCCACCTGGTCCGCCGAGTTCGACGACTGGGGCCACCGCGCACTCGAATCCCGCGACTGGGACGGCCTCCTCGACTTCCTCCACAAGTCCCCGGCCGGGCAACTGGCCCACCCCCGCACCGAGCACTTCGCCCCGCTCTTCGTCACGATGGGCGCGGCCGAGGCCGCCGGTGAACTGGACGCCCAGAAGTCGGTGATCGACGGCTTCTGGATGGGCCTGGCGAAGCGCTCGGTGCAGTTCGGCTGACCCCGCGTCGGTGCCCCCGGGTCGGCTGACCCCAGGGGGACCGGTCCCCGTGCCGGTCCCCGTACGGGTACGGGCGCGGTCCCGGGCCCGGGTCGATTACCCGCGAGGTCATCGACCCGGGTCCGTACGGCTGCCAGGCTCGTCGGCGTAGGAACACCCCGGCTCGCCCGCCGGCCGGACCGCCCGAAAGGACGCCTCATGCCCGCCTACGCCATCGCCCACCTCAAGGACGCCGCCCCGCACCCGGAGATCGCCGAGTACATCGAGCGGATCCCCGCCACCTTCGAGCCGTACGGCGGCCGCTTCCTCGTCCATGGCACCGCGCACGAGGTGAAGGAGGGGAGCTGGCCCGGAGCCGTCGTGGTGATCGGCTTCCCCGGCATCGCCGAGGCGCGGAGCTGGTGGGACTCGCCCGCGTACCAGGAGATCGCCCCGCTGCGGTCACGCCACATCCAGGGCAACATCATCCTGGTCGAAGGGGTACCCGAGGACTACGACCCCCGGGCCACTGCCAAGGCCATGAGGGAGCCCCTGTCCGCCGAGCGGTGACCCCGGCCCGGCCCCGCAGGACCCCTCACAGCACCCCTCACAACCCCTTCTCGTACCAGGCCACGTCCCAGTACCGCCCGAACTTCCGCCCGACCTCCCGGTACGTACCGACGTACCGGAACCCGAACCGCTCGTGCAACCGCGTCGACGCCTCGTTCGGCTGGGCGATCCCGGCGTAGGCGCGATGCACGTCCTCGTCGGCGAGCGCCTCGAACAGTGCCTTGTACAGCAGCGTGCCCACGCCCCGGCCGCCCGCGTCCGGGGCCAGGTACACCGACACCTCCACCGAGGTGTCGTACGCCGGTTTCCCGCGAAACGCGCTGCTCGTGGCGTACCCAAGAATCCGCTGTGAGTCGTTGGAGGTGGCAACCATCAGACGATGCGGGCCGTCTTCAGGGTGGGAGAGCAGCCAAGGGCGGCGCTCTTCCGGAGTGAGGACAGCGGTATCGAAGGTGATCGGCGTCTCACGGACGTAGTGGTTGTAGAGGTCGGTGAGGGCGGCGAGGTCGGTCTCGACTCCTGGTCTGACCTGCACCTCTGCGGCCTTCGCGGACATCTCGCCTCCCCTTGTGGCGGCACAGGGTACTGCAAGATCAGAAAAATAGTGGGACGGGTTGGGAATTCTGTCCTGATTCCAGTCGTTGTTTCCTTCGGAAGCAGGGCACTCGGAAGAGTGTCCGGGCGGCCACCTCACCACCCCGTAGGAACACGTACGACCAGACAGCCAGATACCACCCTGCCAGCCCACCATCGCAAGGGAGCACGCATGGCAACCCGTGCCGTCGCCGCTCGTCGTTCGTCCGCCTCCGGCCGGACCGACGCGGCTCGCAGCGTTCGCGCCTCTGGCGGCGAGATCGCCGACCGCGACCTGGTCGGCATGTACCTCGACGAGATCGCGCGTACACCGCTGCTCGACGCCGCCAAGGAAGTCGAGCTGTCCCAGATCATCGAGGCGGGTGTGTTCGCGCAGCAGATCCTCGACGGCGAGGAGGAGCCCAAGGCGGACGCCACCCGTGAGGAGCTCGAAGCCCTCGTCGCCGACAGCGAGCGGGCCAAGGACATCTTCATACGGTCGAACCTGCGGCTCGTCGTGGCCGTGGCCCGGCGCTACCCCCGCAGCGGCCTGCCCCTGCTGGACCTCATCCAGGAGGGCAACGCCGGCCTGGTCCGCGCGGTCGAGAAGTTCGACTACCGCAAGGGCTTCAAGTTCTCGACGTACGCCACCTGGTGGATCCGCCAGGCCATCACCCGTTCGATAGCGGACCAGTCGCGCACCATCCGGCTGCCCGTTCACCTCGTCGAGGAGCTGGGCCGGATCCGCCGCGTGCAGCGCGAGTTCAACCGCGAGCACGGCCGCGACCCCGAGCCCCAGGAGATCGCCACCGAGCTGGGCTCCAACCCGGACCGTGTCGTCGACGTCCTCGACTGGGCCCGCGACCCGGTCTCGCTGAACATGTCGGTGGACGACGACGGCGACACCCAGTTCGGCGACCTCCTGGAGGACACCTCCGCGGTCTCGCCCGAGCAGTCCGTCCTCACGCTGCTGCGCAGCGAGGAGCTGGACGGCCTGATCGGACGCCTCGACCAGCGCACCGCGTCCATCATCAAGATGCGGTACGGCATCGAGGACGGCCGCGAGCGCACCCTCACCGAGGTCGGCAAGGAGCACGGGCTGACCCGCGAGCGGATCCGCCAGATCGAGAAGCACGCCCTGCTCGAACTGAAGAAGCTCGCCCGCGACACGGGCTTCGACGCGGTCGCCTGATCCACCCGGTACGGACCAAGGCCCCGTATGGCCCAACCCCCGGGGCCGCCACGGGGCCTGGCCGTACTCTGCCGCTACTTGGCCGTACTACGCCGCTTCAACTCCCCGTTCCCGGGGCACAAGACATCCGGGCCCACGACTCACGGGCCCGGAGCCGCCAGGCCCGGGACCCGAGTTCGACCGCCACGACCACGACTACGACCATGACCGCGAGTACGGCCGCGAGTACGGCCACGACCGTGACCGCGGCCATCCGAAGCCGAGTCCCGACGCTCTCCCCCCAGCGCCGGGACTCTCCCAGAGCCGGGCTTCGGCGCCTCCCCCCCCCTGGCGCCGGAGCCCGGCTCCATGCGCACGACAGGATGCACGACAGCATGAATGACGGGACGCACGACAGGATGAATGACGGGACGTAAGACGGGTCGCCCCGGACCTGAACCCCGGGGCGACCCGAACGGCAGATTCTGTCACAGCGGCCCACCCCACCGGAGCCCCGCCGACCAGCAAACCCGCACGTCAACGCCCGGTTCTCACTCCCTTCACCCCTCCTCGGCCCCCGCCGCCCGAGCCAGCCGCGCGCCCAACTCCCGTACGTACCCGACCAGTTCCGGCGGCTCGTGCACCGTGAAGTCGCAGTCGACCACGGCCAGCCGTACGGCCAGCCACTCCACGGAGTCACCGACGGAGGCCCGCAGCCGGCAGCTGTGCTCGTCGACCGGCTCGGGCGTACCGAACCAGCGGGGGAGCCGCGCCGCGATGAACTCGGCGGGCGCGGCGAAGCTGACGTCGAACGCGTACGTCTCCTGCCGCCGGTACATCGACTGCCGCAGATACTCCTCCGCGCTCCCCGTCGGCAGCTCCCGCGGTGCGAAGCGGGCACCCGTGGCGAAGGGTTCCCCGACCCGGTCGACCCGGAAGGTGCGCCAGTCGTCGCGTTCGAGGTCGTACGCGACGAGGTACCAGCGGCGGCCGGTCGACACCAGCCGGTACGGCTCGCAGTGGCGCCGTGAGTCCGTGCCGTCGCCGGCCCGGTAGGCGAAGCGCAGCCGCTCCCGCCCCGCCACCGCCGACGCCATCACGGTCAGCGTCTCGGGTGTGACGGTCGCCCCGTCGCCGCTGGTCAGGGGAGTGGTGGCGGCCTGCAGCGTGGAGACCCGGTGGCGCAGCCGCGACGGCAGTACCTGTTCCAGCTTGGCGAGCGCCCGTACGGACGCCTCGTCCACGCCCTCCACCGCGTGCCCGGCCCCGGCCCGCAGCCCCACCGCGATCGCCACGGCCTCCTCGTCGTCCAGCACCAGGGGCGGCATAGCCTTCCCCGCCACCAGCCGGTACCCGCCCTCGGCCCCCATCGTCGCCTGCACCGGATACCCCAGCTCGCGCAGCCGGTCGATGTCCCGCCGCACGGTCCGCCGCGAAACCCCGAGCCGCCCCGCGAGTTCCCCACCGGGCCACTCACGGGGCGTCTGAAGGAGGGAGAGAAGCTGAAGAAGCCGCGCCGGAGTGTCAGTAGTCATGCGATGAGCATCCCGCGAAAGTAGGACACCATCCGACCTACTGGGCCTCTACTTTCAAGGCATGACCTCGACAACAAGCGCCCTTGAGGGGCGCGGGGAACTGCGCGACCAGCCACGAACCACCCGCACGGAACCCCCGACAGAAACCCCGACGGCGCTCGACGCATCCCCCGGCGGAGCCCACCGCGGAGCCCACCACGGAGCCGACCGCCGCCGCTGGATCGCGCTCGCCATCGTCATGACCGCCGCCTTCATGGACCTCGTCGACGTCACCATCGTCAACATCGCCATCCCCTCCATCCAGCGAAGCGAACACGCCAGCTTCAGCCAGATCCAGTGGATCACCGCCGGCTACGCCCTCGCCTTCGCCGCCGGCCTCGTCACCGGCGGCCGTCTCGGCGACATCCACGGGCGTCGGCGGATCTTCCTGATCGGCATCGGCGGCTTCACGCTCGCCTCCGCGCTGTGCGGCCTCGCCGCGAACCCGGAGATGCTGGTCGCGGCGCGTATCGCACAAGGCGCGACCGCCGCGCTGATGGTGCCTCAGGTGCTGTCGATCGTGCACGCGACCTTCCCGGCGCACGAACGCGGCAAGGTCTTCGGGCTGTTCGGCGCGATCGTCGGCCTCGGCGCGGTCTCCGGCCCGCTGCTCGGCGCCCTGCTCATCGAGTGGAACCCGCTCGACCTCCAATGGCGGGCGATCTTCCTGATCAACCTCCCGGTCGGCATCGCGGGCCTGATCCTGGGCCGCCGTTTCATCGCCGAGTCGAAGGCCCCGCACGCCCTGAAGCTGGACCTCGTCGGCGTCGCCCTGGTCACCGCCGGCCTGCTGATGCTGCTGTATCCGCTGACCCGGGGCCACGAGACGGGCTGGCCGCTGTGGGGCTACGTCTCGATGGCCGGCTCGCTCGCCGTGTTCGCGGCGCTGGTGGCGTACGAGCGGCGCAAGTCGGCGCGGGACGGGTCTCCGCTGATCGAACTGTCGCTGTTCCGGGTGAAGAGCTTCGCGGCGGGCATCGCCGTGCAGACCGTCTTCGGTGTCGCCCTCGGCGTCTTCTTCCTCGTCTGGACCCTCTACCTCCAGACCGGCCTCGGCTGGAGTGTGCTGAAGGCCGGCCTGACCGGCATCCCGTTCTCCCTCGCCGTCTCGGTCGCGGCCGGGATCTCGGTCCAGAAACTGGTCCCGCGCTTCGGCCGCAAGGTCCTCCAGGCGGGCGCCCTGCTGATGGCGGCCGGGGTGCTCCTCTACCTCGCGGAATCGGAACGGTACGGCCTCGCCATCACCCCCTGGCAGATGGCGTTGCCGCTGGTCGTGATGGGCGCGGGCATGGGGCTCATCGTGGCCCCGCTGACCGACGCGATCCTCTCGGGGGTGCCGCGTGAGCACGCCGGTTCCGCGTCCGGGCTGATCAGCACGGTCCAGCAGATGGGCAACGCGCTCGGCCTCGGCCTGGTCGCCGTCGTCTTCTTCGGCGTCATGGACGACCACCTCGCCCCGGCCGACATCGGCCCCGCCTTCGTCGACTCCTTCGAGTACGCGCTCGGCTGGGTGGCCGCGGTCCTGATCGCGATCTTCCTGCTGATGTTCGCCCTGCCGGCCCGGCCCGCCGGGGAGAGCGAGCAACTCGACGTAAGCCCGATCATGTCCGAGTAGGCCCGAATGTTGCCCGAACCTGTTTACTTTCTGGAAATCCGGGCGTAGCCTCCGAGCGAAACCACAGAATCGGGCATCGGGCATCGAGCATCAGGCATCGGTCGGAGGCGAACGGACATGTACGCACCGGAGCGGCAGCAGGAGATCCTCCGGCTCGCCCGTGACGGCGGCCGGGTGGACGTGGTGTCGCTGGCGGAGGAGTTCCAGGTCACGGCGGAGACGATCCGCCGTGACCTGAAGGCCCTCGACCGCGCCGGCCTCGTCCAGCGGGTGCACGGCGGCGCGATCCCCGCCGGACGCCTCGACTTCGAGCCCGACCTCGCCGAACGCGAGGGCACCGCCGCCGACGAGAAGGACCGCATCGCCCAGGCGGCCCTCGCCGAACTCCCGAACGACGGCACCGTCGTCCTCGACGCCGGTACGACCATCGCCCGCCTCGCCGCCGCCATCCCGCTGGAGGCCGCCCTCACGGCGGTCACCCACAGCCTGCCGATCGCGGCCCGCCTCGCCGACCACCCCGGCATCCAGCTCCACCTGGTCGGCGGCCGGGTCCGCCACCGCACCCGCGCCGCCGTCGACGCCTGGGCGCTGCGGGCGTACGGCGAGATCCGCGCCGACGTCCTCTTCGTCGCCGCCAACGGCTTCTCCGCCGACCACGGTCTGACCACCCCCGACCTCGCCGAGGCCGCCGTGAAGCGGGCCGCGATCGCCGCCGCCCGCCGGGTGGTGCTGCTCGCCGACTCCTCCAAACACGGCCAGGAGCACTTCGCCCGCTTCGGCGACCTGAGCGACGTGGACCTGCTGATCACCGACAGCGGACTGAGCCCCGAGGACGCCCTCACCATCGAACGCAAGGGCACCCAGGTGCTGCGCGTCCCCGGCGGCGCCAACGGCGGCACCGGCGGCGGCCTCGGCGCCGGCATCAGCGCCGGCACCAACGGCCGGAAAGACCACCGCTCATGATCCTCACCGTCACCCCGAACCCCTCCCTCGACCGCACCTACGAGGTCCCCTCCCTCGACCGTGGCGAGGTCATCCGGGCCACCGGCGAACGCATGGACCCCGGCGGCAAGGGCGTCAACGTCTCCCGCGCGGTCGCCGCCGCCGGGCAGCGCACCGTCGCCGTCCTGCCGCTCGGCGGAGCCCCGGGCGCGCTGGTCGCCGACCTGCTCGACGCCCAGGGCATCGAGGTCGCCCGGGTCGCGGTGGCCGGGGCCACTCGCTCCAACATCGCCCTCGCCGAGTCCGACGGCGTCCTCACGAAGATCAACGCGCCCGGCCCCGAGCTGTCCCCCGCAGAACAGGAACTCCTCCTGGAGACCGTCCGCGCCCAGTCCGCCGACGCCTCCTGGATCGCCTGCTGCGGCAGCCTCCCGCGCGGCCTCGCCCCGTCCTGGTACGCCGAACTCGTCGCCCGCGCCCACGCCGCCGGCGCCCGTATCGCCCTGGACACCTCCGGCCCGGCCCTGCTCGCCGCCCTCCGCGAACGCCCCGACGTCGTCAAGCCCAACGCCGAGGAACTCGCCGAAGCCGTGGGCCGCCCCCTCGCCACGGTCGGCGACGCCGTCAAGGCCGCGGAGGAACTGCGCGAGATGGGCGCCGCCGCCGTCCTGGCCAGCCTCGGCGCCGACGGCCAACTCCTCGTCGACGCCTCGGGCGCCTGGTTCGGCACCGCCCGCGTCGACGCCGTCCGCAGCAACGTCGGCGCCGGCGACTCCTCCCTCGCCGGCTTCCTCATCGCCGGCGGCCACGGCCCCGAAGCCCTCGCCTCCGCCGTCGCCCACGGCGCCGCCGCCGTCCAACTCCCCGGCAGCGTCATGCCGACCCCGTCCCACCTGAACCCGGCGGCGGTGACCGTCACGCCGGAGGTACCGGTGGACCGGGTGTTGCGGGAGCCGGTGTCATGAGGGGGCGATCGCGAGCGAACGTTCGTTTTGGCGGAGTTGGCGGAGCTGGTGGCCGACCTCCGCGAACGAACATTCGTTTTGCCCGCCGGGTCGAGCCAGATGACTCCGCCGGTCCGAGCGCAGCGCGAACGAACCTTCGTTTTCCCTTAGCCGCCGCTGCCCCACCCCTCCTCCCCACCCTCCTCTCCACCCCCCTCCCTTGGCCGGCCCCCATGGCCCGCGCCCCCCACACTTCCGTCCCCACCCCCGCCCACCACACCCCCCGGGCGATACGCGTGCGAAGGAGCCCGCGATGAGCGAGATGATCACCGCGGACCTGGTCGATCTCGACCTGTCCGCCGATACGAAGGAAGCGGCGGCGCGTGCCCTCGCCGAGCGCATGGTGGCGAAGGGCCGGGTCACCGACCTGGACGGCTTCCTCGCCGACGTGGCCGCCCGTGAGGCCCAGATGCCGACCGGCCTCGACGGCGGCATCGGCATCCCGCACTGCCGCAGTGAGCACGTCACCGAGCCGACCCTCGCCTTCGGCCGCAGCGCGGCCGGCGTCGACTTCGGCGCGCCCGACGGCCCCGCCGATCTGATCTTCCTGATCGCCGCCCCGGCGGGCGCGGACGACGCCCACCTCACGATCCTTTCCTCGCTCGCCCGTCAGCTGATGAACACCGAGTTCACGGACGCCCTGCGCGCCGTGGACGACGCGGCCCGCGCCGCCGCCCTCATCCGGGGCGACGCCCCGGCCGAGGGCACCGAAGACTCCGCGGCGGCGTCGGGCGGAACGGCCTCCCCCGACGCCGCCGCGGGCAACACCACCCCGGCCCCGGCGACCCCGGCCCCCGCCGAGACCCCGGCCGCGCCGGAAGCCGCGGCCCCCGCCGAGGCCCGCCGCCCGTTCCGTATCGTCGCCGTCACCTCCTGCCCCACCGGCATCGCGCACACCTACATGGCCGCCGAGTCGCTGGAGAACGCGGGCCGGGACGCCGGTGACGTCGAGATCGTCGTCGAGACGCAGGGCTCGGCCGGCTTCAGCCGCCTCGACCCGGCCGTCATCGCCGCCGCGGACGGCGTGATCTTCGCCCACGACGTGCCCGTACGGGAGAAGGACCGGTTCGCCGGGAAGCCCACCGTCGACGTCGGTGTGAAGGCGGGCATCAACCGCCCCGCCGCACTGATCACCGAGGTCCGGGAGAAGGCCGAGCGCGGCGAGGTCACGGCGGCCCGCCCCGGCGGCACCCCGGTCGACCGCGCGGGCGACTCCGGCGACGGCTACGGCACCAAGCTGCGCAAGTGGCTGATGTCCGGCGTGAGTTACATGGTCCCCTTCGTCGCCGCCGGCGGTCTTCTCATCGCCCTGGGCTTCGCGATCGGCGGCTGGGAGATCAACCAGGCCAAGCCGGTCACCGAGCACTTCGACTGGCTCCAGGTCGACAGCTGGGCAGCGCTGATGTTCCAGATCGGCGGCGTCGCCTTCGGCTTCCTGATCCCCGTCCTCGCCGGTTACATCGCGTACGGCATGGCGGACCGGCCCGGTCTCGTCCCCGGCTTCGTCGGCGGCATGATCGCCGCCAACATCAACGCCGGTTTCCTCGGCGGTCTGGCCGCCGGTCTGATCGCCGGTGGTGTCGTCCTCGCCATCCAGCGGATCAAGATCCCGCCGGTGCTGCGCGGCATCATGCCGGTGGTCGTGATCCCGCTGATCTCGTCGTTCGTCGTCGGCTTCCTGATGCTGGTCGTGATCGGCAAGCCCATCGCCGAGGCCCAGAAGGGCATGACGGACTGGCTCGGCAGCCTCTCCGGCTCCAACGCGATCCTGCTCGGTGTCCTCCTCGGCCTGATGATGTGCTTCGACCTCGGCGGCCCCGTCAACAAGGTGGCGTACGCCTTCGCCACCGCCGGTATCGCCGTGCAGGACCCCAGTGACTCCGCGATGAAGATCATGGCGGCGGTCATGGCGGCCGGTATGGTCCCGCCGCTGGGCATGGCCCTCGCCACCACGATCCGCAAGAAGCTGTTCACCACCGCCGAGCGCGAGAACGGCAAGGCGGCCTGGGTGCTCGGCGCCTCGTTCATCTCCGAGGGCGCGATCCCGTTCGCCGCCGCCGACCCGCTGCGGGTGATCCCGGCCTCCATGGCGGGCGGCGCGGTCACCGGAGCGCTGGCCATGGCCTTCGGCTCGACCCTGCGCGCCCCGCACGGCGGCATCTGGGTCACCCCGCTGATCGGCAAGCCGCTGCTCTACCTGCTGGCCATCGCCATCGGTACGGCGATCACGGCCGGCCTGGTCATCGTCCTCAAGGGCCTGCGCAAGGCCCCGGCGGACACGGCGCCCGAGTCGGCCCCCGCGGCCGCCGAGACGGCGGCGAAGGAGCCGGTCGCGGCCTGAACCCGGGACCGTACGACGGCCGCGGCCCCCTCGCACCCGAGGGGGCCGCGGCCGTCAGCCTTTCCACCCCGTGCGCCCCTTTGGGTGCGATTGGGATCCTTTACAGCCCGTGTGACGTGTAAGCCGTACCTGCGAGATACATCACGGTCCGGGCTCAAAGTCCCATCCGGTGGTGTCTACTGGACGGCATGCCTGAGCACGTGTCGATCCTCCAGCCGTTGGGCGTGGCCGCCCTCGTCCTCGCGGCGGTCATCTGGGTCGCCGTCCTCGTCCGCGTCCTGCGCCGCGACCGCGAGGTCCACCGGGGCCGCTTCGCCGACCTGGCCCGCGGGCGCGGACGACGGCTGCGGGGCCTGCCCCACCAGCGCCGCAAGGGCCCCCACGTGGAACATGTGGAGCTGACCCCGGCGGAACAGGACGCCTTCGCCTTCCTGGCCCGCCAGTTCAGCGACGACCGCCTGGCCTGAGCCTCCGCCGTCGCAGGCCCGGCCAGGGCCCGCTGCCGGGAAGTCGACCGGGCGGTTAGCCGAGCGTCCCCGCCCGCCGCTCCATCGCGTCCCGGGCCGCGTCCTCCGACGCGTACACCTCGCACATGTGACGGCCGTCCGGCGTGGCCGTGTGCTCGACCTCCCACAGGGAGATCTCCTGCCCGTCCGTGAGCAGGAACGCGTGCTCGTAGAGCGAGAAGCTCAAGCCCGGCCGGCCACGCCGCGCGGGGCGGTGCGGGCGGCCGAAGGCCTGCGTGATCTCGTGCGCGAACGCCGTCCGCAGCAGCAGTGTGGCCAGCTCGTCCCCGGGCGGGTCCGGGTTCTCCGCCCGCCGCAACAGCCGACGGGCGTGGTCCGCCGAGTCGTCCGGCACGTACTCGTGGCGCGGCTCCGGGAACGCCGCCAGCTCCACCATGACGGGCAGGTCGAAATCGGGGGCGTCCGGCGGCAGCGGCAGCCGCGCGGTGGCGGCCCGCAGCTCCTCGTCGTCCGTGTAGACCTCGTGCTGGGTGTCACTGCCGAGGACCGTGTTGTGCACCAGCTCCCACAGGGTGACGGCGGAGCCGTCGGCGAGCAGCCAGGTGTGCCGGTACGTCGCCCGGTGCAGCCCCGAACTGTAGTGCGCGGAGTGCAGCGAGCTGTCGTGCGCGAGGGCGCAGTCGAGCTGCCGTATGGTCTCGTCGGGCAGCTCGAAGGAGTTCAGGGCGCGGCCGAGGAGTCGCGCGAGGTGCTCCTCCGGAGACTCGGGCGACTCGGGTGGCTCGTACGCTGCCGTCTCGTACGGAACGCTCAAGGTTTCTCCCGGCGTTGCTGCATGTCACCTTGTGGGTGCATACCGTAGCCCCTCGGTCGGACATCATGTCCGGGAACCGAGAAAACGTACGTCCCTAAAACGCCGGAGCCGCGCGATTGGTTCCCGCGCGGCCCGACGAACTCCCTGAACTACATGGTCAGATGGCGTCCCCCGCCGTCCACTCGCTCCACGGCATGTTCCAGCCGTTGAGGCCGTTGTCCGGCGCGACGGTCTTGTCGGGGGAGTTCTTGACGATCACCACGTCACCGATCAGCGAGTTGTCGAAGAACCACTTGCCGTTCGTGTCGCTGTTCGCGCCCTGGGCGTCCGCGAGACCGACACAGCCGTGGCTGGTGCCCTCGCGCCCGAACGGCGGGTTGCCCCTGTTGTACCAGTAGTTGCCGTGGACGAAGGTGCCCGACGTCGTCAGCCGCATCGCGTTCGGCACGTCCGCGATGTCGTACTCACCGCCGAAGCCGACCGTCGACCCGTTCATCCGCGTCTGCCGGAACTTCTCCGAGATCACCATCTGCCCGTTGTACGTCGGGTTCGCGGCGGCGCCCGCCGAGATCGGCACGGACTTGAGCGTCTTCCCGTCCCGCACGACCGTCATCGTCTGCGTGTTCACGTCGACCGTGGACACCTGCGAGCGCCCGACCGTGAAGGTGACCGTCTTGTCCTGCACGCCGTAGAGGCCGTTCGCGCCCTCCACCCCGTCCAGGTCGATCTTCATCGTGACCTTGGAACCGGCCTTCCAGTACTCCTCGGGCCGGAAGTCGAGCCGCTGCTCCCCGAACCAGTGCCCCACCACCTCCTGCCCGCTGCTCGACGTCACCGTGATGTGCGACTGCACGGCCTTCCGGTCCGTGATCGCCTTGTCGAAGGTGAACGACACCGGCATCCCCACGCCGACCGTGGTGCCGTTGTCCGGCGTGTACGTCCCGATGAAGCTGTTGGCCGTGGACACGGTCGTGAAGATGGAGTTGGCGGCCGACGTCTTGCCCTCGGCGTTCTTCGCGGTCGCGGAGATCCGGTACTTGGTGCCCCGCTCCAACTGCTCCTTCGGCTTCCAGGACCGCCCGTCCGCGGCTATCTCGCCCGCCACGGCCGCGCCACCCTCGGCGGCGGTCATCTCCACCTTCGTCAGCTCGCCGCCGCTGACCTTCACGCCGGTGGCGTTGATCGACGCGCCCGTCGAACCGTCCTTCGCCGAGATCGTGATCCGCGCCGCCGCGTCCGCGGCCGAAGTCCCCTTCCCGTCACTCTTGTTGTCGGCCTGGGCGTCCCCGCCACAACCGGTGAGGGTCAGCGCACCGACCACCAGCACGGCACAGGTCCCCAGCACACGCCGCACAGCAATCTTCGGCCTCGTCACGATCTGCTCCAGCTTCTTCGCGCCTACGTGATCCGCTCCCTTACGAGGACGAAGAGCACCCGAAGCCCAAGAGGGTTCCCCGAACCCGGGCCTGACACCACCGCGTGACAGAACCGGGACAATCGCCCCTGTCGCCCTCTGCTGGAACTACTGGAACTGGCCGTACAACTCCCCGTACGACGGCCACACTCCGCCCGGGCCGGCGACCGGCTCGGCTGCTCTCACCGCCCGTACGATCGCGCGGGTCACCAAGTCGGCGCTTGCCGCGAGGAGTTCGTTGAGGGCGAGAGGGCCCGCCTCGGGGGGCAGGGGGCGGCTGCCGGTCGCCAGGGTGAAGACCGTGTCGCCGTCATTGAGGAGGTGGACGGGGCGTACGGCGCGGGCGATGCCGTCGTGTGCCGTGCCGGCCAGTTTCTGGGCCTGGGCGCGGGTCAGATCGGCGTCGGTGGCGACCACGGCCAGGGTGGTGTTCAGCGGAGGAGGCGGGCTCTTCGCGGCGGCCTCGGCGATCCGCCGCCGCGCGTTGTCGTGGACCTCCGGCGCCGGATACGCCACCCGGCCCTGGAACAACTCCCCGTACAGCACCCCCGTCTCCGCGTCCATCACCGATCCCGCCGCGTTGGCCACCACCAGCGCGGCCACCGTGATCCCCGAGTCCAGCACCGTGCTCGCGGTGCCGATGCCCCCCTTGAGCAGCCCGACCGTCGCCCCCGTCCCCGCGCCCACGCATCCCTCCGCCACCGGCGCCCCGGGCCCGCTCGCGTCGGCCGCCTCGACCGCGGCCCGGCCGGTGGCCGCGTCCGGTCTGGCCCCGAAGTCCCCGCCCCGGCCCAGGTCGAAGACACAGGCGGCCGGCACGACCGGCACCACATGCGCCGGGTCGGGCCCGACCCGGACCCCGCGTCCGCGCTCCTCCAGCCAGGCCATCACGCCCGACGCGGAGTCCAGCCCGTACGCGCTGCCCCCGGTCAGGACCACCGCCTCGACCTTCTGCACGAGGTTGCGCGGGTCGAGGGCGTCCGTCTCCTTGGTGCCGGGCCCGCCCCCGCGCACATCCACCGCCGCGACCGCGCCGCCCTCCGGGGCCAGCACGACCGTGGTGCCCGTGAGCCAGCCCCCGCCGACCCGGGTGGCGTGCCCGACCCGCAGGCCGGGGACATCCGTCAGCGCGTCAACTGCCATGGGAGTCACGGGAGTCATGGGGGTCATGGGAGCCGTGGGCGCCGGAGACGGCCTGGGCGCGGTGGTCGTGGTGGGTGAGGTGCCCTCGGGCCGTGAGTATCACTCCGGCCGCGACCGTCACGGTCGTCACGAGGCCCGCCGCCAGCACCGCCCAGTGGCCCAGGAACGTGCACAGCACCACGGCCAGCGCGGCGAGCGGCAGGACGGTCTGCTGGGCCGTGCCCACCTTGTAGTGGCGGGCGTGCAGTGCCCACACGGAGAGGAGGTACAGCGCCGTCGGCAGGGTCACCGCGGCGGACGCGGCCAGCGTGGAGATGTGCGCCTTGTGCACCGCCTCCTCCACCGAGACCTCCAGCCCGGCGCCGATCGCGGCGGCCGAGGCGAAGATCAGGTAGTGGCCGTACCCCCACAGGAAGCTCTCCTTGTTGGAGCGCAGATGACCGTGGATGGGCACGGTGAAGTAGACCCACCACGCCGAGAACACGATCAGCAGCCCGCCCACCGCGATCGGCAGCAGCTCGCCCAACGCGTCGTTCTCGTCCACCGCCGACTTCACGGCGACCGTCGCCGCCAGGATCGTCTCGCCGAGCACGATGATGGTGAACAGGCCGTACCGCTCGGCGATGTGATGCGGATGCCAGGACGTCTGGAAGCCTCTCTCCGCGTACACCGGGACGGACAGTTCGGCGATCGCCATCACCAGGAACAGCCACGGTCTGGCCGGCTCGGGCAGGACCAGCAGCCCCAGCCAGCCGATCTGGCACAGCGCCACACCGCCCGCGTACCGCAGGGCCGTGACCCGCTCGGCGCCCGTCGCCGTGCGCGCGGCCCGCAGCCACTGCGCGGTCATCGCCAGCCGCATGATGATGTACCCGAGTACGACCAGCAGCCAGTCGTGGTCCTCGAAGGCCCGGGTGACGCCGGCGGCGAGCACCAGCACACCCGCTATCTGGACGAGGGTCACCAGGCGGTAGGGCACGTCGTCGTTGTCGTACGCCGAGGCGAACCAGGTGAAGTTCATCCAGGCCCACCAGATCGCGAAAAAGACCATCGCGTAGTTCACGATGCCCTCGGCCGCTTGCGCCTCCGCGACGGAGTGCACCAGTTGGACGCCCGCCTGGGCGACGGCGACCACGAAGCACAGGTCGAAGAAGAGCTCCAGCGGCGAGGCGACCCGGTGGATCTCCTCACGCCCCCGCGCGATCAGCCTGCGCACCGGCGCCCGGCCGGGGCCGGCAGCCGAGGAGAGGGGCGGGGGCGAGGCCGGGGGCGGGGGACTGGACGTCATGGGGCCAAGCACACCAGAAAATCCGGTGGAATTCTCGCTCGGGTGTTCACCGGTGCCTGGACGGACCGAGGCAGTGCGCGGACGGGTCCGACGCGGGTGCGGGCGGGCCGGGGGAGGGGCCGCGGCGGGACGGGCCGCGGCCTTCGGTGGTCCGTGCCGGGGGCCGTACCCTGGAGGCATGACCACCGCCCCGCCTCCCGCCCCCGAACCGCGTGACCCCAAGGCCGCGCTGGTCTTCGACGACCCGCTCAGCCGGCCGTCGTCCGACGACACGGACCGCGGTTGGGGCGAACGGCCCGGCGACGGCGGCGGCGACAGCGCGGCCGACCTGCGGCGCTTCCTCGACGAGAAGCCGCCCCACCACATCTGACACCGCCGGCCGAAGGCCCTGAGCGCCGCTACGGGCGGTCGTGGCCCGAGCCGCGCTGGGCCACCAGGGCGTCGCGGATCTCCTTCAGAACCTCCAGCTCGGTCACCTCGATGACCTCGTGGGTGCCCTCCTTCGCCTTGCGGCGGGCCTCCTGACGGGCCAGGTACTTGGCCATGGGGAGCACCATCAGGAAGTAGACGACGGCCGCGGTGATGAGGAACGTGAGCGTCGCGTTCAGCACCGTGCCCCAGAGGATCGCGACGCCGTCGGTGACCGTTCCGTCCGCCGCCACCGTGCAGGGGTCCTTCAGACACGAGCGGTACTGGTCGAGGTTCTTCGTGCCGAACGCCCCCACCAGCGGGCTGATGACGCCCTTCACCACCGAGTTGACGATGTTGGTGAAGGCCGCGCCGATGACCACGGCGACGGCCAGGTCGACGACGTTCCCCCGCATCAGGAAGGCCTTGAAGCCCTCCCAGACGCTCGGCTCGTTCTTCTCGCTCACCACGAGGCCTTTCTGCGCTGGTTGTGGAACAAACGACTCCGCAACCTACGTCAGGGCCGGGCCCGGGTGTCGAATGGGGTCCCTCCATCGTGGGACTTGACCGATGTGGGACCACGCCGGGGCTCTTGATCACCACAGGGTCACCGCCAGGCGGGACGTGGCGCTCGCACCGGCCAGCCGGGCCGCCGTGCGCCGGGGCACGCTCAGCACGACCAGGGCTCCGCTCTCGGCGGCTTCGTCGGCCGACGGCACTTTCGACACCCGGGCGCCGCGCGCGACGACCCGTACGGCACCGGCACCCGTCGCGGACTCCTCGGCCGCGATCACGTCGACGCGGTCGCCGGGGCGCAGCAGCCGTACGGTCGCGCCGTCGGCGATGCGGACCGGGGCCGTCACCGTCTCGACCCGGGTGGGGTGCTCGGGGACCGGGTCGGCCACCGGGTGCCCCCTGACCCGTTCCGCTTCCCTCGGGCCCGCCCCCGTCACCAGCAGGGCGGCGGCCGTCACCGCCAGGCCCGCCGCCATGGCGCGCCGCCGGCAGCGGGCGAGGCGACGGAGCCGCTGGGCGCCGCCCCTCACCCGTAGCGGCGCGAAGTGCGGGACCTCGCAGGTGGGAGGTGTATCGGTGCCGGGCGGGCCGGCGGCCCAGGAGGGGCGGCGGCTGGAGGCGGAGGAGGACGGGGACGAGGGACGGGACATGGGGTCACCACCTGCTGTGTGAGATCGGCTTGCGGTCCCACGATGAGGCTTCGCGGCGAAGCCCGCTGAAGCCTGTGGACCACTCACCGACTGTGGAAAACCCCGCCACCCGAACGAGGAGTTCCGCCCCTCACCCTCCCCGGCCGAGCGATGTGGTCACCCCGTCACGGCAGCTCGAACCCCGGGTCCATCCCGCCCAGCGCCTTCGCGCACAGGCAGTCGCGGCCGTCGTTCGACGGCAGGGCGGCGACGGCGTCGAAGAGCACGCCGCGCAGGCGGTCGATGTTGGCGGCGAAGACCTGGAGCACTTCCTCGTGGGAGACGCCCTCGCCGGTCTCGGCGCCGGCGTCGAGGTCGGTGACGAGGGTCAGGGAGGTGTAGCAGAGCTCCAGTTCACGGGCGAGGATCGCCTCGGGGTGGCCGGTCATGCCGACCACGGACCAGCCCTGGGCCCGGTGCCACAGGGACTCGGCGCGGGTGGAGAACCGGGGGCCCTCGACCACGACGAGGGTGCCGCCGTCCACCGGCTCCCAGTCGCGCCCGCGCGCCGCTCCGAGGGCGGCCTCGCGGCCGACGGGGCAGTAGGGGTCGGCGAGCGAGACATGGACGACGTTGGGGACGGCGCCGCCGGGCAGCGGAAGGCCGTCGAAGTAGCTCTGGACGCGGGACTTCGTACGGTCCACCAGCTGGTCCGGGACGAGCAGGGTGCCCGGTCCGTACTCCGGCCGCAGACCGCCCACCGCGCACGGGCCGAGCACCTGGCGGGCCCCGAGGGAGCGCAGGGCCCACAGGTTGGCGCGGTAGTTGATGCGGTGCGGCGGCAGATGGTGGCCGCGGCCGTGCCGGGGCAGGAAGGCGACCCGGCGGCCCGCGATCTCACCGAGGAAGAGGGAGTCGCTGGGCGGCCCGTAGGGGGTGTCGACCTGTATCTCGGTCACGTCGTCGAGGAAGGAGTAGAACCCCGATCCGCCGATGACGCCGATCTCCACGTGCTCCGTGTTCGCCATGCCCGCACCCTAACCGGGCCCCGGGACGCCGAGAGACGCCGAGGACCCCGCCGGTCGTCGTACGACGGCGGGGTCCCGGACGAAGAACACACACGCGGCGGCAGCGCCACGCGGCGACAGGCCTGTTACGCGGTGGCAGTGCTGCGCGGCGACAACGCGCTACGCGGCCGACGTGCTGCTGGCGGAGGAGGACCCCGAGGACGACGACTTCGACTCGGAGGACGACGAGGACGAAGAAGAGGACGACTTCGTGTCCGACGAGGACGACGAAGACTTCGCATCCGAGGACGAGGAGGACTTCGACGCCGGGCTGCTGCTCGACGACGAGCCGCGGCTGTCGTTCCGGTAGAAACCGGAGCCCTTGAAGACGATGCCGACCGCGGAGAACACCTTCTTGAGGCGTCCGTTGCAGCTGGGGCACTCGGTCAGGGCGTCGTCGGTGAACTTCTGCACCGCTTCGAGGCCCTCACCGCATTCGGTGCACTGGTACTGGTACGTCGGCACTGGTCTTCCTCCTGGCACTCTCACTCGATGAGTGCTAACGACGGTCCATAGTGGCCTATTCCCCGGGTATCAGTCCACTGTCACCGGCACTCGGTGACCGACGACACGCGCGACGGTACGGCTTCCGGCCCTGCCCACCAGCCGTGTACGCAGCGCCAACAGGGTCGCCAGCGCCAGTACCGTACCGGCCGCCGGCACCAGGAAACCGGCGCCGGTCCACAGCCGGTCCTCCAGCTGTCCGGCGGTCGTGACGGCCGCCGCCTGGCCGAGGGCGACCGCGCCGGTCAGCCAGGTGAAGGCCTCCGTGCGGGCCCCGGAGGGGACCAGGGAGTCGACCAGCGTGTAGCCGGTGATCAGGGCGGGGGCGATGCACATGCCGACGAGCAGGCCGAGCGCGGCGAGGACCAGGACCGAGTCGGCGGTCCACAGGGCGGAGGCCACCAGGGCGAGGGCCGTGTAGCCGATGATCAGGCGCCGTCGCGGGGACACCTTCCAGGCGATCGCGCCGCAGATGATGCCCGAGAGCATGTTGCCGGCGGCGAAGACGCCGTACAGGACGCCGTTCAGGCCCGGTTCGCCGATCGACTCGGAGAAGGCGGCGAGGGAGACCTGCATACCGCCGAAGACGGAGCCGATGCCCAGGAAGGTGACTATCAGGACGCGCACCCCGGGGACGGACAGGGCGGAGACATGCTCCACGCGCGCGTGGGCCGAGGGAACGACCTTCGGCTGGGTGGAGCGCTGTGCGGCGAACAGCAGGCCGCCGACGAGGGTGAGCCCCGCCTCGGTGAGCAGGCCGGCGGCCGGGTGGACGGCGGTGCAGAGCGCGGTCGCGACCAGCGGGCCGAGGACGAAGGTCAGCTCGTCGGTGACGGACTCGAAGGCGGCCGCGGTGCCCATCAGGGGCGAGTCCTGGAGCTTGACGCCCCAGCGGGCCCGCACCATGGGGCCGACCTGCGGCACCGAGGCGCCCGTCGGCACGGCGGCGGCGAAGAGCGCCCACAGGGGGGCGCCCGTCAGGGCCAGCGCCGTCAGGGACAGGCCCGCCGCCCCGTGGACGAGGATGCCGGGGATCAGGACGGCCCGCTGGCCGTGCCGGTCGGCGAGACGGCCGCTCCAGGGAGCGAACAGCGCCATGGAGACACCGGTCACGGCGGCCACGGCGCCGGCCGCCCCGTACGAGCCGGTGGTGTGCTGGACCAGCAGCACGATGGAGATGGTCAGCATCGCGAACGGCTGGCGTGCCGCGAAGCCGGGCAGAAGGAACGTCCACGCGCGCGGGGTGCGCAACAGCTGCCCGTAGCCCGGGCGGGACGCCTTCGAGTTGTTCGACGTGTTCGAGGAGACCGTGGATGCCACGGCCGTGCCTTTCCGCCGCCTGGTAGCGCGCCCGTGCGGGGGCGCCGAGAGCTGTCCTCTTGCGCTACTGCGGTAGATGCCGGGCCCTGGAGAGGGGTTGTGACGGCCGCCATACGGTCGCGCCAGCTCTGCGTCAGACAGAGTTGGTCCGATCAAGTGCGCCTTCATCGTACAGGGGGATCAGTCGGCTCACCTGTGAAAGTGAGCACCATGGGCGGCCGCGCCCGTGATTCCAGGGGGGTGTGAACGGTATGAAACTCGCATTTAACGACGGGGGCCGCCGTGCCCCTTCCCCCGCCCGTTCCCGTCGCCGTTCCCCGTCCCCAGCCAGTCGGCCAGCTTGCCGCCCTGGCCGACGGCCCTGAGGCGGCGTTCGGCCTGGTCCCGCACGGGATCCGTGGCGACGACGAGCAGTTCGTCGCCACGGCGCAGCACGGTGGTCGGCAGCGGTACGAAGGACGTGCCGTCGCGGACGACGAGGGTGACGGCGGCGCCCGCGGGCAGCCGTAGTTCGTTGACCTCGACGCCGTGCATGCGGGACTTCTCGGGGATGGCGACGGACAGCAGATGGCCGCGCAGCCGCTCCAGGGGAGCCGACTCGATGCCGAGGTCGGCGGCCTCGTCGCCGGAGCCGCCCAGCCGCAGCGTGCGGGCCAGCCAGGGCAGTGTCGGGCCTTGGACGAGGGTGTAGACCACGACCAGCACGAAGACGATGTTGAAGATCCGGTGGCTGCCCTCGACGCCGCTCACCATGGGGATCGTCGCCAGGATGATGGGCACCGCGCCGCGCAGTCCGGCCCACGACAGCAGGGTCTGCTCACGCCACGGCACCTTGAACGGCGTCAGCGCGACGACGACGCTCAATGGTCGCGCCACCATCGTCAGCACCAGGCCGATGACGAGCGCGGGCCAGATGTCGTCGCCCATCTCGTGCGGGGTGACGAGCAGTCCGAGCAGGACGAACATGCCGATCTGGGCGATCCAGCCGACGCCTTCGGCGAAGCCGCGCGTGGCCGGCCAGTGGGGCAGCTTGGCGTTGCCGAGGACCATGGAGGCCAGGTAGACGGCGAGGAAGCCGCTGCCGTGGGCCAGGGCGCCGGCCGCGTAGGCGGTGACGGCGATGGCCATGACGGCGATCGGGTAGAGGCCGGAGGCGGGCAGGGCGATGTGCCTGAGGCCCCAGGAGCCGAGCCAGCCGACCGCGAGACCGATGGCGGCGCCGATCGCCAGTTCCAGCACTATCTCGCCGATCAGGACGTACCAGTGTTCGACCGGTCCGGCCATGGAGAGCGAGGCGACGAGGATGACCACCGGGGCGTCGTTGAAGCCGGACTCGGCCTCCAGGGTGCCCGTCACGCGCGCGGGGAGCGGGATGCGGCGCAGCACGGAGAAGACGGCCGCCGCGTCCGTGGAGGAGACGACCGCGCCGATGATGAGTGACTGTCGCCACTCCAGCCCGATCAGATAGTGCGCGCCCGCGGCCGTGACGCCGACGCTCGTGGCGACTCCGACCAGCGCCAGTGAGGTGGCGGCCGGCAGGGCCGGCTCGATCTCCTTCCACTTCGTGCCGAGGCCGCCCTCCGCCAGGATCACGACGAGGGCCGCGTAGCCGATGACCTGGGTCAGTTCGGCGTTGTCGAAGTGGATGTCGCCGATGCCGTCCTGGCCCATCGCGATGCCTATGCCCAGGTACACGAGCAGGCTGGGGAGCCCGCTGCGCGACGAGATCCGGACCGCGGCGACCGCGACGAGAAGGACGAGCGAGCAGACGAGCAGGAGCTGGTTGAGGTCGTGGACAGTCAGCGGGCCGTACCTTTCTTGCCGAACCGCACGTGGTTCCGAGTGTGGGATGCCGATGCACCGGGTGCGGGCACGCGCGCGTGTGGGCATGCGAAGCCGATCACGGAAACCGTGCGGTTGCGGTTACATCAGTGCAAGTACTTCGTTACCTTACCTAACTCTTGACGATTTCTTGACGCTTGCGAGGGCAAGATCGAACGGCCGTCCGTGCCAGTTCCCGACTCCGCGTCAAGTCGTGTCGGACCCTGCGCCTATGGTTGCTCCAGCGTTCAGTACAAAGCACAGCCCGACCTGCCGCTCGTGTTAGGACAGCAAGGACAGCGATGCCCACCGACAATCCCGCCTCCTCCGGCCAGCAGTCCGGCAAGTCCGGCAGGAAGAAGAGGGGACGCAAAGTCCGCCTTCTCCTGATCGTCCTGGTCCTGGCCATCATCGGTGGCGTCGGCTATGGGGCGTTCTGGTCCGTCTCCACCGTGCGCGCCTCCTTCCCGCAGACCAAGGGGTCGATAACCCTGGACGGTCTGTCGGGACCGGTCGACGTCAAGCGCGACGGCAACGGCATCCCGCAGATCTACGCCTCCTCCGACGAGGACCTGTTCATGGCCCAGGGCTTTGTCCAGGCGCAGGACCGGTTCTACGAGATGGACGTGCGCCGCCACATGACGGCCGGCCGCCTCTCGGAGATGTTCGGCGAGGGCCAGGTCGACAACGACGAGTTCCTGCGCACCCTCGGCTGGCACCGGATCGCCGAGGAGGAGTACAAGAAGACGCTCTCGGCGGAGACGAAGAAGTACCTCGACGCGTACGCCAAGGGGGTCAACGCCTACCTGGCAGGCAAGGACGGCGACGAGATCTCCCTGGAGTACGCGGCCCTCGGCTTCGCCAACGACTACAAGCCCGAGGAGTGGACCCCGGTCGACTCCATCGCCTGGCTGAAGGCGATGGCCTGGGACCTGCGCGGCAACATGCAGGACGAGATCGACCGCGCCCTGATGACCAGCCGCCTCGGCCCCAAGCAGATCGCCGACCTGTACCCGCAGTACCCGTACGACCGCAACAAGACGATCGTGCAGGAGGGGCAGTACGACGAGCTGACCAAGACCTGGTCGGACGGGTCCGGCTCGACACAGAGCACCGACGGCTCGACGCAGGGCACGAGCGGCACCGGTGGCACCAGCGGCACGGCGGGCTCCACGCAGGGCACCGGCGGCACGGGGACGGGCACGGGCACCGCCGGGACCTCCACCGACTCCTCGGCCCTCCAGACCCAGCTGGACGGCCTCTACACCGTCCTGGAGGACCTGCCCGAGGCCGTCGGGGTGAACGGCAACGGCATCGGCTCCAACTCCTGGGTCGTCTCCGGCGACCACACGATCACCGGCAAGCCGCTCCTCGCCAACGACCCGCACCTGTCGGCCACGCTGCCCTCGGTCTGGTACCAGATGGGCCTGCACTGCAAGTCCGTCTCCGAGAAGTGCCAGTACGACGTCTCCGGCTACACCTTCTCCGGCATGCCCGGCGTGATAATCGGCCACAACGCAGACATCTCCTGGGGTATGACCAACTCCGGCGTCGACGTCACCGACCTCTACCTGGAGAAGCTCACCGGCGACGGCTACCAGTACGGCTCCAAGGTCCTGCCGTTCGACACCCGCGAGGAGACCATCGAGGTCGCCGGCGGCGAGTCCAAGAAGATCGTCGTCCGTACGACCAACAACGGTCCGCTGCTGTCCGACCGCAACGACGAACTCGTCCAGGTCGGCAAGAAGGCCACCGTCGACCAGGACGCCCCCGACCGCGGCGACGGCTACGGCATCGCCCTGCGCTGGACCGCGCTCGACCCCGGCACCTCCATGGACGCCGTGTTCGCCATGAACAAGGCCAAGGACTGGGACGACTTCCGCGAGGCCGCCGCCCTGTTCGACGTCCCCTCGCAGAACCTGACCTACGCCGACATCGAGGGTCACATCGGCTACCAGCTGCCCGGCAGGATCCCCACCCGCGGCAAGGGCGACGGCTCGCTGCCCGCGCCGGGCTGGGACCCCGCGTACCGCTGGACCGGCTACATCGACCAGGACGAACTGCCGTACGAGTTCGACCCGGAGCGCGGCTACATCGTCACCGCCAACCAGGCCGTCGTGGACGACAAGTACCCGTACACGCTCACCGCGGACTGGGGCTACGGCACGCGCGCGCAGCGGATCACCAGCCTCATCGAGTCGAAGATCAAGGGTGGCGGCAAGATCTCCACCGACGACATGCGGCAGATGCAGATGGACAACAGCAGCGAGATCGCCAAGCTGCTGGTGCCGCTGCTGCTCAAGATCGACGTGAACGACAAGAACGTCCGCCAGGCGCAGAAGCTCCTGGAGGGCTGGGACTACACCCAGGACGCCGACTCGGCGGCCGCCGCGTACTTCAACTCGGTCTGGCGCAACATCCTCAAGCTCGCCTTCGGCAACAAGCTGCCCAAGGAGCTGCGCGTCGAGGGACAGTGCCTGTCGGTCGAGCCGGTCGACTCCACCGGGCCCGCCGACGAGGACCAGCGGGTGCGCGAATGCGGCAGGCGCGACGCGGACCAGGCGCAGCCGGACGGCGGCGACCGCTGGTTCGAGGTCGTCCGCCGGATCATCGACGACCAGGACAACGCCTGGTGGTCCACGCCGAAGACGCGCACCCAGAAGGCCGTCGACACCCGTGACGAGCTGTTCAAGCGGGCCATGCGGGACGCCCGTTGGGAGCTGACCGCCAAGCTCGGCAAGGACATCGACACCTGGAGCTGGGGCCGGCTGCACCGCCTGTTCCTGAAGAACCAGACCCTCGGCACCGAGGGCCCCGGTTTCCTCCAGTACATGCTCAACCGCGGCCCCTGGAAGCTCGGCGGCGGCGAGGCCACGGTCAACGCCACCGGCTGGAACGCGGCGGGTGGCTACGAGGTGGTGTGGGTGCCCTCGATGCGCATGGTGGTCAACCTCGGGGACCTCGACAAGTCCAAGTGGATCAACCTCACCGGCGCCTCCGGGCACGCCTACAACGCGCACTACACCGACCAGACCGACAAGTGGGTCAAGGGCGAACTGCTGACGTGGTCGTTCACGGACAAGGCGGTCCAGGCGAACACGAGCGACACGCTGCTGCTGAAGCCGTAGCGCCCGCCTGAGCACGCAAAGCGGCCTCCACGCACGCGTGGAGGCCGCTTTCGCGTCCGGATCACCGGAAGCGCCGTACCCCCGACGGCGTCACCACCGCGTGCACCGGGCGGTCGTGCGGCTCCGCCGGGACCTGGTCCACGACCTCCGTGTCGTACAGGAGCACCACCAGCGCCGGGTCCGCGCCCGCGCGTTCCAGCCGGGCCAGGACCCGGTCGTAGGAGCCGCCGCCCCGACCCAGGCGCATCCCGCGCGCGTCGACTGCCAGGCCCGGCAGCAGGACGGCGTCGGCTGTGGTCACGGCGTCCGGGCCGAGCCGCTCACCGGCCGGTTCGAGGAGCTCCATACGGCCGCCGTGCCGCACGCGCGCGAGGGAGGCCTCTCCCTCGTAGACACCCCAGTCGAGGTCGTTGTCGGGCAGCAGCGCGGGCAACAGGACGCGCACGCCCCGCGCGCGGAGTGTGTCGAGCAGCGCGAGGGTGCCGGGCTCGCTCCCCACGGAGACGTACGCCGCCACCGTGCGCGCGTGCGCCAGTTCGGGCAGATCGAGGGCCCGGTCCGCAAGGGCGCCGGTCGTTCTCCGGACGTCATCCGGCGTCAACCCGTTCCTCACCAGGAGGAACTCTCGGCGCAACATTCGCTTGGCAGAGTCCGGTCCGGATCCCATCTGGCTCACAGGTTGCTCCAGTACTGTTCGTAATCAGCTCATATGAGAGCGAATTCATCGGAGCCACAGATTCCCCACAAAGGCACCCGATAGGGTTCGGGCCATGAGTGAGGCGAACCCCAGGATCAGCAAGGCTGTCATCCCCGCCGCGGGTCTCGGAACCCGGTTCCTGCCGGCCACCAAAGCGACTCCCAAGGAGATGCTGCCGGTCGTGGACAAGCCGGCGATCCAGTACGTGGTCGAGGAGGCGGCATCGGCCGGCCTCGACGACGTCCTGATGATCACCGGCCGCAACAAGCGCCCCCTCGAAGACCACTTCGACCGCAACTACGAGCTGGAGTCCGCCCTCCAGAAGAAGGGCGACGCCCACCGGCTCGCCAAGGTCCAGGAGTCCAGCGACCTCGCCACCATGCACTACGTCCGCCAGGGCGACCCCAAAGGCCTCGGCCACGCCGTCCTGTGCGCCGCCCCGCACGTCGGCGACGAACCCTTCGCGGTCCTCCTCGGCGACGACCTGATCGACCCCCGCGACCCGCTCCTGCGGCGCATGGTCGAGATCCAGGAGGGCAACGGCGGCAGCGTCATCGCCCTCATGGAGGTCGCACCGGAGCAGATCCACCTCTACGGCTGCGCGGCCGTGGAGCCCACCGAGGACGGCGACGTCGTCAAGGTCACGGGCCTCGTCGAGAAGCCGGACCCGGCCGACGCCCCGTCGAACTACGCGATCATCGGCCGCTATGTCCTCGCCCCGCAGATCTTCGACGTCCTGCGCCGGACCGAGCCCGGCCGCGGCGGCGAGATCCAGCTCACCGACGCCCTCCAGCAGCTCGCCGCGGACGAGAAGGTCGGCGGCCCCGTGCACGGCGTCGTGTTCAAGGGCCGCCGCTATGACACCGGGGACCGCGGCGACTACCTGCGTGCCATTGTCAGACTCGCATGCGAACGTGAAGACCTGGGACCGGACTTCCGGACCTGGCTTCGCAGTTACGTAGCCGAGGAGATGTAGCCACATTGAGCACCGCCGCGACCCGCACCACCGGACCGGGCCACCTCTGGTCGGTGACCGAGCACCTGGAGGACATCCTCGCCACCGTCCGCCCCCTGGAACCCATCGAGCTGCAACTCCTCGACGCCCAGGGCTGTGTGCTGGTCGAGGACGTCACGGTGCCGATCTCGCTGCCGCCGTTCGACAACAGCTCGATGGACGGGTACGCGGTGCGGGTCGCGGACGTCGCGGGCGCCAGCGAGGAGTTCCCGGCCGTGCTCACGGTGATCGGGGACGTCGCGGCGGGCCAGGCCGAACAACCCCACGTGGGCCCCGGCGAGGCCGCCCGCATCATGACCGGCGCCCCCCTGCCGCCCGGCGCGGAGGCGGTCGTCCCCGTGGAGTGGACCGACGGCGGCCTCGGCGAGGGACCCGTCTCCGGCATGCGCGCCCGCAGCGCCGGCCCCGAGGGCGCCACCGGCCAGGTCGCCGTGCACCGCGCCGCCGAGGCACGCGCGCACGTACGCGCGAAGGGCAGCGACGTGAAGGCCGGGGAACGCGCCCTGGCCGCCGGGACGATCCTCGGCCCGCCCCAGCTCGGCCTGCTCGCCGCCATCGGCCGCGCCTCCGTACGCGTACACCCGCGCCCGCGCGTGGTCGTGCTCTCCACCGGCAGCGAACTGATCCCGCCCGGCGAGACACCCGCCACCGGCCAGATCTACGACTCCAACAGCTTCGCCCTCACCGCCGCCGCCCGGGACGCGGGCGCCATCGCCTACCGCGTCGGCGCCGTCGCCGACGACGCCGAGACCCTCCGCTCCACCATCGAGGACCAGCTCGTCCGCGCCGACCTGGTCGTCACCACCGGCGGGGTCAGCGTCGGCGCGTACGACGTGGTCAAGGAGGCCCTGGAGTCCGTCGGCGACGAGGACGAGGAGGGCGCCGGCATCGACTTCCGCAAGCTCGCCATGCAGCCCGGCAAACCCCAGGGCTTCGGCACCATCGGCCCCGACCACACCCCGCTCCTCGCCCTCCCGGGCAACCCGGTCTCGTCGTACGTCTCCTTCGAGATCTTCGTCCGGCCCGCCATCCGCACCCTGATGGGTCTGTACGACGTCCACCGGCCGACGACCACCGCGACCCTCCAGGCACCCAAGGCCCTGACCTCGCCCGCGGGCCGTCGGCAGTACCTGCGCGGGACGTACGCGGACGGCGAGGTCAGCCCCGTCGGGGGCGCCGGATCGCACCTCGTGGCGGCCCTCGCGCACGCCGACGCGCTCATCGTGATCCCCGAGGACACCGAGTCGGTCGAGCCCGGTACGGAGGTCGAGGTCGTCCTGCTCGGCTGAACCGTCGAGGGTGGCGTACCGTGTCGCGCACAACGCACCGCGCGCCGCACCGCGACGGGCCCCGACCGGGAGCGCCACACCACCATGAGTACGCCGCAGGACCGACTGACCCACATCGACGACGCCGGCGCCGCCCGCATGGTCGACGTCTCCGGGAAGGACGTGACCGCGCGCACCGCACGCGCCAGCGGCCGGGTCCTGGTCGCGCCGAAGGTGGTCGAACTGCTGCGCGGCGAGGGGGTGCCCAAGGGCGACGCCCTCGCCACCGCGCGCATCGCCGGCATCATGGGCGCCAAACGCACCCCCGACCTCATCCCCCTCTGCCATCCGCTGGCGGTGTCGGGCGTCAAGGTCGAGCTGTCGGTCGCGGACGACGCCGTCGAGATCCTCGCCACCGTGAAGACCACCGACCGTACGGGCGTCGAGATGGAGGCCCTCACCGCGGTCTCCGTCGCCGCCCTCACCGTGGTCGACATGGTCAAGGCGGTCGACAAGGGCGCGGTCATCACGGACGTCCGCGTCGAGGAGAAGACGGGCGGCAAGTCGGGCGACTGGAGCCGGACATGACGGCCCCGGCGGAACCGTCCCTCGGGGGCGCCCTCACCACTCCGTACGCCGCACTGGTCGTGACCGCCTCCAACCGGGCCGCCGCCGGGGTCTACGAGGACAAGGGCGGGCCTCTGATCGCCGAGGGGCTCAGGGCGTTCGGCTTCGCCGTCGACGGCCCGCAGATCGTGCCGGACGGCGACCCCGTGGAGGCGGCGCTGCGGGCGGGCGTGGACGCCGGGTACGACGTGATCGTGACGACCGGCGGCACCGGCATCTCGCCCACCGACCGCACCCCCGAGGCCACCCGCGCCGTCCTCGACCACGAGGTGCCCGGCATCCCCGAGGCGATCCGGGCGTACGGCCGGGACAAGGTGCCCACGGCCGCGCTCTCCCGGGGCCTCGCCGGAGTCGCGCGCGGCACGCTGATCGTCAACCTGCCGGGCTCGACGGGCGGCGTACGGGACGGCCTGGCCGTACTGGAACCCCTGCTGACGCACGCCGTGGACCAGATCCGCGGCGGGGACCACCAGAGGCCGGCCCCCGGCGGCTCCCCGGCCGAGGAGGACCCCTCCAGACCCCGTGGGGGTGCGAGCTGAACAGCCCATCCTGGCCCGTGGCGCTGGTGGACGGCGACGTCGTCCTCCGGCCCATAAAGATGCGTGACCAGCGGGTCTGGCGCGAGGTCAACCGGCGCAACCGGGACTGGCTGCGGCCCTGGGAGGCGACCATTCCGCCGCCCACGCCCAGCGGCCCCATCGCCCACCGGCCGACGTACCGTCAGATGGTCCGCCATCTGCGGGCGGAGGCGAACGCGGGCCGGATGCTGCCGTTCGTGATCGAGTACCAGGGGCGGCTGGTCGGGCAGTTGACGGTCGCCGGGATCACCTGGGGGTCCATGTGCTCCGGGCATGTCGGCTACTGGGTCGACGAGTCGGTGGCCGGGCGGGGCGTGATGCCGACGGCGGTCGCGCTCGTCGTGGACCACTGCTTCCGGACCGTCGGACTGCACCGCATCGAGGTCTGTATTCGGCCCGAGAATCGGCCCAGCCGACGGGTCGTGGAGAAACTCGGATTCCGCGAGGAAGGCATTCGTCCACGATATCTTCACATCGACGGCGCCTGGCGTGACCATCTCGTCTTCGCGCTCACCGCGGAAGAGGTCCCCGAGGGCCTGCTCGGCCGCTGGCAGCGGGAACGGGCCCGGAAGGCGCGGAACGCGGGCTCCGACGCGGGGAAGCCCGGACAACCCCAATAAATGAAATACGTGTTCGAAAAAAATGCCCGAACGGCGATCCGGTGAGGATCGGAACGCGATCGGCTTGAACGAGTCGGGACGTTCTCGGCGCGTTCTCGACACGTTAATTTCGCGCTCTCGGCGGCCTGCTGATCGGATCGGTCACAAAAAAAGCTCGAAATATCAGCCAGATCGTGCGACACACCGGCCCAATTGGCAGATGGCCTCACGCAAACCCCTCTACCGTGTGAGGCGTGAGCAGCAGCGGCCTCATCTACGCAGTCATCGTCGGGGCCTGGGCCGCCTACTTGGTGCCGATGTGGCTCCGTAGGCAGGACGAGCTGAACGAAGCCCGTCCGACGGAACGCTTCAGCACCGCCATCCGGCTGCTTTCCGGCCGGGCGGGGATGGAGCGCCGATACGCCAAGGACCTGCGTGCGCGCTCCACCGACGAGGGGGAGCCCAGCGCCGAACCGGACGGCGTCACCGATTCGGTGGACGTCCGGGCCTTCGCCATGCCCCCGCACCGGGAGCACACGAGGGCACAACTCCCGGTGGAGCGGGGTGAGTCACCGCAGCAGGGCCGGCAGCCGCAGGCCCAGGCCCAGGCTCAGGCGAAGCAGGTGCCTCAGCAGGGCGACGCTCCGTCGGCGCAGAAGCAGCAGCAGATGCAGCAGAAGCAGCAGGGGGCGGCCCAAGTGCCCGCTCCCGCGCGGGCGAAGCGTCCGGGCAAGCAGACCGCGGGCGGCGCGCGCCGGGACGACTCGGCGGAGGCCAAGGCGCGGGCCCAGCGCTTGAAGGTGCTCGCGCGCCGACGGCGTACGACCGTGATGCTCTTCCTCGCCTTCACGCTCGGCGCGGTCGTCGCGGCGGTCGGGGGACTCGCCTTCCTGTGGGCGCCGGCTGTACCGGCGGCGCTGCTGAGCACCTACATCGCGCATCTGCGCCGCCAGGAGCGGAAGCGCTTCGCGTACACGATGGACCGGCGGCAGGCCGAGGTGGCGGCGCAGCGACTGCGGGAGCGGCAGCCCCAGCGGCGGCGCCCGGCACCGGACCCGGTGGACACCGACGAGCCGGAGGACGGACCCGAGAACGAGGAGAACCGGGCCGAGCTGACCGCGCTCGCGGCCGACCGCCGGGCCCTCGTCGAGCAGACCGACCACGCCGAGTGGGTCGACCAGCAGCGGGAGCGCCAGCGGCGGCCCGGCCAGGGCGACAGCTGGGACCCGGTCCCCGTGCCGCTCCCGACGTACGTCACCGCGCCGGTCGCGCCTCGGGCCACCTCCGGGGTCGACCTCGGCGCCCCGGACGCGTGGAGCAGCGCGCGCTCCAGCGCGGCCGACCCGCACGGCTCGTCGGGCGCGCCCTCGGCCGCCGCGGGGGGCGCGCATGCCTCCGCGAGCGCCTCGGCGGGTTCTCCCGCGAACGCCTCCGCGAACTCCGGGCGGGAGTCGGAGGGGGAGCGCGGTGGTGAGGCGTGCGTGGACGACGCGGGCGCCGGTGACTCGGCCGAGGCTCCCGCCGGCGGCCGTTCCGACGCCCGCCGGGCGGCGTCCGCGCGGCGCTCGCGCGAGCGGGGGCGCACGCCGCTCTTCGACCAGTACGAGGACGGCGACCGCCCCCGCGCGGCCAACGAGTGACCTTCGCCGCCCCGGATCCCCCACTCCGCTGACCAGCCACGAGGCCGGTCGGAAGCCGGCCGGAGATGGCCCGGAGGCCGCCCGGGAACGGATTTCCAAGCACCGCGATCGGGATGCTAGAGTTTCACTCGTTGCAAGGGCCTGTGGCGCAGTCTGGTAGCGCACCTCGTTCGCATCGAGGGGGTCTGGGGTTCAAATCCCCACAGGTCCACGCACAGATCAGAGCCCCCAGTGGTGATTACCACTGGGGGCTCTGACGTGTTGTCAGGACGTCACGGTTTCGGTGATCGCGTCGAAGTACGGCCAGCCGTCCAGTTCCACCGTGCGGGCCTCCGGGTGGAGGTCCAGGGTCGGGGCGGCGTCCAGGAGGCGGCGGACCGTGCCGGGCTCGTGGAGGTTGAGGTAGGTGTGGTCCGAGCGGCGGACCAGGGCGCCGGAGTCGAAGTAGCAGTTCGAGACGACGCGGTTCTCGGACGGGCTGAAGAGCAGGACCAGGCGGCGGCCCCGGGGGCCGTCGGGGTAGAGCGACAGCTTGAGGTGGCAGTGGTCGTAGGCGACCCGGGAGCGTTGGCGGACGGTCCAGTGCCAGGTGGTGTCGCCCACGACGAGACGGCGGAGGCGGGTGTTCTTCTTCACGGGCACACCGTAGGGGCCCGACACCCCGGCGGGCACCGGGATTTACCGGCGCGGGGGCGCGGGACCCGGGGTGAATCAGGGAAGCGGGGTCACGGGTGCAGCGGCTTCGCGAAGCACAGGCTCAGTTCGTGGAAGCGGTAGTAGCCGAACTTGGCGCAGGGCTCGTAGCCGCTGGAGGCGTAGAGGGACACGGCCTCGGGCTGCTTGGTGCCGGTTTCGAGGACCATGCGGGTGCGGCCGCCGGCGCGGGCGTCGGACTCCAGTTCGGCGAGTATGCGGCGGGCCAGACCCAGGCCGCGCGCCTCGGGGGTGACATACATCCGCTTGATCTCGGCGTCCCCGTCCTGGTACCCCTCGTCATTGGCGTTCTGGGAGCGCCAGCCGCCCGTGGCCAGGGGTCTGCCGTGCTCGTCGTAGGCGATCAGGTAGAGCCCCGCCGGTGGTGCGAAGTGCGCCGGGTCCATGAAGGTGGCGTCGCCGTCGTCGCCGTAGCGGACGCTGTACTCGGCCTGGACCTCGTCGTTCAGCTTGACGGCGTCGGGGTGGTCGAAGGTCACGCGACGGATAATCATGTTGTGCATCGTACATCTATGCATGTGCGAGGGCGGGTATCGTGCCCGGGTGCTGACTGTGACCTCTGTGAATGTGAACGGGCTGCGGGCCGCGGCGAAGAAGGGCTTCGTGGAGTGGCTCGCCGGGACCTCTGCGGACGTGGTGTGCCTCCAGGAGGTGCGGGCCGAGCCGGAGCAGCTTCCTGAGGAGGTGCGGCGGCCCGAGGGGTGGCACGTCGTGCACGCCCCGGCCGCCGCCAAGGGGCGCGCGGGGGTGTCGCTCTACAGCCGCCGTGAACCCGACCGGGTCCGGATCGGGTTCGGGTCGGCCGAGTTCGACGGGAGCGGGCGGTACGTCGAGGCCGACCTGCCCGGTGTCACCGTCGCCAGCCTCTACCTGCCCTCCGGGGAGGTCGGGACCGAGCGGCAGGACGAGAAGGTGCGGTTCATGGACGAGTTCCTGCCCTATCTGAAGGACCTGCGGGAACGGGCCGCCGCCGATGGGCGCGAGGTCGTGGTGTGCGGCGACTGGAACATCGCCCACCAGCGGGCCGACCTCAAGAACTGGCGGGCGAACCAGAAGAACTCCGGGTTCCTGCCGGAGGAGCGGGAGTGGCTGGGGCGGGTCCTCGACGAGGGCGACGGCGCGTACGTCGACGTGCTGCGCGCCCTGCATCCGGACGTGGAGGGGCCGTACACCTGGTGGTCCTACCGGGGGCGGGCCTTCGACAACGACAGCGGATGGCGCATCGATTATCAGATGACCACCGCCGGGCTCGCCGGCAAGGCGGTCAAGGGGTTCGTGGAGCGCGCCGCGACCCACGCCGAGCGGTGGTCGGACCATGCGCCGGTGACGGTGGTCTACGACCTCTGAGGCGGCCCCGGGCCCCGGCCGGCGATCGGCGGCGCAGGTCTTTGACACTCTGTGCCGCACTGCACCGGTTGTTCGATTGCTGTGCGGAAATACTCATCCTCAGAGGGCGGTGCTCACCGGTCGGAGGGGGAGACGTGCGGGGGCAGGGGCCAGGCGGTCACAACGAGCTGAGCGGCGTCGTGCACGGTCCCAGCGTGCAGGCCGCCGTCGTGTACGGCGGGGTCCAGGTCCGCACCGGTGACGCGGTCGCGGCAGGGCCGCGCACCGCGGTGCCGTGGCAACTGCCGCCCGCGGTCCCCCTCACCGCCCGCACGGCCGAGGTCGAGCGGCTGGAACACCACCGCCTCTCCGTCTCCCGCAGGGGCCACCCCGTCCTCGCCGCGGTGAGCGGACTGGGCGGGGTGGGAAAGACCGCCCTCACCCTCTCCTGGCTGCACGGACTGCGATCCGACTTCCCGGACGGCCAGTTGTACGTGGACCTGGGCGCCCAGTCGCCGTCCGGGCCGGCCGATCCCGCCGAGGTGCTGAGCGGATTCCTGCGCGGTCTGGGTGTGCCGCCGCGGCAGGTGCCCCACGGCCCGGAGGAACGGGCGGCGCTGTACCGGTCGTTGACCGCCGAGCGCGCGCTCGTGGTCCTCCTCGACGACGCGGCGACGGCGGCGCAGGTACGGCCGCTGCTGCCGGGCGGCCGCAACCTCACCCTCGTGACCAGCCGGCGGCGGATGTCCGGCCTGGCCCTCGAAGGCTGCTACCAGCTGCAGTTGGAGCCCCTCACGCCGGAAGCGGCGCTGGAACTCCTCGCGGCGACCCTCGGCGACGACCGGGTGGCGACCCAGACCGACGACGCCCGGGCCCTCGTCCGGCTGTGCGCCGGGCTGCCGCTCGCCGTGCGCGTCGCGGGCGCGCGGCTCGCCGCTCGGCCGGGCAGGCGGATCGGCGCGATGGTGCGGGCCCTCGCCGCGGAGCGGGGGAGACTCGACGGGCTCGCGATCGAGGGCGATCACGGTGTGCGGGCCGCGCTGGATCTGTCGTACCGGGGCCTGCCCGAGACATCGGCCCGGCTCTACCGGTTGCTCGGAGTGCATCCCGGCCGGGAGTTCCAGAGCGTGGTCGCGACGGCGGTGCTGGCGCGCGGGCCCGCTGCCGGCGGAGTCGCTGCCGGCGGGCCCGGTGCCGGTGGGGCGGGTGCCGGTGGGTCCGACGTCGGCGGGCCGGGGCCCGTAGGTGCCGCTGGGCCGCCCGGTGCGGAGCGTGCGTTGGACAACCTGTACGACGCCAATCTGCTGATCGACGCGGGTGAGGACCGCTACCGCTTCCACGACCTGGTCCGGCTGCACGCGGCCGAGAAGGCCGCGCAGGACGAGTCCGCGACGGAACGGGCGGCCGCGTTCCGCCGTCTCGCGGACCACTATCTGGCCACCGCGACCCGGGCGGAGAAGGCCGTCGAGCCGTACCACCCCTTACGGGAGCGGTCCTACGGCCCCGGTCCGGTGGTCGAGGCGGACCCCGGATCCGGGCCACGGGCCGCGCTGGACTGGCTGGAGCGGGAACTGCCCCAGCTGATGGCGGTGGTCCGCCGTGCCAGGGCGGCGGGCGCGGCGGAGGCCTGCTGGCAGCTCGCCGATGCCATGGGGCCGCTCTTCGTCCGGCGCAAGCACTACGACGAGTGGCTCGCCGCGTACGAGGAGGGGCTGGCGGCGGCGCGCGAGGTGGGCGACGTCCAGGCCGCGTGCCGGATGCTGACGTCGGGCGGCCAGGGCGCGCTGGGGCGTGGCGGGCACGGGCGGGCGCTGGAGATGTTCGAGGAGGCGGCCGGGCTCTTCGCCTCCATCGGGGACATGCTCGGCCACGCCCGTACGCTCAACTACCGGGGGCTGGCCCACCAGCGGCTGGGGCAACTGGACGAAGCGGCCGCCCTGTTCGCCCGCGCGGCCGTCGAACTGCCCCGGCACGGGGACGAACGCGCGGGCGGGCTCGCCCGGCTCAACGCCGCCGACGTCGACCTCGACCTCGGCCGTCCGGAGCGGGCCGCCGAATCGGCCGCGGCGGCACGGGAGACGTTGCTGGCCGTGGACGACCCCTACAACGCCGCGCGTGCCGCCACGCTGCTGGGCCGCTCGGCCCTGCTGCGGGGCGGGCTCGACGAGGCGGAACGCCTGCTCTCCGGAGCACTCGCCGATCTCGGTGCCGTGGGGGCGGACTCCGAGACCGCCCGGGTGCTCGGTGCGCTGGGCGAGGTCGCCGAGCGCTGCGGCGAGCGCGCCCTCGCCCGGGAGCGCTACGGCCGGGCGCTCGCGCTGGCCACCGCGGCGAACCAGCCGGGGCAGGCCGATGAACTGCGCGAGCGGTTACGGCTGTTGGCCGATGCCGATGCCGATGCCGATGCCGATGCCGATGCCGATGCCGATGCCTAGGGCGACAGCGATTGTTTGGGCTGATGTTGACGACGGTGCCGATGCCTAGGTCCACACCGACACCGAGATGCCTGGGCCGATGTCGACGGCGGCGGATGGCCGGGGCGCGCGGTGGGGCGTGGTGCGCCGGGGGTTCCGGACCGCCGTGGCCGCCGGCGGTCTTCGGTGTCGATGGCTGATGCCGCTCCGGCGGGGGCCGCGGCCCGGTGGTCCGGCGTACGCCGTTCATCGGGTGCGTGTCACCAGCCAGGTGTGGGCCAGGGACGCCCAGACCGGCCAGGGGTGCAGGGCCGCGTGGTGTTCGGTGAGGCGCAGTCGTAGCGGGACGCGGCCGTGGGGGCCCACGCGCAGCCAGCATCTCCCGGCCCCCGAGGGGCCCGTGTGCACCGCCACCACCGCCGTGCCCGGGTGGGCGGCGGCCAGCGCGTCGGCCGCGCCGTCTCCCGATCCGGGTGCCACCAGTACATCGGCGAGGGCGGGCCAGGGCCATGGGGCGGGCAGTTCCACTCGCAGGTGTTCGTCGACGAGCGGGGGGCGGTCGGCCGGTCCGGGAGGAGCGAACCGGACGTAGTGGCCCCACGGGCTCGGCGGTGCCTCTTCGCCCGCTCTGTTCACGATCCGGCTCCGCCCGGCTCGCCGTAGCGGACCAGGACCGGCGGCGGTGCCGCCTCCGCGGCGGGGCGGGCGACCGGGGCGCGCAGACGCAGCTTCCGGTAGAGCAGGGTGCGCATCCGCCGGGCGAACCGGCCCGGTTCCGAACTGATCCGGGCCGCGACCCGCGCGTACCGGTCCGGGCGGTGGGCGACGGAGCTCTGCCGCAGCTGGCGGAGCAGCGGCCGGTCCGTGTCGATCCACGGCACCAGCGAGCGCAGTTCGGCCATGGGCGAGGAGGGGTCGAGGTCGGTGTCCGGTGAACCCGAGGTCAGGAGACGGGCGCCGGTCATCGTCCCGTACAGCGACACAGAGCCGTGGTCCCCGACGATGAAGTCGGCCGCGACCACGGCGCCGCACCACTCCGCGTGCTGGCTGACCAGGCCGATGCCGCAGCGGCTGAGGCCGGCGAACGCGCTGCGGATGTGCCATTCGCTGTGGGCGTTCCAGACGTTCGAGTGCAGCATGACGACGATGCGGAAGTCCTCCCGGGGGAGCTGGTCGGCCAGGTGTTCCAGGAGGTCCCAGTGGCGTCCGAGCAGAGACTCGGGGCCCCAGGTCGAGCAGACGAGGACGAGTTCCTGCCAGGGCGCCGCGCCCAGCGCGCGCCGGTACAGGTCGCGGGCGGGCAGGCTCGCCGCGACGCGGTCGTAGCAGGGGTCCCCGACCACCTCGGCCACGGGCAGGGCCTCGGGGCACGCCCGGCCGAGGCGGGTGCGGTCGTCCTCGTGGGCCAGGACGATCGCGGCGGGCACCACCACACCGTCGCGGACCAGCCACTGCCGGCCCAGTCCGTAGACCTCGGGCGCGGCGGGGAGCCGGCCGCGACGGTCGTCGGGCACGGAGACACGCTTGTTGTACGAGGCGCCGTGCGGCAGCACGATCACCGGGACGTTCAGTTCGTGCAGGCTTCCGTAGCTCGCGGTCAGCGCGAGGTCGAAGCGGGTGTGCACCGCCTGGCCCCAGGGCACGACCAGGGCCCTGGTGTTCTCCAGGAACTCGTCGACGCCGTGGTTGAAGACGTCCCCGGCCACCGTGAAGAGCACCTGGACCCGCGGGTCCCCTTCCAGCAGGCGGACGGCGTCCAGCAGCCGGCGGGCGGAGGTCACGGTGTGGACCACCGCGAGCACCCGCTTGCGGATGCGGAAGGTCGCCCAGCGTTCGACATCCAGACGCAAGGGCACGGCAGGGCGCCGGTCGGCGTCCGGCATCAGCAGGCTCATCTGAACTCCCCCGTGAATCACCAGAGTTGAGGTGCGGCCCGGCGGTTGGTCCGGCGCCGCTGTCCTGGGTCTCCCCGGTCGGTTGGACGGCCGGCTTGCAGAAAACTTGCACCTCGGGAGCGCGGGTCCCTCAGCCCGCCCCGTGCGCCCCTTCACGCGACTGTGCGCCCTGCCTTGCACCTCTGTTCCGTCCGGCGCGGTGGCGACAGTGAGACACGAGGTGGACAGATGTGCGATCCGCCGGCCGCCCGTGCGGAGACCGCCGGCGCGAGGACAGCACGACCGCGACACACGCCTGGACGAAGCGAACCACCTGGGGGAAGTGGTGCACCTTCTTGCGCTCGGGCCGCTCGAACTGTGGCACGGGGGACGGCAGTACCCGCTCGGATCTCTGAAGGAGCGCCGGGTGCTCGCGGTCCTGCTGTACGCCCAGGGGGATCCCGTCGCCGTCGACACGCTCGTCGAACGGGTCTGGGACGACGACGAGGTACCCGTGACCGCCGTGGAGACGCTGCACACCTATCTTTCCCGGCTGCGCACCCGGCTGCGGCGCGCCGTCGGTGATCTGGCGGTGCTGGAGCGTCCGTCCCCGCGCCGCTACCGGCTGCGCGTGCGGCACGCGGACGACGTGGACTTCGTACGGCTGCAGCGGTTGCGTGGCGAGGCCCGGGCGGCGGCCGGGCGGGGGGACCGGGAGTACGCCGTCGGGCTGCTGCACACCGCCGCGTCGCTGTGGCGGGGGGAGCCGTTCGCCGAGTTCACCGGCGACTGGGCCGCCTCCGCCCGGGCGCGGCTGACCGAGGACCACCGGCGGGTGCGTGAGGAACGTATCCGGCTGGAACTGGAGCTGGGCCGGCACGCCGACCTCCTCGGCGAACTCCACGAACTGGTCTCCCTGAACCCGCTGGCCCAACAGGCGGTCACCGCCCTGATGCTGGCCCTGTACCGGTCCGGCCGGGACGGCGAGGCGCTGGCCCTGTACCGCACCACGCGCCACCGGCTGAACGAGGAACTCGGCATCGACCCCGGCACCGAACTCCAGGAGCTGCAGCGGCGGATCCTCGGCCAGGACCCCGCCCTGCGCGAACTCCACGTGGCGGAGGCCGAGCCCGGGACGGGCGGTCGGGGCGAGGGAGCCTCGCGGGCGGCGGACCGTGCGGCCGGGCATCCGGGCAGCAGCCTGCCGCGTGACACCAGGGACTTCACCGGGCGCACGAGCGAGCTGGGCATCCTGCTCGCCGACCACGGAACCGACGGACACAGACCCGACGGACACGGACCCGACGGCCACGGGACGGCGCTGCCGGTCACGGTCGTGCACGGCATGCCAGGCGTCGGCAAGTCCGCGCTGATTCTGCATGCCTCGCACCGGATGCGCGAGCGCTACCCGGACGGCCAGTTCTACGTGGACCTGCGCGCCTACAGCGACCAGCCGCCCTACGATCCCGCGGACGCTCTGGCGTTCCTGCTGCACACCGTCGGAGTGCCCGACCCGCTGCCCGTCACCCTGGACGAGCGGACTGCCCGCTGGCGGGAGTGGACGGCCCGGCACCGGGTGCTGGTGGTGCTCGACAACGCCCGGGACGCCGAGCAGATCCGCCCGCTGCTGCCCGGCTCGCCGGACTGCCGCGCGATCGTCGCCAGCCGTAACCGGCTCACCGAACTGGACGGCGCCACATCGCTCTCGCTGGACGTGCTGTCCGTGTCCGAGGCGGGTGCGCTCTTCGCCCGGATCGCGGGGGCGGCCCGGGTCTCCGACACCGCCGCCCTGCGTCGGGTCGTGGAGCTGTGCGGTCGCCATCCGCTCACGCTGTCCCTGCACGCGAGCCGGTTCCGGCACCGGGACACCTGGGACCTGGAGTACGTCGCGGACCGGCTGGACGGGGCGGGCGACCGGCTGGAGGAGTTCGACGAGCGGGTCGCCGCCGCCCTGGAGATGTCCTGCGCCGATCTGGACGCGCCGGCGCGCGGGCTGTTCCGCCGGCTCGCGCTGCATCCGGGCCCCGACATCACCCTGGAGGCGGCGATGGCGCTGTCCGGTGACGTCGAGCCGGGCGCGGTGCGCCGCGCGGCCGAATCCCTGCTGGACCGCCATCTGCTGGACGAGCCCGTCCGGGACCGCTATCAACTCCACGATCTGGCCCGCGTGTTCGGCGTTCGCCTCGGTCGCCGTGAGGACCCGCGGACCGAGCGGCGCGCGGCGCTGCGGCGGCTGTTGTCGTACTACCTCACGGCCGCCGACCGGGCGGACCGGCTCGCCCACCCGCGGCGCCGCAGACGACCGGTCCCGACGGAGCTGGTCGCACCGATCGCGCCCGGTTTCGCCGCGGGGCCGCACATCGAGCCCGCCGCCGACGAGGCGTCGGTGTGGCTGACCGTGGAGCGGGCCAACCTGCTGGCGGTGGCGCGTACGGCCGCGGCGGAGTTCCCCGAGTTCGCCGCTCTGTTCCCGCACGTCCTCGCGCACTCCCTGCAACGCTGGGGCACGCACGACATCACCGCCGAACTGCAGGCCGCCGCGCTGACCGCGCTGCGCTCGGGCGAGGACCGGCCGGCCCTCGCCCGGACCCTGGTGGAGCGGGCGAGCGTCCTGGCCCGGGAGAACCACAGCACGGCGCTCGACTCCGCGACCGAGGCGCTGACGCTGTTCGAGGAACTCGGTGATCCCCGGGGCCGGGCCGACGCGCTGCTGGAGATCGGCCGTGCCCATCTCGGGGCGGGCCGCGGCGAGGCGTGTCTGCGGGAACTCGACCGGTGCCTCGTGCTCTACCGCGCGGTCGACGACCGGCACGGCATCGCCGCGACCCTCAACGTGCAGGGCACGGCGCGGGTGCACCGGGCGGAGTACGCCGAGGCGACGCACTGCTTCCGCACGATGCTCGGCATCAACCGTGAGCTGCGTGACCGTCACGGTGAGGCCGTCGCCTGGAACAACCTGGGGGACATCCGGCTCGCCCTGGGTCTCCCCGAGGAGGCCGGCCACCACTACGAGCACGCCTTCGTCCTGATGCGCGACATCGGAGGGAAGAAGGACCTCGCGATTCTCGACACCAATCTCGGTGCCGTGTACTCCGCCACCGGTCAGCCGGGGCGGGCGCTCGCCTGTTTCCGCCGGGCCCTGGCCAGCCACCGGGCGGCCGGGGACGCCATCGGTGAGGTCAACACCCTGATCTCGCTGGGTGAGACCTGCGCGGGTTCCGGACGTACGAAGGATGCCCTCGCCCACTTCGGTGCGGCGGAGAAGGTCGCCCGTCGTATCGACAATTCGTACGAGCGGCAGAGAGCGCTTCTCGGAATTGCTGACACGTATTACCGGGAGAGGCGGTGGGGCATCTCGCTGGAGACCTATCGGAAGGCGCTTTCTATCGCGCACGAGCACGGTTATTCGCTGTGCTCGGCGCGGGCGCTGGCCGGTATTTCCCGGGTGGGTCTGCGAATGCACGACATTCCGTCCGCCCGAGCCCACGCGGAGCGCGCGCTGGCCATGTACCGGAGGCTCGGGGCGGACGGGGAGGCGGCTGAACTGGGCCGCTTGTTCGACGACTGGGGGGCTACCGGCTCGTGAGGGCCGGTGGGGTCACCAGATGCACTCGGCGCTTGCGGCGGTCATGTTCATGACCGTAATAGCGGCGGTGGCGAGAAGGATGGAAAGTGTACGCACTTTTCTCCTGGTTCGAGCGAGCGTCCTAAACTAGAGCGCCTGTGCGGCTCATTGCGGGAGAGATTAGCGCACATGAGTGGTTTGGCTGAACGGATGTAGCTCGAACGGGTGAATTTTATGTCGGCCGTTAGTCGCTCGTCGACTCACGCAGTCGCCGGTCCAAGGCCAGAGAAAGTTCCGCTTCGGCCACGCTCTTCGCCAGGGGCCGTAGGCGGGCGAGGTCTTCGGGGGTGTGGTTGGGCTGGGTGAGGATGAGGTCGGTGAAGAGGGTGGCGAGGGCTTCGGCGTGTTCGCGGACGCGGCGGCCGGCGGTGAGGACGTCGGTGAGGGGGACGCCCTCGCGGACCAGGGCGGCCGAGACTTCCAGGAGACGGCGGCTGATGTGGACGATCTCGCCGCCGTCGGTGCCGAGGTAGCCGAGTTCGAGGGCGGTGGCGAGGTTCTCCGAGGTGGCCTGGTCGCCGAAGTGGTCGGCCAGTTCCTCGGGGGTGAGGCGGACCGGGATCTCCTCGGTGGGGGCGCCGACGCCCAGCAGGTCGCCCACGTCGCGGCCCTGGTCGAACGCCTCGGCCAGCTCCGCTATCCCGCTGAGCGTGTGGCCGCGCTCCAGCAGTGCGGCGATCGTGCGCAGCCGGGCGAGGTGGGTGTCGTCGTACCAGGCGATGCGGCCCTCGCGGCGGGGCGGCGGGATCAGTTTGCGCTCCCGGTAGAAGCGCAGGGTGCGTACGGTGATGCCGGCCTCCTCGGCCAGCTCCTCCATGCGGTACTCGTGCCGGTCGCCGTCTCGCTCGCCGTCGCGCTCGTCGTCCCGTTTGCCGTCTCGCTCGCCGTCTTCTGCCACGCGCGCAGCCTATGTCGTACCGCTGGTAACTCCAGAGTGTCGGACCCCTACCCATCGGTACGGTCCTGCCCTACGCTCCCACTGCGCCAGTGATTACTGGCGCGGACGTGAGGTGCGAACGCGGTGGGCGCACGCGATGAGGCGTGGAGGTACCGGATGGGCGAGCACAAGGGCGGGAACGAGGGCGGGGACCGGCCGCATGTGCGGGTGGCGGTGGTCGGATCCGGGTTCGGCGGGCTCGGGGCGGCCGTACGGCTGCGGCGCGAGGGGATCACCGACTTCGTCGTCCTGGAACGGGCCGGATCGGTCGGCGGCACCTGGCGGGACAACGACTATCCCGGGTGCGCCTGTGACGTGCCGTCGCATCTGTACTCGTTCTCCTTTGCGCCCAACTACGCCTGGCCGCGCGCCTTCTCGGGGCAGGAGCACATCCGGGCCTATCTGGAGCATGTGGCGGACACCTTCGGGCTGCGGCCGCACATCCGCTTCGACTCCGAGGTCGTCAGGATGGCCTGGGACGCGGAGCGGTTGTGCTGGGACATCGAGACCAGTGGTGGGGCGCTCTCCGCCGACTTCGTGGTCTCCGCGACCGGGCCGCTGTCCGACCCGAAGGTGCCGACCGAGGCCGAGTTGCCGGGGCTCGGCTCCTTCCCCGGGAAGGTGTTCCACTCCGCGCGCTGGGACCACGGGTACGACCTGCGCGGCAAGCGGGTCGCGATGATCGGGACGGGTGCCTCGGCGATCCAGATCGTGCCCGCGATCCAGCCCGAGGTCGGCCGGCTGACCCTCTTCCAGCGGACCCCGCCCTGGGTGCTGCCGCGCGTCGACCGGCCCATCAGCGGCGCCGAGCGATGGCTGCACGAGCGGCTGCCGTTCACCGCGCGGGCCCGGCGCGGACTGCTGTGGGGCGTGCGGGAGTTGCAGGTGCAGGCCTTCACCAAGCGGCCGAACCAGCTGGGGCTGGTGGAGCAGTTGGCGAAGCGGCACATGGCGCGGAGCGTCGAGGACCCGGAGCTGCGCGCCCGGCTCACCCCGGACTACCGCATCGGCTGCAAGCGCATCCTCCTCTCCAACACCTACTATCCGGCGCTCACCCGGCCCAACGTCGACGTGGTCGCCTCCGGGCTCGCCAAGGTCGACGGCTCCACGCTCGTCGCCGCCGACGGGTCCGCCGCCGAGGCCGACGCGATCGTCTTCGGCACCGGGTTCCATGTCACCGACATGCCCATCGCCGACCGGGTCGTGGGCGCCGACGGCCGGACCCTCGCCGAGGCCTGGGCGGACGGCGGCATGCGGTCGCTGCGCGGGGCGTCGGCCGCCGGGTTCCCCAACTGGATGACGATCATCGGGCCCAACACGGGCCTCGGGAACTCCAGCATGATCCTGATGATCGAGTCCCAGCTGAACTACATGGCGGACTTCGTACGGCAGTTGGGCGTGCTGGGGGGTCGAGTGGCCCTGGACGCCCGGCCCGCGGCCGTGGACGCCTGGAACGAGCGGGTGCAGAAGCGCATGGAGCGGACGGTGTGGAACACCGGGGGGTGCACGAGCTGGTATCTCGACGCGGACGGGCGCAACACGACCGTCTGGCCGGGGACCACGACCGAGTTCCGCGGTGCGACCCGGCGGGTCGATCTGAGTGAGTACACCGTCCTGCGGGTAGCCCGGCGGGATACGGAGAACAGCGGCGGGGCGACGGATATGGATCCGGACACGGAGAAGGTGGAGGCCGGGGCATGACCCGACTGACGCATGTGAAGCACGGGCCGTACGCGCCGCCCGTCGCCGTACGGGAGTTGGCGGCCGTCTCCGCCGACGGGGCGCGGCTGCACGTCGAGATCCACGGTCCGGAGGGCGCCCCCGCCGTGGTGCTCGTGCACGGCTGGACGTGTTCGACCGCGTACTGGGCGGCGCAGGTCCGGGACCTCGCCGTCGACCACCGGGTCGTCGTCTACGACCAGCGCGGGCACGGCCGCAGTCCCGCCTCCGCCCTGTGCAGCGCGGACGGCCTCGCCGACGATCTGGAGGCGGTGCTCGCGGCGACGCTCGCGCCCGGCGAGAAGGCGGTGCTGGCCGGGCACTCCATGGGCGGGATGACGCTGCTGGCCGCCGCCGGGCGGCCCCGCTTCCGGGAGCACACGGCGGCGGTCCTGCTGTGCAGCACGGGCAGTTCGCGGCTGGTCGACGAGTCATTGGTCGTGCCGCTCCGGCCGGGGCGCGTACGCACCTGGCTCACCCGGCAGGTCCTCGGCTCCCGGGCGCCGCTCGGGCCGGTCACACCGGTCGCCCGGCGGATCCTCAAGTACGCGACCATGGGCCCCGGTTCGTCACCGGTGATGGTCGAGGCCTGCGCGCGGATCGTGCACGCCTGCCCGGCCCGGGTGCGGCACGCCTGGTCGCACGTCCTCGCCACGCTCGATCTCGACCACGGCGTACGGGAGTTGACGGTGCCGGCGGCCGTCGTCGTGGGCACGGCGGACCGGATGACGCCGCCCGTGCACGCGCGGGCGCTGGCCGCCGCGCTGCCCGACTGTGTGGGGGTGAGCGAGCTGACCGGGGTCGGTCACATGGCGCCGGTGGAGGCGCCGGAGGCGGTCACCGCCCGGATACGCGGGCTGGTCACGGCACATGTACGGGTGGAGCGGGACGAGTTGGAGGAGGCGGGCGCATGAGCAGCACCCTGGAGGGGCGGGTCGCGGTCGTCACCGGGGCCGCGCGGGGCGTCGGGGAACTCCTCGCGCGCAAGCTCTCGGTGCGGGGGGTGAAGGTCGCGCTCGTCGGCCTCGAACCGGACGAGCTGAAGCGGGTGTCGGAGCGGCTGTACGGGGACTGTGCGTACTGGCACGCCGATGTCACCGACCAGGAGGCCATGACGCGGGTCGCGGGGGAGGTGAAGGAGCGGTTCGGGCGGGTCGACATCGTCGTCGCCAACGCGGGCGTCGCCAACAGCGGGCCGTTCGTGGACTCCGACCCCGACTCCTGGCGGCGGGTCATCGAGGTCAACCTCATCGGATCGGCCGTCACCGGGCGGGCGTTCCTGCCGGCGCTGATCGAGAGCCGGGGGTATCTGCTGCAGATCGCCTCCCTCGCGGCGATCACCCCGGCGCCGATGATGACGGCGTACTGCGCGTCCAAGTCGGGCGTCGAGGCGTACGCGCACTGTCTGCGGGCCGAGGTCGGGCATCAGGGGGTGGGGGTCGGGGTCGGGTATCTGTCCTGGACCGACACGGACATGGTGCGCGGGGCCGACAAGGACGAGGCGCTGCGGGAGTTGCGGGAGCGGTTGCCGTGGCCGGCCGGGAAGACGTATCCGCTGGGGCCGGCCGTGGACCGGCTCGTCGCGGGGATCGAGCGGCGATCCAGTCATGTGTACGGGCAGTGGTGGCTGCGGGGGATGCAGGGCGTGCGCGGGTATCTCCCGGGGCTCATAGGGACGTTCGCGCCGCGTGAGGTGCGGCGGATGGAGCCTCGGCTTCGGGGGGTGGCCAAGGGGTTGGTGGGGGCCGGTGGGGCGGCGGACGAGCGGACTCGGGGGGTGGGGGTGCCGGGGGCCGAATAGGCGCCGGGGGCCCAACTGGTGTGCGTCACCGAGTGTTACTGATCGAAATGCGTGGGATGTTCGCCCGTGTTTGTCTGGTCGAGGCCCGATCCCCTCACCCAGTACGGGAGTGAATCCACATGGGCATGAAGGACCAGTTCCAGGACAAGGCCGAGTCGCCGCGGCGGGCTCAGCAGGAGCGTGAGCCGCAGCGGCCTCAGCGGGGTGGTGAGCGTCCGCCGCGCCCCGAGCATGGGCAGCGGACTGAGCGGCCGCAGCGGCCCGAGCGGGCGCAGCGGCCTGAGCATGGGCAGCCGGAGCGGGGGGCTCGGCGGGACGAGGAGTCCGAGCGGTTGATGCGGGACGAGGATGATCGGTTCCGGCAGGAGTACGAGGCCTAGTCCGCGGGCTCGGTTGTTCGATGCGTGGGGCGCCCTCATTTGCTTGGGGGCGCCCTTCGTTGGTGTTCGGGGTGGGGTGGGTTGTCGGGTGCGCTGTCGGGTGCGGGTGGGTGGGGCTTCTCGCGCAGTTCCCCGCGCCCCTAAAAGACGCGCAGTTCCCCGCGCCCCTGGAGCGCCCTGGTTCCTCGCGCCCCTGGAAGGCCGGAGCTGTGCCCCGAGTCCCGAGAGCGTCCCGGTTCCTCGGGCTCCTGGGAAGGCCGGAGCTGTGCCTCGCGTCCCGAGAGCGTCCCGGTTCCTCGGGCCACTGGAAAGACGCGCAGTTCCTTGTGCCCCTGGAACGCCCCGCTTCCCCGCGCTTCTTGAAGGCGGGCAGTTCCCCGTGCCCCTGGGAGTCCCCGGTTCCCCGCGTCCTGAAAAGGCCGGATCCGCGCCCCGCGTCTTTTCGTCCTCCCCGGGCCCGTGAAAAGACGCGCAGTTCCCCGTGCCCCTGGAAGCCCCCGGCCCCCGGCGCCCCTGAAAAGACCGGAGCCGCGCCCCGTGCCCTTGGTCTCAGGCGCGCTTCGGCAGCTTCGGGCGGGCGCGATTTGGGGTGTTCGTGTAGTCGGGGGGGTCTGCCGGGGGGTGGGTTTTTAGGAGGGTCAGGGCCAGGGTTACTGCCGCCTCCAGTTGGGTGTTGCGGCCCTCGGCCCAGTCGATGGGGGTGCGGAGGACTTCCTCGTCGGGGGTGACGCCTCGGTTTTCGATGGTCCAGCCGTACGCGTCGAACCAGGCGGCGTTCATGGGGACGGTGATGACCGTGCCGTCGCCGAGCTGGTGGCGGCCGGTCATGCCGACGACGCCGCCCCAGGTGCGGAGGCCGACGACCGGGCCGAGCTGGAGGAGCTTGAACGCGGCGGTGATCATGTCGCCGTCGGAGGAGGTCGCCTCGTCGGCGAGGGCGACGACCGGGCCGCGCGGGGCGCTGGAGGCGTACGACACCGGCTGGGCGCCCCGGGTCAGGTCCCAGCCGAGGATCGTGCGGGACAGCTTCTCCACCACCAGCTCGCTGATGTGGCCGCCCGCGTTGCCGCGTACGTCGACGATCAGGGCGGGCCGGGAGACCTCCCTCCGCAGATCGCGGTTGAACTGGGCCCAGCCGGAGCCGCCCATGTCCGGGATGTGGAGGTAGCCGCAGTGGCCGCCGCTCAACTCCCGTACGGCGTCGCGGCGTTTGGCGACCCAGTCCTGGTAGCGCAGGGGGCGTTCGTCGAGGAGGGGGACCACGGCGACGCGGCGGGAGCGGCCCTCGCCCTCGGCGGGGGTGAAGGTCAGCTCGACGGTGGTGCCGCCCGCGCCGGCCAGCAGCGGGTAGGGGCCCGTCGTCGGGTCCACCGGGCGGCCGTCGACGTGGGTCAGCGCGGCGCCCTCGCGGATGCCGGTGCCGGCCAGCGGGGAGCGGGCCTTGGAGTCGGAGGAGTCGCCGGGGAGGATGCGGCGGATCGTCCAGTCGTCGTCCCGGCGGACGAGGTTGGCGCCCAACAGGCCCTGGCGGCGCTGGTAGTGGGGCGGGCCCTCGTTGCGGCGGGCGGCGGAGACGTAGGCGTGGGAGGTGCCGAGTTCGCCGAGGACCTCACGGAGGAGGTCGGCGAACTCGTCGGGGGAGGCGACCCGTTCGACCAGCGGGCGGTACTGGTCGAGGATCGCGTCCCAGTCGATGCCGCTCATGTCCGGGTCCCAGAAGTACGCGCGGATCAGGCGGCCCGCCTCCGCGTACGACTGGCGCCACTCCGCCGCCGGGTCGACCTCGTGCAGGACGCGCCTCAGGTCGATCCACACGGTCGAGTCGCCGTCGCCGGACTCGGTGGAGGGGACGGCCCGCAGATCGCCCTCGTCCACGACGACGAGCCGGGAGCCGTCGCCGCTGACCGCGAACCAGTCCAGATGGTCGACGAGTTCGGACTTCTTCGCCTTGCTGATGTTGAAGTGTTCGAGGGTCGGGCGGCCGGTCATGTCGTCCGGGTTGGCGAAGGTCTCGCCCAGGGCGCCGGAGATCGGCCAGCGCAGCCAGACCAGTCCGCCGCCCGCGACCGGGTACAGCGCCGAGTACTTGGAGGCGGTGACCGGGAACGGCGTGACGCGGTTCTCCAGGCCCTCCGTCTCGACGGTCACCGTCCCGTCGGTGTCCTCGTCCTCGCTCGGCTCCATGCCTCCGGCGACCGGGCGGCCGTCGGGGTTCAGGGCGAAGGGGGAGGGGGTGGCGGAGGAGAGGGGGACCAGATAGGGGCGGCAGCCGAGCGGGAAGGAGAGGTCGCCGGTGTGGACGTCGTAGACCGGGTCGAAGCCGCGCCAGGAGAGGAAGGCCAGGTAGCGGCCGTCGCGGGTGAAGACCGGGTTCTCGTCCTCGAAGCGGCCGTCGGTGACGTCGACGATGAGGCGGTCCTTCATCCGGGCCATCTTGATCTGGCGGAGCGTGCGGCCGATGCCCGGGTGGGACCAGGTCAGCCAGGCGCCGTCGGGGGAGAACGCCAGGTCGCGGGCCGGGCCGTTGAGGGAGGTGATGAGTTCGGTGACCTCGCCGTTCGACTCCTCGGTCGCGTCCAGCAACAGGACGCGGCCGTCGTTCGCGGCGACGGCGAGGCGTTCGCCGCGCGGGTCGGACACCAGTTCCAGGACGCGGCCCAGGTCGCCGGAGGCGAGGCGGCGGGGCGCGCGGTCGCCGGTGGCCCGGGGGAGGTGGGCGATCTCGATCGCGTCCTCGCCCTCCGCGTCCGTCACGTACGCCACCTGCCCGCCGGAGCCGAGCATCTCCGGCAGCCGGACGCGGACGCCGGGGGTGTCGGCGATGGTCCGGGCGGGGCCGTCGCGATGCGTCAGCCAGTACAGGCTGCCGCGTACGACGACCGCGCTCGCCCGGCCCGTGTCGTCGACCGAGAGACCGTCGACGTGCTGCGCGGCCGGCACCTGGTACGGCCGCCGCCCGGTCAGCGCACCGCCGAGCGTCACGTCGAGGCGGCGGGGGACGGAGTCCGGGGCGAGGTCGTCCACGAGCCACAGCTCGCCCGCGCACTGGTACACCACCCGGGTGCCGTCGCTCGCCGCGTGCCGGGCGTAGAAGGCGTCGTGATCGGTGTGGCGGCGCAGGTCGGAGCCGTCGTAGGCGCAGGAGTAGAGGTTGCCGACGCCCTCGTGGTCGGAGAGGAAGGCGATCCGGCCGCCGACGAACATGGGGGAGTGGAGGTGCCCGTCGAGGTCGGCCAGCAGCCGTTCGCCGTGCAGCCAGAGGCGGCCCATGGCCCCGCCCCGGTAGCGCTTCCAGGAGGCCGGTTCGTGCGGCGGGGTGCCGGTGAGCAGGAGGGTGCGGCGCTCGCCGTCGATCTCGGCGCACTGGATGTCCGAGACCGGGCCCCAGGGAAGCTTGCGGCCGGGGTCGCCGTCCGTGGGGACCTTGTAGGCCCAGGTGAAGTGCGAGAACGGCTCGCCGTGCGAGGCGACGGCCAGGATGTCCGAGCGGCCCTTGTCGTTCGGCGGCGTCCAGCCGCGGACCTCGGTGTCGGGGCTGCCCCAGTGGGTGAGCCGCCGGGCGGGGGCGCCGCCGTCCACCGGGGTCAGCTGGATCTCCGGGAGGATGCTCCGCCAGCTCGTGTACGCGATGTGCCGGCCGTCCGGCGAGAAGCGGGGACCGGCGACCTTCGTACGGTCGACGGTGAGCCGCCAGGCGCGGTCCGAGCCGTCGAGGGGGGCCAGCCACAGGTCGTCCTCGGCGACGAAGCAGAGGCGGTCGCCGTGGAGGTGGGGGAAGCGGAGGTAGCCCGGCGCGCTGTCGCCACCGGCCGCGCTCTCGTAGGCCCTCGCCGCGTCCGCGGGCGCGTTCTCGTTCTCGTCGCTCACCTCCCCATGCTTTTCCCCTCGGGGGGCTCCGGCAACTCCACCGCGTGAGCCACACCACGTACGAAACGGTTTCGTTTTCTTTGATGCTCGGGTATCTTCGTAAGCGTACGAAACCGTTTCGTTCGAGAAGCGGGTCGTCCGGTCCGCGCGTGCCGTGCGGCCGGTAGCCTGGCGCCTCGAACGTGCAACCGGAGCAAGGGGAGTGGGATGTCCGAGACCGCGACGGTGCGCCGCAGCCGGATCACGCCCGAGCGCGAGGCCGAGCTGTACGCGGCCGTCCTCGACCTGCTCCGCGAGGTCGGCTACGACGCCCTCACCATGGACGCCGTGGCCGCCCGCACCCGGTCCAGCAAGGCCACCCTCTACCGCCAGTGGGGCGGCAAGGCCGAGCTGGTCGCGAGGGCGATGCGGCACAACAAGCCCCATCCCGACATCGGCTCGGTCGACACCGGGTCACTGCGGGAGGATCTGCACGCCCTGGTGATGAGCACCGACGACTGCGCCATGGAACAGAACAACGCGCTGATGCGGGGTCTGGCCATGGCGGTGCACGGAAACCCCGACCTGCTGAAGGCCTTCCGTGAGCTGATCATCGAGCCGGAGGTGCTGGAGATCCGCCGCGTGGTGCAGCGCGCCGTCGACCGGGGAGAGGTCCGTGCGGACAACCCCGCCGTCGAGTACGTGGTGCACATGTTCGTCGGCGCCTTCGTCGCGCGCGGCATGATCGAGGATCAGCCGCCCACGCAGAGCTTCCTCCGCTCGTACCTCGACGCCGTGGTCCTCCCCGCTCTCGGCGTGTCCACCACCCGGTAGCCCCCGCGGCCGGCACGAACCCCTCACCACCACCCCCGTCTGACGCCACCTGACGCCACCCGCTCATGCCGTCGGGCCGATCACCCCTGCCTCGCCCCGCCTCGCCCCGCCCTGCCTGTTCGCTCCCCGAGGCACGGGCTGATCCGTCCTGCCCTCCGCACGTCCACGACCTGAACGGGAGTACCGCCCCGTGGCCACATTCCTCTACAAACTCGGTCGATTCGCCTTCCGGCGACGACACTTCACCGCCCTCCTCTGGGTGGCCCTGCTGACGCTCGCGGGCGTCGGCGCCGCCTCCGCGCCCGCCGCGGGCTCGACCTCCTTCTCCATCCCCGGCACCGAGGCGCAGAAGGCCTTCGACCTGCTGGACCAGCGCTACCCCGGGATGAGCGCCGACGGGGCCACCGCCCGGGTCGTCTTCAAGGCGCCCGAGGGCGAGAAGATGGCCGACCCCGCCAACAAGGCGATCGTCGAGAAGACCGTCAAGGAACTCGGCGACGGCTCCGAGGTCGTCTCCGCCAGCGACCCGTTCACCACCCGCGCGGTCAGCCAGGACGGGACGGTCGCCTACTCCTCGGTGACGTACAAGGTCCCGGCCATGGAGCTGGAGGACTCCTCCAAGGAGGCCCTGGAAGCCACCGCGCACAAGGCGCAGAGCGCCGGGCTGACCGTCGAGATGGGCGGTGACGCCCTCCAGGCCGAGCCCGAGACGGCCGTCGCCGGTGAGATCATCGGCCTCGCCATCGCCGCGGTCGTCCTCGTCATCACCCTGGGCTCGCTCGTCGCGGCCGGACTCCCGCTGCTCACGGCGATCATCGGCGTCGGCATCGGCGTCTCCACAATCACCGCCCTCGCAAGCGCGCTCGACCTCGGCGACACCACCTCCACGCTCGCCCTGATGATCGGGCTCGCGGTCGGGATCGACTACGCGCTGTTCATCGTCTCCCGCTACCGGTCCGAACTGGCCGAGGGCCGCGAGCGCGAGGACGCGGTCGGCCGGGCCGTCGGCACCGCCGGTTCGGCGGTGGTCTTCGCCGGGCTCACCGTCGTCATCGCGCTGGCCGGACTCGCGGTCGTCAACGTCCCGATGCTGACCAAGATGGGGCTCGCGGCGGCCGGAACGGTCGTCGTCGCCGTCCTCATCGCCCTCACCATGATCCCGGCACTGCTCGGCTACGCGGGCCGCAAGGTCCGGCCGGCCGACGAGAAGGGCAAGCGCGGCCGCAAGCTGTTCGGACGGGGCGGGCCGAAGGGCTCCACGGAGGGTTCTACGGGGGGTTCCGCGAAGGGCTCAACGGACGGTTCCACTGTCGGCTCTGACGGCTCCGCCAAGGACGCCGCCGCGGTGAAGGTCGGCCTGGGCACCCGCTGGGCGAGCTTCGTGGTCCGCCGTCCGGTCGCCGTGCTGCTGCTCGGTGTGGTCGGCCTGGGCACGATCGCCCTCCCGGTCAACCAGCTCGAACTGGGCCTGCCCGACGACGGTTCGCAGCCCACGTCCACCACCCAGCGCCGCGCGTACGACCTGCTCTCCGAAGGCTTCGGGCCCGGCTTCAACGGCCCCCTGGTGGTCGTCGTCGACGCCGAGGACAGCGAGTCCCCGCAGAAGGCCGCCACCGCGGTGACCGACGAGATCAAGGGGCTCGACGACGTCGTGACGGTGACCCCGGCGACGTTCAACAAGGCCGGTGACACTGCGATGATCACGGTGATCCCCGACTCCAAGCCGTCCTCGACCGAGACCGAGGACCTGGTGCACGCGATCCGGGACGCGGGCGCCGGTGTGACGGCGGAGACGGACGCGAAGGTGCTGGTCACCGGCGCCACGGCGATGAACATCGACTTCTCGCAGAAGCTCACCGACGCGCTGGTCCCGTATCTGGCGCTGGTGGTCGGGCTCGCGTTCCTCCTGCTGATCGTGATCTTCCGGTCGATCCTGGTACCGCTGAAGGCGGCCCTCGGCTTCCTGCTCAGCGTGCTGGCCGCGCTCGGCGCCGTGGTCGCGGTCTTCCAGTGGGGCTGGCTGAGCGGGCTCATCGGGGTCGAGGAGACCGGCCCGATCATGTCGATGATGCCGATCTTCATGGTGGGCGTGGTCTTCGGCCTGGCGATGGACTACGAGGTGTTCCTCGTGACCCGGATGCGCGAGGCGTACGTCCACGGGGAGAACGCGCACCAGGCCGTGGTGACCGGCTTCCGGTACAGCTCCCGGGTGGTCGCGGCCGCCGCGGCGATCATGATGGCCGTCTTCGCCGGGTTCATCGGCTCCGGCGAGTCGATGATCAAGATGATCGGCTTCGGCCTCGCGATCGCCGTCTTCTTCGACGCGTTCGTCGTCCGTATGGCCATCGTCCCGGCCGTCCTCGCCCTCCTGGGCGACAAGGCCTGGTGGCTGCCGAAGTGGCTCGACCGCGCGCTGCCCAACGTCGACGTCGAGGGTGAGGGCCTGCGGACGCGGGACGACACCGCGAAGACCTCGGCCGCCGAGGACGACGAGGACAGGGAGCTGGCCCGCGCCTGACGCGCGCGGGACGGCTGCCGGGCGGGATCGGCCGCCGAGCGGGACTGCCGGTGAGGGTCCGTGGGGACGGGCGCCCTCACCGGCTTCCGCGTCGCGGGTGAGCGGGGTAAGTATGACGAGTGACCGATGAGACCAGCGAGATCAGCGAGACCAGCGAGACCAGCGAGATCAGCAAGACCGGTGGGGTCGGTGGGACCGGTGGGACCGGCGGGACTCATGACAACCGCGTGGGCCCGCCCCACTTCGGCACCGAACGCGAGACGCTCCGCGCCTTCCTCGACTACCACCGGGCGACGCTCGCGATGAAGTGCGAGGGGCTCACGGACGAGGAGTTGCGCAGCCGGTCGATGCCGCCGTCGACGCTCTCGCTGCTGGGCCTCGTCCGGCACATGGCGGAGGTCGAACGCGCCTGGTTCCGCCGGGCGTTCGAGGACCGCGACGCGCCCATGGTGTGGTCGAAGGAGATCGACTTCCAGGCGGCGTACGACGCGAGCGCCTCGACGCGGGCGGAGGCGTTCGGGGCGTGGGAGGCGGAGGTGGAGACCTCACGCCGTATCGAACGCGAGGCGGACTCCCTCGACCTCACGGGCTACCAGCCGCGCTGGGACGAGGCCGTCTCCCTGCGCATGGTCATGACCCACGTCCTCCTCGAATACGCCCGCCACAACGGCCACGCGGACTTCCTGCGGGAGGGGGTGGACGGCACGGTGGGGGCGTGAGCCCCTGTCCTCGGAGGTGCTGCTCGGCCGTCGTGACGAGGCGGCTGCCAGCGGGGCGCGGACAAGCTGATCGCGGGGTGACGTGTGCGGACAGAGGGGTGGCGACGGATGGGGCCGTGGCGGACGTGGGTGGGGAGACTGAGGCGGGCCTTTCTGGACTTCGACCGGCGCCACGGTGGCGCGGAGCCGCCACCGAAGGCCCAGGTCTTCGCGGCCCGGCACCCGGTGGGCATGGGCCTGCTCTTCGGTGTGCCCGTCGGTCTGCTGGTCGCCTCCGGACTGTCCGCGTTCGACGACCCCGTACGTCTGCTTCAGGCGGCCCTGCTGGGAGCGGGTCTGGGGCTCTTCGTATGGTTCTTCTGTCGCGTCGAACGCCGCCGCCAGGCTCACTACGCACGCCACGGAGACTTCCGCCGGACCGCTCTCCAGCCGCCTCCCGATGTGAACGACACCGTGCCGGTCTGGAACGAGGGCGTGCACTGGCTCGGCTACTGGACCATCGTCTTCGTGCTCGTCCAGCTCGTGGGGCAGCTGCGGAACCCGCCCTTCACCTGGATCCAGAGCGCGATCTACGCCGGGTTCATCGTCGTGGGAAGCTGGGCGGCGCACCTGGTCAAGGAGCGCCGCCGACGCGGCCGTTGACCATCACCCGTCACTTGTCACTCGTCACTTGTCACCCGTCACCCGTCACTCGTCAGCCGTCACTCGTCAGCGAGGCGAGCACAGGTCGAAAGGGCTCACCCATGTCGCGAAGGACCGAGCGGCCGCCGGCCCGGGCGACGCGGCTTCGGAGGCGCGTACGGGAGGCGGACGGGCGGATCGCGGTCGGGGTGGGGGCCGGGGACGTGGTGGTGTGCGGGGTGCTGCTGCTCGTGGCCGTCGGGGCGCTGTTCGTCGAGCCCACCACGCGTGAACAGGAGACCCAGGCCTGGCAGCTGGCGGGGCGGATCTACGGGTGGTGGTTGGTGGGTGGGCTCGTGCTGCTGCCCGTGCTGGGGGCGGTCCGGGCGGCGGTCGTCCACCTGGCCACGATGATCGCGGCGCCCGTCGCGCTGATGCTGATCCTCGTCCTCCTGCCCGCCGCCCTGTGACCGATAGCCGTCGCGGTCGGCGTCGGCTGACAAGATGTGCACGGCAGACACCTGGGAATCGCACAGGAACCGCTCATAGCATCCGGCCATTCCATGACGGGAACATTCGGAAAGCGCGGTTCGGCATCATGAGCACAGCACCCAGGAACGGCAGCGGCAGTCACGGCCACGACCACCACCACGAGGACGAGTTCGACAGAGGGCTCTCCTACGACCTCCCCGTGTTCGCCCGCCGCCGCATGATCAGACTGCTGGCCGGCGCGAGCATGGTCCCCCTGGTGGCGGCCTGTTCCTCGGACGACTCCGGCAGCGGCACCGCGTCGGACTCGGCCTCCTCCGGCTCGTCCTCGTCCGGCACCTCCGGCTCGGACTGCGAGGTCATCCCGAGCGAGACGGCGGGCCCGTACCCGGGTGACGGCTCCAACGGCCCGAACGTCCTCAAGGAGAGCGGTGTCGTCCGCAAGGACATCACCAAGAGCTTCGGCTCGGCGAGCGGCGTCGCCGAGGGCATCCCGCTGACGATCACGCTGACCGTCGTCGACCAGGCCTCCGGCTGCGACACCCCGAAGGAGGGCGCGGCCGTCTACCTGTGGCACTGCGACCGCGAGGGCAGGTACTCCCTCTACTCCGACGGCGTCACCGAGGAGAACTACCTGCGCGGCGTCCAGGAGGCCGACGACAAGGGCCAGGTCACCTTCACCTCGATCTTCCCCGCCTGCTACACCGGCCGCTGGCCGCACATCCACTTCGAGGTCTACGACAGCCTGGACGACGCCACCGCCGCCCAGAACATCGCCGCCACCTCGCAGCTCGCCTTCCCCAAGGACGTCTGCGACACGGTGTACGCGACGGACGGGTACAGCCAGAGCGTCCAGAACCTCGGCCAGCTCACCCTGGAGACCGACAACATCTTCAGCGACGGCTACGACCAGCAGCTCGCCACCCTGGAGGGCAGCACCGACAAGGGCTACACGGCCACGCTCACGGTCCCGGTGTGACGCCCAGGTGCGACGTGTCCCCCCACCGCGCCGGCCGCAGCCGTCCCCCGTCGTCGCGCTCCCACGACGAGACCGAGGCGTTGGGGACGGGCGGCAGCCGGCCGGGGAACGTCGCGCCGAGCCCCGCGCACACGAGACGTACGGCCACGACGACCGCGTCATGGGCGATCAGCAGCACCCGCCGGCCGGGCGCGACCCGGTCCAGCTCGGTGACGAAGTCCCGTACCCGCAGCACCACATCGGTCAGCGCCTCCCCGCCCGGCGGCCGGTAGAACCACTCACCGACCAGCGCCCGCCGCGCCGCCTCCTCGGGCGCGCGGGCCCGTAGCGCGGCCGGCGGGTGCATCTCGAAGATCCCCATCTCCCGGTCCCGCAGCCGCTCGTCGACGAGGAGCGGCGGCGGGACCACACCCGGGTGCCCCGCCATCACCTCCCAGGTCTGCCGCGCCCGTACGTACGGCGAACAGACCACCAGGTCGGGCCCCGGACCGCCATCCCCGTCCCCGTCTCCATCCCCGGCGGCGACCCCGGCCAGCCATCCCCCCAGCGCCCCGGCCTGCGTCCGCCCCAGCTCGGAGAGCGGTACGTCCGCGCCCCGCCCCGGAAGCGGCTCCGTCGACCCCGTCCGCTCGGCCTCGGCGTACGCGGCGTTCGCGGTGCTCTCCCCGTGCCGTACCGCCCACAACGCGGCGAGCGCGTACGGCGGTGCCAGACCCAGGTGTGCTGTCATGCGTCCCCCATGCCTTCCCGGCGGTCGTGCCTTCGGGCATCCCTACCCCCGGACGCGCGCCGTCAGTGCGCCACCGGCACCGCCGTGTACGTCCGCCGCAGGAAGCGGATCAGCGCCTTCGTGTCGAACTGCAGCACCGCCACCTCCTTCGCCGAGTGGAACTCCATGACGGCCTGGACCCGGCCGCAGGGCCAGATGCTCACGGGGCCCGAGGTGGTGGGGGTGCGCAGACCGCGTTCGAGGAGTTCACGGGGGAACGTCCACTCGGCGGGGCCGGGCAGCCGCACGCGTACGGCGGCGGCGTCGGTGTCGGGGTCGTAGCGGAGGACGACCGGCACGGTGTCCCGGTCCTCGGGGGAGTCCGTGACGACATGGGCCTGGGCGTACTGCTCGACGGTGACGGACATCGTGCGGCTCCTCACGCTGAGTGACACTGCGGAAGCTGTGAATCCGCTGTCCACTGCCTCTCCAATGTCGCATATTTTCCGCGGCACGCCCCCGCGGGGCTTTCCTTGCTTCGGCGAGGTGTTCGCTAATCGGCTCTGCATCGCTCTTGCAAGAGACTCGCAACAGGGCTCTATCATCGTAAGGTTCCAGCCAATCCAGCCAATCCAGCCGTCCGCAGGCCAGGAGAGCGAGCCCTCGTATGCACGTCCCCGACGGATTCATCAACGCCCCCGTCTCGGCGGTCGCCGGTGTCGTCGCCGCCGGCGCGGTCGCCGTCAGCCTGCGCGGCGCCCGGCGCGAGCTGGACGAGAAGACGGCGCCCCTCGCCGGGCTCGTCGCCGCCTTCATCTTCGCCGTGCAGATGCTGAACTTCCCGGTCGCGGCCGGGACCAGCGGACATCTGCTCGGCGGCGCCCTGGCCGCGATACTCGTGGGCCCCTATACAGGGGTCCTGTGCGTCTCCGTGGTCCTCCTCATGCAGGGCATCCTCTTCGCCGACGGCGGCCTCACCGCCCTCGGCGTGAACATCACGATCATGGGCGTGGTCACCTCGGTCGTCGGCTACGCCGTCTTCCGCGGCCTGGTCACCCTGCTGCCCCGGAAGCGCGGCTCGGTCACCGTCTCCGCCTTCGTCGCCGCCCTGGTCTCGGTGCCGGCCTCGGCCGCCGCCTTCACCCTCGTCTACGCGATCGGCGGCACCACCCAGGTCCCGCTCGGGTCCGTCTTCACGGCCATGGTCGGCGTCCACACCCTCATCGGCATCGGCGAGGCCGCGATCACCGCCGCGACGGTCGGCGCCGTCATCGCCGTACGCCCGGACCTCGTGCACGGCGCCCGCGGTCTGACCGCCCCGCTGAAGCTGCGCGTCAACGGCGAACTGGTCGACGCCCCCGCCGCCGAGCCCACCCCCGCGCCCGTCGCCGCGCGCTCCACCCGCAAGCTCCTCCTCGCCGGGCTCGGCACCTCCCTCCTCCTCGCCGGGGTCGTCAGCTTCTACGCCTCCGCCGACCCCGACGGTCTGGAGAAGGTCGCCGCCGACAAGGGCTTCGACGCCAAGGTCGAGGACCATGACGCCGCCGGCTCCCCGCTCGCCGACTACGGCGTCGAGGGCCTCACGAACGCCCGGATCTCCGGCGGTCTCGCGGGTGTGATCGGCGTCGGCGTCACCGTCGTCGCCGGTACGGGCGTCTTCTGGGCCGTACGCAAGCGGCGCACCGGCGAGGACGTGTCCCCGTCCGCCGTGCCCGGGAACGTCGGCTGACATGGGCGCCGGCCACGCCCACAAGCTCTACCGGCACGCGCACTCGCCCGTGCACGCCCTGCCGCCGCACACCAAACTCGCGGCCGTCTTCGCCTTCGTGCTCGTCGTGGTGTCGACGCCGCGGGAGGCGATGTGGGCGTTCGGGCTGTACGCCGTGCTGCTGGGCGTGGTCGCGTACCTGGCCCGGATACCCGCCGGGTTCCTGCTGCGGCGGCTGCTGATCGAGATCCCGTTCGTCGCGTTCGCCGTGCTGATGCCGTTCGTGGCGCAGGGCGAGCGGGTGGACGTGCTGGGGATGTCGCTCAGCGTCGAGGGGCTCTGGGGTGCCTGGAACGTCCTCGCCAAGGGCACGCTGGGCGTCGCCGCCTCCGTCCTCCTCGCCTCCACCACCGAACTCCGCGCCCTCCTGCTGGGCCTCCAGCGGCTCAAACTCCCGCCGCTGCTCGTCCAGATCGCGTCCTTCATGATCCGCTACGGGGACGTCATCACCGACGAGATGCGCCGCATGCGGATCGCCCGCGAGTCACGCGGCTTCGAGGCGAGCGGCGTACGGCACTGGAGTGTGCTCGCCAAGTCCGCCGGGGCGCTGTTCATCCGCTCCTACGAACGGGGCGAACGGGTCCATCTGGCCATGATCAGCCGGGGGTACGCGGGCACGATGCCCGTCATCGACGAGGTGACCGCGTCCCGCGCGCAGTGGTCGTACGCGTTCGCCCTCCCGGTCGCCGCGCTCGTCGTCTGTCTGCTGGGATGGACTCTGTGACCGCATCCGAAGTGTCCGCAGCGCTCGAAGACCTCGTGCCCCCGTCCCTCGACGTCGCCGGGCTCGCCTTCGCCTACCCCGACGGCCATCAGGCGCTGTTCGGCGTCGACTTCAGCATCGGGCGCGGCGAACGGGTCGCGCTGCTCGGGCCCAACGGGGCCGGGAAGACCACCCTCGTGCTGCACCTCAACGGCATCCTCACCGGGGGCGCGGGCACGGTGACCGTCGCCGGGATGCCCGTCGGCAAGCGGCACATGGCCGAGATCCGGCGGAAGGTCGGCATCGTCTTCCAGGACCCCGACGACCAGCTCTTCATGCCGACCGTACGGGAGGACGTGGCCTTCGGGCCGGCCGCGGCGGGGATGACGGGCGCCGAGCTGGAGGCGCGGGTGGACCGGGCCCTCGACCAGGTCGGCATGGGCGAGTTCAAGGAACGGCCGCCGCACCACCTGTCCTTCGGGCAGCGGCGCCGGGTGGCCGTCGCCACCGTCCTCGCCATGGAGCCCGAGATCCTCGTCCTCGACGAGCCGTCCTCCAACCTCGACCCCGCGTCCCGCCGTGAACTCGCCGACATCCTCCGCTCGTTGGACGTCACGGTGCTGATGGTCACGCACGACCTGCCGTACGCCCTCGAACTGTGCCCCCGTTCCCTCATCCTCAGCGAGGGCGTCATCGCGGCGGACGGCCCGACCGGCGAACTGCTCGTGGACGAGGACCTGATGCGCGCCCATCGCCTGGAACTGCCCTTCGGCTTCGACCCGAGGTCGGTCACGACGGGGCGTTGAACGACGGGGGCCCTCCGGTCGAGGGCCCCACCTCCCACTCGGCGAGCCGGGCGAGGATGCGCCGCGGAGAACTGATAGCGCCCCCTGCTGTTCGGCTCGCCCACCATCGCGGCGAACACGGCACTCGGTATCAGCCACGCCGTCATGACCGCCCCGCGCTCGACGTCCACGGCGACGCACAGCAGGTCCAGCCCGGGGCGCGGCTGGAACGTCTGCGACCGTACGAAGGCCATCAACCTGCCTTGCCGGACCTGTGTCCCCGTGGACATTTGGGCGTGGCGGAGGCCGCGACCAGGTACTCGGCGGCCTTGCCCATCCGGGCGGCCGCCGGACTCTTGTCCAGGTACTCCTCGTCGTCACTCATGGCGAAGCATCCAACCAGGTGTCCCAGCAGGTGTCTCGGCAGGTGCCTCGGCAGGAATTCCGCCGCCGGGAGCCAGGCCCCCGAGGCGCTCCACGGGACATCCGTGACAATGGGCGCGTGACGAATCATGAGGAACCCGAACGGCACGGTTCGCTGCTCCTCGACGAGCAGTTGTGCTTCGCGCTGTACGCGGCGCAGCGCGCGGTCACCGCCGCGTACCGTCCGCTGCTCGACGAACTCGGCCTCACCTACCCGCAGTACCTGGTCATGCTCTCCCTCTGGGAGCGCGACGAGACCACCGTCAAGGAACTGGCGGGCGCCCTGCGGCTCGACTACGGCACCGTCTCCCCGCTGCTGAAGCGGCTGGAGTCGGCTGGGCTGCTCCGCCGGGAGCGGTCGCCGCGGGACGAGCGCTCGGTACGGATCACCCTCACCGGACGTGGCGAACAGCTCCGCGACCGGGCGACGGCCGTCCCCGCCACCCTCGCCTCCGCCACCGGCCTGCACGGCCCCGAGGTGACCCGGCTGCGCGAGGAACTCTGGCAGCTGACGGCACGGGCGACGAAGGCGGCGGGCCGCTGAGCGGCCGGTACGTTCGGCGGTGACCTTGTGTTACCCATGGTTACTACCCCCTGGTAACCGCGCGCTGCCTACCGGTCGGTACCTTGTGCACGATGTATTCGTGCGCGCCTGTCCTGGGGAGGCCACGCGCTCGTCCTGGGGGAGGCCAAGGGAATGACTGACGACGCCGCGGTGGAGACCGGTCCCGACACCCGTACCGATGGCCGTCCGGACACGCGTCCGGCGAAGATCATGTACGTCGCCGAGGCCACCGCGCACGGCGGTCGCGACGGCTACATCAGCAGCCAGGACGGCCAGATCGACCTGAAGGTCGCGATGCCGCCGGCGATGGGCGGCGACGGCGACGGCACCAACCCCGAGCAGCTCTTCGCCGCCGGGTACAGCTCCTGCTTCCACAACGCGCTGGTCCTCGTCGGCCGCCGCGAGGGCTTCGACCTGACCGGCTCCACCGTCGCCGCGAAGGTCGGCATCGGCCCCAACAAGCAGCGCGGCTACGGCCTCGCCGTCGCCCTCAGCGTCTCCCTCCCGGTCATCGACCAGGACATCGCGGCCAAGCTCGTCGACGCGGCCCACCAGGTCTGCCCGTACTCGAACGCGACCCGCGGCAACATCGACGTGACGATCGTGCTGGGCTGACGGATCCGCACGGGCCGGCGTCCGGGATGTCCGGGACGGCCCCGGGCGGGGGAATCCGGGGCTGTGCCTGTACGTTGCATCCGTCGTCGTCGCGGTGCGTGGCCGGGGCGGGCGAACGGACAGCACGAACAGCACGGACAGCACGAACGGCGAGGAGCGGCGGCGTGGACGTGAACGGGACGGTCGCCGAGGGCTTCGAGCCGGTCAGGACCGCGTTCGTACGCAACTTCGAGACGCTGGGCGAGCGGGGCGCGGCGGTCGTGGTCTACCGGCACGGACGCAAGGTCGTCGACCTGTGGGCCGGCACCCGGGACGTGGACGGCGACGAGCCCTGGCTCCACGGCACCGCCCAGATCATGCGCTCGGCAACCAAGGGCGTCGCCGCCGCCGTCCTCCTGATGCTGGCCGAGCGCGGTGAACTGGACCTGGACGCACCGGTGGGCCGGTACTGGCCGGAGTTCAAGGCGCACGGCAAGGACCGGGTGCTGGTGCGGCATGTGCTGAACCACCGGGCCGGGCTCCCCGTCCTCGACCGCCCGCTCACTCCCGCCGAGGCGCTGGACCCGCGCCGGGGTCCCGCCGCCGTGGCCGCCCAGGCGCCCGCCTGGGAGCCCGGCACCGATCACGGCTACCACCCCCTGACGTACGGCTGGATGCTCGACGAACTGGTCCGGCGGGTGACCGGCCGGGGGACGGGTGAGTGGATCGCGTCGGACATCGCCGCCCCGCTGGGCCTGGACACTGATCTGTGGCTGGGCCTGCCGGACGCGGTGGCGGCGACGGGCCGGGTCGGCCTCGCGGGCCGGTTGGACGCGGCCCCCGAGCCCACGGGCGGACTGCGCGTCCGCGCCAAGCGCTCGGTCACCGAGGCCTACGACGACCCGGACTCCCTCACCCGCCGCGCCTTCGCCGCGATCACCCCGTTCCCCGACCAGAACGACCCCGCGTACCGCGCGTCCGCCCTGCCCGCGACCAACGGCATCGCCACGGCGGACGGCCTGGCCCGCTTCTACGCGGCGCTCATCGGCGAGGTCGACGGCGTACGGCTCCTCGGCCCCGAGACCCTGGAGGCGGCCCGCGCCGAGGAGTCCTCCGGCCCCGACCGTGTCCTCGTCATCAACACCCGCTTCGGCCTCGGCTACATGCTCCACGGCACAGCGTCCCCGCTCCTGGCCCCCACCTCCTTCGGCCACCCCGGCCGAGGCGGCCCCCTCGGCTTCGCCGACCCGGAATCAGGCCTCGCCTTCGCCTACCTCACGAACGGCTACCGCAAGACCGTGACAGCGGACCCGAGGGCCCAGGCGCTGGTGAGGGCGCTCCGCGCCCTCTAGGGGCGCGGGGAACTGCGCGAGCAACCACGACGCACCCGCACCCGCCGAAGCACAGTCGCCCCCGAGCTATGAGGCGCCTAACCCCCGCCTAACACCCAGCCGCACCGCGAAGGACGGCCGTCACGGATGAGCGGCCGGACCGGCCCAGGGCTCCCCCGCTGGTGTCCTGGCCCGATCCCGGAGATCCGGACGACCGCCCTCCGCGGCGGCGATCACCAGGATGCGGGGAAATCCAGCCAATGTCGTTGGCTGACGGTCCACTATCACTTGGCAACGCGTCCACTGTTCACCCCGTCCCGCCCCGCACCCACCCCACGTCCACGTCACCGCGCCCCGCCCGCCGCAGCTCACTCGGCGGCACCCCGTACGCCGCCCGGAACGCCCGGCTGAACTCGGCGGCCCGCGGAAACCCCCAGCGTGCCCCGATCACATGGATCGGCGTGGCCCGCAGCACGGGGTCGGGGTCGGTGAGGTCGCGGTACGCGTTCCGCAGCCGCTGGTCGCGGACGTACGCCGCCACGGTCAGGCCCTCCGTCTGGAAGAGCCGGTGCAGATAGCTGCGCGAGATGTGGTGCGCGGCGGCGATGGCCGTGGGCGTGAGGCCGGGGTCGCCCAGATGCCGTCGTACGAACGCCTTGACGGTCAGCAGCAGCGTCCGCCCGTGCGCCTCCGGGGTCAGCCGTGGCTCGGTGTCGACGGTGTGTGCGAAGAGGGCGGTGACCAGGTCGGCGACGACCATGCCGAGGCGGGGCGCGTCGGCCGGCCGGTAGGGGTCCGTGTCCGCCGCCAGCCGCATCAGGAACTGGGCGAGGAGCGCACCGACGCCGTCCCGGCCCGACAGCCGGCTGCCGACCACCCGCTCCGCCTTGCGCGGGGGCAGGGCGACGAGCGAGCGGGGTATCTCGATGCCGACGGTGGTGACCGGCTCGGTGCCGGTGAGGATCTCGTACGCCATCGAGGTGCAGTTGACGTGGAAGTCCTGTGCCTCGTACGCGACCTGCTGCCGGCCCCAGGTGGCGGCGCCCTCGCCCTGGAGGAGGAGGGAGAGATGGAACGTCTCCGGATCGGACTGGCGGACCATCTTCGGGGTGCGGCGGAAGACGATCGGATCGAAGGTGGCCGGCCAGATCGTCACGTCGCCGAGGGGGATGACGCGTTGATGCGCGTGGTAGTCGGCGCCGGGGTGGTGACCCCGGTCGGCCGTCGACAGCGGGATGGGGACCAGGTCCATGGGGGCGTGTGTCTGCCGCAGCATCTCCGCCCAGGCCTCGAAACGGGCGTCCACCGGGAGGTCCACGGACCGGAAGACAGACTCGTGCAACACGGGGCAAGTCAATCACAGGGCCCGCCCACGGCCGAGGGGGTGTGGACGGCCGCGGGCGGCCGTATCGCGTGTGTCAGAGCGCGATCGGGTGGGACGTCCTGCCCGATGCCTCGTCTATCTCGTCATGGGCCTTGGTGAGGAGCTTCATGGCCAGCTCGTTCAGGGCCCTCGCCCCGGCGATCTCCTCGCCGACCCGGGGCTGGTTGGAGTCGGTCTGGTGGCGGCTGGCGTAGCCGTTGGCACGTACTTCCTTCCCGTCGGGGAGCCGTACGAGGGCCGCCGCCCGTGTGCGCTGATCGTCCTCCTGGAACTCCAGCTCGATGTGCCATCCGACAGCGGTTTTCATCATGACGATCACCTCCGGAACCACTCCCTCCAGAGTGCCCCTCCCGGCCCCCGCACGCACGGCCTGTGCACCGCCGGTCCGTGCCGTGTCTACCCGGCCCGCAGCATCAGCCCGATCCCCACCACCAGCAGTCCGGCCGCCATCAGACGCGGCGCCCCGAACCGCTCCTTGAAGAACACCGCTCCGATCGCCGCGCCGACGATGATCGAGGACTCGCGCAGGGCGGCGATGGGGGCCAGTTCCGCCTTGGTCTGGGCCCACAGGACCAGGCCGTACGCGGCCACGGACAGGGCGGCGCCGAGGAGGCCGAGGGTGGCGAAGGGGCGGAGGCGGGTGACCGTCTCGCCGCGCCAGCGCCAGACCGCGTACGCGGGGATCGCCAGCCCCTCCAGCGCCATCAGCCAGGCGATGTAGCTCATGGCGGACCCCGAGGCCCGTACGCCGAGGCCGTCCACGACCGTGTACGCGGCGATCGACAGGCCCGTCGCCAGCGCCGCCCCGATCGCCGCCCAGTGCGGCCGGTCGCCGCGCAGGCCCCACAGCGCGACCCCGGTCAGCCCGGCGCAGCTCAGCAGGATGCCCGCCGCAGCCCAGCCGTCCGGCACCTCGTGCGCGAAGACGGCGGCGAGGACGGTGACGACGAGGGGCGCGGAGCCTCGTGCGATGGGGTAGGCCTGGCCGAAGTCGCCCAGTCGGAAGGACGTCATCAGCAGGACGTAGTAGACGAGGTGGATGATCGTGGAGGCGATCAGATACGGCCACGCGGCGGCCTCCGGGAGCGGTACGAACGGCAGCATCGCGAACCCGATCAGCGCCCCGCCGCCGGCGATCAGCGTGAACCCGACCAGCTTGTCCGTGATCCTGTGCGCGATGGCGTTCCAGCTGGCGTGGGTGACCGCGGCGAGCAGCACCGCCGCGGCGACGGCCGGTGTCACGCGTCCGTCTCGCGGACGTCCACCAGGGTGGCGCCCGCGTGCGCGATCAGCGTCTTGGGGTCCATGGGGAAGACGGTGTACGGGGTGCCGGCCGCCGCCCACACCGTCGCGTGGTCGAGGAGCGAGCGGTCCGCGAGGACCCGGGTGCGGGTGCGGTGCCCGAAGGGCGGGACGCCGCCGATCGCGTACCCCGTCGTCTCCCGTACGACGTCGGCGCGGGCCCGGGTGACCTTCGTGGCGCCGAGTTCACGCCGGACCAGCTCCACGTCGACCCTCGACGCGCCGTCCATCAGCACGAGCACCGGGACGCCGTCCGCGGCGAAGATCAGTGACTTGCAGATCTCGCTCAGCTCACAGCCGAGGGCGGCGGCCGCCTCCGCCGCGGTGCGGGTGGCCTCCGGGAAGCGGCGGATCTCGGTGTGGAGTTCGGTGAGGCCGAGGGTGGTGAGGGCTTGGGTGAAGAGGGGGTGGGCTGCGGAGTCGGCGGGGTTCTGCGGGGTGTTCGTCATGTGCGGCACGGTAGTGGTGGGTGTAGCGGCCATGCGACTGGGTTGTGGGGGTGCGTGGGCGGGTGCGGGTGAGTGGGGGTTGCTCGCGCAGTTCCCCGCGCCCCTGAAAAACAGGGGCTGCGCCCCGTGCTTTTCAGGCCCGCCGCCGGACGCTTCTCACGCTCGCCGTCGTCGCCTTTCAGGCACGCGGGGGGCTGGTCTTTCAGGCCCCAGGGCCGCGGCTTTCAGGCCCGCAGGGGCCTGGTCTTTCAGGGGCGCGGGGAACTGCGCGAGAAGCCCCACCGGGCCCGCGCTCGACCCGCGACCCATCCATCCAGCCACAGAGACGGCACTGGACCCACTGATCCGTTTCGCTGACGATCGGGAGATGACTAGAACCCCGCCCGCCGACGGCACCCGCGCCTTCCTCATCCTGCACGGCTGGCAGAACCACCGCCCGGCCCCCCACTGGCAGCACTGGCTGGCCGACCGTCTCACCGACCTGGGCCACGAGGTGGCGTACCCGCAGCTCCCGGAGGCGGACGACCCGGACCTGGAGCGCTGGCTGGCGGAACTGGACGCGCTGCTGGGCGAGTTGGCGGGCCGGCGGATCACCGTGGTCTGCCACAGCCTGGCCTGTCTGCTGTGGCTGCACGCGGTCGCCCGGGACGACATCCTGTCCGGCCCCGTCGACCGCGTCCTGCTCGTCGCCCCGCCCGCCCCCGAAGTCGCCCTGGAACACCCGGAGATCGCCGAGTTCGCCCCGCCGCCGCTGACGCCCGCCCGGCTGGCCGCGACCGCCGCGTACACCCGGGTCGTCGGCAGCGACAACGACCCGTACTGCCCCGGCGGCGCGGCCACCACGTACGCCGAACCCCTGGGCCTGCCCGTCGACGTGCTGCCGGGCGAGGCCCACCTCGACCTCGACGCGGGCTACGGTTCCTGGCCGTCGGTGTTCGACTGGTGCCTGGACGCCTCGCCCCCATCGGAGTCGTACGAGAAGGTTCCGATCCACGGCCGTACGCGCGGTCGATGATCCCCGGCGCTCAGCCCCCGCTGCCCGCCTTGAGCAGCGCGGCCACGATCGGGCCCGCCGACTCGCTGCCGTGGCCGCCCTGTTGGACGACTCCGGCGGAGGCCAGGTCGCCCTTCCAGGCGGTGAACCAGCCGTTGGGCTCCTTCTGGCCGTCGACCTCGGCGGAGCCGGTCTTGGCGCCGTAGTCGGGGCCGAGACCGGACATCGCCTCGGCCGCCGTACCGGCCGCGGCGGTGTACTTGAGGAGTTCGACGAGCTGGGTGCGGACCGTCTCCGACATGGGCCGGGAGGCGGTCGCGAGCGCGCGGTCGTCGACCGACGGCGGGACCAGGTACGGCTGCTTGAAGACGCCCGTCTTGGCGGTCGCGACCACCGACGCCATGTTCAGCGGGTTCATCCGCACCCCGCCCTGGCCGATCAGCGAGGCTGCCATCGGGGCGTCGCTCTGCACCGGCACCGCGCCGTCGAAGCTGGGGACGCCGATGGCCCAGTTGTTCAGGCCCAGCCCGAAGACCTGCTGGGCCTCCTGGGTCAGGGAGTCGTCGTCCAGCTTCTTCGCCTGGGAGATGAAGGCGGTGTTGCAGGAGCGGGCGAAACTCGCCTTGAACGTACCGCCCTTGATCTCGAACTTGTCGTCGTTCTGGAACTTCCAGCCGCCGTACGACGAGAACTTGGGGCACGGGTGGACCTTGTCCGCCGAGGCCAGGCCCTTGTCGATGAGCATCGCCGACGACACGATCTTCATCGTGGAGCCGGGGGCGAGCGAGCCCTGGAACGCCACGTTGAAGCTGCCGGAGTTCGCCGCCGCCAGGATCTCGCCGGTCGAGGGGCGCATCACCACCACCGACGCGCGCTTCGTGGCCGCCACCTTCTCCTCGGCGGCGGCCTGCAGCGCCGGACTGAGCGTCGTCCTCAACTCCCCGGGAGTACCCTCGCTCAGCTCCAGCAGCGTCTTGTCGGCGGCCTTCTCCTTCGCGGACTTGGTGGACTTGGTGGAGTTCCCGGTGGGGTCGGCGGAAGACTTGTCGTCGCCCTTCGCCGGGTCCGCCCGGACGATCCGCAGTTCGACGCCCGCCTTGCCGCCCGCCTTCTTGCCGTACTTCTCCCGCAGACCGTCCAGCACCGAGCCCAGCGACGGGTACTTCTCCGTCGTCAGCTCGCCGCCGTCCCGGTCGAGGGCCTTCACCGGGGGTGTGCCCGCCTCGCCGGTCACCAGCCGGTCGCCCTCGGCGAGTTCGGGGTGGACGACGGACGGCTGCCACTCGACGACCGGTTCGCCGTCCTTCTCGGCCCGTACGACCGTGAGGGCCGACTTGTAGGTGAGCGGCTTCTCGGTGCCCTTGTAGGAGACGGTGCCCTTCACCGTGAACGGCACCTTGTCGCCCGAGCGTTTGCCGCGGGTGAGGGTGACGTCCTCGATGTGGGCGTCCTTGGTGAAGCCGGTCAACGCGGTCTTCGCGGCCGCCGAGTCGTCCGTGGCGGCGGCGGCCTTGGTGACGGTGCCCTTCTGCCAGGCGGTGAGGAAAGCGGTCGAGGCGGTGCGGACCTCGGCGGCGGACAGGGGTCCGGTCTTCACGGCCTTGCCGTCGGCCGAACCGTCGTCGGCGGACGCGCCCGCGCCGAACACCGTGTACACGGCGACCGCGCCGCCGCCGAGGGCCGCGACGGCGACTCCGCCCAGCAGGAGATGCCGTCTCGACCTCCCCGACTTCGCGGTCTTCCGCTCGTCGACACGTCTTCTCTTACCCACGCTCCGACCTTCCGCTGCCCCGGCTGCCTCTCGTTCCCCCGACTCTCAACGAGAACCACCACACTAGAGTCCCGCGGGGCACTCCGTGGGTTGGGCCGTTGTTCGGTGCGGGTGCGTGGGGCTTCTCGCGCAGTTCCCCGCGCCCCTGAAAAAGCGGGGCTGCGCCCCTGCTTTTTCGGCCAGAAGAGCACGGGGCGCAGCCCCGGCTCTTCAGGGGCGCGGGGAACTGCGCGACCAGCCCCCACGCACCCGCACCCGGCAACGCGCCCGCACCCCCTACGGCGTGGCCCCCAGCACATCCACCACGATCGGCCCGGCCGCCTCACCCCCGCGGCCACCGCCCTCCGACATGGCCGCCGCGGCGACGTCACCCCGGAATCCGGTGAACCAACTGTCCGCCACGGCCTGCCCGTCGATCTCCGCGGAGCCGGTCTTCGCGCCGATGTCGCCGGTGAGCCCTTGCATGACGGTCGCGGCGGTCCCCTGGGTCGCGGTGAGCCTCATCATCTGCTTCAACTGGGACGACGTACTGGGGGACAGCCCCTTCGCGGTGGCCAGTTCCCGGTCGTCGAGCTTCGGTGACACCAGATACGGCTGCCGGAACGCGCCCGTGATGGCCGTGGACGTGATCGACGCCATGTTCAGCGGGTTCATCAGCACATCGCCCTGCCCGATGGCGTTGGCGGCGCGGTTGGGGCCGTCGGACGGCGGTACCTTGCCGTCCATGGAGACGATGCCCGTCTTCCAGTCGTCCCGGCCGATCCCGAACCGCTCCTGCGCCTCCTCGGTCAATGAGGCGTCGGTGAGCGGCTTTTCGTCGATCAGCTTGATGAAGGCCGTGTTGCAGGACCGCATGAAACCGTTGGCGAGGGTGGCGGTCGGCGTCTCGTCGGCCTTGAGCCCCGGCAGGTTCTTGAAGGTCTGGCTCTTCCAGGTGGCGGTGTCGGGGCAGGGGGCGGGGCCGTTCATCGAGGTCACGCCGTTGTCGATGAGCATGGCGGCGGTGACGATCTTCATGGTGGAGCCGGGCGGGAGTTCGCCCTGGAAGGCCGCGTTGAAGCCGTCCTGGCGGTTGTTGGCGACCGCGAGGACCTGACCGGTGCTGGGCTGGACGGCGACCACGGACGACTCGCCGTACTTCTTGACCGCCTGCTCGGCCGCCGCCTGTCTGCTCGCGCTGATCGTCGTCTCCAGCTTGCCCGCCTTGCCCTTGGCGAGGGTCAGCAGAGTGGTGTCGGCGGCCTCGGTGGCGGCGTGCTTGATGCCCAGCTCGATACCGGGGGTGCCGCCCGCGTCGGCGCCGTACCGTTCGCGCAGGGTGTCGAGGACGGTGCCGAGGGAGGGGTACTTCTCCTTGGTCAGCACCTTGCCGTCCCGGTCCACGGCCTCGATGGGCGGCGCCTCCGCCTCCCCGGTGAACAGCGTGTCGCCGTCCTTGAGTTCGGGGTGCACGACGGACGGCTGCCAGTCGACCAGCGCGCGGCCGGTCGTCTTCCCCCGTACGACGGTCAGCCGGCTCTTGTAGGCGAGCTTCTGGCTCTTCCCCTCGTACGACACGGTCGCCGCGACGGAGAACGGGACGGTCCTGCCGCCGGCGCCGGTCGGCTTCCCCGGCTCGATCCTCACGTCCTCGACGCGGGCGACGCCGACGAAGCTGTCGAACACCTTCCCCGCGTCCACCGCGTCGTTCGTGTACGACGCCGCCGTGGCCGCGTCCCCCTTCTCCCAGGCCCCGAAGAACTTCTCCGACGCCTCCTCGACCTCGTCGGAACTCGGCGGCCCACTCCGTTTCTCGGTACCGCCCCCGCTCCCGTTGAGCGCGGTCACGAAGTTGTATCCCCCGTACCCCGCACCCCCCACCATCGCCGCGAACACCCCGCCGACTATGGCGACCTTGACCCCCTTGCGCATGACACGACCCCCGTAAGAACTTGAACGCGTTCAGAAACCGCTTGCCGAGGCTCACTGTAAACACGAGGGAGTAACGCGTGGGAAAAATGCTTCCTGTGTGTGCCCTGATTGTTAGCCAGGGGTCCCGGCGAACCGGGTTCAGGCCATCACACCCAGGTATCCAGCCACATCCGGGAACGCCAGTCGTCGATGGGGATGGGCTGGCCGGTGTAGAGGGGCCAGAAGTAGATGAAGTTCCAGGTGATGAGGAGGATCAGGACGCCGGCGGCGGCTGTGCCGGCGACTCGGCGGCGTTCGGGGGAGCCGGGGGGGCCGAGGATGGCGCCGATCATCATGGTGAGGGCTAGGCAGAGGAAGGGGAGGAAGACGACGGCGTAGAAGTAGAAGATGGTGCGTTCCTGGTAGAGGAACCAGGGGAGGTAGCCGGCGGCGATGCCGCAGGCGATCGCGCCGGCGCGCCAGTCGCGGCGGAAGAACCAGCGCCACAGGACGTACAGGACGGCGAAGGCGGCGGCCCACCACAGCAGGGGCGTGCCGATGGCCAGCACCTCGCGGGCGCACTTGTCGGTGGTGTCCACCGCGCAGCCGTCGTTGCCGGGGGACGGCGACTCGTAGAAGTACGAGACCGGGCGGCCGGCGACGATCCAGCTCCACGGGTTCGACTGGTACGTGTGGGGCGAGGAGAGGCCGACGTGGAACTCGTAGACCGCGTGCTCGTAGTGCCACAGGCTGCGCAGCCAGTCCGGGAGCCAGCTGAACCAGCCGCCCTTGCCCTCGGTCGCGGCCCAGTTGCGGTAGTAGCCGCCGGAGCCGTCGTCGGGGGAGAGGATCCAGCCCGTCCAGGAGACCAGATAGGTGGCGATCATCACCGGGACCGTGGAGAGGAACGCCAGGCCCAGGTCGCGTTGCATCGTCGCGATCAGCGGCTGCCGGGCGCCGGCGACCTTGCGGGCCGCGTAGTCCCAGAGCACCGTCATGATCCCGAAGAACACCATGAAGTAGAGGGCGTTCCACTTGGTGCCCAGCGCCAGGCCCAGGCAGAGACCGGCCATCCAGCGGTACGGGCGCCAGCCCAGGCGCGTCGTCTCGGCGATGAGGGAGTTGGGGCGTACGACCCCGTCGCCGTCCGGGGGCAGTGCGTCCGCAAGGCGTTTGCGTGCGCGGTCACGGTCGATCATCAGACAGCCGAATGCCGCCAGCACGAAGAACATCAGGACCTGGTCCAGCAGCGCCGTGCGGCTCATCACGAAGTGCAGACCGTCCACCGCCATCAGCGCGCCCGCGAGACAGCCGAGGAACGTCGAGCGGAAGATCCGGCGGCCGATCCGGCACAGCATCAGGACGGAGAGCGTGCCGAGCAGCGCCGTCATGAAACGCCAGCCGAACGGGTTGAACCCGAACATCAGCTCGCCCAGGCCGATGACGTACTTGCCGACCGGGGGGTGGACGACATAGGCCGCGTCCGTCGGGATGGGGACGTTGCCGTTGTTCTGGAGGATCAGTTCGTTGGCGTTCTTCGCCCAGTTGACCTCGTAGCCGCGGTGGACGATCGCCCACGCGTCCTTCGCGTAGTACGTCTCGTCGAATATCACCGCCTTGGGGCTGCCCAGGTTGTAGAACCGCGTCAGCCCGGCCAGCAGCGTCACCAGCAGCGGGCCGCCCCACGCCGACCAGCGGACCAGGCGCGCCCCGACCTCCTCGCGCAGCCCGAGCACTGCCCACACGCGTGGGCTCGGCCGGGTGTACGCGGGCACCAGGCGGGTGCGGACGTCGCCTCTCGGCGGCACGGCGTAGCCGAATCGGCGCAGGCGGTGCTGCCACGACGGCCGCGGGTCTTCGGTGGCCTGGTCCTGCCGGGTGTCCGTGGAGGACGCGGTACTGGTCACCGCGCCATCGTAGGGAACGGGGCTGTGGGAGTCCCGTGGGATCGGGATGTAGGGCGCCTATCGGGGCGGAAGTGCGTGCGGTAAGCGCCTACGGGGCCGGGGGTGCGTGTGGTGGGGCGACTGCGGGTGGAGTGTGGCTGGTCGCGCAGTTCCCCGCGCCCCTTTTGGGGCTGCGCCCCTCAGGGGCGGGCCCTGGGAGGATGGGGGTGTGACTGGAATCCTTGTGCTGGCAGGTACCCCCATCGGTGATGTCGCGGACGCGCCGCCCCGGCTCGTCCAGGAGTTGGCCGGGGCCGATGTGGTCGCCGCCGAGGACACGCGGCGGCTGCGGCGGCTCACCCAGGCGCTGGGGGTGCAGCCGGGCGGGCGGATCGTCTCCTACTTCGAGGGCAACGAGGCCGCGCGTACGCCGGAGCTGGTCGAGGCGCTGGTGGGCGGCGCCCGGGTGCTGTTGGTCACGGACGCGGGGATGCCGTCGGTCTCCGACCCCGGGTACCGGCTGGTCGCCGCGGCCGTGGAGAAGGACATCCGGGTCACCGCCGTACCCGGGCCGTCCGCCGTCCTCACCGCGCTCGCGCTGTCCGGGCTGCCCGTGGACCGGTTCTGCTTCGAGGGGTTCCTGCCGCGCAAGGCCGGGGAGCGGCTCGGGCGGCTGCGGGAGGTCGCGGAGGAGCGGCGCACGCTCGTCTACTTCGAGGCGCCCCACCGCCTGGACGCGACGCTCGCGGCGATGGCCGAGGTCTTCGGCGCGGGGCGGCGGGCCGCGGTGTGCCGTGAGCTGACCAAGACGTACGAGGAGATCAAGCGGGGGCCTCTCGGGGAGCTGGCCGAGTGGGCGGCGGCCGGGGTGCGCGGGGAGATCACGGTGGTGGTGGAGGGGGCGCCGGAGAAGGGGCCCGAGGAACTGGACGCGGTCGAGCTGGTGCGGCGGGTTCGGGTGCGGGAGGAGGCGGGGGAGCGGCGCAAGGAGGCGATCGCGGCGGTGGCGGTGGAGGCGGGGGTGCCGAAGCGGGAGGTTTTTGACGCGGTGGTGGCTGCGAAGCGGGGGGCGCCGTAGGGGGTGGGGGGTGGGGGTGCGTTTGCGGGTGCGGGTCCGGTGGGGCTTCTCGCGCAGTTCCCCGCGCCCCTGAAGAGCAGGGGCTGCGCCCCGTGCTCTTCGGGCCGAAAAAGCAGGGCGCAGCCCGCTTTTTCAGGGGCGCGGGGAACTGCGCGACCAGCCCCCACGTACCCGCACCCGACCACCGGTCAGACCATGCCGCGGCAAAGTCGAGCAAAGCACAGACCAGCTACGGGCGGGCTTCCCACAAGGGGAGGCCAAATGCGCTTCAACAGTCGGCAGGTGGGGTGCGCGAGGGGCCCGCGCGGGCGTCCACTGGGTGGTGAGGACGTACACGTCACGTCCCCACCGTCCAGCGGACCAGAGGAGCTGGCAATGACCGAGATCGCAGAGCGCGCAGTGCTGCGCGACACCGCCACCGCCATCGTTCACGAGTCGTACGCGTTCGCGTGCATGCGATGCGGGCACGGCTGGGAGCAGTCGTACGAGATAGAGCACCACAACGACGCCCAGGGCCGGGACTTCGTGATGTACGTGGCCGACGGCAAGGTCGTGCCGTCCCCGCTGTCGAGGCCCGCGTGCCAGAACTGCGACGGTCATGTCGTCCGCATCATGCGGGCGGGCCAGGTGGCGTCGATACGGGACGCCGAGCGCCGCCGGCACCTGCCGAAGCCCCGCCCGGCGGCGGACACGCAGGACGCGGAGGACACGGAGGCGCAGGGTTCGGAGCCGGGGGAGCACCACCACTGGCACCTGTCGGACCTCCTGCACCCGTTCCACCGCAAGGCGAGCTGATCCTCCCCCAGTGAGCCTGGAGGGCATGCCCCGCTCCCGCGATTCGTGCGCTTCGTGCGATTCGTAGGATCGGGGCATGCCTTCGAACGACTCCGGCAACGTCTCCGGCAAAACCTCCGGCAAGAACGACAAGAACGCCGCGCCCCCGCTCCCCGCGCCCCTCGGGGTGCCGGTCGCGGACTCGCACACGCACCTGGACATGCAGTCCGGCACGGTCGAGGAGGGCCTCGCGAAGGCCGCCTCCGTCGGGGTGACGACGGTCGTCCAGGTCGGCTGCGACCTCAAGGGCTCGCGCTGGGCCGCCGAGACCGCCGAGCGGTTCGCGGCCGTGCACGCGACGGTCGCGCTGCACCCGAACGAGGCCCCCCGCATCGTCCACGGAGACCCCGACGGCTGGTCCCGGCAGGGCGCGCGGACGCCCGGCGGGGATACGGCGCTCGACGACGCGCTCGCCGAGATCGACCGGCTGGCCGCGTTGCCGCAGGTCAAGGGGGTCGGGGAGACGGGTCTCGACTACTTCAGGACCGGGCCGGAGGGCAAGGCCGCCCAGGAGCGGTCGTTCCGCGCGCACATCGAGATCGCCAAACGGCACGGCAAGGCGCTGGTCATCCACGACCGCGACGCCCACGACGACGTGTTGCGGATCCTGAAGGAGGAGGGCGCGCCCGAGCGGACCGTCTTCCACTGCTACTCCGGCGACGCCGACATGGCCGCCGTCTGCGCCGCGCACGGCTACTTCATGTCGTTCGCCGGGAACATGACGTTCAAGAACGCGCAGCCACTGCGCGACGCGCTCGCCGTCGCGCCCCTCGAACTCGTCCTCGTCGAGACCGACGCGCCCTTCCTGACACCGGCGCCGTACCGCGGACGGCCCAACGCGCCGTATCTCATTCCGGTCACGGTTCGGGCGATGGCCGCGGTCCGGGGCATCGGCGAGGACGCGCTGGCGACGGCGATCGCGGCGAACACGGCGCGGGCGTTCGATTACTGACGGGTCACGCCGGTTCGGCCGTCCGGGGGGCCCAAAAAGATGATCAGCGGCCCGTGTCGCGACACTGTGTGACCACGTTGCTTTGGAGGGTGACCGGAGTCCGCTAGGTTCACGTCGCCCGACCCGGACCCGGATCCCCTCTGGAGCGTGTCGTCGTGAGCAATGCGCAGCCGAATGTGTCGACGAGTGTGCCGCCGAATGTGCCGCCGAATGTGCCGAATATGCCGAATGTGCAGGCGAACGTGCGGTCGTCGTCGTACGAGGCCGAGACGTTGCCCTACGGGGTGTACGAGGGCACCTACCGCCCCGAGGACACCTACCGGCCCGCTTACGAGGATCTCGCTCCGGACGGGCCTCCCGGCGGCGGCCGGGCCTCCTCGCGGCGGGCCGTGCGGCGCAGACGGGCCGCCGACCGGCCCGGGTCGCTGCGGCGGCTGGTGCCGCAGGCGCTGGTGGTGGCGTTCCTCGCGGGCGGGACCTCCGCGTTCGTGGCGAAGGACAAGGCGATCGAGCTGACCGTCGACGGGCGCCCGCGCACGCTGCACACCTTCGCCGACGACGTCTCCGAACTGCTCGCCGACGAGGGGGTCGCCTTCGGCGCCCACGATGTGATCGCGCCCGCCCCCGGCACCGCGCTCAGCAGCGGCGACGAGGTCGCCGTGCACTACGGGCGGCCCGTCGCCCTCACCCTGGACGGTCACCGGCGCAAGGTCTGGACGACCGCGCACACCGTGGACGGGGCGCTCCAGCAGCTCGGGGTGCGTGCGGAGGGCGCGTACGTGTCGACCTCGCGCTCCCAGCGGATCGGGCGGGAGGGGCTGGAGCTGGACGTCCGTACGGAGCGTGCCGTCACGATCATGGCGGACGGGCGGACGCGGACGATCCGGACGAACGCGGCGACCGTGGGGGAGGCCGTGGAGCAGGCCGGGGTCACCCTGCGCGGGGAGGACACCACGTCGGCCGAGTGGACGAGCTTTCCCCGGGACGGGCAGACGGTGACCGTGCTGCGGGTGACCGGGTCCACGGAGGTGCGGGAGGTGCCGATTCCGTTCCGGGTGCGGCGGGTCGAGGATCCGTCGCTCTTCCGGGGGACCGAGGTCGTCGAGCGGGCCGGGCAGGCGGGGGCGCGGCGGGTCACGTACGCGCTCCGGTCGGTCAACGGGGTCGCGCAGCGGCCGCGGCTGGTGGGGACCGAGGTGGTGCGGGAGCCGCGGGATCAGGTCGTGAAGGTGGGGACGAAGGCGGTGCCGACGTCTGTGGCGGGGGCGGACGGGTTGAACTGGTCGGGGTTGGCGGCGTGTGAGTCGGGGGGTCGGCCCAACGCGGTCGATCCCTCCGGGACGTACGGGGGGCTGTACCAGTTCGATACGCGGACCTGGCAGAGCCTGGGGGGGAGCGGGCGGCCCCAGGACGCGTCGGCGGGCGAGCAGACGCTGCGGGCGAAGAAGCTGTATGTCCAGCGGGGGGCGAGTCCTTGGCCGCATTGCGGGGCGCGGCTTCGGGGGTGACGGGGGTGCCTAACAGCTCGGGGGTGCGGGAGCGTTCGCGACTGCGGGCCCGGTGGGGCGTCTCGCGCAGTTCCCCGCGCCCCTGAAAAACAGGGGCTACGCCCCATGCTTTTCAGGCCCGCAGGGCCTGGTCTTTTAGGGGCGCGGGGAACTGCGCGAGACGCCCCACCGGAGCCGCAGTCGCCCACGTACCCGTACCCCCGAGCTATCAGGCGCCCCGGTCCCAACCCGTACCCTGGTGCGGTGAGCAGCACCCCCCGCCTCCCCGACGCCCTCCTGGGCCCCGCCGACGTCCGCGAGCTCGCGGCAGCGCTCGGCGTACGCCCCACCAAACAGCGTGGCCAGAACTTCGTGATCGACGCGAACACGGTCCGCAGGATCGTGCGGACCGCGGACGTCCGCCCGGAGGACACGGTCGTCGAGGTGGGCCCGGGCCTCGGCTCGCTCACCCTGGCCCTGCTGGAGGTCGCCGACCGGGTCACGGCCGTCGAGATCGACGACGTCCTCGCCGCCGCGCTGCCCGCCACCATCGCCGCCCGGATGCCCACCCGCGCCGCCCGTTTCGCCCTCGTGCACGAGGACGCGATGCAGGTGACCGAGCTGCCCGGCCCCCCGCCCACGGCCCTCGTCGCGAACCTCCCGTACAACGTCGCCGTCCCCGTGCTGCTGCACATGCTGGAGACCTTCCCCACCATCGAACGCACCCTCGTCATGGTCCAGGCGGAGGTCGCCGACCGGCTCGCCGCCGGGCCGGGCTCGAAGGTGTACGGCGTGCCCTCGGTGAAGGCCAACTGGTACGCGGAGGTCAAGCGCGCCGGGGCCATCGGGCGGAACGTCTTCTGGCCGGCGCCTAACGTCGACAGCGGGCTCGTCTCGCTGGTCCGCCGGACCGAGCCGATCAAGACCACCGCGGCCAGGCGGGACGTGTTCGCGGTCGTCGACGCGGCCTTCGCCCAGCGCCGCAAGACTCTGCGCGCCGCCCTCGCCGGATGGGCCGGTTCGGCCGCCGCCGCCGAGGCCGCCCTCGTCGCCGCCGGGGTCTCCCCGCAGGCCCGCGGCGAGTCCCTGACGGTCGAGGAGTTCGCCGCCATCGCCGAGCACCGCGTCACCGAGGGCACCACCGAGAGCGCCACCGACAGCAGGACCGACAACACGACCGACACCGAGGAGCCCAGCCAGCCGTGAGCGTCACCGTTCGCGTCCCCGCCAAGGTCAACGTCCAGCTCGCGGTCGGCGGGGCCCGGCCCGACGGGTTCCACGACCTGGCCAACGTCTTCCTCGCCGTCGGGCTGTACGACGAGGTCACCGCCACCCCCGCCGACGAACTGACCGTCACCTGCGAGGGCCCTGGCGCCGACCAGGTCCCCCTGGACCGCACGAACCTCGCCGCACGCGCCGCCCTCGCGCTGGCGGAGCGGCACGGCGTCGAGCCCGCCGTCCACCTCCACATCGTCAAGGACATCCCCGTCGCGGGCGGCATGGCCGGCGGCAGCGCGGACGCGGCCGGCGCGCTCCTCGCCTGCGACACCCTCTGGGGGACCAACGCCTCGCGCGCCGAACTGCTCGACATCTGCGCCGAGTTGGGGAGCGACGTGCCGTTCAGCCTGGTGGGCGGGGCGGCTCTCGGGACCGGGCGGGGCGAGCGGCTCCAGGCCCTCGACGTGGGCGGGACCTTCCACTGGGTGTTCGCCGTCGCCGACGGCGGGCTCTCCACGCCCGCCGTCTACCGCGAGTTCGACCGGCTGCACGCACACGACACCGTCCCCGAGCCCGTCGCCTCCCAGGTGCTGCTGGACGCGCTCGCCAAGGGCGACGCCGACGCGCTCGCGGCCTTCCTGTCGGACTCCAACGGCCTCCAGCCCGCCGCCCTCTCCCTCTTCCCGCGCCTGGCCGACACCCTCGACGAGGGCCGCGCGGCCGGCGCGCTCGCCGCGCTCGTCTCCGGCTCGGGCCCGACCACGGCCTTCCTCACCCGGGACGCCGACTCCGCCCACGCCGTCGCCGAGGGACTCCTCGCGTCCGGCACCTGCAAGGCCGCGCGCGTGGCCGCCTCGCCCGCGCCCGGGGCGACCGTGATCCGGGGAGCCCGGGCGTAGGCGCGTAGGTACTCAGAGGTGAGCTGAGTACGGGAGCGCTGCCGCCCACCCCGGCGCCCGCGCGACCGTACTCCCATGACCGCAACAGCCAGCGCAACAGCCGGGGCAGCAGCCGGCGCGAAGGCCGGTGCAGGCGCGACCGCGAGCGCACTCGCCGCCGCCACCCCGGCCACCCGCGACCGGTACGTCGATCTCCTCCGCGTCGCCTCCCTCGGCACGGTCGTCCTCGGCCACTGGTTGATGGCCGCGGTCACGACCGGCGCCGACGGCCGGGTGGAGGTGGGCAACCTCCTCGCCGTCGAGCCGAAGCTCCAAGTCCTCACCTGGGCCCTGCAGATCATGCCGGTGTTCTTCTTCGTCGGCGGCTTCTCGCACGCCCTCTCCTACCGCTCGCTCAGCCGGAAGCACGCGGCCGGGCACCAGGACGGCGAACCGGGCGGCGAACCGGCCGGCGCGTCCGTCTACCCCGCGTTCCTGCGCGCCCGCCTCCAGCGGCTGCTGCGGCCGACCATGGTGTTCATAGGGGTGTGGGGCGCCGCCGCCGTGCTCCTCCATCTCGCGGGCCGGGGCGGCGGACTGCTCGACGTGGCGCTGCGGCTGGTCGCGCAACCGCTGTGGTTCATCGGGATCTACTTGGCGATGGTCGCCTTCACCCCGCCGCTGCTGAAGCTCCACGAGCGGTTCGGCTGGGGCGCGTTCGGCGGGCTTGTCGCGGCCGCCGCCCTCGTGGACGTACTGCGCTTCGCGCTCGACGTGCCGTTCGTCGAGTTCCTCAACTTCGCCTTCGTCTGGCTCGCGGTCCACCAGCTCGGGTTCCTGCGCGCCGACGGGCGGCTGACCCGGCCGTACCTCCTCGCCGGGGCCGGGCTCGCGGGGGCCGCGCTGCTGGTGGCGTACGGGCCGTATCCGCTGTCGATGGTCGGGATGCCGGGCGAGAAGGTGTCGAACATGGCGCCGCCGACCTTCGCACTGCTGTGCCACGGGCTGTGGCTGGTCGGCGCGGTGGAGTGGCTGCGCGGGCCGGTCGGACGGTGGCTGGAGCGGCCGAAGGTGTGGCGGACGGTCGTGGCCGCCAACGGCATCTCCATGACCGCGTTCCTGTGGCACCTTTCGGCCATGCTCGGCGTCTACGGCGTACTGCTCGCCCTCGATGTCGACCTGCCCGCACCCGCGTCGGGTGCCTGGTGGGTCCAACTGCCGCTGCGGTTCGGGGCGGCGGTCCTTCTGACGGCGGTGCTCGTGGCCGTCTTCCGGAGTTTCGAACGGCCTGCCGCGCGGTCCGGGCGGATCGGGAGTTCACGCAGGTCTGGGGCGTATTCCGGGCCCGCGGCCGCAGTTGGGGTGACCCTGTGCCTGTTCGGTGTGCTCGGGCTCTCCATGGTCGGGTTCGGCGGGCTGTTCGAGGGGCGTACGGCTCTGCTGATCGCCGTTCAGGTCAGTGCGCCGGTGGCCGTGGCGATGACGCTCGCCGGGTGGGCACTGGTGGAACTCATTGGTGGTGGCGCACGGTCAAGTGCCTGACCGGAGGGGTCCCGTGGAGGAAATGTGCAGGTCAGGCAATGGTCCGCCAAACCCTTCAGTTTGTAACCCACGCCACAGTCTTTTAATGTTCACGGAATTCCCTTCTGGGCCCCTTTCCGGTGATCTGCGGCTCATTTTCGGGTGGCATGATCTCGATCCCCGGTGCCTCGTTACCGGCGGTACTTCCCGTGCGCGTGGTGTCGTCCCCGCGGCGGGCGAGAGGGGTTCCTCATGGGACACATGGACCACTTCAGCGCCGGATGGGTCACCCCCGTCCTCTCCTATGTCATGGCCTGCGTCGGCTCCGCGCTCGGACTGCGCTGCACCGTCAGGGCACTTGAGGCCGAGGGTGCCTCGAAGCGGAACTGGCTGACGCTCGCCTCGTTCGCGATCGGCTCGGGCATCTGGACCATGCACTTCGTCGCGATGATGGGCTTCGGGGTGGAGGGGACACCGATCCGCTACGACGTCCCGATGACCGTCCTCAGCCTCGTCATGGCGATCGCCGTGGTCAGCGCCGGTGTCTTCACCGCCGGTTACGGCCGCTCCCGGGTCCGCGCGGTGGCCTTCGGTGGCCTCGGCACCGGGCTCGGCGTGGCCGCGATGCACTACACCGGCATGGCCGCGCTCAATCTGCACGGCCAGGTCAGCTACGACCCGTCCCTGGTCATCGCCTCCGTGGTGATCGCCGTCGTCGCCGCGACCGCCGCGCTGGCGCTGACGCTGGTCGTGCGCGGGGGTGTGCTCGCCGCGATCGCCGCGCTCGTGATGGGGCTCGCGGTCAGCAGCATGCACTACACCGCGATGTACGCCGTGAACATCGATCTCGCGCCCAGCACAGCCCAGTTGGCGGGCGCCACGGCTACCGAGTTCCTGTTTCCGCTGGCCGTGATGCTGGGGTCGTTCCTCTTCCTGACCTCGGCGTATGTGGCGTTGTCGCCGACGGGGAAGCGGGCCGAGTCCTCTTTCGCCGATGAGCTTCTGCGTGAGGTCGAGCTGTCGACTGCGTGAGCGCTCCGCTTTGAGCGCCGTGTATTGAGCGCCGTTTTTGGCTGCGGGCCCGGTGGGGGCTGGTCGCGCAGTTCCCCGCGCCCCTTAAGGCCTACGGCCCTTTCGGGGCGCTCGAATCGCCCTTTCTCAGCGAGGTCCCCAAATGAAAATCTTCCGTGCGACCACCCGGCTGCTGCGGCCCAGATCTGTGCGGGCCAAGATCGTGGCCCTGTTGATGCTGCCCATCGTGTCGCTGATGGCGTTGTGGAGCTATGCGGCCGTGACGACCGTGGCCGCCATCGGTGACACCGAGCGGGCCAAGGACGTCAACAGTGAACTGCTGGCGCCGGTCGCCGAGTTCGTGACCGTGCTGCAGGACGAGCGGACGGCCGCGATGCGGTACGCCGCGAAGCGCAGCGAGACGGGTCTCGACGAGCTGCGGGCCGATCAGCAGGCCACCGACAAGGCGGTGACGGCGCTCCGCGCGGGCCTCAACTCGTCGAGTTCGGACGCGGGTCTGATCGACACGGGCCTGCCCGACCGGCTGGAGACCCTCGAAGCCGACTTCAGCGACCTCGCCGCCCTGCGCGCGGACACCACCGGGTCGGGTGCGAAGGACGCCAAGAGCACGGTGTCGACGGCGTACACCAAGTACTCCACGGTCATCGACCACGCCTTCGCCGTGACCGGCGCGCTGACCAGCGAGAAGGGCACCGACGCGACCTCCGAGGCGCGGGTCGTCCTCGAACTCTCCCGGGTCCGGGACGCCGTGGCCCGCGAGCAGGCGCTGCTGGCCGCCGCCACCGCCTCCGGGACGCTGACCAAGGAGGAGTACGCGCGGTTCGTCGGTGCCGTCGCCACCCAGCGCGAACTGCTGAAGCCGGCCGTCGCCGACCTCAAGGCCGAGCACCAGCCCGCGTACAACGTGCTGCTGGACAGCGACAGTTACGCCACCCTCGTCAAGGTCGAGGACGGGGTGACCGACGCCGGGGCGGGACCGGTGTCGGCGGCCGTGCTGAAGGACTGGGACGCCTCGTCGCAGGCCGTGCTGGAGGGCCTGGCCGCGGCGGAGGAGGACGCGGGAACGGGCGCGGCCGCGAAGGCGGACGTCTTCGGCTGGGACACGCTCGGCGCCTCCGGCGTCGCCGTCGTCCTCGGCCTGGTCGGCGTGCTCCTGTCGCTCCTGGTCTCCGTGGGCGTCGGGCGCGGCCTCATCGTCGAACTCCTCGACCTGCGCAACTCCGCCCTGGAGGTCGCCGGGCGCCGGCTGCCGCAGGCCATGCGCAAGCTGCACGCCGGGCAGGGCGTCGACATCGACGCCGAGGCCCCGATGCGGCGTCTCGCCGGTGACGAACTCGCCCAGGTCGGCACCGCGTTGACGGCCGTGCAGCGGGCCGCGCTCAAGGCGGCCTCCGAGCGCGCGGAACTCCTCAGCGGCATCTCCGGGGTGTACGTCAGCCTCGCCCGCCGCAGCCAGGTGCTGCTGCACCGCCAGCTCGACCTGCTCAGCGTCATGGAGCAGCGCCAGCAGGAACAGCAGAACCACGCCGAGCTGTACGACCTCTACCGCGTCGACTACCTGGCCACCCGGATGCGGCGCCACTCCGAGTCGCTGCTGATCCTGTCCGGGATCGCCCCCGGCCGCGGCTGGCGGGACCCGATCGCGCTGACGGACGTCCTGCGGGCCGCCGTCGCCGAGATCGAGGACGCGACCCGGGTGCAGATCTGGGCCGCGCCGAAGGTGTCGCTGAACGGCGGTTCCGTCGCCGACGTCATCCATCTGCTGGCCGAACTCGTCGAGAACGCCGCCGCGTTCTCCCCGCCCTCCACCAAGGTCCAGCTGCGTGCCGCCCGGCTGCGGGACGGCGTCCTCATCGAGGTCGAGGACAGCGGCTTCGGCATGAACGACGAGGCGATGGCCGACGCCAACCGCAAGATCCAGTCGGACCGGGTCGACCTGCTCGACGCCAAGCAGATCGGCCTGATCGTGGTGAACCGGCTCGCCGAACGGCAGGGGCTGCGCGTCGAATTGCGGCACTCGACCAACGGAGGCGTCGCCGCCGCCGTCTTCATCCCCGAGAACCTGATCCGCGACGACATGCCCGTCCACCAGGAGCCGGCGGTCGGCGACGCCCGCTCCCTGGCCCCGGCGTCGGCGCTGATCCAGCAGCGGCGCCGGTAGGGCGCCCAGGGCCCCAGGGTCTCGCAGGACCGCCGTGTGCCCCGGGTGGTGGTGTCCCCGGGGCGCACGGCCTTTTCTCCGGCTGCCTGGTCCGTGTGGCTTGGTCGGTGTGGCTAGAAGGTCAGCTTCCAGCTGTTGATGTAGCCGGTGTCCGCGCTGTAGACGTCCTGGACCTTCAGCTGCCAGGTGCCGTTGACCGTCGTCTCGCTGGAGGCGTCGACCGTGTAGGTGGCGTCGACGTTGTCCGTGGAGTCGGAGGAGCTGCTGCTCTTCAGGCGGTACGTCGAGCCGTCCGGGGCGACGAGGTCGATGACCAGGTCACCGCGGTAGGTGTGGACGATGTTGACGTACACCGACAGGTCGCTGGGGGCGCTGCCGGTGAGACCGCTGACGGCGATGGGCGAGTACACGGCGGACCCGGCGTCGGGGATCGACACGTCGGTGGCCGACTCGAACGCCGTACCGGTGTCGCCGCCGTCGTCCCCGCCGTCGTCGCCGTCACCGCTCGGGGTGACCTGGAGCAGCAGGTTGGGGCTGCCCGTGCCGACGCTGGTGAGGGTGGACGCGGAGGCCGCCGAGGTCAGGGCCGTGGTGACCGCGGAGGGCGAGGCGCTGGGGTTCTCGCCGAGGTAGACGGCCGCCGCGCCGGCGACGTGCGGGGACGCCATCGACGTACCGGAGTAGGTCGCGGTGGCGGTGTTGGAGCTGTTCGACGCCGAGGTGATGGACGACCCGGGCGCGAAGATGTCCAGGGACGATCCGTAGTTGGAGAACGAGGACCGGGCGTCGGCGTTGGTGGAGGCGCCCACGGTGATGGCGCTCGCGACCCGGGCGGGGGAGTAGCTGGACGCGTTGGCGTTGTCGTTGCCGGCCGCGACGGCGTAGGTGATGCCCGCCGCGATGGAGTTGGCGACGGCCGCGTCCAGGGTGGAGTCCGCGCTGCCGCCGAGGGACATGTTGGCGACGGCCGGGAACTGGGCGTTGTCGGTCACCCAGTCGATGCCCGCGACCACACCGGCGGTCGTGCCGGAGCCGTCGTCGTCGAGGACGCGGACGGCGACGATGTCGGCGGCCTTGGCGACCCCGTAGGTGGTGCCCGCGACGGTGCCGGCGACGTGGGTGCCGTGGCCGTTGCCGTCGTCGGCGCTGGAGTCGTCGTCGACGGCGTCGTAGCCGTAGGAGGCCCGGCCGCCGAAGTCGGTGTGGGTGATCCGTACGCCGGTGTCGATGATGTACGCCGTGACACCGCTGCCCGCGCTGCTCGGATAGGTGTACGACGAGTCCAGGGGCAGGTCGGCCTGGTCGATGCGGTCCAGGCCCCAGGTGGCGCCGGTCTGGGTGTCGCTCATGTGGACGGTCTTGTTGGCGGCGACGGTGGCCACGGCCGGGTCGGCGGCGAGCTGCTTCGCCTCCGCCTCGGTCATCTCGGTGGCATAGCCGTTCAGCGCCTTCTTGTACGTCTGCTCCACCTCGGCGCCGTACCGGGTCGCGACCGCCTTGCCCTTCGCGGAGGCCGCCTTGAAGGGCAGGCTCTCCTTGAGGGTGACGATGTAGCTGCCCTTGATGGCGTTCTCGGCGTCGGCGCCGACGATCCGGCCCACCGCGGGTGCCGCGACCGCGGGGGCGGCGGTCGCGGCACCGACGGTGAACAGGGCCGCGGCGGAGACGACGGCGAGGAGCGCCGTGCTGTGTCTGCGGCGGCCGGGGGTGTGGGGGGCGCGGGAGTTCTGCACGAACATTGGGGGTGGTTCCCCTCTCGTGAAGACTTGCTCGGACGGGCCATCGTGGGGGGTGGCGTCCTGGTCACATACGGTGATGGGTGTGACGCGTTCACGTCAATGAGGGGAATCCCTACGTCCGGTCTGCGACGCTTGGGCGGGGCGCCTGAGGGGTGGGGGTGTCCTGTGATCGGGCGACTGCGGGTGGTTCGTGGTTGCTCGCGCAGTTCCCCGCGCCCCTGAAAAAGCGGGCTGCGCCCTGCTTTTTCGGCCCGAAAGGGCCGTAGGCCCTTAAGGGGCGCGGGGAACTGCGCGAGAAGCCCCACGCACCCGCACCCGACAACGCACCCCGTACTCCCACCCCCGTACCCCCGGATACTCCCGCCGGCAGACGCCCCCGGCGGAGCCACCCGGCACCGTGGCTCACATGAAGACGAACCCCAGCCCCCTGCGCCGCCCCGTACGCCGGACCCTCCTCGTCGTCCATGTCACCGCCTCCGCCGCCTGGCTCGGCCTCACGCTCGGGCTGCTGGCGCTCGGGGCCACCGCGGGCACCACCGGGTCCGCGGCGACGGTGGAGGCGTCGGTGCGGGCCATGAAGCTGTTCGCGGACTGGCTGCTGATCCCGGTCGGGGTCATGACCTTCGCCAGCGGGCTGGCGCTGTCGCTCGGCACGAAGTGGGGGCTGGCCCGGCATCGCTGGGTCTGGACGAAGTTCTGGCTGACCCTGGCCACCCTCACCGCGACCGTCCTCGCCCTGCGCCCCGGCGTGAACACGGCCGTCACCGCCGTCGCGGCAGGCGGCCCGCTGCCCGACGCCGGGGACGTCCTCTTCGGGCCGGTCGTCTCCCTCTCCGCGTACGTCTTCATGACCGTGATCTCGGTGCTCAAGCCCTGGGGCCTCACCAGGCGCGGCCGCCGCCTGCGGGAGGCCGCCGGACGCCGGGGCGAGCGCCCCGTCACGGCCTCCCGGCCCGCCGACTACCCTGGAGGGTCGATCGTCCGCGTGGCAGGAGAGTAATGGCCGTCAACCTGGTCAATGTCGAGAACGTCAGCAAGGTGTACGGCACCCGCGCCCTGCTCGACGGGGTCTCGCTCGGCGTCTCCGAAGGGGACCGGATCGGCGTCGTAGGGCGGAACGGGGACGGCAAGACCACCCTCATCCGGATGCTCGCCAAGCTGGAGGAGGCCGACTCCGGGCGGGTCACCCACTCCGGCGGACTGCACGCCGGCGTACTCACCCAGCACGACTCCCTCGACCCCGCCGCCACCGTCCGGCACGAGGTCATCCGGGACCTGGCGGACCACGAGTGGGCGGGCAACGCCAAGATCAGGGACGTACTCACCGGGCTGTTCGGCGGGCTCGACCTGCCCGGCTTCCCGCAGGGTCTCGACACCGTCATCGGCCCCCTCTCCGGCGGTGAGCGCCGCCGTATCGCGCTCGCCAAGCTGCTCATCGAGGAACAGGACCTGATCGTCCTCGACGAGCCCACCAACCACCTCGACGTCGAGGGCATCTCCTGGCTCGCCAACCATCTGCGCGAGCGGCGCTCCGCGCTCGTCTGCGTCACCCACGACCGGTGGTTCCTGGACCAGGTCTGCACCCGGATGTGGGATGTGCAGAAGGGCACGGTCTTCGAGTACGAGGGCGGTTACTCCGACTACGTCTTCGCCCGCGCCGAGCGCGAGCGGATCGCCGCCACCGAGGAGACCAAGCGGCAGAACCTGGTCCGCAAGGAGCTGGCCTGGCTGCGGCGCGGCGCCCCCGCCCGTACGTCGAAGCCGCGCTTCCGCGTCGAGGCGGCCAACGAGCTGATCGCCGACGTACCGCCGCCGCGCGACAAGAGCGAGCTGATGAAGTTCGCCTCGTCCCGGCTCGGCAAGACCGTGTTCGATCTGGAGAACGTCACCGTGCAGGCCGGGCCGAAGGTGCTGCTGAAGCATCTGACCTGGCAGCTCGGCCCCGGCGACCGCATCGGCCTCGTCGGCGTCAACGGCGCCGGCAAGACCTCCCTGCTGCGGGCCATGGCCGACGCCGCCCGCAGCGAGGGGGAGAAGCAGCCGGCCGCGGGGCGGGTCGTCACCGGCAAGACCGTCAAGCTGGCGTACCTCTCCCAGGAGGTCGCCGAGCTGGACCCGAATCTGCGGGTCCTCCAGGCCGTGCAGCAGATCCGCGACCGCGTCGACCTCGGCAAGGGGCGCGAGATGACGGCCGGGCAGCTCTGCGAGACCTTCGGCTTCAACAAGGAGAAGCAGTGGACGCCGGTGGGCGACCTCAGCGGTGGTGAGCGGCGGCGGCTGCAGCTGCTGCGGCTGCTGATGGACGAGCCCAACGTCCTCTTCCTCGACGAGCCGACCAACGACCTCGACATCGAGACCCTCACCCAGCTGGAGGACCTGCTCGACGGGTGGCCCGGGTCGATGGTCGTGATCTCCCACGACCGGTTCTTCGTCGAGCGGACGACGGACCGGGTCTTCGCGCTGCTCGGCGACGCGGCGCTGCGGATGCTGCCGCGGGGGATCGACGAGTACATCGAGCGGCGGCACGCGATGGAGGAGGCCGCGGCGGCCTCCTCGCCCGTCGCCGCGAAGGCCGCCTCGGCGAAGTCCACCTCGGAGAAGACCGTCTCCGCCGCGGACTCGCGCGCCGCGAAGAAGGAACTCCAGAAGATCGAGCGGCAGTTGGACAAGGTCTCCGAGAAGGAGGCGAAGTTGCACGCGCGGATCGCCGAGAACGCGACGGACTTCTCGAAGGTGGGGGAGCTGGACGCCGAGTTGAGGGCGTTGGCCGGGGAGAAGGAAGAGCTGGAGATGCGGTGGCTCGAACTGGCCGAGGACGCGTGAACGCCCCGCTGGGGGCATAGGGCGCACGTCCCGTGAAGGGGGCGTGGAGGAGCGTAACGAGGGCATCACGGGCCGGTTCTCCCTTGGGAACAGGGGAGCGACCGGCCCCGTGCGTGGAAGTGTCGCAGTGATAGAAAGAGGCGTCTGAGAAGAGTTTCGGCAGTCCGAGACAGTCCGAGACAGTCCGAGAAGCGACACCACGCGTGACCACGGGTGGCTCGAAAGAAGCGAACACACAGCGAACAGGGGGAGAGCGCTGATGGTTCAGCCACCCGATCAGCCGCCGCAGGGCGGTTACGGAGTACCGCAGAACCCACCACCGCCGTCGCAGCCGCAACAACCGCAACAGCCGTACGGCTACCCGCAGACGCCTCCGCCGCAGGGCCCGCCCGCACCGGGACCCGGCTACGGCTACCCGCCCCAGCAGCAGCCGCCCGCGCAGCCGGGCCCGTACACCCAGCCCGGCCCGTACGGACAGCCGCAGCAGTCCGGTCCCTACGCGCAGCCCGGCCCGTACAACCCGGCGTCGCAGGCCGGTTACGGCTATCCGCAGGCGCAGTACGCGGGCGCGCCCACGCCGCCCGCGCCCCCGGCCGGTGGCGGTGGTCCTGGTGGCACCGGTGGTTCGAAGAACCCCTTCAAGGGCAGGCCCGCGCTGGCGATCGGCGCCGCCGTGGTCGCGCTGCTGCTGGTCGGCGGCGCGGTGTTCGCGGTGACAACCCTCGGCGGGGACGACGAGAAGAAGCCGGTCGCCAAGGAGAGCACGAACCCGACCGGGGACGACAAGCCCTCCACCGACCCCTCCACCGACCCCTCCACGCCCGTCAACCAGGGCGACGGCAGCGGCGACGGCGGCGAGGACCTCGACGTCTCCGACCTCAACGCGGACCGCAAGGACGGCGAGGCGAAGGTGCTCTGGTACAAGAGCGCCCCCGACGCCCCCGGTTCCGGCGCGAGCGCCCCCGGCCTGTGGGTCACCGACAAGGTCGCGGTGAAGGCCGCGTACAAGCAGCTGTTCGCGTACAACGTCGGTGACGGCGACCCCGCTTGGGACCCGATCGAGTTCCCGGGCAAGATCTGCACGGTCACGCCGACGGCGACCGCCGACGACCGGGTCGTGATCGCGTACCAGAAGAGCACCTCGAAGAACGCCGAGTGCGACCAGCTCCAGCAGATCGACCTGAACACCGGTGACAAGGGCTGGCAGGTGGAGGTCGAGGAGGGCGAACTCTTCGACAGCAACATCAGCGTCGGGCTGTCCGTCACCGGGGACACGCTGATGGTGGGCCGTTCACAGTCCGGGACGGCGTACGACATCAACACCGGCAAGAAGCTGTTCGACAAGAAGAGTTACGGCCAGTCCTGCTACCCGGCCGGGTTCGCGGGCGGCGCACGGCTGATCCTGGTCTCCTCCTGCGCGGTGACCACCGACAAGGAGCACGACGAGGTCCAGGAGCTGGACCCGAGGACCGGCAAGGCCAAGTGGACGCGGAAGATCCCCAAGGGCTGGAAGGTCGAGCACGCGTACTCGGTCGACCCGGTCGTTCTCTACCTCACCAACGAGGAGGAGAACACCTGGAACATCTCCACGCTCAAGGCCGACGGCTCGACCCGCTCGCAGGCCGACTCCGACGCCACGTTCGCGCCCGACTGCGACGGCGGGATCCTCACCCGTGACATGCAGGGCTGCACGGGCGTCGCGGCCGACGCGAACACGCTCTACCTGCCGACCGAGGAGAAGGACGGCACGAACGAGATCGTCGCGCTGAACCTCGCGACCGGCAAGGAGAAGTGGCGCGTCAAGTCGCCGTCCGCCGACGCGGAGATCTCCCCGCTGAAGACCGAGGGCGGCAAGCTCCTCGCGTACGTGGAGTCCACGCGCGACGCGGGCGGCCAGGTGGTGTCCGTCCCGACCGGCGGCGGCAGCCCCAAGGCCACCAAGCTGATCCAGATGCCGGCGAGCGCCGCGCAGATCGAGAGCTCCTTCTACGCGAAGGCCCTCGACTACGTGGACGGACGCTTCTACATCTCCACGACTTTGCTGAACGGTGTCGACGACGCGAAGGAGAAGTTGATGCTGGCCTACGGCAAGTGACCACTTCGCACGTCCCCGACCCGTCCACCCAGGTCTCCCAGATCCGCTTCGAGGTATTCACGTCATGACACAGCCGCCGCCCCCGCCGAACCAGCCGCCGGGCCCGCCCCCGAACCAGCCGCCCGCCCAGCCCCCGGCACAGGGCCAGCCGCCGGCCCAGCCGCAGCCGCCCGCGCAGCCGCCGCAGGGCACCCCGCCGCCGCAGGGTGGTTTCGGCGCGCCCACGCCTCCGCCGGCCGGCGGTTTCGGCGCGCCGACGCCCCCGCCGCAGGGCCCGCCCGCGCCCGGCCCGGGGTACGGCTACCCGCAGACGCCCCCGCCGCAGCAGCCCGGCTACGGCTACCCGGGCCAGCCCGGTCAGCCCGGCCAGCCGGGTCCCTACGGCCAGCCGCAGCCGGGGCCGTACGGCCAGCAGCCGCAGCCCGGCCCGTACGGGCAGCAGCCGTACGGCTACCAGCCCCAGACCATGCCGATGCAGCCGCAGGTGGGGCACGCCCCGGGCGGTCCGGGCGGTCCCGGTGGCAAGAAGAAGGTGAACTCCGCGGCGATCATCATCACCGCGGCGGTCGCTGCCATCGCGCTCATCGTCGGCGGCGGCGTCTACATCGCCACCTCCGGTGGGGACGACGACAACGGCAAGAAGGACACCGCCAGTTCGGAGGGCACCTCCGGCGGCAAGGACGACACCAAGGGCGACGACGGCGGTTCGTCCTCGTCCGGCGGTTCGTCGTCCGGCGGCGTGGAGATCCCGACCGAGGCCCAGGAGAAGGCGCCGTCCAGCACCAGCGCCAAGATCCTCTTCCAGGTGCCCGCGCACGAGGTCAAGGAGAAGCTGACGATCGACAGCGTCAAGGGCTCCTGGCTGACGAAGACCACGTACGCCAAGTCCGCGCTCAACAAGATCGTCGGCTATGACCCGGACAGCGGGAAGGCCAAGTGGACGCTGGACCTGGCCGGTCAGACCTGCGCGGGTTCCCGTGAGATCACCACCGAGGGCATCGCCGTCGTGGTGACCGAGTCGGCCAAGCGCAAGAACAACGACGACCGCCAGCCCTGCTCCGAGGTCACCGCGTTCAACGTCGAGACCGGCAAGGAGGTGTGGACCAAGAGCGCCGACCTCAGCGGCAGCAAGGTGCCGTTCGGCGAGGTCACCATCTCCGGTACGACGGTCGCCGCGGCCGGCGGCTACTCCGGCGGCGCCGCGTTCGACGTCAACTCCGGCAAGGTGCTGTGGTCGCCGAAGGCCGGCGAGTGCACCGACGAGGGCTACGCGGGCGGCGCCCAGCTGATCGCGGTCCGCAAGTGCGGCGACTACGGCAGCGAGACCTTCGAGATCCAGCTGCTCGACCCCAAGTCCGGCAGCGTCAAGTGGACGTACAAGGTGCCCTCCGGCATCCAGCGCGCCAAGATCATCTCCACCAACCCGGTCGTCTTCGGTGTGGTGACGGGCAGCGACGTCCCGCTGACCGGCACGACCGACATCTTCTCGCTCGACGACAAGGGCAAGCTGCGCGCCAAGATCTCCATCCCGGACGACAAGTACGACTACGAGTGCCCGGTCCGCGGGGTCTGGGCCTGCCGGGGCATCTACGTCGGCAACGACAAGGTGTACATGCCGACCAAGAGCCACGACGGCACCGGCGCCTACAGCTCCACCAACGAGATCGTCTCCTTCTCCCTCGCCACGGGGAAGTCCACCGGCGACCGGGTCGACGCGGGCGACGACTACGAGCTGTTCCCGATCCGGATGGACGGGCCGAACATCATCGCCTTCAAGGACGGCCCGTACGACAAGGGCGCCCAGATCGTCTCCGTCGACGCCAAGACGCTGAAGCAGACCAAGCTCCTGGAGACCCCGTCCTCGGAGTCGGTGCTGCGCGCGATCAGCGCGATGACGCCGACGATGAGCGAGATGCTCTACACCGACGGACGCTGGTTCATCGGCTCCGAACTGGTCAGCAAGCCCTACTCGGACGACGAGAAGGAGTACACGGCGCTCGGCTTCGGGGCGAAGTAACCCCACGCGCCCCCTCCGATCTTCTTCGGTCCCCGCCGACGCCCTCCGACGGCCCCGCCCCAGCTCAGGGGCGGGGCCGTGCACTTATCCCTCATCCCGCTCGAATGGGAGGGAATTTCGGTAATCCGGGGCACTTCTCTCTCATAGGGGGAGCGCAACGTCGAACAAGCGTGTAGCTTCCGGGGGCATGAAGAGCGGGCGTCGACGGGTGAGTCGGCGGGAAGTCGGGGGGCTTCTGTCCGCGAGGTCCGGTGGGCGGCCATAGTGGGCAACCATCTGGGGGACCGTGGGGGACTGGGGGGTGGGGTGGCTCGATGGGAGTGCGGCTGATGGTGGTCGACGACCACCGACTGCTGGCCGAGGCGCTGGCCTCGGCGTTGAAGCTGCGGGGGCACCGGGTGCTGGCGGCGGCGGCGCCCGCCGCGGGCGCGGCGGAGCTGGTGATCACAAGGGCACCCGAGGTGTGCCTGCTCGGCACGGCGACACCCGCCGAGCCGGGGATGTTCGACCCGGTGGTGAAGATCAAGCGCGAGCGCCCGCAGGTGGCGGTCCTGGTCCTCGGACCGGTCCCCAACCCGCGCGGTATCGCGGCGGCGTTCGCCGCGGGAGCCTCCGGCTATGTCCGGCACGACGAACGCATCGAGGGCGTCGAGCGCGCCATCATGAAGGCCCGGGCGGGTGAGGCGGCGGTAGCCCCCCAACTCCTCCAGAGCGCCTTCGGCGAACTCCTCAACCCCGCCGCCCAACCGGACGACGAGGGCCAGCGCCTGCTCCAGATGCTGACCCCACGCGAGGTCGAGGTCCTGGTCCGCGTCGCGGACGGCGAGGACACCCGCCTGATCGCGGCAGGCATGGGCATCGCCCCGTCGACGGCCCGCACCCACGTCCAACGGGTCCTGATGAAGCTGGGGGTGGGTTCGAGGCTGGAGGCGGCGGCTCTGGCGGCCCGCACGGGCTTGCTGGACCGGGCGGGGCCGGTACCGCACGGCCCGCCGCCGGGGATGGAGGCGTAGGGCCGGCTACCTCTGCGACGTCTGCGGCTTCTGGGGCTTCTGGGGCTTCTCGTGCCGGGCGCACAGAGCGTGGTCGATGAGATCGGTGATGCCCCGGATCTGCCGTACGGCGGTGTCCTCGTCGCCCGGCCGGCTGTGTACGGCGACGGTGACGGAGGTACGTCCGTCAGCCGTCGTCCCGGGCCACGTCAGAGAGCCGAAGTTGCTGCCGCTGTGGCCCCAGTAACCGCCGCCGCACGTCAACGGTGTCCACTCCAGCCCGAGTCCGTAGCGCGCCCCCGGCACCTCGCCGGGGGCGTCGGGCACGGCGACGGTACGGCGCATCTCGGCGAGCTGGGCGGGGGCGAGGAGCCTGCCGCCGAGCAGCGCGGAGAAGAAGCGGTTGGTGTCGGCGGCCGTACTGATGATCGACCCGTCGGCGTCCCCGTCGAAGGGGAGGTAGGCGAGAGTGGTGTCGGTCATCCGGCCGTCCTCGCCCCCCGGCTCGAACTGCTGGTAGTTACGGGCGTGGGGGCGGGGCAGCCGGGGATCGTCACCCGGCGCGTACGTCCGCGTGAGCCGCAACGGCCTCAGGATCCGGTCGCGCACCTCCTCCTCCCACCCCCTGCCGGTGACCGCCTCGATCACCATCCCGGCGAGGACGTAGTTGGTGTTGGAGTACTCCCAGCGGGTGCCGGGCTCGAAGACGGGAGGGTGATTCATGGCGAACGCGACGCGCTGCGCCGAGGTGTACGTGGTCGACCGGTGCTTCAGATACCCGGCGGCACTCAGCTCGGGCACGACATCGCCGATGTAGTCGGGCACCCCACTGGTGTGCTGCAACAGCTGCCGCACGCTGACCCGCTCGCCGTCGTTCCCGCTCCCCTTCACCACCCCTGGAAGCCACCGCTCCACCCGGTCCTCCAGCCCCAACCGCCCCTCCCCGACGAGCTGCAGCACGACGGTCGCGACGTAGGCCTTGGTCGTACTCCCGATCCGGATGTACCCGGCGGGGGGTACGGGCGCGCCGGTCTCAAGGTCCCCCACACCACTGCGGACGGTCCGGGTGCGGCTGGGTTCGTCCAACCGCACGGACACCCCGGTCACCCCGCTGTCCCGCAGGGCATCGGCGTCCCGCTGGAGGGGGTCCGCTCCGGCCCGGGCGTGGGCGGGGGCGAGGCTGGCGAGGAGCGCGAGGGCAAGGGCGACGAGCGCGGCCGGGGCGGTACGGGGGGTGGCGGTCATGGGGCCACCGTAAAAACACGCGCCCCAGCCCTGCCATCCAGCGAACCCCCGCGTGTCGCCGGGGGATTACCTCAGCTTGTCGTACGAAGCCCGCGGCTCTTTAGGTGGTGGAGCAGAGCGGCGAGGGGGGTGGGGGTGGTACGGAGGTGGGTGGCGGGGGTGTCGGATTCGCGGAGGCCGAGGAAGTGGGTTGATATGGCGGCGAGTTCGACACAGGTGTCTCCCTCCCCGCCGTCGGAGAACGTCGACTTCTGCCAGCGCGGGGTGTGGTCCATGGGGCGCATCACAACTCCTTCGCCAAGCGGTGGATGAAGTCCCGCGACGCCACCGGTTCCAGTGCCGCCGCCTCCACTCTACGAAGGAGTGTTCGGAGCCGTTGCAGCTGCGGTTCCGCATCGATGAACACGACGCCGGTAGGGGCGTCCCGGAAGACGGTGTCCAGCTTCGGCACCGGACCACCCGCGTACACCATGGAGGCCCCGGCACCGGCGAAGCCGTCCTGGTCGACAGGGATGACCCGCACGGTGGCGTTGCCTTGCTCGATCCGGTCCAGAATCCACCGGAGCTGAACGGCGGAGGTCTGACGGTCGGCCACTCGGACGCGCAAAGCGAACTCGTGGACGGTCGTCTCGTACGGGGTGGGGGCCTGGCCCTCGATGATCGAACGCCTCTTCAGCCGATACTCGACGCGGGGTGCAAGCTCGCTCTCGGACAGCTCCGGGCGCATGTAGCCGAAGACCGCTCGGGCGTAGTCCGGGGTCTGGAGGAGTCCGGGGACGCGGTTGATGACGACCTCGCGCAGGTACGTCGCATGGTGCTCTGCCTCCGCCACGTCCAGGTTCACCTGGGGCAGGACGCCCCGGTACTCGTTCCACCAGCCGCGTGTGCGATCACCCGCCATCGCCGCGAGCGCGTCGATCAACTCCACGTCCTCGCAGGCGTAGTGGGCTGCGAGGCGGCGGATGCGCTCCGCGCTGACGGCCGCAATGCCCGACTCGATCTGACTCATCTGGGTCGAGGTGGAGTTCAGGAACGCCGCGACCCCGCGAGCCTTCAGGCCCGCGGTCTCCCGCAGCTTGCGTAGCTCCGCTCCCAGGCGTACTTGCCTCGCGGTGGGGTTGCTCCTCGCCGCCATGTACTCCCCAACGTCCTTGTAGCCGTGCCACGTTCGGGTGCCAGATTACGACAGCGGGTTGCGTGGGCCTAAATTAATGCCCTACTTTCAGTGACGCGCCGCACACTCTGCGAGACGCCGGACCCCGGAAGCGCACCACTCCGTCACGCCACGACGGCTGCGGCAATGCCACCGCGCACCCCACTCAACCCCCCACCCCCGAACGGAGTTCACCCATGCCCGAAGCGGCAGTCGAACCCTGGGAGTACGTGCTCCACATCCCCCACGACCCCCGAGCCGTCACCGTCTCCCGTCGCACCCTGCGCCTGATCCTGACCGCGCACGGCCTGGCCACCCTCCTCGACCCCGCCGAACTCCTCGCGACGGAGCTGATCGCCAACGCCGTACTCCACACCAAGGGCCCCGCCGCCCTGCGCGTCCGCTGGTCGGGCAGCGCGCTGTGGATCGGAGCGTGGGACGCCGACCCCGAGCCCCCGGAGCCGCCAAGCCGTTTGGTGAAGCCAGACACCGAGACCGGCCGGGGCCTCGCCCTCGTCCGCGCCTGCACCGACATCTGGGGCTGGCAGCCGTCCTCCCGGTTCGGCCACCCCGGCAAATACGTGTGGTGCGAACTGCTGACCGCCTAGCTCGTTGAGCACCCCGACAGAAAGGAGATCCGATGGTCAGCTCGCCGCACGAGGCACTGCACCGCATCTTCCAGAAGGATCCCGCGCTGCTCACCCGCGCCCTGCAACAGGTGCTGGACGTGCCCTTCCCCGAGCCGCGCGAGTTCGCGGCCATGAACATCGACCTCACGGAGATCGAACCGGTCGAGCGGCGCGTGGACACGCTGCTGCGGGCGGAGACCGACGAGGGGACGTACCTCCTGGTCGTCGAGTCACAGGGGAAGAAGGACGAGGGGAAGCGTCGCAGCTGGCCCTACTACCTCAGCTACCTCTACACGAAGTACCACTGCGACCCGGTGCTCATCGTGATCACCCAGAGCGCGGCCACGGCGCGCTGGGCGGCGGAGCCCATCCACCTGGGGGTGCGGGGTCGCCCATCGCTCACGGTACGGCCACTGGTGCTGGGCCCGGACAACGTACCGGTCATCGCGGACGAACGGGCGGCCGAGCGGGACGTACCCCTCGCGGTGCTCTCGGCGATGACACATGGCAAGGGCCGCAAGGCTGCCGCCATACTGGAATCCCTGGTGGCCGCCCTGCGGACCATCGACGCGGAGAGTGCCGCGGTCTTCGTGCAGTTCGTCGACTCGTGCCTGAAGGACCCTGTGGCACAGCAGATCTGGAGGGACCTCATGACGGATACGCAGTACTTCTGGCGACACCCGCTCGCCGAGCAGACGCGCGAGGAGGGCAGGGAAGAAGGCCGGGAGGAAGGCCGGGAGGAAGGCCGGATCGAGGCTCAGGCCGAGATGATCTTCAAGACCCTCGAATGGCGTGGCATCGCGGTACCGGACCGGGTCCGTGAGCGAGTCACCGGTTGTCCCGACCGAGCCCAGCTCATGGTCTGGGCGGAACGGGCCCTCCGCGTCGCCGACGCCACCGAGCTGTTCGACGACGACAGCAGCAAGGGCTGATCCGACGGGAGCACGGGCGAGGGGTCACCGCAGGTCCACGTGTGCGAACCGGGCCGCCAGGGCGGCCGGGACGCACGACGGGTCGTCCTCGTCCTGCTCGTCCGCGACCAGCAGGTCGTACACGTACAGGGATTCCAGCTGAGGCAGGATCGGGGAGTCCACCAGGCCGGTCAGGACCTCTCGCGTCGTCGCGTCGAACTGCGCCTCGCTGAGGTCGAGATGGCGGAGCGCGGGGAAGTGGGCGGGCTGGAGTTCGTCGAGTTGTTCCACCGGGCAGAGGCAGCCGAAGACATCGCTGCCGATCTCCACCTCCAGGGACACCAGGGCCGCGTTCGGGCCGAGGCCGAAGAGGAAGCCGTCGGAGATCGCCGGGCCCCGGAGCCGTAGTGAGGTCAGGCCGCCATGGCTCACGGAGTGGAACAGGAACGCGCCTTCGAGGTCCAGTGAGCGCAGTGCGGGAAGCGCGTCCCATATCTCCGTCTGGACCAGCCCTTCGTGGTGGAAGTCCAGCGGGTCGATGCTCCCGCCCGTCGACGTCTTGCTCGACTCGTACAGATACGCGTAGCCGTAGCCGAAGCGGAGGCTCTTCAGCCGGGGGCGCCGGTGGCCGGCCAGTGCCCGCGCGGCGTGCTCCGCCGAGTGGTGGTAGTCCGTGAGGGACAGAGCGAGGAAGCGCAGACGGCGGGCGGCGGGGTGGGAGAGCAGGGCGTCGATCAGCACGCCCTCCCACCGCTCCGGATCGGCCGGGTCGACGGGCACCGTGTGCCGGTGGTCCGCCAGCAGACGTTCCACCAGCGCACCGCGGTGCGGTCGGGTGTCCGCGGCCAGACAGAAGGTCGCCTCGTCCAGGAAGCCGCGCGACCAGGTGAACTGCCAGGACCCGTCCGCCCGCAACCCGTCCAGCCCCAGCTGCCGTTCCACCCGCGCGTAGGCCGCGTGCAGCGCGGCGGCCGTGTCCGGGTCTGTGTGCGGGTGCGTGTCCACGGCCTCGTCCCCGACCTCCCGGCGACGCGCCTCATGCGCCCGATGCTCCAGCCGGATCGCCTCGCCCCTAGGGTCCCCCGCCCCGGTCAGCCGTTCCGCGTACGCGAGCCAGGCATCCCAGTCGTCCTGGCCGTCCGGCTCCGGAAGCTCCGGAAGCTCCGGAATCTCCGAGGTGGCCGGGGTGTCGAGGGGCCGCATGTCGTTCTCCTATGGGGGTCTTCCGTCGTCAACCGCACGATAGGAGCCCCCACTGACACCGGCCCCACTGACCCGACGCGCTCACCCCGGGTCACTCGGAACCCCGCTCCTCGCCCAACCTCCCCCCACCCACCGGCGGAGCCACCGGCCGCAACCACAGCCACCCCAGGAAGAACACCCCCAGCCCCAACATCCCCAACCCCGTCCACAGGTTGATGTTCACCCCCTCCGCCTTGTCGATGTCCGCGTCGGACGCCGTGATGCCCGCCAGCGTGACGATGACGCCGTAGACGACGAACAGGCCGCCGATGATGCGGCGGATGTCGAAGAGCTGGGCCGCGGTCGCGGACCTGCCCTGGAGTTCGGTGACCTCGCGCTGGAGGTCACGCTCGGAGTACCCGGAAGAACCGGAGTGGTCGGACATCGTGCTCCTCGGTGCCTAGAACGAGAACGGGATGTAGCAGGCGGCGGCCAGAACGATCGCGCCCCAGCCGAGCAGCGCCGGCCGCCGGTACCACGCGTCGTCGCCCTCGCCGGGCGGCTCGTCCATGCCGGGGGAGCGCGTGCCGTAGACCAGGCCCTGGAGGTCCGCGTCCGGCTTCGGGGCCGTGAAGAGGGAGACGGCGACCATCACGACGCCGCCCGCCACGAACCCCGCGATGGCCGAGACGAAGTTCGCGCCCTGGTCGGTCGGGATGTCGACGATGTCCCGCTTGTAGAGGACGAAGTAGTTGACCATCGCGGTCGTCGTGCCCGCCAACAGCCCCCAGAAGCCCGACTTCATCGACGCGCGCCGCCAGAACATGCCGACGATGAAGACCACGAACATCGGCACGTTGAAGAAGGAGAACAGCGTCTGGAGGTAGCTCATGATGTTGGAGAAGGAGGAGGCGAGGAAGGCGGTCCCGATGGACGCCAGGACGCCGATCGCCGTGATCAGACGGCCGAAGCGCACGTAGTAGCCGTCCTCCCGGTCCCGCACCACGTACTTCGCCCAGATGTCCGTCGTGAACACCGTGTTGAAGGACGAGACGTTCGCCGCCATGCCCGCCATGAAGGCGGCGAGGAGGCCCGTCACCGCGATGCCGAGGACGCCGTTCGGGAGCAGGTCCTCCATCAGGTACGGGATCGCGTCGTTGTACTGCAGGTCCGACTCCGGCGTGCCGATCCTCGGGACCAGGACCGCCGCCACCAGCCCCGGGATCATCACCAGGAAGACGATGAAGATCTTCGGGAAGGCGGCGATGAGGGGCGTGCGCTGGGCGGCCGAGAGGTTCTTCGCGCTCAGCGCGCGCTGGACCTCCGCGAAGTTCGTCGTCCAGTAGCCGAAGGACAGCACGAAGCCGAGGCCGAGGACGATCGTCAGCCAGTTCGCGCCCAGCGGGTTGTCGCTGCCGATGCCGGTGCCGCCCCAGGCCGTCACGAAGTCCGGGCCGTGGGTCGCCGTCAGGGAGTCCGACAGGCCGTCCCAGCCGCCCACCTTCTTCAGGCCCAGCACGGTGATCGGGATGAGGGCGGCCAGGATCACGAAGAACTGGAGCACCTCGTTGTAGATCGCCGAGGAGAGACCGCCGAGCGTGATGTACGCCAGCACGAAGATGCCCGCGACCACGATCGACACCCACTCCGGCCAGCCGAGCAGCGCCTCGACGACGATGGCGAGGGCGTACAGGTTCACCCCGGCGATCAGGATCGCGGCGCACGCGAACAGGACCGAGCTGAGCAGATGCGCGCCCCGGTCGAAGCGCAGCAGCAGGAACTCCGGCACGGACCGGACCTTGCTGCCGTAGTAGAACGGCATCATCACCAGGCCGAGGAAGACCATGGCCGGGATGGCGCCGATCCAGTACCAGTGCGTGGTGTAGACGCCGTACTGCGCGCTGTTGGCGGCCATCCCGAGGATCTCGGTGGCGCCCAGGTTGGCCGCGATGAACGCGAGGCCCGTCACCCAGGCCGGCAGCGACCGCCCCGAGAGGAAGAAGTCCAGGCTGGTCCGCACCGACCGCCGGGCGGCGAAGCCGATGCCGAGGACGACGACGAAGTAGAGGGCCAGGATCGTGTAGTCGAGCCAGTCGACGGGGAGCCGTAGCTCGGCCGCGAGATTCTCCATGCGCAGCTCACTTCAGTTGGCATCTGGTGATCTTTGTTTGTTTGTGATGGTGACGGGCGTGGGAACTTGTGCTTTGATGTGTTTGGTTCTGTTTGATGGGTGGGATGGTGGGAGTCCGGCGTGAAGAAGACCTCGACCCGGCTGGCCGACGGTCGTGAGCTGATCTACTACGACCTGCGCGACGACGCCGTGCGCGACGCGGTGGACAAGCGACCCCTGGAGCGCACGGTCACCACTTCGGAGGTACGCAGGGACCCGCTGCTCGGTGACTCCGTCGCGATCGCCTCGCACCGGCAGGGCCGCACCTACCACCCCCCGGCGAACGAATGTCCGCTCTGCCCCTCCGAGGGCGACCGGCTCAGCGAGATCCCGGACTCCTCGTACGACGCCGTGGTGTTCGAGAACCGCTTCCCCTCGCTCGCCGGGGACTCCGGCCGCTGCGAGGTCGTCTGCTTCACCTCGGACCACAACGCGGCCTTCGCCGACCTGACCGAGGAGCAGGCCCGGCTCGTCCTGGAGGCGTGGACCGACCGCACGGCGGAGCTGTCGCATCTCCCCTCCGTCGAGCAGGTGTTCTGCTTCGAGAACCGGGGCGCCGAGATCGGCGTCACGCTGGGGCACCCGCACGGGCAGATCTACGCGTACCCCTTCACCACCCCCCGCACCGCGCTGATGCTGCGCTCCCTGGCCGCCCACAAGGACGCCACCGGCGGCGAGAACCTCTTCGACGCCGTCCTGGAACGGGAGCTGGCGGACGAGCGGGTCGTCCTCGAAACCGAACACTGGGCGGCCTTCGTGCCGTACGCGGCGCACTGGCCGTACGAGGTGCACCTGTACCCGAAGCGCCGGGTGCCCGACCTGCTCGGGCTCGACGAGGAAGCGCGCTCAGAATTCCCCCAGGTTTATCTGGAACTCTTGAGGCGCTTCGACCGGATCTTCGGCGAGGGTGAGCCTCCGACGCCGTACATCGCCGCCTGGCACCAGGCGCCGTTCGGCACCCTGGAGGAGTTCGAGGGCGTCCAGCGCGAGGACTTCGCGCTCCACCTCGAGCTCTTCACCATCCGCCGCACCTCCGGCAAGCTGAAGTTTCTCGCGGGTTCCGAATCCGGCATGAACGTGTTCATCAACGACGTGCCGCCGGAGCGCGCGGCCGAGCGACTGCGAGAGGTAGCGAGTTCATGAGCGGGCAGCAGGACGGGAAGCAGCGCGGACAGCAGGACGGGAAGCAGCGCGGCAAGTACCTGGTCACCGGTGGCGCGGGGTACGTCGGCAGCGTGGTCGCCCAGCATCTGCTGGAGGCGGGACACGAGGTCGTCGTCCTCGACAACCTCTCCACCGGCTTCCGCGAGGGCGTGCCCGCGGGCGCGTCCTTCATCGAGGGCGACATCCGCGACGCCGCCAAGTGGCTGGACGACTCCTTCGACGCCGTCCTCCACTTCGCCGCGTTCTCCCAGGTCGGCGAGTCCGTCGTCAAGCCCGAGAAGTACTGGGACAACAACGTCGGCGGCACCATGGCGCTGCTCGCCGCGATGCGCGACGCGGGCGTCCGCAAGCTGGTCTTCTCCTCCACCGCCGCCACCTACGGCGAGCCGGAGACCACCCCGATCGTCGAGTCCGCGCCCACGAAGCCGACCAACCCGTACGGCGCCTCCAAGCTCGCCGTCGACCACATGATCACCGGCGAGGCCGCCGCCCACGGCCTGGGCGCCGTCTCGCTGCGCTACTTCAACGTGGCCGGCGCGTACGGCACCTGCGGTGAGCGCCACGACCCCGAGTCGCACCTCATCCCGCTGGTCCTCCAGGTCGCCCAGGGCGGCCGGGACGCGATCTCCGTCTTCGGCGACGACTACCCGACCCCGGACGGCACCTGCATCCGCGACTACATCCACGTCGCCGACCTCGCCGACGCCCATCTGCTGGCGCTGGACGCGGCCGTCGCGGGCGAACACCTGATCTGCAACCTCGGCAACGGCAACGGCTTCTCGGTGCGCGAGGTGATCGAGACCGTCCGCCAGGTCACCGGCCACCCGATCCCCGAGGTCGTCGCCCCGCGCCGGGCCGGCGACCCGGCCACCCTGGTCGCCTCCGCCGCCACGGCCCGCGAACGCCTCGGCTGGAACCCGTCCCGCGCGGACCTCGCGGAGATCGTCGCGGACGCCTGGGAGTTCGCGCAGGCGCGCGCCAAGTAGCAAGCAGGGTGCCGGTACGGCCAGTTCCGGCCGGTTCATCAGAAAAGTACGGAAAGGTCAGGAGCACGGCATGAGCGAGGCTGTCGTCGTCGCCGAGCGGTTCGAGGGGCTGTACGGGGCGGAGCCGGAGGGAGTGTGGGCCGCGCCGGGCCGGGTGAACCTCATCGGCGAGCACACCGACTACAACGACGGCTTCGTCATGCCCTTCGCCCTCCCGCACACCACGGTCGCGGCCGTGTCCCGGCGCACCGACGGCGTCCTGCGTCTGCACTCCGACGACGTCGAGGGCGGGGTCGTCGAGCTGACCCTGGACGGGCTGACCCCCGGCGCCGACCGGGGCTGGACGGCGTACCCGTCCGGCGTGGTCTGGGCGCTGCGCGAGGCGGGCCACACGGCGGTGACCGGCGCGGACATCCACTTGTCCTCCACGGTCCCGACGGGCGCGGGCCTGTCCTCCTCGGCGGCCCTGGAGGTCGTCGTAGCCCTCGCGCTCAATGACCTCTACTCCCTCGGCCTCAAGGGCTGGCAGCTGGCCCGCCTGTGCCAGCGCGCGGAGAACGTCTACGTCGGCGCCCCGACCGGGATCATGGACCAGACGGCCTCCGCGTGCTGCGAGACCGGCCACGCCCTGTTCCTCGACACCCGCGACCTCTCGCAGCGGCAGATCCCCTTCGACCTGGCCGCCGAGGGCATGCAGCTCCTCGTCGTCGACACGCAGGTCAAGCACTCCCACAGCGAGGGCGAGTACGGCAAGCGCCGCGCCGGCTGCGAGAAGGGCGCCGCCCTGCTCGGCGTCGACGCGCTGCGGGACGTCGCGTACGAGGACCTGGCCGCCGCCCTGGACCGTCTCGGCGACGACGAGGAGGTCCGCCGCCTGGTCCGCCACGTGGTGACCGAGGACCAGCGCGTCGAGCGCGTGGTCTCCCTCCTCCGGTCCGGCGAGACCCGTGCGATCGGCCCCGTCCTGGTCGAGGGCCACGCCTCCCTCCGCGACGACTTCCGTATCTCCTGCCCCGAACTCGACCTCGTCGTCGACACCGCCCTCGCCTCCGGCGCCCTCGGCGCCCGCATGACCGGCGGCGGCTTCGGCGGCTCCGCGATCGTCCTCGCCGACGCCGGCGACACGGACGCGATCACCAAGGCGATCGAGGAGGCCTTCGCCGAGGCCGGCTTCACGGCCCCGCGTGTCTTCGTGGCGGTGCCTTCGGCGGGGGCGCGGCGGGTTTCGTGATGTGACGTGACGTGGCCCGTGGCGGCCTGACACACGAACGGAAGGCGGTGGTACCCGGGAGGCCCGGGTACCACCGCCTTGCTGCTACCGGCTACCGGCTACCGGCTATCGGCTATCGGAGGGTGATTCGCGCATTTCATACGCGAACACCCGCTCAACTCCCCCGGCAGGGGCAGAACTCGGCCAAGTCGCGCCCCGACTGAGCACACATACCCGTGCGTTCCGCTCTCCCCGGCGCCCACGCTGTCACTGCACATAGCTAAAGTTATTGACGGGACGCTGGCTTACGGGGAGGGCAGTGATGCTGGACGGCGGCGGGTCGGGCGGCGGGTCGGGACCTTCCAGCGGGACGGGACCTTCGTGGATGTCCGGGGTGTGGGATGCCGCGCAGGACGCGGCAGCGGACGTGTACACGGAACTGTCCTCGTTCCAGACGTTCAAGAAGCGCATCGACCAGCTGGTCGTCGACCTCAAGGGCTCCGACGCCGGCCCCGGCAAGGTGGGCCAGGACCAGCTCGTACGCGCCCGGTTCGGCGGCGGTGACGGCGAATGGGCGGAGGCGGCGGGCCTGTTCACCGCGTACGAGACGGTCATCACGGAACTGCAGAACCTCTCGAAGTTGCTGTCCGACTCGATGGAGGGCGTAGGCATCGCGGTCATGGCCTCCCACAAGGGCTACGAGAACATCGACCTCGACATCCGCGACCGCATGGTGGCGATCAGTTCGGAGACGACGGAACACTACGGCGGCACGTACGAACCGAAGCTGCCGGGCGGCGGGTCGGGCGACACGGGCCAGGTACGTCGAACGGACCAGCCGGGGCCGGGGCAGCCGGAGCAGTCGCCGTCGGGTGGCGACGCGGGAGGCACGATCTGATGACGGACGGCGACGGGGGAGGCGGAGCCTGATGGCGGGCGGCATGTTCGAGAACATGAGCCACGAGCGCATGCTGGCGTGGCTGGACCAGGCGAACAGCGGCACCGTGCAGGGTGCGGCCGAACGCCTGGCGAAGGTGGCCGAGGAGATCCACAAGATCGCCGACGAACTGAAGGTCCGCCCCCAGCTGGTGGAATGGAAGGGCGAGGGTGCGGACGCGTTCCGCACCTGGACCGCTGACCTGGCCAACTCCACCCTCCGCCTGGGCGACTTCAGCGTGGAGTCGGCGAAGTGGCTGGCCGAAGCCTCCGGCGCCATCGCCCGAACCCAGGCGGCGATCCCACGTACGCAGGAAGACGCGGAGGGGAACCTGGCGGCCACCGCGTCGGCCCCCAACGACCCCGACTCCGCCACGATTTCCGGCAAGTCGGCGGACGAGCTGGCGGCTCTGGCAGCCGGCAAGGAGAAGGCCCGCCAGGAAGCCGCCTACGAGATGACCAAGCTGGGCCAGGCTTACGAGTTCTCGGCCGTGCAGCTGAACGCACTGGAGAGGCCCAGGTTTCCGCCGCCGCCGGAGGTTGTTCTGCCGCCGGAAGCCGTTTCAGTTGAGGAGATGAGCGACAGGGAACGGAACACCACACAGGTCCAGAGTGTTGCTCCGCCGGTCGACGACGTCTCAGTCGATCGTCCACGGAACCTGGACACAGCGCCGGACACCTCTGACAAAAGGCGGCCGCTGGACGATCCTGCATCAGAGCGCGCCACACAGACGAAGGATGCCCCTCCGACTCGGATGGGTATCGATTCCGTAGAGACATTGCTACCTGATCGACAGCCCGTGACGGGCCCGGTAGGCACCCCTGGCACGGAACGGACCGACGGGACCAGAACCAATCCGTATGCAGGCTGGGCTCCTCCGCTGCTGCGCAGAGAAGGTTCCGTCAGCGATCCGCCGATGCAAGGGCGGCCGTCAGCGAATGGGCGCACGCCGCAACTACCCGGCCAGGTCCCCCCGTCCTCCGGTTCCGTCCGTGGGCCGAGTGGTAATGGCGTCGTGGGTGGTCGCCCTGTCGCACCACACTTGGGCGGGCAGACCGGCTCGGCCCATCGTGGAACGGTCGTGGGGGCGCCGGGTGCGACCGGCCGTGCCCCGTTGGGGCCCACCGCCAATCCCACGACCTCCGCTGGGCGCGGGGTCGGCCAGCATGGTCAGACGGCGGGCGGCCGTATCCCCGCATCGAACGGCGGTGTCATCGGAGGTACTCCACAGCGCGCAGGTCGTGCGGTACCTGGCCCCGCTGGCGTGGTCGGGCCGGGAGCACCAGGATCCGGCTCAACGGGCTCCGGCACGGCACGTGGAGGCGTCGTAGGAGGTGTACCCCACTCGACTCGGCCTGGAGAGAGAGCGGGAGGCGACGCCCCCCACGTACGTCGGGCGGCCTCTTCGGCAGGTGTTGATGGTGCGAAAGCGCGACCACGTCGCTCAGGTGAGCAAGAGGACACCCCACGACAGCGCAACGGACGTCCAGTACCCCCGGTCATCGACTGACGCGTATCTATGAACGGAGACAGCGAAGCTCATGCGCACCAACGGCCCTCGATACACGGGCCCCCGTGCTGCGGCATCGGCGCTACTTGGCCTGCTGTTCGTGGGTGCTGTGGGGGCTCCGGCCCATGCAGAGTCAATTCGCGAGGAACAGTGGTTCCTCGATGCCATGAAGGCTGAGCAGATGTGGCAGACCAGCACGGGCAAGGGTGTCACGGTTGCGGTGATCGACACTGGAGTCGACCCGACCAACCCAGACCTGAAGGGCCGCGTCCTACAAGGTAAGGACTATGCCGAGGGGCAGCCCGGTGATGAGCACACCGACTACGAGGGCCACGGTACGGGTATGGCCGGGCTCATCGCTGGAACAGGTGCTTACGGAGGTGGCCAGGGTGCCTTCGGGCTCGCTCCCGGGGTGAAGATCCTTCCTATTCGTATGCCCAAGTCGCTGGCGGCAGCCAACCAGGCCGACGCCATCCGCCAGTTCAACAAGGCCGCACCGGAGGCGATTCGCTACGCAGCCGAAAAGGGCGCCCAAGTCATCAACATCTCTCTTGCAGTTTCGGAGGGCTCAGCAGGGCTGACCAACGCCGTGAAGTACGCCTTGGACAAGGGTTCGTTGGTCTTCGCCGGCGTGGGTAATGACGGAGACACGACCAATCGGCTCATGTACCCGGCGGCCACGCCCGGAGTGGTCGGGGTGGCCGCAGTCGGCAAGGACCTCCGCAGGACGGCTGAGTCCCAGCACGGCCCTCAAGTAGACATGGCTGCCCCGGGCGAGGAGATGGTGCACGCCTGCGGAACCAAGAGCGGCCTGTGCGAAGGGCATGGCACCAGCGACGCCACAGCCCTCGCCTCCGCCAGCGCCGCCCTGATCTGGTCCAAGCACCCCACCTGGACCAACAACCAGGTCCTCAGAGTCATGCTGAACACCATCGGCGCCCCCACCGACGGTTCCAAGCGCAACGACTCCATCGGCTACGGCATCGTCCGCCCCCGCATCGCCCTGCAGAACCCCGGCGACCCGGGCCCGGCGGACGAATACCCACTCCCGGACCTCGCGGCCGCATCCTCCGCATCGCCGTCCCCTGAGCCCTCGGCCACCGATGCCGACAACGCCCCGGCGGAGGACAAGACCACCGATGAGGCGGCAGCCTCAGATTCCTCCAAGGAGAACAACATGCTGTCCATCGTCCTGGCCGCGGCCGCGGTCGTCGCACTACTCGGCATCGGCGCGGCGGTCTTCGCCCTCGTCCGCAACCGCCGCCCCGCACACCCCACGGCACCGCACCCGACAGCCCCGTACGCACCCCCGCCAGGACAACCCCAGTACCCGGCCCCCCAATACCCGCCTTACGCCGCCCCGCCCAGCGCTCCTAACGGCAACATCACTCCCGGCCAGCACCCTGGCCCCGGCCCTGGCTGAGCTACCGGAAGGCCAGCGGAGGCTACCCGTCGAGGGGACAAACGCAGTTCAACTGGACCGAGTACTGCGACCTGCTCATCGCCGCCCACCAGTAACTCGGCGCACCCATCGAGCTGGTGTGGGACAACCTCAACGTCCACAGAGACCGTCGGCTGCGGGAGTTCATCGACACCCACGACTGGATCACCTGCTACTTCCTGCCGACCTATGCACCGACCTCAACCCCGTCGAAGGCAGCCGGTCACTGCTGCGACGCAGCAACCAGGGCCGACACTGCCCCCCGTCGCACCGTCTCTTGCTTCCGTCCTGCTCCTGGCCATTCATGCCCACAACATCAAGAGGATTCCGGCGAGCGGCCGTTGTCGAAGACGACCCCGCGCTCGCCCACGCTCACCGGGACATTGACCCACCGGGCCTTTCCGTCGACGAACGAGGCGTACTGGCAGCGGTGACCGGTGTCTTGGCCGTATGCGACGAGTTCGAGGTCCGGCATCTCTTCGCAGCGGAGGTGCTTGCTGACCCGGTTGTACTCCCTCCAGAACTCGCCGTAGACAGACTTTGCCGTCAGCGCGGCCTGGCCCGCGTTGGTGATTTCGTATGGTTTCAAATCACCGGCCGGCTCGTCGAAACGAATGGACCAGGGGACCTTCACGCCGTTGTAGGTGACGGTGCACCGTGTGGTCACGCCCGGCTCCTCGCTCACCTTGCCGCCCTCGCATGCAGCGCTGGTCTTCCCTGGTATTCCGGCCATGGCCACCGTTTGTTTACGCATCATCCACAGCACCCGTTCGGTGAACGGGGCCTCGTCGGTGGGTTCAGGCGGCAGAGCACCGAGCAGCGTCTTCACCGTCAGGAGCCCAGGCTCTGCCGAGGTGATCGCGACGGGGAGTTCCTTGCCGCTCTTCGGCGGCGCGCTGTCCGCAGCGCTGGAGGCGTTGTCATTGGATCCCGACCCGCCGCAGCCCGCGGTGACGAGAGCGATCATGGCTATGCCCAGGAGAGTCCTACCGATGCCCATGCAGCCTAACTTTAGCCAGACGCGCGGCCGGTCGAACTGTTCGCAGTTAACGACTTCGGCATGCTCCGGCGCTGTACCGAACGCCGAAGAACGGCCGACGAGTTTTTCCTTGCCCTGGCCAGCACCGTCATCACGGTCCGCTGCCTGATCTGATGAGCCTGGACCCTCTACCGCAGGAACATCCGTCCCCGAAGCCCACGCATCCGGGGACCTACTGGCGGACGCCCTGAGTCCTGATCGATGCGCCGGCGCGAGTGTACGCCGACCACTCCGAATCTGGTTGAACAGAGAGACGTAGGAGGGTGACGGCGGTTGCGCCTGTGATCCCAGCGGGCTGGGCATAATCCGGCGATCATGTGAGGTCTGGCCAATTTCTATTCTTGTTGTGTGCGAGCAGAGCTGACCGGACCTCCGCTGCTGGCAGCGGCGCGACACCGCCGCTTTGAACGCTTGGCGCCGTTCAGCCCGTCGAAGAATCCCACCGGATCAACCTACGGCCGCCGCGCGCGGCACTTGGCGGGAGCACCCGAAATCGGGTCGGCCCACGCGGACTCGACGGTGATGTCGGCCCAGACCGTCATGCTGTCCCGCGTCCCCCGCCGCCCCAGCGACTGGCCAGGGTCTCGGTGATCAGCAGTCCACGCCCCGGCTCCCGCTCAGCTCCCGGCAGCACCCGTGTCAGCGGCAGCGATGCCGTGATCCCCCGACTCGGGCCCGCGTCGGTGACGGCGATGGTGACCGTCGCCGTGGTGAGTACGAGTGCGACCGCCATGCGGTCACTGCCGCCGTGTTCCAGGGCATTGGCCGCCGACTCGCCGACGATGTTCTCCGGATCGTCCACGGCATCCGACGGGAGCCTCCACGACCGAGGCATGTCGCACGCGTAACGGCGAGCGGCACCTGCGGAGGCGAGATCCATGCTGGGCAACGACAGCATCCCGAACGCCCGGAACCCGGCCCCCCTCCCCTCCTCGACAGGTACAAAGCCTTCCCGCTCCACCCTCACCGAAGAGGCTCAGACGACTGCTCCCACCGCTCCTCCAGGATGCGCACCTCGCGCTTCTTCAAGTCCAGCCGCATCCACCGCAGACTTGTGTCCCTGCAACGACCTTGTAGTCGTCCGGAACTCCGTCGCCTTCCTCGTCCCCTCCGCAACCCGTGGCTCCGAGAAGCGACGAGCCGGCCATGGCCACGGAGAGGGGTCCGCGTGTATTGACCTGCGACTGATCACTGTCCGCATCCTTATGTGCCTCGGCCGTCCATCGGCCTCAGCCGGTTTCCGGACCGTTGCCCTGTTGCTTCGCCCGGTCGTTACCGAGCCCATAACCGAGCACCATCGATTCGTATAGGTCCCGCGCGAACGGATCCTTGCCGGGGACCACACCGTGGTGCTCCAGGAAACCCTCCATTGGGGCCTCGGCCATGCTTTCACCGGAGGAGTAGATCTTGACCTTCTCCTCGTCGATAAGGTCCTCCACCTTCTCCTTGTGCTCATCCACCGAGTTGCCAGAGATATCGCCGACCATCTGGCCGATGACCTGTTCGGCAGCGCCGGCGGCGGTATCCGTCGCCAGCGGGATGAGCACCGCGGCCGTGCCCACGGCCGCGGTCGCGGGCAGGAAGGCGACGCCCGCCGCGATACCCGCCGCGGCTCCGAACTGGACCCAGCCCGCCCGCTTTTCGACCGCCTTCTCGTAGTCCTCGTGGGTCTTGAGGTTCGTCGCTTCCACCTGGTCGGCCCGGGACTGATCGAGCATGCCCTGCACCTCGGCGCCAACGAACACGGTCGCCCTGGCAGCGCCCTCGCTGATCTTTCCGTCCGGGCCCACTGTCCCTTCCAGCACACTACGGGTGTAGACCTGCTCCGCGGCCGAGACCGTCGCGTAGGCGTCCGGATGCTGACCCAGGGTGCTGAGAAAGCCCCGGACGATACTCCGCCCGTGCCCGTCCCCGGTGTCCGCGAAGTCGATGTGCCCCTCCGGGTTCTTGCCCGGCGCGAACACGCTCTCCGGATGGTTCTTTTCCAACGCCCAGTTGATGTCGTCGATGTAGCCGCCGCCCATGACGCCCAGACTGTCGGACATTGCCTCGTGGTGCTCCTTGAGGAGGGCTGGGTCCGCGGCGTACTTCTCCATGACCTTCTGCATGACCGCGGCGTTGTCCGCGTCCCGCACCACGTCGGCGTCCGGGTGCCCGGCCGAGTAGCCGAGGGTCGCCGCCTCCAGGGCGTGGCCGAGGGCGTCGGGCATGTAGTCGAGTGACTTCTCGTGTTCGTCGACCGAGTTGACGTCGGGGAAGGACTCCCACTTCTCGTCGCTGAAGAAGTCCAGGTAGTTGTTGAACGGCTCGCCGTCCTTGTTCTTCCCCAGCTCGGCCGTGGCGCCGCGGTCGACCGTGCCGTCCTCGTTGTACGCGGTCGGCGTGTCGGTGAAGAACTTCTTTGCCGCTTCCGGGCTGTTGCCGAGCGCTTCCAGCATGGCGGTGGCCGGGTCGTAGCCGGCGCCGTTCACGCCGGAGGGGTTGTACGGGTTCTTGAACGCACTGTTCACCGTCTTGCTCTCGGCGAACATGTCCGGGTCCTTCGCGTGCAGTTGCGCCACGTGTTCGGCGATCGGGTTGAGGAACTTCGCGTCGTAGTTCCCGTACCGCATGATCCCGCCGAGGAGTTGGTATCCGAACGGCCCGCCGGAGTAGTCGTACTTGGACAGCGGAATGCGCTCCGTACCCAACTTGCGGAGCTCCGGGCCCCACTTGTCGGCGAATTCCTTGTCGTGGGAGGCCGTGGCCAGGTTGAGGCCGAGGTTCTCCTGGAGCTGCTGGACGTCCTTGAGGCGCTGCGGGTCGACCTTGCCGAGATCGTATGTGTCCGTGGAGAGCTGGCCGAAGAACGCCAGCGACTTCTCGGGGCCGAGCTTCTCGTAGAAGCTCTTGGAGAACTCCACCGACTTGCTGTTGTCCTTCAGCAGTTCGTTGAGCTGCTTGAGTTCGGAGTGGGTGAGGTCCGAGCCCTTGCCCGCCAGAGCGGCGGCGCGGGCGGCCTCCTCCTGGTCCAGTTTCGTGTACGTCGGAGCGCTGAAGTCCTTGCGGTCGGTGACGTTGGTCTCAAGGGTGTTCCTGAGGGCGACATCGGTGTCGTTGCAGTTGTCTACGATGAGGTCGATCCTCTTCTGCCACGACTCGATGTTCCGCTGTTCCTGCAGCAGGGGCTCTTTGTAGTCGGGGTCCTTCAGCGCCCCGGGGATCTCGGACAGCGGGTTCTTCGCCGTCACCTTGCCCTTGCCGTCCACACGGATGCCGGCCGCAGGCCCCTCGTGGTCCCGGATGGCGATCAGGTCGTCCTTGGCCTTCTTGATGGCCAAGTACCCCTCTTCCAGGATCAGCCTCACACCCTTGGCCTCGGCCGCGGCGTCCGCGAACTCCTTGGCCGTCTTGCCGATGAACGCCTTGGTGACCCCTGCGTTGACGCCCTCCCAAGCCGCCCTGTCCGCCTTTTTCTTCATCCCGTCGGTGGCGTCCGTGGCGAGAGTGTCCAGCTTCTTCGCCATCTCCGACCAGTCGTCGACGGCGGCCTTCAGCTTCGCCACCGGGGCGTCGATGATGTCCTCGTACTTCAGCATGGTGCGCGCTCCCCCGAGCCTTATTTCATGTATTGCGAGAGCACGGACACCCGCGTCAGCTCTCCCTCGATCTTCACCTCGTCCTTGGCATGCTGCGCCTTGCTGTAATCGAGGTGATTGGAGATCTGCGAGCAGGCGTCCAGCAGCGTCCTCAGGTGGGTCTGCCAGAAGTCGTGCACCTTCAGCACGGCCGAACCGCTCACGAAGTTCCCGTTGGTCAGCGCTATCGCCGCGTCGAACGTGGCGGGACGGGCGATGTCGCCCTCCTTCCCCAGCCGGCCCAACAGGTCATACGCGTCATTGCCGATGGCGCCGAGATCGTCCCGATTGACCACCAGGTCTTTTCCGCCGCCGCCACCTCCGCCACCGCCGCCGCCCGCGGCCGGAGCGCTGTTGATCCGCATGGCAGTCCGCTCGGCCGCCGCCGCGCGCAGTTCGGCCCATTCCTGGTCGAACGTCATGAATTCCCCCAAGTCCATCCGGGCAGGCGAGTCCATCCGGGCAGGCAGCTCCACCGTACTTGCGCGGCCACCGACCTGATCACCTGGCTCTCATATCATCACCCGCCCATGGGGCGCCCGTTGCTGACGTCGTTGCCGTGATGTCGTCAAGGTGAGGCCGGCTTCGGCGAGACATTCGTCGATGAGGTTGCCGCGGTACGGATCTGGCGGAGACCGTGCCGAAGCGCGCCGAATGGTCATCAAGGTTCACCTTGTGGCATCATTGGCGCATGACTGAGATTGCGATCAGTGCGGCCCGCTCCCAGCTCGGCGACCTTGTCCGCCGAGCCGCTCACGGCCGCGAGACCATCGCCCTCACCGACCACGGGCACGTGGCCGCACTTCTTGTCTCTCCGCAGGTGATAGAGGATCTCGAAGACGCCCTGGCGGTCGCGGACTACCAGCGGCGCAAGGCGGAGGGGACGCTCGGGGAGGGCATCCCGCACGAAGAGGTCGGACGGATGCTGGGGCTGCGTCCGTGACCTATCGCATCATCTGGGAACCGGGTGCCACGAGCGCGGCCGTGCGGTTCCTCGCGGACGACCCCACAGGTCTCGCCGCTGTGTACGAGGCCGTGGACACTCTCGCCAAAGCCCCGCGCCCCGCCAACTCCACCGCCTACGGCCCCAACATCCGGCGCCTGCGGGTCGGCGACTACCGGGTCCTGTACATCATCGACGACGACGTGATCCACATTCTCGTCACCAACCTCGGACGCACCCTCTAGTAGCCGCCTGAGCCCGTCCCCCACCGCTCACCCGATCCTCTTCGTCAACGTGTACTCCGTGATCCCCGGCGGATAGTCGGGGATCACGCACACCACCTCGTAGCCGAGGCGTTGGTAGAACTCCGGGGCCTGGAAGTCCCAGGTCTCCAGGCGGGCCGAGCGGCAGGCGCGGTCCTGGGCGGCCAGGTGTTCGGCGGTCGACATCAGGCGGGTGCCGAGGCCCGCGCCCCGGTGGCGTTCGTCGACCCAGAGATAGGTGATGTGGAGCCAGCCGGCCCAGGTGTGGCCGACGAGGCCGCCCGCGAGACCGCCGACCTCATCCATGATCCACACATGGAGCGGGACTTCGCGTTCGCCGGGCGTTCCGCGCAGCTCGCGGAGAATCGGTGAGGCGGCGGTGTTGCTGGCCCGCAATCGGGAATGAAGCAACTGCCTTCGTTCTTTGTCGACTTCTGTCTCCATACGAAACATGCGGCACACCATAAACGTGTCGGACAACCAGTTCTGCAAATTGCCTTCCGCTCCTGCCCCCCGGCCGTACCCTGATGAACAGCGCCGGTGGGGGCCGGTGCTGATCAGGGGGCGAGACAGTCGGGTACGACGCCCGGAGTGGGGGTAGCGGTTCAGCACGGCGGCGGCCGTGCGGCTGCGACGCCCCGTCCCAGGTGTAAACCGGGGCACGCTCCGGGCGCCGTACTCGCGCCGGTCGTCCCCCGACCAGTGGGGGTTTCAGTGGTTCGCATCCGAGTCCTGGTCGTCGACGACCACCGCATCTTCGCCGAGTCGCTCGCCGCGGCGCTGGCCGCCGAGCCGGACGTCGACGTGTCCGCGGCCGGCAGCGGCCCGGCCGCGCTGCGCTGTCTGGACCGCGCGGCGGCGGAGGGCCGCAAGTTCGACGTGCTCCTGGTCGACGCCGACCTGGGGGGCCATGCCCATGTCCCCGGCGCGCGTCCGGCCGCCGTGCCCGTCCCGGAGGGCGGCGGGGACGGCCTCGTGGACGGCATATCGCTCGTCGCGGGCGTGCGTTCGGGCCAGCCGAGCGTACGGACCGTCGTGCTCGCCGAGAAGGACGATCCGCGCCGGGCCGCGCTGGCCCTCCAGGCGGGCGCGTCCGGCTGGGTCGCCAAGGACTGCTCGCTGTCCCGGCTGCTCACCGTCATCCGGGGAGTGCTGCGCGAGGAGACCCATCTGCCGCCCGCGCTTCTCACGGGCGTCCTGCGGGAGTTGACCGCCGCCCGCAAGCACCGCACGGAGAGTGAGCGGCTCGTCGAGTCCCTCACCCCGCGTGAGCGGGAAGTGCTTCGGTGCATGGTGGCGGGGCTGGGGCGCAAGGCCGTCGCCGAGCGCCTGTTCCTCTCCCCGCACACCGTCCGCACGCACATGCAGAACGTCCTCGGAAAGCTGGGCGTGCACAGCACCCTCGCCGCGGTCGCCCTCGCGCGCCGGGCCGGGGTGGGGCCCGTGGACCTAGCCGGGGATGTTGTCGAACGGGGCGGTCAACTGGCGTAGCAGGCCCGCCAGATCGCCCCGCTGGGCGCGGGACAGCTCGGCCAGGATCGCCCGTTCCTGGTCGAGGAGTCCGGCGAGTGCCTGGTCCGCCCGGTCCCGGCCCTCGTCCGTCAGCCGGACGAGCACGCCCCGGCGGTCACTGGGGTCGGGCAGCCGCTCGACCAGGCCCTTCTTGGTCAGCCGGTCGATACGGTTCGTCATCGTGCCCGAGGTCACCAGCGTCTGCGTCAGCAGCTGGCCGGGCGAGAGCTGATACGGGTTCCCGGCGCGCCGGAGAGCCGTCAGCACGTCGAACTCCCATGGCTCCAGCTGATGCTCGGCGAAGGCCAGCCTGCGGGCGCGGTCCAGGTGCCGGGCGAGCCTGCTCACCCGGCTGAGTACTTCCAGCGGCTCCACGTCGAGGTCGGGGCGCTCCCGGCGCCACGCTGCGACCAGCCGATCGACCTCGTCCTCCATGGCGATCAGTGTAGTGGTTGTGTCGATGTGAAGTCTCTTGAGATCAAGATGATTAGGTCGGAGTCTCTTGACTTCGAGATACTTGGGGGTGAGGGTGGGGTGCAGCGACGACAGTCATGACGAGGAGGCCGTCCCCATGCCCGCCACCAGCCCCACCTGGGACCCCCAGCAGTACCTGCGGCACGCCGGCCACCGGGCCCGCGCCTTCGTCGACCTGCTCGCCCACGTCCCCGACCCGCCCGCCGCGCACCCCCGCGTCGCCGACCTCGGCTGCGGCCCGGGCAACGTCACCCGCCTCCTCGCCGACCGCTGGCCCACCGCGCACATCACCGGGTGCGACAACTCGCCCGAGATGCTCGACAGGGCCCGCGCCGACCACGAGGGGCCCACCCCGGGCGGCGGCCGGATCGACTTCGCCGCGGCGGACGTCCTGACCTGGGCGCCCCCGGAGCCGTACGACCTGATCGTCAGCAACGCCACCCTCCAGTGGGTGCCGGGCCACCTCGACCGCTTCCCCGCCTGGATCGACGCGCTGGCCCCCGGCGGCACGTTCGCCTTCCAGGTCCCGGGCAACTTCGACTCGCCCAGTCACCGCCTGATGCGCGAACTGGCCCACTCGCCCCGCTGGCGCGACCGCCTCGGCGACACCCTCCGCCACGACGACGCGGTCCACACCCCCGTCGCCTACCACGCCGCCCTCGCCGACCTCGGCTGCGAGACCGACACCTGGGAGACGACCTACGTCCACCTCCTCCAGGGCGAGGACCCGGTACTCGACTGGGTCAAGGGAACGGGCCTACGCCCCATCCTCACCGAACTCGGCCCGGACGCGGCTCCGTTCGTCGCCGAGTACCGCGCCGCCCTGCGCGATGCCTATCCCCCCACCCCCCACGGCACCCCGTTCCCGTTCCGCCGCATCTTCGCGATCGCCCACAAGTCACACGCCGACCGGTGATCACGGCCGCCGACCAGGTGCTGGTTCGCGGCGGGGGACGCGAACCTGCGACAGGTGATGTTGTGCAGAATATTGACGGCAGGCATCAGCGCGCCTACCTTCGCGGGTGTTCCTCCCTCGTTCCCCCTTAGCTCCAGGGAGACCCGCATGGCCCCGTCCCCACTCCCCAACCCCGCCGAGCAGGCCGAAGAGGCGCAGCGGACGCGGCAGTTGCGTCGTGTCGCGTTGTCCGGGCTGCTCGGTACGGCCGTCGAGTTCTATGACTTCCTCGTCTACGGAACGGTCGCCGCGCTCGTCTTCGGTGAACTGTTCTTCCCCGGCGCCGACCCGGCCGTCGGCACCATCGCCGCGTTCGGCACCTTCGCCGCCGGATACGTCGCCCGCCCCCTCGGCGGCATCCTCTTCGGCCACTTCGGCGACCGCCTCGGCCGCAAGTCCATGCTCCTGCTCACCATGGGCCTCATGGGCGGCGCCAGCTTCCTCATCGGCCTGCTGCCCACCTACGACACCATCGGCGTCTGGGCGCCCGTCCTCCTGATCACCCTGCGCGTGCTGCAGGGCATCGCCATCGGCGGTGAATGGGGCGGCGCCACCCTCATGGTCGTCGAGCACGCCGGTGAGAAGCGGCGCGGGCTGTGGTCCAGCTTCACCCAGATGGGAGCACCGCTCGGCTCCCTGCTCTCCTCCCTCGTCGTCACCCTCGTCGTCGCCATGCCCCGCGACCAGTTCGCCGCCTGGGGCTGGCGCGTGCCGTTCCTGCTGAGCGTCGTGCTGCTGGGCGTGGGCCTCTTCGTCCGCCTCAAGGTCGTCGAGAGCCCGCTGTTCGCCCAGGTCAAGAAGGACCGCACGGAGTCCCGGCTGCCGATCGTCGACGTGCTGCGCCGCCCGCGCCCCCTGCTGCTGGCCTGCTGCGTCGGCATCGGAGCCTTCACCGCCCAGTCCCTGCTGACCAGTTACCTCATCGCCTACGCCACCGGCATCGGCTATCCCCGCCCCCAGGTGCTGACCGCCCTCACCGTCTCCGCCTCCGTCGCCCTCGTCGTCCTGCCCTGCGCCTCGGCCCTCTCCGACCGCGTCGGCCGCCGCCCCGTCGTCCTCACCGGGGCCATCGCCTCCGCCGCACTCGCCTTCCCCGTCCTGGCGCTGGTCGACTCCAAGTCACCGGGGCTGCTGATCCTCGCGGTCGTCCTCGGCCACGGCTTCGCGCAGTCGGTGATGTACGGGCCACTGGGCGCCCTGCTCACCGAGATGTTCGGGACGAAGGTCCGCTACACCGGGGCGTCGCTCGGGTACCAGGGCGCCACCCTCATCGGTGCCGGGTTCTCGCCGATGATCGCGGGGAGCCTGGTGGCGGCCAACGGGGGTTCCAGCACGCCGATCTCGCTGCTGATCTGCGGGGGCGCGGCGATCACCGCCGTGACCGTGTGGTTCGTACGGGAGACGCACCGGGAGTCGCTGGGGGACGCGTCCCTCCGGGAGGGGGCCGCCGCGAAGGAGGAGGTGGCCTCCTCGTAGGCCGGGCGGGGGACTGCGGGGCGTCGTCGTCGGCCGCGGGCCGGTGGGGCTTCTCGCGCAGTTCCCCGCGCCCCTCGCGGGGCGCGGCTCCCCGTACCCTTACCGCTGTGGAGGACCCGATCCTGGACACCGATGTCACCGATGCCGTCGATGCCGTCGACGCGCCGCAGTTGCGGCCGCAGTCGCTGGTGATGTCCTTCTTCGGGAACCACGTGCTGGACCGTGCGGAGGGCGCCCTCGGGGTGTACTCGGGGAGCATCATCGACGTGCTCGGGCGGGTCGGCACCGGGGAGCAGGCCGTGCGGTCGACGCTGACCCGGATGGTGAACCGGGGACTGCTGCGACGGCAGCGCGAGGGCCGGCGGATGTTCTTCGGGCTCACCCCGCACGCGGAGGCCATCCTGCGCGACGGCGGCCAGCGCATCTGGCGCGACGGCGCCGTGAACGAGGACTGGGACGGCACCTGGACCCTCCTCGGCTTCTCCCTCCCCGAGTCCTGGCAACGCCAGCGCCACGACCTGCGCTCCCGGCTCACCTGGTCCGGGTTCGGCGCCCTCTACAGCGGACTGTGGATCGCGCCGGGCCGCGTCGACGTACGGGAGATCGTCTCCGAACTGGGGCTCGACGCCCATGTGAAGGTGTTCCACGCGCAGGCCGACGAGTTCACCGACGTCGGGCTGATGATCCGCGAGAGCTGGGACCTGGAGACCCTCGCCGCGCGCTACGTCGCCTTCGACAAACGGTGGACCACCGCCGACCTCGCCGCCGCCGACCCGATCGCCGCCCGGCTGCGGCTCGTCGCCGAATGGTTGCGCGTCATCCGCACCGACCCGCGCCTGCCCGTACAGCGGCTGCCCGACGAGTGGCCCGCGCGACAGGCGCAGGACACCTTCCGGCGCATCGCCGCACAGACGGCGGGCCCGGCCGGACGCAGGGCCGCGGAGGTTCTGGAAACGACCCCGCTGCGCCCCGCCGCATCCGAAAAGCCGTAGCCGAAACGGATTCTTATATTCCGTGTGCGGCGCTCCGCGCGGGGCTCCTGTTGCGTAAGTGGCTGATATTGTTCTTTGGCTTTCCTTTGTGCGGGATATATTCTCAGTTCACTTTTGTTGCCTCCCGCGCGATGTTCGGGGAAGCGGGGGCCGATGCTGTGACCAGGGGGGATCTGGGGCCAGTGGTGATCTGTCGCGCCGTCCGGCGCGCTTGACGGGGTTTGTGACGCGCGCCGCCTAGGCTTGCTTGCCGTCCGGCCGGTCGTTTCCGCTGTGCCCATTCATTCATTCACTTGTGCATTCGTACGTTCGTTTGTCGATTGTCGACCACGTAATAGCCGTGCCCATTCACGGCCCCCTGTCCTGACCACCGGGGGGCCGCGGGCGCGATGCCGCCCGCCCGGCGCCGAAGCGGCCCGGGCGGTCTCCAGGGGGAAACACCTATGAAGATCGCGTTCCTGATCAACAACGCCTTCGGTATCGGCGGCACCATCCGCTCGACCACCAATCTGTCGGCCGCGTTCGCCGACCGCCACGACGTCGAGGTCGTCAGCGTGCACCGCTCCCGCGACGAACCGGCCCTCCCGTTCGACCCGCGCGTCCGTCTGACCTCGCTGATCGACCTGCGCGAAGGCCCCGGCTGCGAGAGCGGCCACCCGCTGACCGAGCGGCCCGGCACGATGTTCCCGTACAGCGGGGCCACCGGGAACCAGCCCTACACCGCGCTGCAGGACGAACGTATCGGCGGCTTCCTCGACCGCACCGAGGCCGATGTCGTCATCGCCACCCGCCCCGACCTCAACGGCTACCTCGCCCGCGACGGACGCGGCCGCTACCTCCGCGTCGGCCAGGAGCACCTGAGCCTCGACCAGTACCGCGAACCGCTGCGCACCGACCAGAACCGGGCCGTCGCCGGACTCGACGCCTTCGTCACCGTCTCCGAGGCCGACGCCGCCCAGTACCGCGCCGCGCTGCCCGACGTCACCACGGCCATCGTGTGCGTCCCCAACGGCGTGCGGGCCTCCGCCGTCCAGCGGTCCGCCCTGGACTCCCGGATGATCGTCGCCGCCGGCCGGCTCATCCCCATCAAGCGGTACGACCGGCTGATCGACGCCTTCGCCAAGGTGGCCGCCGAACACCCCGGCTGGACCCTGCGGATCTACGGACGCGGCCCGCAGAAGGAGAACCTGCGGGAGCAGATCGACCGGCTCGGGCTGCACGACCGCGCGTTCCTCATGGGCGCGGTCTCACCGATCGAGACCGAGTGGGCCAAGGGCGCCGTCGCCGCCGTCTCCTCCGACATGGAGTCGTTCGGCATGACCATCGTCGAGGCCATGCACTGCGGGGTCCCCGTCGTCGCCACCGACTGCCCGCACGGCCCCGGCGAGATCATCACCGACGGCGAGGACGGCATCCTCGTCCCGCTCGACGGAGACGTCGACGCCTACGCCGACGCCCTGAACCGCGTCGTCACCGACGAGGAGCTGCGGGAACGCCTCGGCAAGCGGGCCGTCGAGAAGGCCGAGACCTACGCGCCCGCCGTCATCGCCCGCCGCTACGAGGACCTCTTCGAGGAGCTGACCAGGTCCCGGCGCCGCGGCCGGCCCGCCGTCGCCCGGCTGAGACGGCTCGCCGCACGCTTCACCGGCCCGCGCCCCGCGAAGGCGGCACCCTCCGCCGAGGCCGAGGGGAGCGCTCCCACGCCCACCGCGCACGCCCGCGCGACTTCCGACGGCGGTGTCACCGTCCTCCTCGACCCGGCCGAACTGCCCGCCGGCCCCCTCGACTTCATCGCCCGCCTGCGTCGCGACCCCGGAAAACGGCAGGTCGTCGTCCCGGTCCTGCCGAGCGCCGAGGCCCCGGACACCGTGCTGCGGGCGAGCCTCCGCCCGGCCGAGCACACCCTCGCCGAAGGCCGCTGGGACTGCTACGTCGCGCCGCGCGGCACGAGCAAACGGGTGCGGCTGGCCGTACGGATGGTCGAGCAGGCCGCGCTGGTCGGGCGGGAGCCGGGCGTCGACCACCGGGGGGTGGGGGCGTGGATCCCGTACCCGACCGCCGACGGGTTCCTCGCGGTACGGACCTGGCTGCGGCCCGCGCACGCGGAGATCGACTCCGTCGAGGTGGGCGAGGCGTCGGTGACCGTCACCGCGACGCGGTACGGCGCGGGTGGCCCCCTGGGGGAGGGGGCCGTGGTGCGGGTCGTCTCCCGGGCCGACTCCGCGTACGACTTCTCCGTGGCCGCGCGGGCTGTGGGGGAGCGGGGGGTCCGGTTCACCGTTCCGTACGCGGAGGTCATGGGGCGGCGGAGTGTCGAGCACGATCTGTGGGATCTGCGGCTGCGGCTGGGCGACGCGGAGGTGCCCGTGGGGCGGATCGGGGGTGACGTGGTGGAGCGGCGCAAGACGGACGTGGTGCCCGGTCGCGTGGCTGAACATCCTGAGCGGGGGCTCACCCGGGTGCGGCCGTATTTCACCGTGAACAACGAGCTGGCGCTCAGTGCGAAGGATGTGGGCGAGGGCGCCTAATGGGGTGGGGTGCGGGGGTTCGTGGGCGGGTGCGGGTCCGGTGGGGCTTCTCGCGCAGTTCCCCGCGCCCCTGAAAGACGCAGGCCCCCGAGGCCCGGAAAGGCGACCGGCGGCGGGTCTGAAAAGCATGGGGCGCAGCCCCTGCTTTTCAGGGGCGCGGGGAACTGCGCGACCAGCCCCCACTCACCCGCACCCCGCGACGAAACCACACCGCCGCTAACTCTTCCGGTGGCCGATCAGCCGCGGCTTCTGGTTGAGGCCGTCCAGGCCGTGCCACGCCAGGTTCACCAGGTGCGCCGCGACCTCCGCCTTCTTCGGCCGGCGGACGTCCAGCCACCACTGCCCGGTGAGCGCGACCATGCCGACCAGCGCCTGGGCGTACAGCGGCGCGAGCTTGGGATCGAAGCCGCGGCTCTTGAACTCGCGGCCGAGGATGTCCTCGACCTGCGTGGCGATGTCGGAGATCAGGGACGCGAAGGAACCCGTCGACTGGGGGATCGGGGAGTCGCGGACCAGGATGCGGAAGCCGTCCGTGTACTCCTCGATGAAGTCGAGGAGCGCGAAGGCCGCCTGTTCGAGGAGTTCACGCGGGTGGCCCGCCGTGAGGGAGCTGGTGACCATGTCCAGCAGCCGGCTCATCTCCCGGTCCACCACCACCGCGTACAGGCCCTCCTTGCCGCCGAAGTGCTCGTACACCACCGGCTTGGACACCCCGGCCTTCGCCGCGATCTCCTCCACCGACGTGGCCTCGAAGCCCTTCGCGGCGAAGAGGGCCCGGCCGACCTCCAGCAGCTGTGCCCGGCGCTCGGCGCCCGTCATCCGGGTGCGGCGCACACGCCGCGGCTTCTCGTTGCTCGGGGTGCTGCTGGAGTCGGTCGCCACGGCGTCAATCATGCCGCCTCGGCGGCCGCCTTCCGGTGCCCGGAGCCGTCCTCACCCGTGTTACGCCTGGAATCGATACGCGAGCGTGACGGCCAGCGGACGTCGTACGCCCAGCCGAACACCTCGAACCAGCGGATGAGCCGCGCGGAGGAGTCCAGCTGGCCGCGCTCCACCCCGTGCCGGGCGGACGTGGGGTCGGCGTGATGCAGGTTGTGCCAGGACTCGCCGCAGGACAGGACCGCCAGCCACCACACGTTGCCCGAGCGGTCGCGGGACTTGAAGGGGCGCTTGCCGACCGCGTGGCAGATCGAGTTGATCGACCAGGTGACGTGGTGCAGCAGCGCCACCCGGACCAGCGAGCCCCAGAAGAAGGCGGTGAACGCGCCCCACCAGGACATCGTCACCAGACCGCCGATCAGAGGCGGGAGGGCGAGGGAGAGCATCGTCCAGTAGATGAACTGGCGGGAGATCGCGCGGAGCGCCGGGTCCTTGACCAGGTCCGGGGCGTACTTCTCCTGCGAGGTCTGCTCCTCGTCGAACATCCAGCCGATGTGCGCCCACCACAGGCCCTTCATCAGCGCGGGGAACGTCTCGCCGAACCGCCACGGCGAGTGGGGGTCGCCCTCGGCGTCGGAGAACTTGTGGTGCTTGCGGTGGTCGGCCACCCAGCGGACCAGCGGGCCCTCGACGGCCATCGAACCGGCGATCGCCAGCGCGATCTTCAGCGGGCGCTTGGCCTTGAACGAACCGTGGGTGAAGTGCCGGTGGAAGCCGATGGTGATGCCGTGGCAGCCGAGGTAGTAGAAGAACACCAGCAGGCCGAGATCCAGCCAGCTCACGCCCCAGCCCCAGGCCAGCGGCACGGCCGCGAGGAGCGCGAGGAACGGGACGATGATGAAGACGAGCAGACTGATCTGCTCGATCGAACGCTTCTGCTCGCCGCCCAGGGTGGCCGAGGGAGCTGCGGAGTCGGTCGCTGCGGAGCCCGGGGAACCGTTCGCGTTCGGGGAGTCTTCGATCACATCGGACCTTGTGCTCATGGGCGTCCCCTGTGGGGTCGAGGGTGGAGAGAGGGGGGAAGTGCCTGCGGAAACAGCGTGCGGGGGCTACCTGTCGGCTTTCCCTACGGTTCCGTAACCTACGGCATCGTAAGTATGGCAGCGCGGTGCCGGGCGGCAAGGGCCCGCCGGTCTGCGCGTCACGGGTGTAGCGGACGGGTCCGATGGACAGGTGGCACTCAGTGCCGCAAAAGTGGCACCTGTCGCCGGAGGTGCCCGAAAGGCCACCTATCCTGGACTCGGTCGGACAGCGCGGTCCGCTCTGAATCCAGCCCGGATGCCAGGACCCACGACAGGGGACCGGGCCGCCGGGGCCCCACCCGGGTTCCCCTCCAGACGAGCTTCAACACTGCAAGGAGCCGCACCTGTGAGCAGTGCCGACGACCGGACCACCACGGTCAGCAGCGAGTTGCGCGCCGACATCCGGCGCCTGGGTGACCTGCTGGGCGAGACCCTCGTACGCCAGGAGGGCCCCGAACTCCTGGAGCTGGTCGAGCGCGTCCGCCGCCTGACCCGCGAGGACGGCGAAGCCGCCGCCGACCTGCTGCGCGGTACCGAACTGGAGACCGCCGCCAAGCTGGTCCGCGCTTTCTCCACCTACTTCCACCTGGCCAACGTCACCGAGCAGGTGCACCGCGGCCGCGAGCTGAGGGCACGCCGTGCCGCCGAGGGCGGACTTCTCGCCCGTACGGCCGATCGCCTGAAGGACGCCGACCCCGAACACCTGCGCGAGACGGTCCGGAACCTCAACGTCCGCCCCGTCTTCACCGCCCACCCCACCGAGGCCGCACGCCGCTCGGTGCTCAACAAGCTCCGGCGCGTCGCCGCGCTGCTGGAGACCCCGGTCATCGAGTCCGACCGCCGCCGCTACGACACCCGACTGGCCGAGAACATCGACCTCGTCTGGCAGACCGACGAGCTGCGCGTCGTACGCCCCGAGCCCGCCGACGAGGCCCGCAACGCCATCTACTACCTGGACGAACTGCACGCCGGCGCGGTCGGCGACGTCCTGGAGGATCTGACGGCGGAGCTGGAGCGCGTGGGCGTGAAGCTCCCCGACGCCACGCGCCCCCTCACCTTCGGCACCTGGATCGGCGGCGACCGCGACGGCAACCCCAATGTCACCCCCCAGGTGACCTGGGACGTCCTGATCCTCCAGCACGAGCACGGCATCAACGACGCCCTCGAACTCATCGACGAGCTGCGCGGCTTCCTCTCCAACTCCATCCGCTACACGGGCGCCACGGAGGAACTGCTCACGTCGCTCCAGGCCGACCTCGAAGCGCTGCCCGAGATCAGCCCCCGCTACAAGCGCCTCAACGCCGAGGAGCCCTACCGGCTCAAGGCCACCTGCATCCGGCAGAAGCTGGAGAACACCAAGCAGCGCCTGGCCAAGGGCATCCCGCACGAGGACGGCCGCGACTACCTCGGCACCGCCGAACTGCTGCGCGACCTCACCCTCATCCAGACCTCGCTGCGCGAGCACCGCGGCGGCCTCTTCGCCGACGGCCGGATGAACCGCACGATCCGCACGCTCTCCGCCTTCGGCCTCCAGCTCGCCACGATGGACGTCCGCGAACACGCCGACGCCCACCACCACGCCCTCGGCCAGCTCTTCGACCGCCTCGGCGAGGAGTCCTGGCGGTACGAGGACATGCCCCGCGAGTACCGCCACAAGCTCCTCGCCCGCGAGCTGCGGTCCCGGCGCCCGCTGGCGCCCACCCCCGCGCCGCTGGACGCCGAGGGCGCCAAGACCCTCGGTGTGTTCGAGACCGTGAAGAAGGCGCTGGCCGTCTTCGGCCCCGAGGTCATCGAGTCGTACATCATCTCGATGTGCCAGGGCGCCGACGACGTCTTCGCCGCCACCGTCCTCGCCCGCGAGGCCGGGCTCATCGACCTCCACGCCGGCTGGGCCAAGATCGGCATCGTCCCGCTGCTGGAGACGACCGACGAGCTCAAGGCCGCCGACACGATCCTCGAAGAGATGCTCGCCGACCCGTCGTACCGGCGGCTCGTCGCCCTGCGCGGCGACGTGCAGGAGGTCATGCTCGGCTACTCGGACTCGTCGAAGTTCGGCGGCATCACGACCTCGCAGTGGGAGATCCACCGGGCCCAGCGCCGGCTGCGCGACGTCGCGCACCGGTACGGCGTACGGCTGCGGCTCTTCCACGGCCGCGGCGGCACCGTAGGCCGCGGTGGCGGCCCCTCGCACGACGCGATCCTCGCGCAGCCGTGGGGCACGCTGGAGGGCGAGATCAAGGTGACCGAGCAGGGCGAGGTCATCTCCGACAAGTACCTCGTGCCGTCCCTGGCCAGGGAGAACCTGGAACTGACGGTCGCCGCCACGCTCCAGGCCTCCGCCCTGCACACCGCCCCGCGCCAGTCCGACGAGGCGCTGGCCCGCTGGGACGCGGCGATGGACGTCGTGTCGGACGCCGCGCACGCCGCGTACCGCGGGCTCGTCGAGGACCCGGACCTGCCGACGTACTTCCTCGCGTCGACGCCGGTGGACCAGCTCGCCGACCTGCACCTCGGCTCACGGCCCTCCCGCCGCCCCGGCTCGGGCGTCTCCCTCGACGGACTGCGGGCCATCCCGTGGGTCTTCGGCTGGACCCAGTCACGGCAGATCGTGCCCGGCTGGTTCGGCGTCGGCTCCGGCCTGAAGGCGCTGCGCGAAGCGGGCCTCGACACCGTGCTCGACGAGATGCACGAGCAGTGGCACTTCTTCCGCAACTTCCTCTCCAACGTCGAGATGACCCTCGCCAAGACGGACCTGCGGATCGCCCAGCACTACGTCGACACGCTCGTCCCCGACGAGCTGCGGCACGTCTTCGACACGATCCGGGCCGAGCACGAGCTGACCGTGCGCGAGGTGCTGCGCGTCACCGGGGAGGGCCGGCTGCTCGACGCGAACCCCGTGCTGCAGCAGACGTTCTCCATCCGGGACGCCTATCTCGACCCGATCTCGTATCTTCAGGTCGCCCTGCTCAAGCGGCAGCGGGACGCTGCGGCGGCGGGGGAGGCGGCTGATCCGTTGTTGGCGCGGGCGTTGCTGCTCACGGTGAACGGGGTTGCGGCGGGGTTGCGCAACACGGGGTGACTTCGGGGGGTTCGTCGGCGGCTGACCGTTCGGTGGGGGCTGGTCGCGCAGTTCCCCGCGCCCCTGAAAAAGCAGGGGCTGCGCCCCGTGCTTTTTCGGCCCGAAAGGGCCGGAGGCCCGCAAGGGCTGCGGCTCTTGAGGGGCGCGGGGAACTGCGCGAGAAGCCCCACCGGGCCGTCAGCCGGAAACGAACCCTCAGAGCGCCACCCACGCCGCCGTGATCAGCGCGACCCCGAGCCCACCCAGCACCCACGCCACCCGCACCATCCGCAGGCCGCCGGCCACCACCACCGCCGCCAACAACAGCGCACCCCCCAGCGGCACCCACGCGTGCAACAGCCCCGCCGGGCCCGTGCGTACGACGTCGCTGCTGCCCGGCTTCACGACCACGCTGTACGTCCGGCCCGACTCCACCGCCACCGACCGCTCGATATCGACCCGCTCCCGGGCCCGCGACCCCGTGGACACCGGCTCGTACGGCCCCCAGCAGGTCTCGTCCGCGCACCGGGACACCGTGATCGTGCCCTGCTCGCGCCCCTTGCTCAGCATCACGTGCTGTGCGCAGCCCCAGGAACCCCACACCCCGGCGATCAGGATCAGCAGCGCGATCGCGCCCATGGCCCCCAGCCGCCCGTACCGCAGCGCGGTCGACGCACCGCCGCCGCTCGGGCGCGCACGGCGCCGCGAACGGGGAGCGGGGGCTTTGCTGGCAGGCATGGCGGGGATCATTGGCCATGGCACAGCGGTCGGTCAACTCCCGCAGGCCAGCGCGGGGATCGAGCAAATCAGGACTTATGTGTATCGGGTCAGGAGTTGTACGTCCCCTGCGCCCGCTCCAGCCCCTCGATGACCAGACACTCCACCGCGTCCGCCGCGCGGTCCACGAAGTAGTCCAACTCCTTGCGCTCGGCGGACGAGAAGTCCTTCAGCACGAAGTCCGCGACCTGCATCCGGCCCGGCGGACGACCGATCCCGAACCGCACCCGGTGGTAGTCCGGCCCCATCGCCTTCGTCATCGACTTCAGCCCGTTGTGACCGTTGTCACCGCCGCCCAGCTTCAGCCGCAGGGTGCCGTAGTCGATGTCCAGCTCGTCGTGGATCGCGACGATGTTCGCCACCGGCACCTTGTAGAAGTCCCGCAGCCCCGTCACCGGCCCGCCCGAGAGGTTCATGTACGACATCGGCTTCGCCAGGATCACCCGGCGGTTCGCCGGCCCCGGCGGCCCGATCCGCCCCTCGACGACCTGCGCCTGCGCCTTCCCGGCCCGCTTGAACCTCCCCCCGATCCGCTCGGCCAGCAGATCGGCCACCATGAACCCCACGTTGTGCCGGTTCGCCGCGTACTCGGGCCCGGGATTGCCGAGCCCGGCGATCAGCCAGGGGGCGCTCGGGTCGCTCGTCACGTCCATGTCTCCTTGATACGCGCCAGCCGCCGCTCCCGTGAAGGAAGCGGCGGCTGACGAACCGATGACAGAGCCTGGGCTCAGGCCTCCGCGGCCTCGTCGCCCTCGGCGGACTCCTCCGACGGCTCTTCCGCCTGCGCGGCCAGGACCTGGAGGACGACGGCGTCCTCGTCGGTCACCAGCGTGGTGCCCTTCGGCAGCGGGATGTCCTTGGCGAGGATGGAGGCGCCGGCCTCCAGGCCCTCGATGGAGACGGTGACCGACTCGGGGATGTGGGTGGCCTCGGCCTCGACGTTCAGCGTGCTCAGCACGTGCTCGAGCAGGTAGGCACCCGGGGCCAGGTCACCCTCGGTGTGGACGTAGACCTCGACGTTGACCTTCTCGCCGCGCTTCACGAGAAGCAGGTCGACGTGGTCCAGGAAGCCCTTGATCGCGTCGCGCTGCACGGCCTTCGGGATGGCCAGCTGGGTCTTGCCCTCGATGTCCAGGCTGATCAGGACGTTCGGGGTGCGCAGGGCGAGCTGGAGCGCGTGACCCGGCAGCGTGATGTGCACGGGGTCGGCACCGTGGCCGTAGACCACGGCGGGAACCTTGTCGGCACGACGGATACGGCGGGCGGCGCCCTTGCCGAACTCGGTGCGGGTCTCGGCTGCGAGCTTGACCTCGGCCATGTTCACTCCTCGTAGAAAACTGGGGAAAGGTGGTCACCCGGCCAAACCATCGGCCTGCTACGAAGAGCGCGTCGATAACGGACCGCCGTACACACGTGAACACACGCGTACGGCCTCCCTCGCCGAGCAACTGTGACAGCTTACGCAGCGGGAAGGCCGTACAAGAAATCGATCTAGACCCGGACCGGACCCGGACCGGACGAGGACCGTCAGTGCTCGTCGAACAGGCTCGTCACCGAACCGTCCTCGAACACCTCACGCACCGCGCTCGCGATCGTCGGCGCGATCGACAGCACCGTGATCTTGTCCAGCTCCAGCTCGCCCGGCGTCGGCAGCGAGTCCGTGAACACGAACTCGCTCACCTTCGAGTTCTTCAGCCGGTCCGCCGCCGGACCCGACAGCACACCGTGCGTCGCCGTCACGATGACGTCCTCCGCGCCGTGCGCGAACAGCGCGTCCGCCGCGGCACAGATGGTGCCACCGGTGTCGATCATGTCGTCGACCAGGACACACACCCGGCCCTTCACCTCACCGACGACCTCGTGGACGGTGACCTGGTTCGCCACGTCCTTGTCACGCCGCTTGTGCACGATCGCCAGCGGCGCGCCGAGACGGTCGCACCAGCGGTCCGCCACCCGCACCCGGCCAGCGTCCGGCGAGACCACCGTCAGCTTGTTCCGGTCGACCTTGGCGCCCACGTAGTCCGCCAGCAGCGGCAGCGCGAACAGGTGGTCGACAGGGCCGTCGAAGAAGCCCTGGATCTGGTCCGTGTGCAGGTCCACGGCCAGAATCCGGTCCGCACCCGCCGTCTTCATCAGATCCGCGACCAGACGCGCCGAGATCGGTTCACGCCCACGGTGCTTCTTGTCCTGCCGGGCGTAACCGTAGAACGGCACGATGACGGTGATCGAGCGGGCCGACGCGCGCTTCAGCGCGTCGATCATGATCAACTGCTCCATGACCCACTTGTTGATCGGAGCCGTGTGGCTCTGGATCAGGAAGCAGTCCGCACCTCGCGCCGACTCCTCGTAGCGGACATAGATCTCGCCGTTGGCGAAGTCGAAGGCCTTCGTCGGGACGACCCCGACACCCAGCTGCTGGGCGATCTCCTCGGCAAGCTCGGGGTGGGCGCGGCCGGAGAAGAACATCATCTTCTTCTCGCCGGTCGTCTTGATCCCGGTCACAGCACTGTCTCCTCAGAGGTTCTCAGCCGGGCACGCGAAAGCCGCTCGCTCAGCTGGGGTGCGGGTGTGCACTTATCACGGTACGACGTCCTTGGCGCACCTGTTTCCGGTCAGCTTTCGCTTTCGCCCTCCCGGGAAGCCGTCTCGGCGGCCTTGGCCGCCGCGCTCCCGGGACGCTTACGGGCCACCCAACCCTCGATATTCCGCTGCTGGCCACGGGCCACGGCCAGCGAACCGGGCGGCACATCCTTGGTGATCACGGACCCGGCGGCGGTGTACGCGCCGTCCCCGACCGTGACAGGCGCCACAAACATGTTGTCGGAACCCGTCTTGCAGTGCGACCCCACGGTGGTGTGGTGCTTGTGCTCGCCGTCGTAGTTCACGAACACGCTGGCGGCACCGATGTTCGAGTACTCACCGATCGTCGCGTCACCGACGTACGACAGGTGCGGGACCTTCGTCCCCTCGCCGATGTTGGCGTTCTTCGTCTCGACGTACGTGCCGATCTTGGACTTGAGGCCCAGACGGGTACCGGGGCGGAGGTACGCGTACGGCCCGACGGTCGCCTGCGGCCCCACCTCGGCGCCGTCGGCCACCGTGTTGTCGAGGCGCGCGCCGGCCCCGACCTTCGTGTCCTTCAGCCGGGAGTTGGGCCCGACCTCCGCGCCCTCGGCGAGGTGGGTGGCGCCGAGGAGCTGGGTGCCGGGGTGGACGACGGCGTCCTGCTCGAACGTCACGGTCACGTCGACCCAGGTGGTGGCGGGGTCGATCACGGTCACCCCGGCGAGCATCGCCTCGGTCAGCAACCGGTCGTTGAGGATGCGGCGGGCCTCGGAGAGCTGGACCCGGTTGTTGATCCCGGCGATCTCCCGGTGGTCGCCGGCGACGGAGGCCCCGACCCGGTGCCCGGCCTCCCGGAGGATCCCGAGGACGTCGGTCAGGTACTCCTCGCCCTGGCTGTTGTCGGTCCTGACCTTGCCGAGGGCGTCGGAGAGGAGCTGGCCGTCGAACGCGAAGACGCCCGAGTTGATCTCACGGATCGCGCGCTGCGACTCCGTCGCGTCCTTGTGCTCCACGATGGCGGTGACGGCACCGCTGGCCCCGTCGCGCACGATCCGGCCGTAACCGGTGGCGTCCGGGACCTCGGCGGTCAGTACGGTCACCGCGTTGCCGTCGGCGGAGTGGGTGGCGGCGAGGGCCTGGAGCGTGGCGCCGGTGAGCAGCGGGGTGTCGCCGCAGACGACGACCACGGTCCCGTCGACGACCCCGCCCAGCTCCTCCAGGCCCATCCGTACCGCGTGCCCGGTGCCGTTCTGCTCCGCCTGGACCGCCGTGCGTACGCCGGGGTCGGCCTCGGTGAGGTGCGCGGTGACCTTCTCGCGGGCGTGCCCGACGACGACGACCAGGTTCTCGGGGTCCAACTCGCGCGCCGCGGCGAGTACATGGCCGACCAGCGAACGGCCACAGAGGCTGTGCAGGACCTTCGGTGTGGCCGACTTCATACGGGTGCCCTCACCCGCTGCGAGGACGACGACGGCTGCCGGGCGGGTTGCGCTCACGGGGATGCCCTTCGGCTGTGGATGAGGAGGGGGTTGTCATCCGCAGGATACCGGGGCGTTGTGAGGGGGAAATGTGAGTCGGGTCCCGACGTTGTCCTGCTTGGGTCGGGACCCGAACTGGGTGAGCTCCCCCGCCAGGACTCGAACCCGGACATATGGCACCAAAAGCCACAGTGCTGCCAATTACACCACAGGGGATCAATCTCGACTGAGCCGGACATCTGGCCGGTTCGCCGAGTGGCGGCTTCTACTATGCCGCACCATCCGCCCTCGACGCGACGGGATAGGTCCGCGCTCTGGCGGACCTTGATCCTGGGACGCGCGCGGGCGTGCCGGAACCGCGTTCACCGGGGTGGGGCGTGGTGTGGGGCGGTACGGAAAACTCGCCGGAAAAGCGGGGGCGCTCGAACGTAGGCTTGGGTTATGACCACGACGGGGGAAGACCGCACCGGGGCCGAGGCGGGGGGCAGGGCCGGGCCGTGGTGGTGGGAGCGGTGGCGGGGGGCGGTCCTCGACGGCGGGCTGGCGCTGGTGTCGGCCGTGGAGTGTTCGATCGAGGGCGTGGAGTTCGCCCGGAACGCCGCGCTGCCGGAGGGCGTGGGGGTCGTCTTCGGGGCGCTCGCGGGGTCCGTGCTGCTGGTGCGGCGGATGTGGCCCGTGGCCGTCGTGCTCGTCTTCATCGCTGTCGCGCCCGCTCAGATGGGGTATCTGATGGGGCTCGTCGGGCTGTACACGCTGGCGGCGTCCGAGGCGCCGCGGCGGATCATTGCGGCGCTGTCGGGGATGGCGTTCGCCGGTGTGTTCATCGTGTGGTTCGTGCAGGCGACACAGAACGACCTGCGGGGGGACGGGGCGGTCGGGGGCGGGGACGCGTTCGCCACGTTCCTGGCGCTGACGATATCGATCGGGCTGACCGCGCCGCCGGTGCTGCTGGGGCTGTATGTCGGGGCGCGGCGGCGGCTGATGGAGAGCCTGCGGGAGCGGGCCGATTCGCTGGAGCGGGAGCTGCAACTGCTCGCGGAGCGGGCGGAGGAGCGGGCGGAGTGGGCGCGGGGCGAGGAGCGGACCCGGATCGCCCGCGAGATGCATGACGTGGTCGCGCATCGGGTGAGCCTGATGGTGGTGCACGCGGCCGCCCTGCAGGCGGTGGCGCGGAAGGACCCGGAGAAGGCGGTACGCAACGCGGCGCTCGTGGGGGACATGGGGCGGCAGGCGTTGACCGAGCTGCGGGAGATGCTCGGGGTGCTGCGGTCGGGGGAGGGGTTCACGTCGATGGCGCGGGTGGACGCGGTGTCGGGGCCGGCGCCGGTGCCGTTGGCGGCGGTGGGGGCGGCCGCGGCGGCCGCCGCGGCCGCCGCGTCGCGGGCCGAGGACGAGGCCGGGGAAGGGCCTCGGCTGGCCGAGCTGGAGGTGCTGGTCGGGCAGTCTGCGGCGGCGGGGATGGTCGTGGAGTTGTCGGTGGAGGGGGAGGTGCGGGTGTACGCGGCCGAGGTGGAGCAGACGGCGTACCGGGTGGTGCAGGAGGCGTTGACGAACGTCCACAAGCATGCGGCGGGGGCGAAGACGCAGGTGCGGCTCGCGCATCGGGCGGCGGAGATCGCGATGCAGGTGGAGAACGGGGCGCCGCCGGAGCCGGGGGCGGCGGGGGCGGCGCGGTTGCCGAGCGGGGGGAACGGGTTGCTCGGGATGAAGGAGCGGGTGGCCGAACTGGGGGGTGTGTTCGTGTCCGGGCCCACGGATGCGGGGGGGTTTCGGGTGTCGGCGGTGATTCCGGCGGCGTAGGGGGCTTGGGGCGCCGGGTTGCTCGGGGGCGCCCGGTGGTGGTGGCTCGGCACCCGGCGGTTGTGGCTCGGCGGGGGTGGGTCCCGCTGCTCGGCGGTTACGAGGTGCCGCCTGCGCCCACCCGTGCCGCCCCTAGCGGCACGATTGCCCGCAGGAGGGGAAGGCCGGGTGGTCAGTTCGCTGTCAGGCGTACTGGGGTCGTGCCTGCTAGCAGGGTGGTGAGGGCTGTGTCGATGGTGGGGCCGAGGTACCAGTCGCCGGTGTGGTCGAGGGCGTAGGCGCGGCCCTCGGTGTCGATGGCGATGAGGGAGCCGGTGGCGGTCTCGTGGCCGAGGGGGCAGACCTCGGTGTCGAGGGCGCGGCCGAGGTCGCCGAGCGTGCGGGCCATGTGGAGGCCGTGCAGCGGGTCCAGGTGGAGGTCGGCGGGGGCGAGCCGGCGGCCGGGGCCCTGCGCGGTGAGGCGGAGGCCGCCGAACTCGGCCCATGCCTCGACCGCGGCCGGGAAGACCGCGTGGCGGTGGCCGGCCGGGGAGACGTGCTCGCGCAGGGTGTCGGCCCAGATCTCGGCCTGCTTTATGTCCCAGCGGCCCGGCTGCCATCCGGCGGCGCGCAGGGCGGCGTCGACGGGGACGGAGAAGCGCGTGGTGGAGGTGCGGTCGGTGTGCATCTGCCCTTTGTTCGTCGGGGGTTCGTGGGTCGTTCGAACTCGGGTCGAATGTCGAATAGGGGCCCGGTTCGGGGTGTCCTGTGGGGGGACGCGTTCCGCGGCCCGCTCAGTTCTCCCGTGCCGGGTCCACGATGCGGACGCCGAAGTGGGCGCTGAGGGCCGTGCAGGAGCGGCAGGGAGCGGCGAAGGCACCGTGCAGGGGGTCGCCGTCCTCGCGGATGTGGCGGGTGGTGAGCTTGGCCTGCTTGAGGACCTTGCGGGCCTCGCCGTTGGACATGGGTCTGCGCGCGGCCCGCTTGCTGCGGCCGGCGTCCGCGCTGGTGATGTGCCGGGAGATGAGGATGGCCTCGGCGCAGCGGCCGGTGAAGCGGTCGCGCTGCGCGGTGGCGAGGGAGTCGAGGAACTCCTGCACCAGCGGATGCAGCGGCGGTGCGTGGTCGCCGCGCGCGGCGGTGCCGGTGAGGGTCTCGCCGCGTACGGACAGGGCGGCGGCCACGGTCGGCAGGATGCCGTCGCGGCGGTGGAGGAGGGCCGGGGCGTGCGGCTGTTCCGCGGCGCTCCAGCCGATGCGAGGGTCGCCCGAAGGCCCCGCCTGCGTCGCGCTCATGGTCGTGATCCCCTCCTGTTGCATCCCCCGCCAGGGGACACAGAGTGCCAAACGGCGTGGCTGGTGCGGAAGCTGGGGCAGTACGACACGCCCGGGCTTCGGCGTTCCGTAAGGGTGGTGTGACGGCTGGTCACGGAAGCGGAGGCCCGGTGACCGGTGCCGCCGTACCGCATAGGCTGTCGACGACTGCGATCCGTTCGGTCTTGCGATCGAGGGCGGACAGAACAGGCCGTAACGGGGCTTTTTCTGCTGCCGGAGAGCGGTGCGACACAGCGACAACGCAGCCAGAAGCAGCCAGAAGCAGCCAGTACAGGTCTCACAGAACGCCGCAGGGGGCTACCGCCATGACGACAGGTCGGCTCGGGCAGCAAGCCGCGCCGCCGAACGCGGCCTACGCCGGGCAGGTCGTGCAGTTTCCGGACCCGGTCCGGGCCGCGCGTCATCCGAGGGGTGTCCGTGTTGACGCGCACGGCTATCCGGACTTCTCGCCCTACGCGCGCGCCGCGGCGGAGATCGCCGATCCCCCGGAGGGCTTCGGGGTCGATGAGCTGCGGTTGACGGACTATGTGTCCGCGAACGCGGCGCTGGCGGCGACCGGGCACGAGCTGTGGGACACGATCCCGCCGGTGGCGACGCCGCACGGCTGGACGTGGCATCACGTACCGGGCGGCCGGCGGCTGGAGCTGGTGCCGGTCGAGGTGAAGGCGCTGCTGCGGCATCACGGAGGCATCGCGACGGCGCGCGTGGACCAGCACAAGCGGGGCACGCGGCCGTTGCAGGAGACCCGGCCGGCGCACTTCGGGCTGCCGAAGTCGTCGGCGGTGGCGGTGACCGAGGCGCAGGTGCAGGGGGTCGAGGAGGACCTCGGGTACCGGCTGCCGGGCGCCTACCGGTCGTTCCTGAAGGCGGCGGGCGGCTGTGCCCCCGTCGGGGCGGCGCTGGACGCGGAGTTGGGGCTGCTGGTCGACCAGCCGTTCTTCACGGTGCGCGACGAGGCCGCGGTCAACGACCTCGTGTACGTCAACAAGTGTCTGCGGGACCATCTCACCAAGGACTATCTGGCCGTCGCGTTCGCGCAGGGCGGGATCCTCGCGGTGAAGGCGAAGGGAGACCGGATCGGGTCGGTCTGGTTCTGCGCGTACGACGACGCCCGTGACATCGATCCGTCGTGGCCGCCGGCCGAGCGGGTGGAGCGGCTGCTGCTCCCCGCCGGTGCGGACTTCGACGTGTTCCTGTCCCGGCTGGCGGGCAATCCGCCGGAGTTGGAGACGGTGGCCAATCTGATGGTGGACGGTGGCTTCGCGCGTGCCGTGCCGGTCGCCGCGGGTGCCGCCGTGTCTTCGGGGTCCTCGGCGTCGTCGGTGTCCTCGGTGGGGGAGTGAGTTTTCGATGGTGACGTTCGCTCAGGCGCAGGAGCGCGCCGAGGAGTGGATCAACGGGGATCTTCCCGCCTACCAGCACCGTGAGGTGCGGGTACGGGAGTTCGATCTCGGGTTCGTGGTGTGGGCCGAGGACCGGGCGGACGGACCCCGGTCCGACGGCGGTGCGCAGCGGCTGGTCATCGCCCGGGACAGCGGGGAGGCCACGCTGTGGCCGTCGCTGCCGGTGGGCGAGGTGATCCGCCGGTTCGAGGAGGAGTACGGCCGCGCGGAGGAGGCACCGGCCGCCGCGCCGGCGCCCCCGGCCCGGGTGGATCTGAACCAGACGTCGTTCCTGCTGACTCCGCCGGAGTGGTTGCAGGACGCGGCGGACAAGCTGGGGATCCCGGACCGTCGCGCGGGTGCGGGCTCCGGGTCCGGCAACGGGTCCGGTGCGTCCGACGGTGCCGGGTCGCGCCCGGCCGCCGCCTCCGTGGGTGCCAACGGGGCGTCCGGGGGCGGTGCTCCGCTGCCCGAGACGATGGCCGGGCCGGTGGGGCAGGCGCCCTCGGCGGGGCGCGGGGCGGCTTCCACGCCGGCGGACGCGACGCCGTGGCCGGCCGCCGCGTCGGTGGACGACGAGGTACGGGACGCGGTGCCGCCGAGGCACACGGACCCGCAGGACGCGGTGCCTCCGGGGGCGACCCCGTGGGCCGGTACGGACACCAACGCCGATGCCGAGGACGACCGTTCGGTGCCGCTGCCGGAGACCGTGTTCGCGCCGCAGCTGTCCGAGGTGCGCGAGGAGGACGACACCCCGCCGCCGAGCTCCCTGCCGGAGGCCAAGACCGCGCTGATCTCCGGCGGCAGCCAGCTCCCGCGTACGACGGTGGCCCCGGCCCTGGGTGGCCCCGGCTCCGACTCGGCTGCGCGGGGCGGTCCTTCGCAGCCACAGCCGCCCCAGCAGCAACCGCCCTCGGGTCCGGGGACTCCGCCGCCGGGTGCGCAGTCGTACGGGTATCCCCAGGGTCCCGGTGGTCCGCAGGGGCCCGGTACGCCGCCGCCTGGTGCGCAGTCGTACGGGTACCCCCAGGGCCCCGGGGGTGCGCAGGGTCCGGGGACTCCGCCGCCGGGTGGGTCGTCGTACGGGTATCCGCAGGGTCCCGGGGGTGCGCAGGGTCCCGGGACTCCGCCGCCGGGGCGGCCGTTGCCGTCGCATGCGGGTGACATCGCCGACGCCGCCACGAGCAAGGCCGCGCCGCCGCCGCGCCGGGGCGGTGGGCAGGGCGCGCCGCCGCCTCCGGCTCCGCCCGGGACCCCGGGGACGCCGGGCGCCCGGCCCGGTGCCACGCCTCCGCCGCAGTCCGGGCCCGGTGCGCCGGGCACCCCGGCGGGCGGGTACGTGCCGACCCAACTGGTCTCCTCCCTCGGCCCGAACGGGCCGGAGGGCTTCCCCGGGGCCCCTGGCGCCCCCGGCCAGCCGGGTGGACCTGGTGCGCACGGGGCGCCCGGTGCTCCTGGCGCCCCCGGTGCGCCGAATCCGCCGGGGGGTACGCCCGCCGGTGGTGTGCACCATGCGGCGACGATGCTGGCCGGGCCCGCTGTCGGTGGCCCGGGTGCGCCGCTGCCGCCGGGGCCTCCCGGTGCTCCGGGGCAGCCGGGTGTTCCCGGCCAGCCCGGCGTGCCTGGCGTCCCCGGGGCTCCCGGTCAGCCGGGTGCTCCCGGCGCGCCCGGTGCTCCTGGCGCCCCTGGTGCGCCGAATCCGCCGGGGGGTACGCCCGCCGGTGGTGTGCACCATGCGGCGACGATGTTGGCCGGGCCCGCTGTCGGCGGCCCGGGCGCTCCGGGTGCGCCCGGGGCTCCGGGGCAGCCGCCGGGTGCCCCCGGTCCCGTACACCATGCCGAGACGATGCTGGCCGGGCCGGCGGTCGGTGGACCCGGGATGCCGCCGCCCGGTCCGCCCGGGATGCCGCCGGGGGCGCCCCACGGGATGCCCGGACAGCCGATGCCGGGGCAGCCGGGGCCGCCGATGGGGGCTCCGCCGGCGTACGGGTATCCGCAGCCGCCCGCCGGGCAGCCGACCGTCGGCCCCGGCTACCAGGCCGTACTGCGGTTCCGGGCGCCGGACGGCTCCGAGCAGCAGGTGATCCGGCGTTCGGCGCCGGGCACGCCGCACCCGGAGTGGCAGATCTTCCACGAGCTGCGCGGGATGAACATCCCGCCGGAGGCGGTGCTGGAGCTGCACACCGAGCTGGAGTCGTGCGAGCTGCCGGGGGCGTACTGCGCGCGGATGATCCGTGAGCAGTGGCCGAACGCGCGCATCACCTCCATCGCCCCGTACGGCAAGGACCACGCCAGCCGGCAGCAGGGCATGGCGCAACTCATCGCGCACCAGGGCGAGTTGCACCAGGTCGCGGACGGTCCGGCGCGGCCCGCGCCGGTGCGGGCGCCGTTGCACCCGGTGCAGCCCGCGCCGCCCATCCCGCCGGAGGCGATCGGGCAGGAGCTGGCGGCGGCGTTCGGGCCGGGCGTGTTCCGGTTCGACCAGCAGGCGGTGTCGCGGCAGGGCGTCCCGCCGATCGTGGCGCACACGCTCGTCGTGGCCGGACTCCCCGTCGACATGGGCCCGTTCTTCTGGGCGCAGGCCCAGCCGGGCCGCCCGGTGCCGACGCTGGCGGAACTGGCCCAGGAGCGGGGTGTGCAGCCGGCGGCCGACGCGGGCTCGTACCTGGTGATGGGCAGTGACTTCGGCAAGGCGCTCTGTGTGCAGTACGGCACGGCGAACATCGTGGCCGTACCCGTGGAGGCGGGGCCGGGCGGCGCTCCCGTACCGCCGCAGTTCGTGAACACCGGGCTGCCCGAGTTCGCGCGCTGCCTGGCGCTGCTCGGCCGGATGTGGCGGCTGCGCTTCGGCCTCAACCAGGAGCAGGCGGGCCGCTGGACCGTCGACTTCCAGGCCCAGCTCGCCGGCCTGGACCCGGCGGCGCTGGCCTCGCCGGAGAGCTGGTGGTCGGTGCTGCTGGAGCAGATGTGGGACGGGCTGCTGTGACCCGTCGCGGCTGGGGCCCTTCTGACGGATCTCCGCGGCGTCGCGACGCCCGGCACGCACTCTCGCCGCACCGGGCAAAAGCCCTAGTAGCTCCGCTACGAGGACTTCCGCCCGGCAAGCCGAGAGCACGCACCGAACGCCGCTCCTTCTCCCACGGAGATCCACCAGAAGGGCCCGACGTCCGCGTCGGCCGCCGTACCGCCTGACGCGTGGGCCCGGCCCGGTCTCGTAGGAGACCGGGCCGGGCCCACGCGCGTGTCCGGTCGTCCTCTCCCGTGACCCCGCACGGAGTGTCGCGTTATGAACACTTCTGCCCGATACATCAAGATGTGCGCGAAATCATCATTTCGTGTGCGTCCGGCGGAGAGGGCCCAGCATGAGCAGCGCACCGACGGCACCCCATGACTTCGAGTTCGACGTCGTACGGCGTGGGTACCGTCCCGACCAGGTCGACACCCACACGGCGGCGCTCTCCGCGGACCGGGACGCGGCGTGGGAGCGGGCCGCCCGGCTGACCGTGCTGGCCCGGGAGATGGGCGCGGACCTCGACGAACTGCGCGAGACGGTCGCCGGGCTGACCCCGCAGACCTACGAGGCGCTCGGGGAGAGCGCCCGGCATCTGTTCGCGCTCGGCGTCGAGGAGGCCGCGGCCGTCCGTGAGGGCGGGCGGGACGACGCCCGGCGGATCGTCGCCGAGGGGGAGGAGACCGGGCAGCGGCTGCGGGACGCCGCGCGGGCGTACGCCGACGGGTTGCGCGACGAGGCCGAGGAGCGGGCCCGGCAGCTGCTGCTGGCCGCCCAGGCCGAGGCGGACGAGCTGCGGATCGAGGCCCGGCGCGGGGTGAAGGAGGCGCGGGGCGAGGCGCTGGCCGCGCTGCGGGAGGTGCGGGAGCGGACCGAGGGGATGCTCGCGGAACTCGCCAAGGAGTACGACGAGCGGGTGGCCGGGATCGAGCGGGAGGTCGCCGAGCGGGAGGCCGCGTTCGACGCGGGGCAGGCGGAGCGGGTGGCCCGGGCGGAGGCGGCTCTCGCCGATGCCGAGCGGGAGTTCGCGGAGGCGGAGGCCGGTGCGGTGCGGATGCAGGGGGATGCGGAGGAGCGGGCGGAGGAGGCGTTGGCCGAGGCTCGGCGGCGTGAGGAGTGGGTGGTGCGGGAGACCGAGCGGGTGTTGCGGGAGCACGGGGAGAGGTGGGACGGGGTTCGTGCGCAGATGGACTCCATCCGGGACAGCCTGTCGGCGCTCACGGACTAGGGGGAGGGGTTTCCGGGGTGCGTTGTCGGGCGCGGGCCCGGTGGGGCTTCTCGCGCAGTTCCCCGCGCCCCTGAAAAACCAGGCCCCTACGGGCCTGAAAAGCAGGGGGCGTAGCCCCTGCTTTTCAGGGGCGCGGGGAACTGCGCGAGAAGCCCCACTCACCCGCACCCGCCCACGAACGCCGCACCCCCCACCCCCTCACGCGCCCCCGTCCCGACCGGCCACCCCCGCCAGGATCCGCCCCTCCACCGCCTCGTACTGCCGCCGCTGCTCCACGGCCTTGGTCCGGCCGGAGGCCACCGTGCCGAGCCAGCCGGCGAGGAAGCCGACGGGGATGGAGACGAGGCCGGTCGTGGTGAAGGGGAACCAGTTGAAGTCGGCGCGGGGGAAGGCGGAGTGGGGTGAGCCGGAGACCAGGTTGGTGCCGGTCATGAGGACGAGCACCGAGAGCGTGCCGCCGATGAGCGTGCACATCAGCCCCGTACGGGTGTAACGGCGCCAGAAGAGCCCGTAGACGAGCGCGGGCGCGATCGCGGATGCGCCGAGGCAGAAGGAGAGGGTGACCAGCGGCTGGAGGTTGCGGTGCTGGACCATCGTCGCGAGGACGATCGCGGTGACACCGACCGCGCCCGCCGAGAGCCGCGCGAGGGTCATCTCGCGGCGCGGGGTGAGGGGCGTGGTGGCGAGGGCCGCGAAGACGTCGTGGGCCAGGGAGTTGGCGCAGGCGAGGATCATGCCGGCCACGGAGGCGAGGAGGGTCAGGAAGACCGCCGTGGTGACCGTGGTGAAGAGCAGGGTCTCCGCCGTGGACACCTCCGCGCCGAACGCGGCCATCGAGCCCAGCAGATAGGCCGTGTTGCCCTGCGGGTCGGCCGTCGCGATCACCTCACGGCCGATCAGGGCCGTCGCGCCGAAGCCGATCACCGAGATGATCAGGACGAAGAACGCGACGGCGGGGACCGCCCAGGACAGCGAACGGCGGACCTGACGGGCGCTGTTGGCCGTGTACATGCGCATGGTGACATGGGGGAGGCACGCGCCGCCGAGGACGACCGTCAACTGGGCGCTGATCATGTCGAGTTCGGGGTGCGGGCCGCCCGAGAACTGCAGCCCGGAGTGCAGAAAGCCGGTGCCGATACCGCTCTGGTCGGCCGCCGCGCCGAGCAGCGCGCCGGGGCTCCAGTCGAACTTGTTCAGGATCAGTACGGCGATCAGCGCGCCGGAGCCGAGCAGCATCACGATCTTGATGATCTGGATGAGGGCGGTGCCCTTCATGCCGCCGATGGCCGCGTAGCCGATCATCAGCGCACCGACCACGACCACGACACCGGTCTTCAGGCTGTCGTTGGAGAAGCCGAGCACGAAGGCCAGCAGATCACCGGTGCCCGCGAGTTGGACCAGCATCATCGGCATCAGCGCGGCGATCGTGACGACGCAGGCGGTGATGCGGACCATGCGGCCGGGCATCCGCCGGGCCAGCGCGTCGCCCATCGTGAACCGGCCCGCGTTCCGCAGGGGTTCGGCCAGCAGGAACATCAGCAGCATCAGGGACAGGGCCGTGCTGAGGGCGAGGACGACACCGTCGTAGCCGAAGAGGGCGATCACCCCGCCGGTGCCGAGCACCGTGGCCGCCGAGATGTAGTCGCCCGCGATGGCGAGGCCGTTGCGCAGGGGGGAGAGCGAGCTGTAGCCGGTGTAGAACTCGTCGAGGTCGTCCCGGTCGGGGCCCGTCATCACGCACAGCAGAAGGGTGATCGTGGCAACCGCCGTGAAGCCGACGAGCGACATGGCCTGGGCCGAGCCGCTGAACTCGGCGAGGGCGCCGGCGGCCGTGGTGGTGCGTGTCATCGGGTGGCCCTCCGCCGCGCGTCCACCGCGGCCAGTTCGCGGATGCGGTCGGCGAGCGGGTCGACCCGGTGGCGCGCGGTGTGTTCGTAGAGCCAGATGGCGAGGCAGGTCACCGGGACCTGGAGCAGGCCGAGCAGCAGGCCCGTGGAGAGGCCGCCGCTGACCTCGCTGGTCATGAACGACGGGGCGAACGCCGACAGGATCAGGAACAGCACGAAGTAGCCGAGCGCCGCCAGCGTCGCCACCCGCCGCTGCCAGCGGTACGCGCTCCGCAGCACCCGCAGGTCGCTGTGGTGACCGAGCGGGGGCGGGGGCGGAGGCGAGACCGAGGGATAGGTCCGGTACGACGGGGACGAGCGGGGCGGTGGGTACGGCGGGCGGTGCGGGGGTGACGAGAACGCGTCGGTCATCCCTTGGTCTCCTTGCGCGGCTCGGGTCCGATGAGGACCGCAGGGAGGGGGGCGGGCGTGACGTTACTCGTGGGTTCGGGCATACGCGAGGCTTTCGGCAAACTGATCGGTCGGTATGCGCTTACTTGGAGGATCCGGCGCTGACCTCGGGTGTTACCCGGATTAACTCAGATTTTTGAACGAGGGTCAGGAGAGGGTCAGGAGTTGTTCCCGGGGGCGAGCACCGGGAACCGCCGCGGCGCCACCACCAGCAGGACCACGAACGCGACCGCCGCCGCGCACGCCGCGCCGAGGTAGACGGCGTGGACGGCGTCCGCGACCGCGCGGCGGACCGGCTCCGCCGCGTGGCCGCTGTCGAGGGAGTGGGTGACCGCGTCGAGGTCGCCCGCGCCGCCGAGCCGGGCGGCGAGGACCGCGTTGGCGACCGCGCCGAAGACCGCCGCGCCCAAGGTCTGCCCGGTCTGGCGGCAGAAGAGGATGGAGGCCGTGGCGGTGCCGCGCTCCTCCCACTCCACCGACGACTGGACGCCGATGATCAGCGGGAGTTGGAAGAGACCGAGGGCCGCGCCCAGCAGGAGCATCAGCAGCATCGGCTGCCAGGCCTCGCCCGGGTAGGGCAGCAGCGGGAAGGCGAAGAGGAGGGCCGCCGCCGCGGCGATGCCGGTCAACGCCGTGTTCCGGAAGCCGATGCGGCGGTAGACGTGCTGGCTGAGGGCCGCCGACACCGGCCAGCTCAGCGTCCAGATGGAGACCACGAAACCGGCGGCCACCGGGGCCAGGCCCAGCACCGACTGGGCGTAGGTCGCCAGGAAGACCGTGGGCGCGACCATCAGCAGGCCGAGCGCACCGAGGGCCAGGTTCACCGCGGCGATCGTACGGCGGCGCCACACCCAGCCGGGGATGATCGGTTCGGCGGCCCGGCGTTCGATCAGCACCAGTACGGCGATCAGGGCAAGCCCCGTGCCCAGCAGCGACAGCGAGGGCCAGGAGAACCAGTCCCAGGCCACGCCGCCCTGCACCAGCGCCATCAGCAGGGCACCGCCGCACGCGAAGATCGTCAGCGCGCCCGCCCAGTCGATCCGGGGCCGGCGGCCCGTCGACTCCCGCGCGGGCTCGTGCAGATGACGGACCAGCAGCCACAACGCCGCCGCGCCCAGCGGGAGGTTGATGAGGAAGATCCACCGCCAGTCCGCGTACGCGGCCAGGGCGCCGCCCACCCCGGGGCCCGCCACCGCCGACACCGCCCACACCGTGGACAGCTTGGACTGGATCCTGGGGCGCTCCTTGAGGGGGTACAGGTCGGCGGCCAGGGTCTGGACCGTGCCCTGGAGCGCCCCGCCGCCCAGCCCCTGGACGATACGGAAGGCGATCAGGGAGCCCATGTCCCAGGCCAGCGCGCACAGCAGGGAGCCCAGCAGGAACAGGGCCGCGCCCACGACGAGCACCGGTTTGCGGCCGAAGGTGTCGGAGAGCTTGCCGTAGACGGGGAGGGTGACCGTGACGGCGAGCAGATAGCCGGAGAAGAGCCAGGAGAAGACGGAGAAACCGCCGAGGTCGGCGACGATCTGCGGGACGGCGGTGGAGACGATCGTGGAGTCCAGCGCGGCCAGGCCCATGGCCAGCATCAGGGCGGCGGTCACGGCTCTTCGACGGCCGGTCCCGCCGGTGAGCTGCCCGGCCTCTCCGGCCTCGCCGGTGGGGGGCGCGGCCACTCCGGCCTCCCCGGTGGGCTGCCCGGCCACTCCGGTGGGCCGTACCGAGTCGTGTGCCGCGGGCCGTATGTCGCCCGTCTGCTCGCCGTCCACCCGATCCCCGCTCGCCTGTTCGCCGTCCACCGGATGCCTTCCCCTTGCACCTATCTGCCGCCGACCACCCTGCCATTGACCCTCACGCCACGGCAGGGTGCAGCCTGGTCGCACCGCGAGGAGGAGGTGAACCCCGAGACGGTCTCCTCCCAGGGGGCGAGATCCCTTAGGGGGACCTCCGTACTAGGGCTGGGGGCGGGTTCGTACCGCCGGAGGACGAGAGGGAACGCCTCCCGTCCTTAACCTGGCTTTACGCCGCCAGGGCCTGTCGTCACATTCCCGTCTGCCCCGCGACGCCTGGCACGCACTCTCGCCGCACCGGGCGCAGACCCGAGTACATCCAGTACGCGGGTCCACGCCCGGCACGCCGAGAGCACGCACCAGACGCCGCGGGGCCGCCCTTCGGGCGACGACGGGAATGTGACGACAGGCCCTGGGGGGCGGCACACCAGACCCGCGGGGGTGGGGTTTTCCCCCGCAGAAGACTGCGCTGGGCACCAGCGCGCCGGACCCCGTCCGGGGGCCAGACTCATCGGCATACCAAGTCGAGCCGCTCCTACGGCTCACCGGGATCGTCCACTGAGCGGCGGAACCATCCGCTGCCCGACTTAGGAGACATACCGTGACATCGGCTGTGACCATCACCAGGCACGGGGGTACTGGAGGGACTACGGCCGTTGCCGCGCGGGCGCGGCAGGTCGTGAAGGCGTACGGGTCCGGTGAGACCCGTGTCGTCGCCCTCGACCATGTGGATGTGGACATCGCGCGGGGCCAGTTCACCGCGATCATGGGCCCCTCGGGGTCCGGCAAGTCCACCCTCATGCACTGCCTTGCCGGACTCGACACCGTGACCTCGGGTCAGATCCACCTCGACGACACCGAGATCACCGGGCTCAAGGACAAGAAGCTCACGCAGCTGCGCCGGGACCGGATCGGGTTCATCTTCCAGGCGTTCAACCTGCTGCCCACGCTCAACGCGATAGAGAACATCACGCTCCCCATGGACATCGCGGGGCGCAAGCCGAACAAGGAGTGGCTGGGCCGGGTCGTCGACACCGTCGGGCTCTCCGACCGGCTCAAGCACCGGCCCACCCAGCTCTCCGGCGGCCAGCAGCAGCGCGTCGCCGTGGCCCGCGCCCTGGCCGCCCGGCCGGAGATCATCTTCGGCGACGAGCCCACCGGCAACCTGGACTCCCGGGCCGGCGCCGAGGTGCTGGGCTTCCTGCGCAGGTCGGTCGACGAACTGGGCCAGACCATCGTGATGGTCACCCACGACCCGGTGGCCGCCTCCTACGCGGACCGGGTGCTGTACCTGGCCGACGGCCGCATCGTCGACGAGATGTTCAAGCCGACCGCCGACGCCGTGCTGGACCGCATGAAGGACTTCGACGCGCGGGGGCGTACGTCATGAGTGTCATGAAGACCTCGATGCGCAACTTCTTCGCGCACAAGGGACGCATGGCGCTCTCCGCCATCGCGGTCATGCTGTCGGTGGCGTTCGTGACGGGGACCCTGGTCTTCACCGACACGATGGGCACCACGTTCGACAAGTTGTTCGCGGCCACCTCCTCCGATGTCACGGTCAGCGCCAAGGGCGCCTCGGACAGCGGGGAGACGCAGTCCGACACCGGCAAGCCGCCGGTCATGCCCGCCTCGGTGGTGGACAAGGTGGGCGGCGCGGAGGGTGTGAAGTCGGCCGAGGGCACGGTCTTCTCGACCTCGGTGACGGTCGTCGACGCCGACAAGGACAACCTCTCGCCCACCAGCGGCGCCCCGACCATCGTCGGCAACTGGAACGCCAACGACGCCCGCACCATGAAGATCTCGTCCGGCAACGCGCCGCGCGGCCCCGACCAGATCATGGTCGACGCGGACACCGCCGACAAGCACGGCCTGAAGCTCGGCGACGAGATCGGCGTGATCAGCGCCGTCGGCACGCACCAGGCGAAGATCTCCGGCATCGCCGACTTCCAGGTCACCAACCCGGGCGCCGCGATCTTCTACCTCGACACCGCCACCGCGCAGAAGACCCTCGTCGGCGAGACCGGCGTGTACACCAACGTCAACATCACCGCGGACACCGGCTTCACGGACGCGCAGGTCAAGAAGAACGTCTCCGCCGAACTGGGCGGCGCCTACAAGGTGCAGACCGCCAAGGAGATCGCGGACGCCAACGCCAAGGACGTCGGCGAGTTCATGAGCGTGATGAAGTACGCCATGCTCGGCTTCGCCGGGATCGCCTTCCTGGTCGGCATCTTCCTGATCATCAACACCTTCTCGATGCTGGTCGCCCAGCGGACCCGCGAGATCGGCCTGATGCGGGCCATCGGCTCCAGCCGCGGCCAGGTCAACCGGTCGGTCCTCGTCGAGGCCCTGCTCCTGGGCGTCTTCGGCTCGATCCTCGGTGTCGCCGGCGGTGTCGGCCTCGCCATCGGCCTGATGAAGCTGATGAGCGCCACCGGCATGAACCTGTCCACCGACGACCTCACCATCGCCTGGACCACCCCGGCGGTCGGCCTGCTCCTCGGCATCGTCGTCACCGTCCTCGCCGCGTACGTACCGGCCCGGCGTGCCGGGAAGGTCTCCCCGATGGCCGCCCTGCGCGACGCCGGCGCCCCGCTGGACGCCAAGGCCGGCCTCGTCCGGGCCGTCATCGGTCTGCTCCTGACCGGCGCCGGCGGCTTCTGCCTCTACCTGGCCTCCACCGCCGACAAGGCGGCCGAGGGCTCGATGTGGCTGGGCGGCGGGGTCGTCCTGTCCCTCATCGGCTTCGTCGTCATCGGCCCGCTGCTCGCCGGCGCGGTGGTGCGGGTGCTGGGCGCGGTCGTCCTGCGGGCCTTCGGCCCCGTCGGCCGCATGGCCGAGCGCAACGCGCTGCGCAACCCCCGCCGTACGGGGGCCACCGGCGCCGCCCTGATGATCGGCCTCGCCCTGGTCGCCTGCCTCTCCGTCGTCGGCTCCTCCATGGTCGCCTCGGCCACCGAGCAGCTCGACAAGACGGTCGGCACGGACTTCATCATCCAGTCCGACACCGGGCAGCTGATCACCCCGCAGGCCGTGAAGGCCGCGAAGTCCGCCGAGGGCGTCGCGAACGTCACCGAGTACAAGTGGACCGAGGCCGACTTCACCACCCCCGACGGCAAGACCCTCGAGAAGACGGCCATCACCGCCGCCGACCCGAGCTACGCCACCGACCTCGCCACCGAGGTCGTCGCGGGCAAGCTGGCGGACGCCTACAAGCCCGACTCGATGTCCGTCCACGAGAAGTTCGCCAAGGACCACGACGTCAAGCTCGGCTCGAAGATCGCCGTCGCCTTCAAGGACGGCCGCACGGCCGACCTGACCGTCCGCGCCATCACCAGCAGCGACGTCGTCATCGACGCCGGCGCCATGTACACCTCCATCGACACGATGGCGAAGTACGTCCCGGCCGACAAGATGCCGCTGGACCAGCTGCTCTTCGCCTCGGCGAAGGAGGGCCAGGACGCGGCGGCGTACAAGTCCCTCAAGGCCGCGCTGCACGACTACCCGCAGTACGAGGTCCGCGACCAGACCGACTACAAGGAAGCCCTGAAGGGCCAGATCGACCAGCTCCTGAACATGATCTACGGCCTGCTCGCCCTGGCGATCATCGTCGCGATCCTGGGCGTCGTGAACACGCTGGCCCTGTCGGTCGTCGAGCGGACGCGTGAGATCGGCCTGATGCGGGCGATCGGTCTCTCCCGCCGCCAGCTGCGCCGCATGATCCGGCTGGAGTCGGTCGTCATCGCCCTCTTCGGCGCACTCCTCGGCCTCGGGCTGGGCATGGGCTGGGGCGCCACCGCGCAGCAGCTCCTCGCCCTGGAGGGCCTGAACGTCCTCGACATCCCCTGGCCGACCATCATCGGCGTCTTCATCGGCTCGGCCTTCGTGGGCCTGTTCGCCGCGCTGGTCCCGGCGTTCCGGGCGGGCCGGATGAACGTCCTGAACGCGATCGCCACCGAGTAGTCGCGGAGGCCACCGAGCACGGGGGACACGGGGGAACGGGGGAACGGGGGAACGGGGGAAACCGGGGGAGAGCCCGGCGCCGGGAAGCGGAGGCTTCCGGGCGCCGGGCTCCACCCGTGTCAGGACGTCAGGACGACGAGGGCCCGGCGGTGGCGGGAGACGTGCGCTTGAGGAGCACGTACCCCTGGATGACGCCCCGCAGGACGTACGTGTCGCGCGGATGCAGCTGACGGGCGAAGGCGGGCACGTCCTTCACCCAGCGAGAGTTGTTGTTGAAGACGATGTAGTCGGGGGCGAGACCCTTGGTCCGGCCTATCCAGAAGACCCGGCAGCGGGAGGTCAGCCGGGCGATCGGGCCGATGTTGGCCTCGACGGTCGACCCGTCGGGGATCGTGGCGATCAGCCTCTCCACGGCCTTGACGCCGTCCGGCACCCGATAGGCGTCGGACTTGGTCAGGTTGCCCAGCGGCAGCGCGGTCGTCAGCGCGAGCGAGGCCGCGAGGACCGCGGCGGGCAACTGCAGCGCGTACGAGCGCAGCCAGGGGCGGGCGCTCTGGCGGGCGGCCGGGAGCACGTCGACGAGCGCGAGGGTGATGATCGGCATCAGGACGGCGCTGTAGTGGAAGGCCGTGCTCCAGTAGTTGTCGTCGGCGGACACGAACCGCCAGCCCAGGGTGGGCAGCACGGCGAGCAGGATCGGGGAGCGCAGGGAGAGCAGTCCGCTGGTCGGGATCAGCAGCCAGAGAACGGTACGGATCTTGACGTCCAGGCCGTCGAGGGGACCCGCGCCGCCGACCTTGGTCAGATAGTCGGAGGAACCGGTGGTGTTGAAGGCCGGGATGATCATGGTGAAGGCGAGCAGCGTGGCGACCGCGCCGAACGCCGCGACCCCGAGCGCGTACGGCACCACGGGGGACGCGCCGTGCCGCCGGGCCCGGAGCGCGACGACGACCGCGATCATCGCCAGGGTCAGCCCCTGGTCCTCCTTGACCAGCACCAGCGGCAGCCCCCACAGCAGCGCCGCCCGCCATCGGTGCCGGAGCAGCGCCTCCAGGGAGAACGCGATCAGCGGGACCGCGAAACAGATCTCGTGGAAGTCGAAGTCCACGGCGTTCTGCAGCCCCCACGACAGCCCGTACGCCACCCCCAGCGCGAGCCCCCGGGCCCGCCCCAGCGCCCGCGTCGCCGCCCGCGTCACCGGCACGGCCGACAGCGCGAACAGCGCGGCCTGGACCACCAGCAGCGTCACCGGGGACGGAAACACCCGGTAGACCGGCGCGAGCAGCATGATCACCGGGCTGAAGTGATCCCCGAGCACGCTGTACCCCGGCCCCTTCAGCTCCACGATCGGCGCCTGGAGGTGCGCGTACGCCCGTATGGCCTGCTCGTAGATCCCCAGGTCGTACGACCGGGTCCCCAGCCGCAGATACCGCCCGACCGACACCACCGCATACGCCACGAACAGCCCGACCGCGAGCAGGTACGGCTCCCGTCCCGCGAGAGAGAACCGCCGGCCAGGACGACCGGACGACCCCGACGCCATGACCGGCACGGGTATGAGCGCCGACGACTGCGCGGACGGTGCGCTCGGGACCATGGGGGCTCACGTTCGGGTAGGGGCGGGGGTGCCCTAAGAGGGTAGGCGCCCTGAAAAGCGGCCTGGAAAGCAGAGGGCGCAGCCCCTGCTTTCCAGGGGCGCGGGGAACTGCGCGAGAACCCCCACCGGACCCGCGCCTACCCACCCACTCCGCGCGGAGCGCGAAGGGGGTCACAGGGGCGCAGCCCCTGAGGATGGGACGGGTAGGGGCGGCGGGGGCGAGAAAAGTCGCCCCCACCCCCGACACCGCTCGTCGTACCCTGGACACCCCCGGCCGTTCACACGAGTCCGGGCGTTCGTGTTGCCCCCGGCAGCCGATCCGCAGTCCAATCCGCCGCCCCACAGCCGAGCCCACCCGGACGGGAAACGCCCCGAATGAGCCTCCACGGCCTGCTAGACGCCGTAGTCCAGGACGCCCCCCTCGCGGAAGCGATCAGGGCGGCATCCGACGGCCACCGCACCCACATCGACCTGGTGGGCCCTCCCGCGGCCCGCCCCTTCGCGGTGGCCGCCCTCGCCCGGGACGCCGCCCGCCCCGTACTCGCCGTCACGGCGACGGGCCGCGAGGCCGAGGACCTGGCGGCGGCCCTGCGCTCCCTGCTCCCCCCGGACGGCGTCGTGGAGTACCCGGCCTGGGAGACCCTCCCGCACGAGCGGCTCAGCCCGCGCAGCGACACCGTCGGCCGCCGCCTCGCCGTCCTGCGCCGCCTGGCCCACCCGCGCCCGGACGACCCGGAGACCGGCCCGGTCTCGGTGGTCGTCGCCCCCGTCCGCTCGGTCCTCCAGCCCCAGGTCAAGGGCCTCGGCGACCTGGAACCGGTCGCGCTGCGCACGGGCGAGACGGCCGACCTGAACCGTACGGTCGAGGCGCTGGCGGCAGCGGCGTACTCCCGGGTGGAACTGGTCGAGAAGCGCGGCGAGTTCGCCGTGCGCGGCGGCATCCTGGACGTCTTCCCGCCGACCGAGGAGCACCCCCTGCGGGTGGAGTTCTGGGGCGACGACGTCGAGGAGATCCGGTACTTCAAGGTCGCCGACCAGAGATCGCTGGAGGTCGCCGACCACGGCCTGTGGGCGCCGCCCTGCCGCGAACTCCTTCTCACGGACGACGTACGCGCCCGCGCACGCGCCCTCGCCGAGCGCCACCCGGAGCTGGGCGAGCTGCTGGGCAAGATCGCCGAGGGCATCGCCGTCGAGGGCATGGAGTCCCTCGCACCGGTCCTCGTCGACGACATGGAACTGCTGATCGACGTCCTGCCGAAGGGCGCGATGGCGATCGTGTGCGACCCGGAGCGGGTGCGCACGCGCGCGGCGGACCTCGTCGCCACCTCGCAGGAGTTCCTCCAGGCGTCCTGGGCGGCGACCGCCGGCGGCGGCGAGGCGCCCATCGACGTCGGCGCGGCCTCCCTGTGGTCCATCGCGGACGTCCGCGACCGGGCCCGTGAGCTGGACATGATGTGGTGGTCGGTGTCGCCGTTCGCGGCCGACGAGGAGCTCGACGCGGACACCCTCAAGCTCGGTATGCACGCCCCCGAGACCTACCGCGGCGACACCGCGAAGGCGCTCGCCGACACCAAGGGCTGGCTCGCCGACGGCTGGCGCACGGTGTTCGTGACCGAGGCCCACGGCCCGGCCGCCCGCACGGTCGAGGTCCTCGGCGGCGAGGGCATCGCGGCCCGCCTGGAGGCCGAGCTGGGCGAGATCGCCCCGTCGGTCGTGCATGTGGCCTGCGGCTCGATCGACTACGGCTTCATCGACCCCGCCCTCAAGCTCGCGGTGCTCACCGAGACCGACCTCTCCGGCCAGAAGGCGGCCGGCAAGGACGGCGCCCGGATGCCGGCCCGCCGCCGCAAGACCATCGACCCGCTCACCCTGGAGCCGGGCGACTACATCGTCCACGAGCAGCACGGCGTCGGCCGCTACATCGAGATGGTCCAGCGGACCGTGCAGGGCGCGACCCGCGAGTACCTGGTCGTCGAGTACGCCCCCGCCAAGCGCGGCCAGCCCGGCGACCGGCTCTACATCCCGACCGACCAGCTGGAGCAGATCACCAAGTACGTCGGCGGTGAGGCGCCCACCCTGCATCGCCTCGGCGGCGCCGACTGGACGAAGACCAAGGCGCGCGCGAAGAAGGCGGTCAAGGAGATCGCCGCCGACCTCATCAGGCTGTACTCCGCCCGGATGGCGGCGCCCGGACACGCGTTCGGCGCGGACACGCCCTGGCAGCGGGAGCTGGAGGACGCCTTCCCGTACGCGGAGACGCCCGACCAGCTGACGACGATCGCCGAGGTCAAGGAGGACATGGAGAAGACGGTCCCGATGGACCGCCTGATCTGCGGCGACGTCGGCTACGGCAAGACGGAGATCGCCGTCCGGGCCGCCTTCAAGGCCGTCCAGGACGGCAAGCAGGTGGCCGTGCTGGTGCCCACGACCCTGCTGGTGCAGCAGCACTTCGGCACGTTCAGCGAGCGGTACTCGCAGTTCCCGGTGAACGTCCGGGCCCTGTCCCGCTTCCAGACGGACACCGAGGCCAAGGGCACCCTGGAGGGGCTGCGCGAGGGCGCGGTCGACATCGTCATCGGCACCCACCGCCTCTTCTCCTCCGAGACCAAGTTCAAGGACCTGGGCCTGGTCATCGTCGACGAGGAGCAGCGGTTCGGCGTCGAGCACAAGGAGCAGCTGAAGAAGCTCCGCGCGAACGTGGACGTGCTGACGATGTCCGCGACCCCGATCCCGCGCACCCTGGAGATGGCGGTCACGGGCATCCGCGAGATGTCCACGATCACGACGCCGCCGGAGGAGCGCCACCCGGTCCTGACCTTCGTCGGCCCGTACGAGGAGAAGCAGATCGGCGCGGCGATCCGCCGTGAACTCCTGCGCGAGGGCCAGGTCTTCTACATCCACAACCGGGTCGAGTCCATCGACCGCGCGGCGGCCCGGCTGCGCGAGATCGTCCCCGAGGCGCGCATCGCGACCGCCCACGGCCAGATGTCCGAACAGGCCCTGGAACAGGTCGTCGTCGACTTCTGGGAGAAGAAGTTCGACGTCCTCGTCTCCACGACGATCGTCGAGTCGGGCATCGACATCTCCAACGCGAACACGCTGATCGTGGAGCGCGGCGACACCTTCGGTCTGTCGCAGCTGCACCAGCTGCGGGGGCGGGTGGGCCGAGGGAGGGAACGCGGCTACGCGTACTTCCTCTACCCGCCCGAGAAGCCCCTGACCGAGACGGCCCACGAGCGCCTCGCGACCATCGCCCAGCACACGGAGATGGGCGCGGGCATGTACGTGGCGATGAAGGACCTGGAGATCCGGGGCGCGGGCAACCTGCTCGGCGGCGAACAGTCCGGCCATATCGCGGGCGTCGGCTTCGACCTGTACGTGCGGATGGTCGGCGAGGCGGTCGCGGACTACCGCCGCCAGCTGGAGACCGGGGAGATCGAGGAGGAGCCGCCGCTCGAAGTGAAGATCGAGCTGCCGGTCGACGCGCACGTCCCGCACGACTACGCGCCGGGCGAGCGGCTGCGACTGCAGGCCTACCGGGCCATCGCCTCCGTCAACACCGAGGCCGACATCGCCGCCGTACGCGAGGAACTCGTCGACCGCTACGGCAAGTTGCCCGAGCCGGTGGAGAACCTGCTGCTGGTCGCCGGGCTGCGGATGCTCGCCCGTGCCTGCGGGGTCGGCGAGATCGTCCTCCAGGGCACCAACATCCGCTTCGCCCCGGTGGAGTTGCGGGAGTCGCAGGAGCTGCGGCTCAAGCGGCTGTACCCGGGGACGGTCATCAAGCCGGCCGCCCACCAGGTGCTGGTGCCCCGCCCGAAGACGGCGAAGGTGGGCGGGAAGCCGCTGGTCGGGCGGGATCTGCTGGGGTGGACCGGGGAGTTCCTGGCTTCGATTCTGGGGTCGTAGTCGGTCAGTCAGTCGGTCAGTTGGCCGGTCTGGGGCTCGGGCTGGGACTGGCCGTCGGGCCCGGGCCCGGGCTCGGGCTGGGACTGGGCGTCGGGGCCGGGCTGGGCGCGGGGGTGGGTGGCGCGGCCCGGAACAGCAGTTCCGTGGCCGTGCGGAACACCTCCTCGGGGTCCTGGTCGCCCACGACCCCGGCGAGGTTGCCGCTGAGCAGCAGCGTGGCGAAGCCGTGGGAGAGGGACCAGGCGGCGATCCCGGCCAGCCGGGGGTCGGCGTCGAGGGCGTCCAGGGTGCCGGGGCGGGCCTGGGTGACGGCGGTGCGCAGCCGCTCGCGGGACAGGGCGCGGGCGGTGGTCAGTTCGAGGTCGTCCTCGCGCAGCAGCTCGGGCCGGAACATCACCTGGAAGTGCGCGGGGTGCTCGCGCGCGAAGCGGACGTAGCGCACGCCCGCGTCCCGCAGGTCCCTGGCCTCCGCGAGCGCCGCCGCCAGCAGGGCGTGCCCTTCCGCCGCGATGGCCGTGAGCAGACCCGTGCGGTCCTTGAAGTGATGGGCCGGCGCGGCATGGGAGACCCCAGCGCGCCGCGCCAGATCCCGCAGGCTCAGCGCGGACGGGCCCTCGGCGGCGATGACGTCGAGCGCGGCGTGGAGGATCGCGCGGCGCAGGTCGCCGTGGTGGTACGGGCGGTCAGGCCGCGGGGCCGGTGAGGGCTGTGCGGGCTGTACGGGTCGTGCGGCTTGTTCCGGCTGGTGATCGGCCGTGGTGTCGCGAGGCATGGACACAGCGTAGATCCCCCGGGGGCTTCAATCTAGTCGTTGACAAGTTTGCTGCGGTCGGGCAATCTAGCCAGTGACAAGTTATGGCTCCGGTCGCCGTCGCGGCCGGGATGAGCGGCAAGGAGGATGCGCCATGTCCGAGTACGGCAACGACACGGGAAGCGAAGCCGGACGCGCCACCGTGGACCTGGGCGAGGTGCGCCGCATGTGGCACCTGCTGGAGCCCCTGCACGCCGTCCTCTATTGCGCGCCTGAGGCCTTCGAGGAGGCGGCCGCGCTGGGGTACGACGTGGCGGAGCGATGGCCGAGCTACTTCCCGTTCCGCGCGGCACCCCTGGGCGCCGTCGGGGCCGGGCGGACGGCCTCCGCCTTCTACAGCTTCAGCCCCCGCATGGTCGCGGAGCACATCGAACGGGCCTGGAAGACAGCGCCACCGGACGCCGTGCTGGCGGCCCGGGACCGGGCGGTCGACCGGGCCTACCGGGAGATATTCGGTGACCGCGTCCACAGCGCCGAACTGACGGAGGCCGCGACCCTGGCCCGCCGTGCCGCGGAGTCCGCGACCACCGAGGGCCGCCCCCTCGCCGCGGCCAACGCCGAGCTGCCCTGGCCCGAGCCCGCGCATCTCCAGCTCTGGCGGGCGGCCACGATCCTGCGGGAGCACCGGGGAGACGGCCACCTCGCGGCGCTGCTGACCGCGGACCTCGACCCCACCGAGTCCCTCGTCTCCTTCGCCGCGATAGGCGCTGCCCCGGTGGAGCGTTTCGAGAGCCGGGGGTGGAGCCCGGAGGAGTGGAGGGCCGCCCGCGCCCGCCTCGTCGTACGCGGCCTGGTGGAATCGGACGGTACGGCCACGGAGGCCGGCCGGAGCCTGCGCCGGCAGGTCGAGCAGCACACCGACCGGCTGGCCGCCGCGCCCTGGCGGCTCCTCGGCGCCGACGACACCGCCCGACTCGCCGATCTGCTGGGCGAGTTCTGGGTGGCCGTCATCGGCTCGGGCCTGCTGCCCACGGAGACGACCCTGGGGATAGGCAAGGTGTGAACGGCTCCTGACGGGTCGGAGGGGCCATCCCGGTCGGCGGGGACGGGCCGGAGGGACGGTCCCGCCGACGGACCTCCCCGGCCGCTCACCCCCCACCCCCTCACCCCCGGAGATACGCCCGGCGTGCACCCGCCGACTGTCGATGCCGCCGGGTGCCGGTACGGCCGATCCGGGTGGCCGCTACGGTGTTGAGCAGGCGTGACGGGGAACCCACGCGAGACCGCGTGCGAGCACGGACAGAGGAAAGGGGTGTCGCGTGGTGCGTTGGAGGGGTGGGGTCGCCGTCGTCGCTCTGGTGCTGGTCACCGCGACCGGCTGCGAACTGGACAGCACGGGCGGCTCGGCCGGACCGCAGGAGAACCCCGGCGGGGGCGGCGGCGGTGCCGCGTTCGCCGCGGCGGAGGCGCTGACCGTGAAGGGGAGGGCGCCCAAGACCGGTTACGACCGCGACGAGTTCGGCAGCCCCTGGGCCGACACGGACTCCAACAGCTGCGACACCCGCGACGACATACTCAAACGCGACCTGGACGACGTGAAGTTCCGGGACGATGACTGCACGGTGGTCTCCGGTGTGCTCGACCCGGACCCGTACACCGGCGGGGACGTGCCGTACGTCCGGGGCCGCAGCAAGATCGACGTGGACCACATCGTGGCCCTCTCCGACGCCTGGCAGAAGGGCGCCCAGAAGTGGGACGACAGCAAGCGCATAGCGCTGGCCAACGACCCGCTGAACCTCCTCGCGGTGGACTCCGGCACCAACCGAGGCAAGGGTGACGGTGACACGGCCACCTGGCTCCCGCCCAACAAGGCGTACCGCTGCACGTATGTGGCCGCGCAGGTCGCGGTGAAGACGAAGTACGGCCTCTGGGTCACCTCCGCCGAACAGGACGCCATGAAGCGGGTCCTGACCACCTGCCCCGAGCAGAAACTGCCGACGGGCGGCAACCCGACCAAGGCCCCGGCCCGCTTCCACGCGGACTGAGAAGGTCGTGGCGCCGGTCGTGGTGCCGCCCGGCGGGAGAGCGCGTCAGCTGAAGTCCTCGTCCAGGTCGATGACCTTGCCCTCGGGGGCCTTGGCCGGGACCGGCTTGTCGTAGTCGGTGAAGGCGAGGTCGCCGGGCTCCTTCGCGGACTTGCTGACGACCCGCAGCAGGTACGGCTTGCCCTCGGTCGCGACGTACAGCGTGTAGCGGTCCTTGCCGTCCTTCTCGTCGAGGACGATCGCGGGGGTGCCACCGGTCTCGGTGGTCTTGCCGCGGGTGGCGTCGGAGTTCACGTCCTCGAAGTCGGCGAGGACGGTGTCGAGGTCGCAGAAGCTCGCGATGTCCTTGGAGTCCTCGGCGGTCGCGGACGTCTTGGCCCACTTGCCGGCGAGCATGTCGACCACCATGTCGGCCTCCTCCTTCGAGGAGCCCTTCGACTGGGCGCGCAGGAACGCCTCGTCGTACTTCATGTAGAGGGTGTCGCCGACCTTGATCAGCTCGGCCTCGCCCTCGCCGCCCATGCTCATCGTGCCGGCGCAGTCGCCCTTCTTGTTCATCGCCATGTCCAGCTGGACCGTGCCGCCGGCGGACTCGTCCTGGATCTCGCCCTTCATCCGGAGCGAGTCGGCGCCGGAGGTGGCCTTCATGGCCTTGTCGGCGATCTCGCCGCCGGAAAGCCCGGCGAACGGCCCCTCGGCCTTGTCCTCACCCGGCAGGCAGCCGGTGAGCGAGACGGTGGCCGCGGCGGCGACACAGAGAGCGGCGATTGCGGTGCGACGGGTGCGACGCATGGGAGTTCCCCCCTGGGAATGTGACAAAGCGGCCGACGTGTGACCACCCGGCTCGGGCGGCACGCCGTTCGATGGGTCAATGACAGCAGAGCTTGTGAACCGAGTCAACACGGTTCACGGGATCGAGTGTGTACACGATGTGTATGGGTAGATCTTGCGTGCGTCGGTATGCTCGACGTCACACCACCAGGTACGAGGGGAGCCGGGCGCGTGCAGGGGAACGGGACAGAGGTCACGGCCGCGGACATCGCGCGGCTCGCCGGGGTGGGCCGCGCCGCCGTCAGCAACTGGCGCCGACGGCACGCCGATTTCCCCAAACCGGTCGGCGGCACCGAGACCAGCCCGGCCTTCGCGCTCGGCGAGGTGGAGAAGTGGCTGCGCGCTCAGGGCAAGCTCGCCGAGGTGCCCCTGAAGGAGCGGGTGTGGCAGCAGGCCACCGGCCACCCGGAGGGCCCCGTCACCGCCCTCGTGCACGCGGGCTGCGCCCTGCTCCACCTCCATGACCGGCCCCTGGTCTGGCTGGAGTTGAGCGCCTGCCCCGACGACGAGCAGCTGTCCCGGATGCTGCCCGACGCGCTCGGGGACGTCCTCACCCCGCGCTTCGGCCCGGCTCACGCCCCCGCCGTACCGCGGCCCACGCCCGCCGAACTCCTGCCCTCGATCCCGTTGCTGCGCGGCGCCACCGAACTCGCGGCCGACCTGGGGGCGAAGCAGACCTTCGAGTTCCTGCTCGCCCGGCACCTCGACGCCAACCCGCGCCAGTACACGCTGACCCCGGGCGAGCTGGCCGAGCTGATGGCCGAACTCGCCGGTCCCGCCCGCACGGTGCTCGATCCGGCCTGCGGCACCGGCGCCCTGCTGCGCGCCGTCGCCGCCCGCCCCGGCCAGGAGCTGTACGGCCAGGACAGCTCCCGCGAACTGGCCGCCCTGACCGCGCTCCGCCTCGCCCTGCGCACCCCGAGCACCGTCCGTACGGCCCCGGGCGACAGCCTCCGCGCGGACGCCCACGAGCACCTCAGGGCCGAGGCGGTCCTGTGCCACCCGCCGTTCAACGAGCGCAACTGGGGCCACGACGAACTCGCCTACGACCCCCGCTGGGAGTACGGCTTCCCGGCCCGTACGGAATCCGAACTCGCCTGGGTGCAGCACGCGCTGGCCCGTCTGGAGGACGGTGGCACGGCCGTCCTGCTGATGCCGCCGGCCGCCGCGAGCCGCCGCTCGGGACGCCGTATCCGCGCCGACCTGCTGCGCCGGAGCGCCCTGCGTGCCGTGATCGCGCTACCGGTCGGCGCGGCACCCCCGTACAACATCCCGCTGCATCTGTGGGTGCTGCGCCGGCCCGGAAAGGCGCCCGCGACCCCCGAGTTGCTGCTCGTCGACACCGGGCGGCTCGTGCCCGAGGGGCGGGGTGGGTTCGACTGGGCGGCGGTGCGCGCCGCCGTGCTGGACGCCTGGCGGCCCTTCGACCGGGCGGGCGAGGTGGCGGAACGGCCGGGGCTCAGCCGTTCGCTGCCGGTCATCGAACTGCTGGACGACGATGTGGACCTGGCCCCCGCCCGGCATCTGCCGCCCCCGGCCGCGGGCGGCGGCGCCGGCGAACTGGCCGCCGTACGCGAACGCCTCGGCGAGACCCTCCGGCTGACCGCCGACCTCACGCCCCCGCTCACCGAGGAGGAGCGGTCCGCGCGCTGGCCGCTCACCACGGTCGGCGAACTCGCGCGCGGGGGAGCCCTGGTGCTGCGCACGGGCGGCAGCGGCCCCCACGCGCGCGTGCTCACCGACCACGACGTCCTGTCCGGCACGGCACCCTCGGGAACACTGCCCGAGACCGGCGAGGCCCCGGTGCTCGTCGAACTCGGTGATGTCGTCGTCCCGGTGCTCGGCGGCGGCGGGGTCGCACGCGTGATCGACGAGGAGACCGCAGGCGCCGCCCTCGGCCGCAACCTCACCCTGCTGCGCCCCGACGGAGCCGCGCTGGACGCGTGGTTCGTCGCCGGTTTCCTGCGCTCCACCGCCAACAGCCGCCAGGCCAGCAGCTATGCCTCCACCGCGACCCGCCTCGACGTACGCCGCCTCCAACTGCCCAGGCTCCCCCTGGACCAGCAGCGCCGCTACGGCGAACGGTTCCGCGCCCTCGCCGCCTTCGAGGACGCCCTGCGTCAGGCGGGCCGTCTCGGCGAACGCCTGGTGCGGGGCATGTACGACGGGCTGACGGACGGTTCGGTCGCGCCGGACTGAACCCTACGATCACCCCTACCGGACGGAACCGCTCCGCCTGAGGCGGCGTGACCAGCACTGCGGTACTACAACGGTTGTCCACAACCCTGGACCTCATGTCGTGGTCGACCGATACCCTCGGGACGACATCGCACATCCGCTCTCACCAGGCCCTCAGGAGCAGCCATGCAAGGCCACGGCTATGCGCCGACACCGCCCCCCGGCCCCGACCAGGGGGGCCAGATCACACTCCGTGTGATCTTCGTGGTGGTCGCGGTCATGAGCTGTGGCCTGCTCGCCTGGGCCTGCCTGCTGCGGCTCGCCTCGGTGACCCGCAAGACCCTCGACTGGTGGCTGTTCGCCCTCGCGGTCGTCCAGATCGTCGTGACGCTCTATCTGATCGGCACCGACCCGGGCAAGGACGAGTTCACCACCTGGAGGGGCGACGTCGGCATGTCGCTCCTCTTCGGCGGCCTGATGGCGATCGTCGCCTACTACCTGGCCGCGGACATACGCCACTTCAGCCGGCTCCGGACCGCCCCGCCGTCGCCGTACGCCCAGACCACGGCGTACTCGCAGCAGACCGGGTACAGCCCCCAGCAGACCGGGTACAGCTACCCGCCGGTCCAGGTCCCGCAGCCCTACACACCGGCCCCGCCGGTCCCGCAGCCTCCCGTGCCGCACCAGCCCCCGCCGCAGCAGGCGCCCGAGCCGCAGCGCCCCGGGCCGGCCCGTATCGACCAGGTGCGCGCCGAGTTGGACGAGCTGAGCGACTATCTCCGCAACCACGAGGGAGACCGGTGACCCAGGGGCACGGGACCGGACGTGTGATCACCGGCCGCTACGAACTGTCCACGCTCATCGGCCAGGGCGGCATGGGCCAGGTGTGGACGGCGTACGACCAGCGTCTCGACCGGCGCGTGGCGGTCAAGCTGCTGCGCCCGGACAAGGTCGCGGGCCAGGAGGCCGACGAGCTGCGCCGCCGCTTCGTGCGCGAGTGCCGGGTCACGGCCCAGGTCGACCACCCCGGCCTGGTGACCGTGCACGACGCGGGCAGCGAGGGCGAGGAGCTGTTCCTCGTCATGCAGTACGTCGACGGCGCCGACCTCGCCGACCATCTCGCCGAGCACGACCCGTACCCGTGGCAGTGGACCGTGTCGGTCGCCGCCCAGCTGTGCGCCGTGCTGTCCGCCGTGCACGCGGTGCCGATCGTCCACCGCGACCTCAAGCCGCGGAACGTCATGGTCAAGCAGGACGGCACGGTCACCGTCCTCGACCTCGGTGTCGCCTCCGTGATGGACACCGACACCACCCGCCTCACGCACACCGGTTCGCCCATCGGCAGCCCCGCCTACATGGCCCCCGAGCAGGCCATGGGCGGCGCGGTCGGCCCGTACACCGACCTGTACGCGCTGGGTGTGCTGATGCACGAACTGCTCAGCGGGAACGTCCCGTTCACCGGCTCCACGGCCCTCGGCGTCCTCCACCGCCACCTCTACGAGCCGCCGGTCCCCGTCCGCCGCCTGCGCCCCGAGGTCCCCGAGAACCTGGAGGCCCTGGTCCTCCGCCTGCTCTCCAAGGACCCGCAGCACCGCCCGTCCTCCGCGCAGGAGACGTACGAACAGCTCCTGCCGCTGCTCCCCGCGCGCGGGATGCCCACCGGCTCCCCGCTCGACCCCACGCGCCCCTTCCTGCGCCCCCACGCCCCCTGGCCGGACCGGGCCCGGATACCCGCGCCGCAGCCGTCGGCCGCGCCCGACCCCGCGCCCGCCGTCGACAAGCCCGATGTGGCGGGCGCCGTCGACGAGGTCAAGCGGCTCCTCGGCGAGGGCCGCATCACCCAGGCCGTCGACATCCTCGGCGCGATCCTCCCGGCCGCCGCCGCCCAGCACGGCGAGCACTCACCCGTGGTCCGTACCCTGCGCAAGCAGTACGCGGCCACGCTGATGGACGACGGCCAGTACCGCCGCGCCCTGCCCGAGCTGCGACGCCTCGGCGACGAGCGGGCCGCCGAGGCGGGCCAGGCCGACCCCCAGGCGCTGCGTTTCCGCTACGACTCCGCCCAGTGCCTCGAACAGCTCGGCGAACCGGCCGCGGCCCTCGCCGAGTACCGCTCCCTGCTGCCGTACTACGAGAACCAGTACGTCGGCGGCGACCCCGAGCTCTCCCTCGACGTCCGCCGCCGCATAGGCCACCTGCTCCTCGCCCTCGGCGACCGCGGCGCCGCCCACGAGACCCTGGGCCGGCTGCTGCTCGACGTGGAGCGGCTGCGCGGACCGTCCCACCCCCTGGTCGGCGAGGTCCGCCGGACCCTGCAGTGGCTGGGCCAGGTACGCGGCTGACACTCCCGCCGGACCGTACGTTGTACGCCGCCTCGGCCGAAGTCCGGGGCCGGTGGCGATCGTGGGCCGAGCCGGGTGGTGTGCGGGGGCGGCGGCTCGTGGTGTGCGGGGGCTGAGCCGGACGTGGCGGGGGCGGTGCCCGAAGTCGGCGTGAATCGTTGGTCGAATGGCTGGCCGAGAGCAGGGCCACTGCCTACCATCGATCACCGCAAGACTTTGTGCACCGCCGCACAATCTCCTCGGGAGGCTCACTTGCACCGCCGCCGTCGCACCGCGCTCGTCCTCTCCGCCGCGATCACCGCCGCGGCGCCGCTCCTCACCGCCTGCGGAAGCGACGCGCATCCCGGCGCGGCGGCCGTCGTCGGCGACGACCGGATCACGGTCGCGCAGCTGGAGAACCGGGTGAACGAGGTGCGCACCGCCCAGCGCGCCGCCAGCACGGACGAGAGCCAGTACCAGCAGGCTGTCTCCCAGAGCAGCGCCCTCACCCGCAACACCCTGAACAGCATGGTCCTGGAGAAGGTCCTCGACCAGGCGCTCGCGGACGCCGACGTGACCGTCAGCCGCAAGGAAGTCCAGCAGTACCGCTCCGATCTGCAGGCGCAGGCCGGCGGGGCCGAGGCCCTGGAGACGGCGTATCTGCAGCGTTACAGCGTCGCCCCCGACCAGCTGGACGAGAGCCTCCGCAGCGACGTCGAGGTCCAGAAACTCTCCACCGCCCTGGGCGCCGACCTGAACACACAGGAGGGCGGCACCGTCTTCTGGAAGGCCCTCTCCGAGGCCTCGAAGAAACTCGACGTCGACCTCAACCCCCGCTACGGCAGCTGGGGCATCGACCCCACCTCCGGCAGAGTCGGCCTCCTCGACGCGAAAACACCATGGCTGAAGGAAGTCACGACGACCCAGCAAAAGCCGGCGTAGCGGGCAAGCCCGCCCGGCCTGTGGAAGGGGGCGCGCGCGTCGCGGTTTGCGGAGCCGGGGGATTCAGC
>NZ_JBVKAY010000005.1:0-99985 GCF_055657445.1 Streptomyces sp. NPDC107538 | reverse complement strand
GTCACGACGACCCAGCAAAAGCCGGCGTAGCGGGCAAGCCCGCCCGGCCTGTGGAAGGGGGCGCGCGCGTCGCGGTTTGCGGAGCCGGGGGATTCAGCCCTCCCCGGTCCGTGGGCACGCGGACGGTCGCATCCCCGGCCTGTGGATAACTTCGGGGGTCGTCCGTGGCGTGGGTTACGTTCGTCGTGTGAACGCACATCGCCCCGACGGCGCCCCCGCCCCCACGGCCCCCGAGACCTCACCCCCCTCTCCGGGCCGAGTCGTCCTGCTCACCACCAGCCACCGGGTCGCGCCCGGCCTGCTCTCGTGGCCGGCCTGGCAGGCGCTGCACGGTGCGGATCGCGTCCTCTGCGCGGACGAGGCACATCCCCAGCTGCCCTATCTCCGCGAGGCGGGCATAGCGGTGGAGCAGGCGACCCCGACGGCCGAGGAACTGGTCGACGCCTGCGCCGGCGACCGCACCGTGGTCGTCGTGGCCACCGCCGAGGGTGAACCCCGCCTCACCGACGGCCTCGCCCGCCTCGCCGGCTCCGGCCGCGTCCGGATGCCGTCCCTGGAGCTGCTCCCCGCCTCCTACGACCTCCCCGGCGCCCGCCTCCTCGACCTCGTCCAGGTCATGGACCGCATCCGCGCCGAATGCCCCTGGTCCTCCCAGCAGACACACAAGGGCCTCACCAAGTACGGCATCGAGGAGGCGTACGAACTCGTCGAGGCCATCGAGGAGGGCGACCGCGACGAGCTCCGCGAGGAACTGGGCGACGTCCTCCTCCAGGTCGTCTTCCACGCCCGCATCGCCGAGGACGACCCCGACGCCCCCTTCTCCGTCGACGACGTCGCCGCCGGCATCGTCACCAAGCTCATCCACCGCCACCCCCACGTCTTCGGCGACGCCACGGCCACGACCCCGGAGGAGGTCAAGGCCCACTGGCTCCGCACGAAGGCCATAGAGAAACGCCGCGAGTCCGTGACCGACGGCATCCCCCTCGGCCAGCCCGGCCTCGCCCTCGCCGCCAAACTCTCCTCCCGCGTCCGCACCGCCGGCCTCACCGTCCCGCTGCCCCCCGCCGACGACATCGGCCACAGACTCCTCGCCCTCGCCGCCCAGGCCGAATCCGAAGGCACCGACCCGGAAGCCGCCCTACGCGCGGCGGCCCGCACCTACCGCGACGCGATCCGGACCGCGGAAGGGCTCGGCACCACCGAGTAACACCTGCACGACGAGGTCGAGGGGGAAGCAGCAGAGGGAGGAGCAGCAGACGGAGGGAGGGGCACCGAAAGGCCGGATACCGTCGACTAGTGACCAACCTGCCCGCACCTCCTCCCACCGGCACCCCCGAAGGCACCCCCACCGGCGATCCCGGCGGCACCCCCACGGGAGCCGCCGCCCCCGCGCTCTTCACCTGGGAGTTCGCCACCGATCCGTATCCGGCGTACGCCTGGCTCCGGGAGCACGCGCCCGTGCATCGGACGCGGCTGCCCAGTGGCGTGGAGGCCTGGCTGGTGACGCGGTACGGCGATGCCAAGCAGGCGCTGGCCGACGGGCGGTTGTCCAAGAACCCGGCGCATCACGACGAGCCCGCGCACGCCAAGGGCAAGACCGGTATCCCCGGTGAGCGCAAGGCCGAGTTGATGACGCATCTGCTGAACATCGATCCGCCGGACCACACCCGGCTGCGCCGTCTCGTCTCCAAGGCGTTCACCCCCCGCCGGGTCGCCGAGTTCGCCTCCCGGGTCCAGGAGTTGACCGATCAGCTCATCGACCGGTTCGAGGAGAAGGGCGAGGCCGATCTCATCCACGAGTTCGCCTTCCCCCTGCCCATCTACGCGATCTGCGACATGCTCGGCGTCCCCCGGGAGGACCAGGACGACTTCCGGGACTGGGCGGGGATGATGATCCGGCACGGCGGTGGGCCCCGGGGCGGCGTCGCCCGGTCGGTCAAGAAGATGCGCGGCTATCTCGCCGACCTGATCCACCGCAAGCGCGAGAGTCTCACCGAGCACCCCGCCCCCGGCGAGGACCTCATCTCCGCACTCATCCGCGCCTCCGACCACGGCGAACACCTCACCGAGAACGAGGCCGCGGCGATGGCGTTCATCCTGCTGTTCGCCGGGTTCGAGACCACCGTCAACCTCATCGGCAACGGCACCTACGCCCTCCTCACCCACCCCGAGCAGCGCGCCCGCCTCCAGGCCTCGCTGGCCGCCCAGGAGACCGAGCTGCTCGAAACCGGCGTAGAGGAACTCCTCCGCTACGACGGCCCCGTCGAACTCGCCACCTGGCGCTTCGCGACCCAGCCCCTCACCATCGGCGGCCAGGACATCGCCCCCGGCGACCCCGTCCTCGTCGTCCTCGCCGCGGCCGACCGCGACCCGGCCCGCTTCGACGACCCCGACACCCTCGACCTCTCCCGCCGTGACAACCAGCACCTCGGTTACGGCCACGGCATCCACTACTGCCTCGGCGCCCCCCTCGCCCGCCTCGAAGGTCAGACCGCGCTGGCGACACTCCTCACCCGTCTCCCCGACCTGCGACTCGCGGTGGATTCGGCCGATCTGCGATGGCGAGGAGGGCTCATCATGCGGGGATTGCGCACGCTTCCGGTCGAATTCACCCCGCGGCAGCGGCCCCTGGGAGCCCGTGAGCGACCCGTAGCACTACCCCATTCCGCGGCAGAAGATGACGCTCCCTCAAGTCTGTGATCTTCACGTGATCTGCGCTGCATTAACTTGTGACAACTGATCGACTGCGGCTACGTTCACACGTCAGTGCGAAGGGGGCACCACACCCTTCGCACGGGTCACTGCTGTCGTGTGAAAGGCAACCGCATGCTCTCCGGGAACGGTCGTCACCGTCGCCCCCGTCAGGCTCCGGCCCTGCTCGTCGCGGCCGGAGTGACCGGATCGGCCATCGCCATCCCCCTCCTCGGCGCCACCGGCGCGAGCGCGGCCAGCGGAACCACCTGGGACCAGGTCGCGGAGTGCGAGAGCGGCGGCTCATGGAGCGCGGACACCGGGAACGGACGCTACGGCGGCCTCCAGTTGACCCAGGCCAACTGGGAGAAGTACGGCGGTCTCGACTACGCGACGACCGCCGACCAGGCCAGCCGCTCCCAGCAGATCGCGGTCGCCGAGAAGGCGCTCGCCGACCAGGGCGTCGGCGTCTGGGCCACCTGCGGACTGCTCCACAATCTCGGCGGCGACTCCGGTTCCGCCGACGTGGACACGGGCGTGACCGACGGCTCGACGAAGGCGGACGGTTCGTCCGACGGGTCCGACACCGCAGGTACCTCCGGTACTTCCGATTCGTCCCCCTCGGCCGACGAAAGCGGCAAGACCGGCGAGACCGACAAGACCGGCAAGGCCGACGGAACCGACTCGGCCAAGTCCACCGATGCGGACGCGTCGGCCGATTCGGCCGATTCGACCGACTCCAGCGCGAACGCCGAGGGCGCCGAGGGCTCTGACGGTTCCATCAAGGTCGAAACCGGAACGAACTCGGGCAAGTCGTCACAGAACGACAGCTCTTCGACCGCCGACGACAGTGACGGCGGCACCGGCCGCCACCGTGGCGCCAGCGCCGACGAGAGCTCCGAAGCCGGCACAGAGACCGGCACCGGCACCGGCACGGACGCGGCCGGCGACGACTCCCGCTCCGCCGACTCCAAGTCCTCCGGCCGCCACGCCTCCCGCGGCGCCGACGCGGCGCGCGAGGCCGTCGACGGCGCGTACACCGTCCAGGCGGGCGACAGTCTGACGGGCATCGTGAACTCGCTCGGCCTGGACGGCGGGTGGCGCGGGCTGTACGCGGAGAACGAGGACACGGTCGGAACTGACCCGGACCTTATCCTTCCCGGTCAGACCCTCGAAGTCGGTGCCGAAACGGGCGAAAAGTAGCGACAGTTCAGGTCATGGTTCGCACCTGAATGCCCGTTTTGATCTATGTGGGAGATGAATCACAGACCCCGTGATCGTCTTTGAAATTCGGGCAATCACCTGTTTACGGTCGTGACCGCTCGCCACAGCGGGCCCCTGCGGTCGTACGCCGAATCCTGCCAACGGCCGTGAGGGAACAGTCGTCGCGTCAAGCGCCGTAGGCAGGAGCGGGGGACCCAAGGTAAGTGCCGGGCCCAGCGGTTCACGCTGGACCGGCTCGGGGTGAAGCCGCGTGATGCGAGCCGAAAGGCGAGCGTCCCGCGGCCGGGCAACTCAACCGGCCCGAACCCGACAGCTCACCTCGCAGGCGTCGGTGAGGGGATCTCTCCATGCTGTTCTCCAGCAAGGGCAAGCACCGTCGCCCGTCCAAGGCCGCTCGCGCCATCGCCGTCGCCGGTGTCACCGGCGCCGCCGCCATCGCCGCCCCGCTGATGGCCGCCGGCAGCGCCTCCGCCGCCACCGCCTCCGAGTGGGACACCGTCGCCCAGTGCGAGTCCGGCGGCAACTGGTCCATCAACACCGGCAACGGCTACTACGGCGGCCTGCAGTTCTCCGCCTCCACCTGGGCCGCCTACGGCGGTACGCAGTACGCCTCCACCGCCGACCAGGCGAGCAAGGCCCAGCAGATCGCGGTCGCCGAGAAGGTCCTCGCGGGCCAGGGCAAGGGTGCCTGGCCGGTCTGCGGCACCGGCCTGTCCAGCGCCTCGTACGACGGCGCCGCCGCCTCCAGCGGCAACTCGAACTCCGGCTCCTCCACGCAGCAGAACACGCAGAAGAGCACCCAGGAGAGCACTCAGAAGAGCACCGAGGACACCCGCGCCTCCCGCTCCTCCGAGCGCGCCACCGTCGAGACCCCGACCGGCAAGAAGGTCAAGAAGGGCGACGGCGAGTACAAGGTCGTCAAGGGCGACACCCTCAGCGCCATCGCCGAGAAGGAGAACGTCAAGGGTGGCTGGGAGAAGCTCTTCGAGCTGAACAAGGACATCATCGACGACGCCGACTTCATCTTCCCGGGCCAGCAGCTCCACCTGAGCTGACCCGTCGCAGCCCGGTGGGACGGGTCAGGCTGGGCCGAAAAATCCGGCCGCTCCCCAGCTGAACCACAGCCCGCTCACATCCGTGTCCTCCATAGTGAAGACCTCGTGAGGGCCGTCCCCCCGTCCCCACGGGCTCCCCGCCTCGGTGCGCATTCCCCCGTACGCACCGGGGCGGGGCTTTTCTTTGTTCTGTTCACTTTCTCGCCCACCCCCCCTTTGTTCCGGACTGAAACAATGGGTACCGTCTGTCTGTCCACGGGACGGTCGGTCGGCTGCCGACGGCCCGGGGGCGGTTAGGCTCTAGTCGCAAGGCCCGCGGGCCCCGCACTTTCAGCGTCACATTCCATGAAGGAGATGCTCGTGCCGTCCATCGACGTCGTCGTAGCCCGGGAAATCCTCGACTCGCGAGGCAACCCCACCGTCGAGGTCGAGGTCGGCCTCGACGACGGCAGCACGGGTCGTGCCGCCGTTCCGTCCGGCGCCTCCACCGGTGCCTTCGAGGCCATCGAGCTGCGTGACGGTGACCCGAACCGCTACCTCGGCAAGGGCGTCGAGAAGGCCGTCCTCGCGGTCATCGAGCAGATCGGCCCGGAGCTCGTCGGCTACGACGCCACCGAGCAGCGCCTGATCGACCAGGCGATGTTCGACCTGGACGCCACCGACAACAAGGGCTCCCTCGGCGCCAACGCCATCCTCGGCGTCTCCCTCGCCGTCGCCCACGCCGCCTCCGAGGCCAGCGACCTCCCGCTCTTCCGCTACCTGGGCGGCCCGAACGCGCACCTGCTGCCCGTTCCGATGATGAACATCCTGAACGGCGGCTCGCACGCCGACTCCAACGTGGACATCCAGGAGTTCATGATCGCCCCGATCGGCGCGGAGTCCTTCTCCGAGGCCCTGCGCTGGGGCGCCGAGGTCTACCACACCCTCAAGAAGGTGCTGAAGACCAAGGGCCTGTCCACGGGCCTCGGCGACGAGGGCGGCTTCGCCCCGAACCTGGAGTCCAACCGCGCCGCCCTCGACCTCATCATCGAGGCCATCAAGGAGGCCGGTTACACCCCCGGCGAGCAGATCGCCCTCGCCCTCGACGTCGCCGCCTCCGAGTTCTACAAGGACGGCGTCTACACCTTCGAGGGCAAGGAGCGCTCCGCCGCCGAGATGACGGAGTACTACGCCGACCTCGTCGCGGCCTACCCGCTCGTCTCCATCGAGGACCCGCTGTTCGAGGACGACTGGGCCGGCTGGAACACCATCACCGAGAAGCTCGGCGACAAGGTCCAGATCGTCGGCGACGACCTCTTCGTCACCAACCCCGAGCGTCTCGCCCGCGGCATCGAGGAGGGCTCGGCCAACGCCCTGCTCGTCAAGGTCAACCAGATCGGCTCGCTGACCGAGACCCTGGACGCCGTCGAGATGGCCCAGCGCAACGGCTTCAAGTGCATGATGTCCCACCGCTCCGGCGAGACCGAGGACGTCACCATCGCCGACCTCGCCGTCGCCGTGAACTGCGGTCAGATCAAGACCGGCGCCCCGGCCCGCTCGGACCGCGTCGCCAAGTACAACCAACTGCTGCGCATCGAGGAGATCCTCGACGACGCCGCGGTCTACGCCGGCCGCAGCGCCTTCCCCCGCTTCAAGGGCTGACTCCCGGCGGTCGGCAAGTAGGAAGCGTCGTACGTACGTCCCCGTACTCGGTCCCGTACCGTGTGCGGGGACGTACGCACATGCGCGCAGGAGACAGGCAGAGGCGGAAGGGGAAGCGGGACATGGCCGTGAAGGACCGGGACCGGGACCGTTTCTCCACCGCGACCCGGCTGAAGGTGCTCGGTGAGCAGACGGCCGCCCGGGTCTACCGCTCCCAGGCCAAGCGCCAGGTCCGCCGCTCCCGGCTGACCGGCCGGGCCGCGCTGCTCGCCCTCGTCCTCTGCTCGATGATCGTGGCGCTCGCCTATCCCATAAGGCAGTACGTCTCCCAGCGCGCCGAGATCGCCGACGTACGGCGGGAGCGCCAGGAGGCGCGCGAGCGCGTCGAGGAGTTGCGCGACCTCAAGGCGCGCTGGCAGGACGACGCGTACGCCGAGCAGCGCATCCGGGAGCGGCTGCACTATGTGATGCCGGGCGAGACCGGCTACACCATGATCGACCCGGACGCGGCGAAGCAGTCCCGTACGACGCAGGGGGCGGCCGACCGTCCCTGGTACACCAATGTCTGGGACGGGGTCGACAAGGCCGACGCCGCCGACAGCCGAACGGTCACCCCGTGACCGTCAGGCCGTGACCGTCACCCCGTGACCGTGAACCGATCAGCCACACCGAGGACTTGAGTAGCAGGTTATGCAGACCCCTCCGCCGCCCACCGAGCGCACCGAGCCGACCGACGCCGATGTCGAGGCCTTCCAGCAGCAGTTGGGCCGCCCGCCGCGCGGGCTGCGCGCGATCGCGCACCGCTGCCCCTGCGGACAGCCGGACGTCGTCGAGACGGCGCCGCGCCTGCCGGACGGGACGCCCTTCCCCACGACGTACTACCTGACGTGCCCGCGCGCCGCCTCCGCGATCGGCACGCTGGAGGCGAACGGCGTGATGAAGGAGATGACGGAACGCCTGGCGACGGACCCCGAACTGGCCGCCGCCTACCGGGCCGCGCACGAGGACTACATCGCCCGCCGCGACGAGATCGAGGTCCTGGAGGGCTTTCCCAGCGCGGGCGGCATGCCGGACCGGGTGAAGTGCCTGCACGTCCTCGTCGGCCACTCGCTGGCCGCCGGCCCCGGCGTCAACCCGCTGGGCGACGAGGCGATCGCGATGCTGCCGGAGTGGTGGGCCAAGGGCCCGTGCGTGGTGCCGGCGTCGGCGCCCGAGAAGACCGGGCAGGAGGACGCCCGGTGACCCGGGTCGCCGCCGTCGACTGCGGTACGAACTCCATCCGGCTCCTCGTCGCCGACGCGGACCCGGCCACCGGTGAACTCGTCGAGCTGGACCGGCGGATGACCATCGTCCGGCTCGGCCAGGGCGTCGACCGTACGGGCAGACTGGCCCCCGAGGCGCTGCAGCGGACCTTCGCGGCCTGCCGGGAGTACGCGGCCGTCATCAAGGAACTGGGCGCCGAGCGGGTCCGCTTCGTCGCCACCTCCGCCTCCCGCGACGCCGAGAACCGGGACGAGTTCGTGCGTGGGGTGTTCGACATCCTCGGCGTCGAGCCCGAGGTGATCTCCGGTGACCAGGAGGCCGAGTTCTCCTTCACCGGCGCCACCAAGGAGCTGACCGGGCGCACCGACCTGACCCGGCCGTATCTGGTCGTGGACATCGGCGGCGGCTCCACCGAGTTCGTCGTCGGCGACGACCACGTGCGCGCCGCCCGTTCCGTGGACATCGGCTGCGTCCGGCTGACCGAGCGGCACCTCGTCCGGGACGGCGTGGTCGTCGACCCGCCCGCGCCGGAGCAGATCGCGGCGATCCGCGCCGACATCGAGGCCGCGCTCGACCTCGCCGAGCGGAGCGTGCCGCTGCGCGAGGCGCACACCCTGGTCGGGCTCGCCGGATCGGTCACCACCCTGTCCTCGATCGCCCAGGGCCTGCCCGCGTACGACTCGGTGGCCATCCACCACTCCCGGATCTCCCACGACAAGGTCCGCGAGATCACCGAGTGGCTGCTGCGCTCCACCCACGCCGAGCGGGAGGCGGTCCCGTCGATGCACCCGGGCCGGGTGGACGTGATCGCCGCCGGGGCCCTCGTGCTCCTCTCGATCATGGAGCGGATCGGGGCGGCGGAGGTCGTGGTGAGCGAACACGACATTCTGGACGGCATCGCCTGGTCCATGGCGTAGCTCGCGGGTGGCTGCCGGGGGTCCTCCCGGCGGCCCGCGGGCGCTTGTGAGCAAGTGTTAACTACTCGTCGGTAGCCTCGCTTGAGCTGTTCGGATAACGTATGAGCGCGTCCGAGGGGCGCTCCGGCACCTCTCGCCGACCCCGCGTCGAGAAACTTCGTGAAGTTCTTCACAAGAGAATCGCCCCTGTTGAGCGATGTTTTGAGGCTCCGCAGAGCGTTCCGGGGCTCCGGGAAGTCAACAGGGCGTCCCCGAAGGGTTTTCGCGGGGGTCTCGTCCGTGTGAAACCGGAGGGTGGTCCAGGGCCCTCAAGAGGCCGGAACGGCAGTTCACGCGGCCTTGACAACGGTCAAACCCCCCGGCTGGTTCCCTGGTGAGGTGTGGGTCCGGTCAAAGGGGTCGCGCAGTGTAGCAGAGGGTGTGAAGAAGCTTGTGAAGGGGCGCACGAGCGACCCCCGTATGGCGGGTACATACTCGATGGCATGAGCACCACGGAGCGTCCCAGGATCCTCGTAGTAGGCGGTGGGTACGTAGGCCTGTACGCAGCTCGGCGCATCCTCAAGAAGATGCGCTACGGAGAGGCGACCGTCACGGTCGTCGACCCCCGGTCGTACATGACCTACCAGCCCTTCCTCCCCGAAGCCGCCGCCGGCAGCATCTCCCCCCGGCATGTCGTCGTCCCGCTGCGACGCGTGCTGCCGAAGGCGGAGGTTCTCACCGGTCGGGTCACCACCATCGACCAGGACCGCAAGGTCGCCACGATCGCCCCGCTGGTCGGCGAGGCGTACGAGCTGCCCTTCGACTACCTGGTGATCGCGCTCGGCGCGGTCTCCCGCACCTTCCCGATCCCCGGCCTCGCCGAACAGGGCATCGGTATGAAGGGCATCGAGGAGGCCATCGGCCTGCGCAACCACGTCCTTGAGCAGCTCGACAAGGCCGACTCCACGACCGACGAGGACGTCCGCCGCAAGGCGTTGACCTTCGTCTTCGTGGGCGGTGGCTTCGCCGGCGCCGAGACGATCGGCGAGGTCGAGGACATGGCGCGCGACGCCGCGAAGTACTACAAGAACGTGTCCCGTGAGGACATGCGCTTCGTGCTCGTCGACGCCGCCGACAAGATCCTCCCCGAGGTCGGCCCGAAGCTCGGCAGCTACGGCAAGGAGCACCTGGAGGGCCGTGGGGTCGAGGTCTACCTCAACACCTCCATGGACTCCTGCGTCGACGGCCACGTCGTGCTGAAGAACGGCCTGGAGGTCGACTCCAACACGATCGTCTGGACCGCCGGCGTCAAGCCGAACCCGGTCCTCTCGCGCTACGGCCTTCCGCTCGGCCCCCGCGGTCACGTGGACGCCTCGCCGACCCTCCAGGTCACCGGCACCGACTACATCTGGGCCGCCGGCGACAACGCGCAGGTCCCGGACGTCGCCGCCCGCAAGGCCGGCGTCGAGAACGCCTGGTGCCCGCCGAACGCGCAGCACGCGCTGCGTCAGGCGAAGGTCCTCGGCGACAACGTGGTCTCCGGTATGCGGGGCTTCCCGCAGAAGGAGTACGCGCACTCCAACAAGGGTGCGGTGGCGGGCCTCGGCCTCCACAAGGGCGTCGCGATGATCGTCATGGGCAAGATGAAGATCAAGCTCAAGGGCCGCCTGGCGTGGTACATGCACCGTGGCTACCACGGGCTGGCCATGCCGACCTGGAACCGCAAGATCCGCGTCTTCGCCGACTGGACCCTCGCGATGTTCCTCAAGCGCGAGGTCGTCTCCCTGGGCGCCATCGAGACTCCCCGCGAGGAGTTCTACGAGGCGGCCAAGCCGGCGCCGGTCGCTGCCGCGAGCTCGGCCGGGGAAAAGGCCAAGGCCTCCTGACCCGCTGATCCATCCGAAGGGCCCTCCGCCATCCGTGGTGCGGGGGGCCCTTCGGCGTGCGCGGGGGGTTCGGTGTGTTGTTCGGGTGCGGGTGCGTGGGGCTTCTCGCGCAGTTCCCCGCGCCCCTGAAAAGCAGGGGCTGCGCCCGCTGCTTTTCAGACCCACCGCCGGTCGCCTTTCAGGGCCGCCGGGGCCTGGGCTTTCAGGGGCGCGGGGAACTGCGCGGCCAGCCCCCACTCACCCGCACTCGAACAACACACCTCGCACGGGGAATACGGCTGGGCCCCGCAGGTGATTACGTATGGCGTTGGACATTCCGGGATCTCTTGTCACGGAGGTGTGCGCCATGCAGGACGCCGCGTCGCGGCTGAAGACCCTGTTCGAGCAGGTGTCGGGGGCCCCGCTCCCGCTCCGGCTGCGGGCCTGGGACGGTTCGGAGGCCGGCCCGCCGGAGGCCCCCGCGCTGGTGGTACGGAACCGCAGGGCCCTGCGCCGGCTGCTGTGGAAGCCCGGCGAGCTGGGCCTCGCCCGCGCCTGGGTCGCCGGTGACCTCGGGGTCGAGGGGGACCTGTACGCCGTACTGGACCTGATCGCCGGCCATGTGTGGGAGCGGGACGAGGACGCCCGGAGCCTCACCGACGCCCTGCGCGACCCGGACGTACGGGCGGCCGTCAGGGACCTGCTGAAGCTGGCCGGACCGGCCGTCCTCGTCCCGCCCGAGCCGCCCCGCGAGGAGGTCCGTAGCCGCCACCGGCACACCCGGCGCACCGACAGACGGGCCGTCAGCCACCACTACGACGTGGGCAACGACTTCTACGAGACCGTCCTCGGCCCGTCGATGGTGTACTCCTGCGCCTACTGGCCCGCCGCCGACGGCACCGCCGACCTCGAAGCCGCCCAGCACGACAAGCTCGACCTGGTCTGCCGCAAACTCGGCCTGACCCCGGGCGCCCGGCTCCTCGACGTCGGCTGCGGCTGGGGCTCGATGGCCGTGCACGCCGCCCGGGAGTACGGCGTCCGCGTCGTCGGTGTGACCCTCTCCCAGGAGCAGGCCGCGTACGCCCGTAAACGCGTCGCCGAGGAGGGTCTGACCGACCGCGTGGAGATCCGTGTCCAGGACTACCGCGACGTCGGCGACGGGCCGTACGACGCGATCTCCTCCATCGGGATGGCCGAACACGTCGGCGCCGACAAGTACTTGGCGTACGCCGAGGACCTGTACCGGCTGCTCGCCCCCGGCGGACGGCTGCTCAACCACCAGATCTCCCGGCGCCCGCAGCGCGACGAGAGCACGTACGCCGTCGACGGCTTCATCGACGCGTACGTCTTCCCGGACGGTGAACTCGCCCCGATCGGCACCACCGTCACCCAGCTCGAACGCGCCGGGTTCGAGGTCCGCGACGTGGAGTCGCTGCGCGAGCACTACGCCCTCACCCTGCGCGCCTGGGTCACCAACCTCGAAGCCCGGTGGGCTCAGGCGGTCGCCCTCGCCGGACCCGGCCGCGCCCGCGTCTGGCGCCTCTACATGGCCGCCTCCGCGCTCGGCTTCGAACGCAACAGCCTCGGCGTCAACCAGGTCCTGGCCGTACGGCCCCCGGAAGGGGGTGCGTCGGGCCTCCCGCTGCGGGCCCGGACCTGGGGGGCCTGAACGCCCGTACGGGGGCGTGTGCGGCCATGCACACGCCCCCGTACTCCTCGCATACGCCTCCGCCGCCGCGGCTACTCCGACTTGATCGCCGCCAGCATGTTCAGCTTCGCCGCGCGGCGGGCCGGCCACAGGGCGGCCAGGATGCCGACCGTGGCGGCGAGCAGGAGGAAGACGGCCATCCGGGCCCAGGGGATGACCAGTTCGTACGTCGGCATCCGGCTGGCGATGAGTTCGCCGGCGGCCCAGCCGAAGAAGACGCCGAGGCCGATGCCGAGGACGCCGCCGAAGAGCGAGATGACCAGGGACTCCAGCCGGACCATCCGCTTGATGCCGCGCCGGTCGAGACCGATCGCGCGGAGCATGCCGATCTCCTGCGAACGCTCGAACACCGACATGGCCAGGGTGTTGATGACCCCGAGGACGGCGACGATCACGGCCATGGCCAGCAGGCCGTAGAGCATGTTCAGCATCAGCGTGAACATCTTCGCGATGTCGTCGGAGAGGTCCTGGCCGCTCTGGACCTTGATCGCGGGGTTCTCGCCGAGGGCCTTCTCCAGCCGGTCCTTGGTGGTGTCGGAGGCACCGGCCGAGGTCTTGACCATGACCATCATGTCGGCCGGGTCGGCGGCGGCCGGCAGCCGCTTCGTCAGCGTCGCGTTGTCCAGGAGGATGCCCCGGATCAGCTCGTTGCTCTCGTAGACCCCGGCGACCGTCAGCTTCTGCTTCTCGCCGCCCTCGAACGCGGCGGTGAACTCCGAACCGGCCTTCCAGCCGCGCCGGTCGGCGGTCTCCGCGTCCACGACGACGTCCGGGCCGCCCACCTTGAACGTCCCGTTGTCGACGGGGAAGTCCGTCAGCTTGCCGATGGCCGAGCCGTTGACCCCGGTGAGGTACTCGGTCTCGTCGCCTATCCGGGACTCCGCGTTGCGCAGCGGCGAGACGGCGGTGACGCCCTCGGTGGCGGCGAGCTTCTTCTCCACGTCGGGGGAGAGCATGTTGCCGTTGGCCATCGAGACGACATAGTCGGCCTTGATCGCGTCGGCGGCCATCCTGGCGATGGACTGCTGCAGACTGCCCGCCATCACCGTCATCCCGGTGATCAGCGTCAGACCGATCATCAGCGCCGAGGCGGTCGCGGCGGTACGGCGCGGATTGCGCACCGAGTTCTGCCGGGCGAGCTTGCCGGAGATCCCGAAGACGCGCATGAGGGGCGAGGCCGCCGCGATCAGGGGGCGGGAGAGCAGCGGGGTGAGGACGAAGACACCGATGATCAGCAGGACCGCGCCGAAGCCCATCGGGGCCTGACCGTCCGAGCCGTCCATCGTGGTCGCGTACAGGACGGTGGCGACGCCGGCGCCGGAGAACAGCGCGCCGATCGTGTTCCGTACGACGAGCGACTTGGTCGTGGCCTTGGCGTGGACGCTGCTCATCGCGGCGACCGGCGGGATCCTCGCCGCCCGGCGGCCCGGCAGCCAGGCGGCCACCATCGTGATCAGCACGCCGACGAGCAGGGCGGTGGCGACCGTGCCGGGGGAGACCACCAGCGGGCCCTCCGGGACGGTCTCGCCCAGGGTGCCGATCAGGGCCCGCATCCCGGCGCCGATACCGACACCGGCGGCCAGCCCGGTGACCGCGGCGATCAGGCCCACCACGAACGCCTCGATCAGCACGGACCGCGTCACCTGACGGCGGGAGGCGCCGACCGCGCGCAGCAGCGCCAGCTCCTTGGTGCGCTGGGCGACCAGCATCGTGAAGGTGTTGGCGATGATGAACGTGCCCACGAACAGGGCGATCCCGGCGAAGACCAGCAGCCCGTTCTTCAGACCGCTCATCTCGGCGGCGATCTGCGTGGCCTGGTCGTCGGCGAGCTCCTGGCCGGTGGTGGTGACGGCGGTGTCCGCGGGCAGGATCCGGTCGACGGCCTTCTGCAGCTGGGCCTGGCTGGTGCCGGCCGCCGCCGTCACGGCGATCTCGTCGTACTCGCCCTCCCGGTGGAACAGCTTCTGCGCGGTCGCCGTGTCGAACAGGGAGAGGCTGCCGCCGGCCGCGACATTGCCGTCGTTCGTGGTGAAGATCCCGGTGATCGTGGGGGTGAGGACCGGGCCGTCGACGGACATCCGGATGGTGTCGCCGACCTTGTACCCGGCGCGGCTCGCCGTCTTCGAGTCGATGGCTATCTCGTCCGCGCCCTCGGGCGCGCGGCCGCCGTCCCGGATCGGATACCGGGGGTCGTCCTTGCCCCAGAAGTTGCCGCCCTGCGACTGGAAACCGCCGCCGATCAGCTTGCCGTTCTTGTCGGCGAGGGCGGTGAACCCGCTCACCACACCGATCGCCGACTCGGCGCCGGGCGCCCCCTCGACCTTCTTCAGCACCTGAGGCGTCAGCTTCGGCTGCTCCATGACGCTGTCGCCCTCGTTCGGGCGGTACCCCGGCCCGATCGAGACGTCCACATGGTCGAAGCCCTTGGCCGAACTCTTCTGGAGTGCATCGGAGATGGTGTTGGTGAAGACCAGCGTGCCCGACACGAAGGCGACGCCGAGCATCACCGCGAGCACGGTCATGAGCAGCCTGGCCTTGTGCGAGAGCACGTTGCGCAGGGCGGTACGGAACATGAAGGGGTCCCTGTTTCGGGGTCGGGGTGAAAGAGGTCGAAAGAGGTCGAGGGTGAGGTGCGGCCAAGTGGTGGCGGGGCCGAACTCCCCTAGCTGGTACGGGCCTTGGTGTCGAACCTCTTCATGCGGTCCAGGACGGAGTCGGCCGTCGGCTCGTGCATCTCGTCCACGATCCGCCCATCGGCGAGGAAGATGACCCGGTCCGCGTACGCCGCGGCCACCGGGTCGTGCGTCACCATCACCACGGTCTGCCCCAGCTCCCGTACGGAGTTGCGCAGGAAGCCCAGCACCTCGGCGCCCGAACGCGAGTCCAGGTTTCCGGTGGGCTCGTCGCCGAAGATGATGTCGGGCCGGGAGGCGAGCGCCCGTGCCACGGCCACGCGCTGCTGCTGGCCGCCGGAGAGCTGGGCGGGGCGGTGGCTCAGCCGGTCGGCGAGGCCCACCATCCGGATCACGGTGTCCAGCCACTGCTTGTCCGGCTTACGGCCCGCGATGTCCATCGGGAGGGTGATGTTCTCCAGCGCCGTGAGGGTCGGCAGCAGGTTGAACGCCTGGAAGATGAAGCCGATCTTGTCGCGGCGGAGCTTGGTGAGCTGCTTGTCCTTGAGCGAGCCCAGCTCGGTGTCGCCGATGCGGACGGAGCCGGCGGAGAAGGTGTCCAGGCCGGCGACGCAGTGCATCAGCGTGGACTTGCCGGACCCCGAGGGGCCCATGATCGCGGTGAACTGGGCCTGCCGGAAGTCGACGGAGACCTGGTCCAGCGCGACCACCCGGGTCTCGCCCTGTCCGTAGACCTTCGACAGTTCCATGGCGCGGGCCGCCACGGCGGTGGACCGGTCGGCGAGGGGAGTGGTGGTCACGGGTGGGAACTCCTTGCGGGGCGACGGCGTTTCAGATGTCTCCATCGTCGCGATGCGGGGGCTCCGTGTAGTCAGCCGCTGTTCCGGTTCCGGGGGCAGACCTACGACGGACCGGCGGGCGTCGCGTCATACCTGGGTATGACGGCGGGCTCCGACCCGTCCCGAGGGATCCTGACGGACACGAGTCACCGCGTCACCGCGCGTGTACGCGGCGGGGCCGCCCGTTCGGGCGGTGAAATTCCGTCATTCCGCATACAGCCGGTCGCGCCGTCCGAAAGGCTACTGGCAAGTGCGGATGGCGTGTTCCGTGGGCTGATGCACCCTCAGACGTCAATAAAATAAGACAACATCGGTCCGTGCTTCGACTGTTCGGGGGAAGCGCCCCGATAGGCTCAGGACCTCATTGCGGAGCCCATGGCCTGCCCGGATGGTGGAATGCAGACACGGCGAGCTTAAACCTCGCTGCCCCTCGCGGGCGTACCGGTTCAAGTCCGGTTCCGGGCACCTCCGACCAAACCCGAACATTTCTCCCCATGTCCTTACATATCGCCCCTGGGGGCCGGCATGGGTTGAGGGGGGTGGGGCGGGGAATCACGGAGACGCGTAGCGTGTTCGATGACAAGGCAGGGAAAGATCCTCCCCAAGCACTAGAGTCAATCCCTTTGCCTACCTATTACTCTTGAGCCAAGGCCACGCAGGGTGGCCATGGAGGAGTGAAATGAGGAGCAGCAACCCGGTCTTCTCGCGACGGGGGTTCAGCCGCGACAACGGCTACGCGGGCTTCAACACCGCGCCGCAGGCCGGGGGAGCAGCTGTCGGTACCCAGGGCAACCCCTACGCCCAGCAGGGCGGCAACCCGTACGCGACGAACCCGTACGCCCAGCAGGACGTGCAGCACGGCGTCCCGCCGCAGGCCCCGGCCCGCACGGGCGCCATGACCATGGACGACGTGGTCATGCGTTCGGCCATGACGCTCGGCACGGTCGTCGTCGGCGCGGTCCTCGCCTGGGCCCTCCTGCCGGTGTCGCCCACGAGCTACGGCCTCGCCATCGGCGCGGCGCTCATCGCCTTCGTCCTGGCGATGGTGCAGTCCTTCAAGCGCAAGGCCTCGCCCGCGCTGATCCTGACGTACGCCGCCTTCGAGGGTGTCTTCCTCGGCGTGCTCAGCGAGATGTTCAACACGCAGTGGAGCGGCGCGCCCTTCCAGGCGGTGCTCGGCACCATGGCCGTCTCCGGCGCCACCCTCCTGGTCTACAAGGCGGGCTGGATCCGGGTCACCGCGCGGTACGCCCGTATCGGTATGACCATCGCGATCGCCTTCATCCTCGTCATGGCGGTCAACCTGCTCCTCGTCGTCTTCGGGCTCGCCCCCGACGGCGGACTGCGCAGCATGGGCCCGCTCGGCGCGATCGTCGGCATCCTCGCGATCCTGCTCGGCGCGTTCTTCCTGACCCTCGACTTCAAGCAGATCGAGGACGGCATCGCCTACGGCGCCCCGCGCGACGAGGCCTGGCTGGCCGCGTTCGGTCTGACCATGACCCTCGTGTGGATCTACGTCGAGATGCTCCGTCTGGTCGCCATCTTCAGCGGCGACGACTAGGACGGCCACCCGGGTCCGACCCCGGAAAGCTGTTGAAGGGCCCCCGAACCTCGCGGTTCGGGGGCCCTTCGTAGGTTCTCGGCGGCTTCAACGGAGCTTCCGCGCGGCCCTCCTCAGGTCGTACTCGTGAATGATCGCTTTGGCGTGTCCGTACGCGAGGTCGTACTCGTGCCGGAGCCAGCTGACCTTCTCCTCGAAGTTGAAGAGAGCGGGGCCTTCGTCGACCTTGCGGATCCAGTCGGAGACTTCACGACCGGTGCAATGGGGGATGCGGGCGAGCAGGTTGCGATGGGTCTCCTCGGAGAAGACTTGGGACATCGGCGCCTCCGGACGAAAGGGAAATGTAAGCCGGTCCTTCAGGTCACGTTGCCTGAGTGGCGGCCTGTTGGCAACAGTCCGGCCCGGGCGCGTACTCTCGCGGCGTGCTTGATACGACGCCGCTGACCCGTGCCGTGGACCATTTCGCCGACCGGTTGCGGGCCGCGCCGCAGAGCCGGCTGCAGCGGGGGGCCGCCGCGGAGGCGCTGGCGCTGGCCAGGGAGATGGTGGTGCGGGCGCAGCGGTTGGAGTCGCCCGGGGGGCCGGTTCACGAGATGCCGGACGCGGGGATGTTCGCTGCGGCGGATCAGGTGACGGTCGCCGGGAACGATCTTGCGCTGGTGTTGGCCGATGAGGGCGCGCTGGCTGATGCGGTGGCGTTGGTGGAGGAGGCTCAGCGGCGGGCCGGGGTGTGAGTTTTGGGCGCCTGACAGCTCGGGTGTGCCTGGTTTGTTGGCGGGTGCCGGTCCGGTGGGGCTTCTCGCGCAGTTCCCCGCGCCCCTTCAGGGCGCGGCCCCACTCGGCGGCGGAGAAGGCGCCCGCCGTAGCGCCCCTGCGTCGCCTCTAGAGCGACGCGATGACCCGGTCCGCCAGGATGTAGACCATGTCGTCGCCGCACTCGAAGGTGAGGGTGTAGGCGCCGGAGATGCCCGAGCCGCCCAGGAGGACCGGGGTGTCGCCGGTCTGGAGGGCCGTGGCGAGGCGTTCGGCGGTCTCGCGGTGGCCGGGGGTCATACAGAGCGTGGTGCCGTCGGCGAAGACGTAGACGTCGAGGGTGCCGAGGGGGCCGGGGCGGACGTCGGCCAGCTCGGTGCGGGACGCGGCGAGGTCCTCCAGGCAGGCGACCGTGCGCTCGTGGTCGTTGGTGACAGGTGACTGCACCGGCACGAAATCGGGGTGCGAGGGGTGCCGGCGGCGGGCCGCGGCCAGCTCCGCGGAGTCCCCGGCGAACTCGTCGCCCTCCAGGCTCGGCTCGATCACCGGCTCCAGGTGCTCCAGGCCCGCGAAATCGGACTGCCGGGGCAGGAACAGGTCGCTCTCGGGCAGACCCAGCAGGGAGGGTGCGTCGGAGACGTCACGGGACTCCTGGGCGGCCCAGAAGGCCCGCGCCTCGGCCAGCTCACGCTCCCGCTCCTCGGCGAGCGCCTCGGCGACGGCGGCGCGTATCTCCTCGGTGTCGGCGGCCGGACGGGCCGCCGGAACCGGGGCGCGCACCCCGGCGGTCCGGCTCTCGGCCAGCTCGGTGCGCAAGGCAGCGACCTGTCGGCGCAGCCCCGCGAGGGTGCGCAGGACGGCGACGCCCACGGCGGCGGTGGCGGCCGTGGTGAGCAGCAAGGCGATCGGCATAGCGCTCACTGACGTACTCCCGGTTCAAAGTCGACCCCCGACTTCCTACATCAGCTTGAAGGGCGGACTAACCAGCTGTCAGTGCGTAACGTCACGAATCGGGCAGGATCTTTGCCCCGATGTTTGGTGCTGAAACGGCTCTGACCTGCGTATATCGCTCCCCGGGGGGAGATAGGTCACATCCTGGGGGAGATTGGATCACAAAACGGCCCGGAGTCCCGTGGAATCGGGGGATTCCGGGCCGTCTTCCGCTCCCGGTCAGCTGAGGCGTTCGATGACCATGGCCATGCCCTGGCCGCCGCCGACGCACATCGTCTCCAGGCCGAACTGCTTGTCGTGGAACTGGAGGGAGTTGATCAGCGTGCCGGTGATGCGGGCGCCGGTCATGCCGAAGGGGTGGCCTACGGCGATGGCGCCGCCGTTCACGTTCAGCTTGTCCAGCGGGATGTCCAGGTCGCGGTAGGACGGGATCACCTGGGCGGCGAAGGCCTCGTTGATCTCGAACAGGTCGATGTCGTCGACGGTGAGGCCGGCGCGGGACAGGGCCTGCTTCGACGCCTCCACCGGGCCGTAGCCCATGATCTCGGGGGAGAGGCCGGAGACGCCGGTGGAGACGATCCGGGCGAGCGGGGTGAGCCCGAGCTCCCGCGCCTTGGTGTCGGACATGATCACCAGGGCGGCGGCGCCGTCGTTCAGCGGGCAGCAGTTACCGGCGGTGACCAGGCCGTCCTCGCGGAAGACCGGCTTCAGGCCCTGCACGGCCTCCAGGGTGACGCCGGCGCGCGGGCCGTCGTCCTTGGAGACGACCGAGCCGTCGGGCAGCGTCACCGGGGTGATCTCGCGCTCCCAGAAGCCCTTCTTGATGGCCTCCTCGGCGAGGTTCTGCGAGCGGACGCCGAACTCGTCCATGTCCGCGCGGGTCACGCCCCACTGGCGGGCCAGGTTCTCGGCGGTCTGCCCCATCGCGATGTACGGGTCGGGGAGCAGGCCGTCCTCGCGCGGGTCGTGCCAGGAGGCGCCGACCGACTTGGAGACGGTCTCCGTACGGGCCTCGGCCTCGGCGAAGAGGGGGTTGCGGGCGGTGGGGATGTCGCTGGTGCCGCGCGCGGTGCTGCTGACGACCTCGACGCCGGCCGAGATGAAGACGTCGCCCTCGCCGGCCTTGATGGCGTGCAGGGCCATGCGGGAGGTCTGGAGCGAGGAGGAACAGTAACGGGTGACCGTGCAGCCCGGCAGGTGGTCCATGCCCAGCTGTACGGCGACGATACGGCCCAGGTTGTGGCCCTGCTCGCCGCCGGGGAGGCCGCAGCCGAGCATCAGGTCGTCGATGTCCTTCGGGTCCAGCTCCGGGACCTTCGCGAGGGCGGCGGCGACGATGGTGGCGGTCAGGTCGTCGGGGCGCAGGTCCTTCAGCGAGCCCTTGAAAGCGCGGCCGATGGGGGAGCGGGCGGCTGAGACGATCACGGCTTCGGGCATCACGGCTCCATTGGCATGCGTACGCGTTCGGATAAGCAGGGCTGTGGGGGAAGTTACCCGTACGTATGGGCGGGGTCACGGGATGGAGGGTGTGACACCGGCCGCACTTTTCTAAGCGCTTGCTTTTTGGGTGGGGCGCGTTGGGGGGGTGGGGGTCTGGGTTCGTGGGCGGGTGCGGCTCCGGTGGGGCTTCTCGCGCAGTTCCCCGCGCCCCTGAAAAAGCGGGGCTACGCCCCTGCCTTTTTCGGCCCGAAAGGGCCGTAGGCCCTTAAGGGGCGCGGGGAACTGCGCGACCAGCCCCCACCGGGCCCGCGGTCGCCGGCGCACCCGCACCCCCGAGTCGTCAGGCGCCCGGCCGCAGCCACTACGCGCCCGGCTGCGCCTCCGCCGCCGCGTTGGGGGCCGGGTCCGACACAGGCACCCGACGCCGCCGCCGGCGCTTGAGGAGGGCCCAGGGACCACGCGGCCCCGTAGGCATCGCGGCCGTCACCTCGGTGCCGGCTTCGGACGCGGCCTCCGCGGCCGCGCGGGCCACCGGCAGGAACCCCTCGCGACGGCTGACGTCCGGCCGCTCCTCGTCCGCCGGCCAGAGCCCCAGCGCCGCGCACACCGTCGGCAGTACGGCCATCGCCGCGGTCGCGTACCCCTCCGCCGAGGGGTGGTAGTTGTCGGGGCCGAACAGCTCACGCGGGTTCTGCTCGAACTCGGGACCGAGCAGGTCGCCCAGCGACACGGTGCGGCCGCCCTGTTCGACCGTTCCGATCGTCTGGGCGGCCGCCAGCTGCCGCGAGGCCCGGCGGGCGAGCCAGCGCAACGGCTGCTGCACGGGCTCGATCGTGCCCAGGTCCGGACAGGTACCGACCACCACCTCGGCCCCGGCCGTCCGCAGCCGCCGTACGGCCGCGGAGAGATGACGGACCGAGCGGGTCGGCGGCATCCGGTGGGTCACGTCGTTCGCACCGATCATGATCACGCAGACGTCGGGGACCAGCGCCGGATCCTCCAGGACCAGGGCCACCTGCCGGTCGAGGTCGTCCGACTGGGCGCCCGGCAGCGCCACGTTCCGCAGCCGCACCGGGCGCTCGGCCACCGCCGCGAGCCCCGAGGCGATCAGGGCACCCGGGGTCTGCCGGGCCCGGTGGACACCCTGGCCGGCGGCGGTGGAGTCACCGAGCATGACGAGCCGGAGCGGGGGATCGACGGGGGCGCCGTACGTGTCGCCGTACGCGCTGTACGGGTCGTGCGACCGGCCGTACCGGCTGCCGTACGCGCGGCCGTACAGGCCCTCCGCGCTCGGCGGATGCGGGCTGTGCCCGTTGCCCACGACCCGTTTGGCCATCCGTACCTCGGCCAGCAGCACCCCCATGGCCGCCGCGCCGACCAGCCCGATGCCACCACCGCCGTACGCCGCGCCCGCCGCGATGCGCCGCGCCACCCTCGCCCTGGACATGCTCGACATAGGCCGCCGCCACCTCCTTCTAGCCGTACACCCACTCATTGCCCCGTACCGGCCCTCGGCCAATCCCGGCGGGAGGTGAACAGGGGGGAGAAGGGTGAGGGCGGGGCTTAGGCTGGCGGGACATTACGACCATCCCTTTTGCGGCTCCGGAGACAACGGTGCAATTTCACGACTCGATGATCAGCCTCGTCGGCAACACCCCGCTGCTGCGGCTCAACAGCGTGACCGAGGGTATCCAGGCAACCGTCCTGGCCAAGGTCGAGTACTTCAATCCCGGCGGTTCCGTGAAGGACCGCATCGCGCTGCGCATGATCGAGGCGGCGGAGAAGAGCGGCGAGCTGCAGCCCGGCGGCACCATCGTCGAGCCCACCAGCGGGAACACGGGCGTCGGCCTCGCCATCGTCGCCCAGCAGAAGGGGTACAAGTGCATCTTCGTGTGCCCCGACAAGGTGAGCACCGACAAGATCAACGTGCTCCGGGCGTACGGCGCGGAGGTCGTCGTCTGCCCCACCGCCGTCGACCCCGAGCACCCCGACTCGTACTACAACGTCTCCGACCGGCTGGTCCGCGAGACGCCCGGCGCCTGGAAGCCGGACCAGTACTCCAACCCCCACAACCCGCTCTCCCACTACCACTCGACCGGCCCTGAGCTGTGGGAGCAGACGGAGGGGCGGATCACCCACTTCGTGGCGGGCGTGGGCACCGGCGGGACCATCTCCGGCACCGGGCGGTACCTCAAGGACGCCAGTGACGGCCGCGTCCAGGTGATCGGCGCCGACCCCGAGGGGTCCGTGTACTCCGGCGGGTCCGGGCGGCCGTACCTCGTCGAGGGCGTCGGCGAGGACTTCTGGCCGACCGCGTACGACCGGACCGTCGCCGACGAGATCGTCGCCGTGTCCGACAAGGACTCCTTCCAGATGACCCGCCGGCTGGCGAAGGAGGAGGGCCTGCTCGTGGGCGGCTCCTGCGGCATGGCCGTCGTCGCCGCGTTGGAGGTCGCCGAGCGGCTCGGTCCGGACGACGTGGTCGTGGTCCTGCTGCCCGACAGCGGACGCGGCTACCTCAGCAAGATCTTCAACGACGAGTGGATGGCCGACTACGGCTTCCTGGAGGACGAGGGGCCGAGCGCGCGCGTCGCCGACGTCCTCCGTCACAAGGAGCACGGCGCCATCCCCTCCCTCGTCCATATGCACCCGGACGAGACGGTCGGTCAGGCGATCGAGGTGCTGCGCGAGTACGGCGTCTCGCAGATGCCGATCGTGAAGCCGGGCGCCGGGCACCCGGACGTCATGGCCGCCGAGGTGGTCGGGTCCGTCGTCGAACGGGAGCTGCTGGGCGCCCTGTTCACCCAGCAGGCCTCGCTCGACGACCCGCTGGAGAAGCACATGTCGTCCCCGCTGCCGCAGGTCGGCTCCGGTGAGCCGGTCGGCGACCTGATGTCCGTGCTCGGCTCGGCGGACGCGGCGATCGTGCTGGTCGAGGGCAAGCCGACCGGTGTCGTCAGCCGGCAGGACCTGCTGGCGTTCCTCGCCAAGGGCGGGGCGAAGCAGTAGGGGGAGCCGTGGGGGAGCCGGAGGCGGGGGGAAATCCCCGCAAAGGGCTCTCTCCGTCGAAAATTTGCCCGGCGCGAGCGTTTAACTTCGCAGAAGTGGTACGAGCGCGTCACGTCCGCGCAGCACCCGCTTAACACGGGTCCGGCACATTAGTGGGTGTCGGCAGGGCGGGAGCGGCTCCCCGCCCGGGCCGGCAACCGAAACGGCGTCAAGGACCTCCGGAGCGGCTCCCGGACCTCCATGGACGCCAAGGACGCGTCAGCCCGGTCTCGACCCGGCCCGCGTCCCTCGCGGGGACCGCCGTCGTCCCGCCCCCCGTCACACGGGGGTGCGGCGGTCCCCGCGCATATCTCACTCCTGCCAGTTCTCACTCCTGCCAGTCCGAGTCCCCGCCCTTGCCCCGGCGGCGGCCCAGGTTCGGTGAGTTGCGCAGGGCCCACGCCAGGTTCACGCCCACGATGCCCGCCCAGGTCACGAAGAGACCGGGGAGTTCGGCCACGCCGCCGCCGATCCCGGACAGGGGGATGGCGGCGACGAGGGAGACCACGCCGAAGCCGTAGCGCTCGCCCCAGGAGTCGGTGGACTTGTCGGGGGAGCGGCTGCCACGGGCCACCACCATCTGCTGCTCGGCGACCTGACGCCGGACCCGGCGGTCCACCGCGCCGTCGATGCGCTGGTCGACCTTCTCCAGGAACGAGTCGACGAGCGCGGACTCGTAGTCCTCGCCCAGCTCTCTGCGGGCGTGCAGGGTGGCGGCGAGTTCCTTCTTCAGCTCGGTGTCGCCGAGCTGCGCGTCACGGGCATCCATACCGGTCATACCGTTCACGGTAGGGAGCCGGAGGTCGCTTGGCACTGGGGTTAGCCCCCCTGTTGCCCGGGCCGTGCGCCGCCTAGCCGCCGGCCGCCGGTCGGTCCGTCCGCGGGCCGGTCCGCCCGCTGTCCCTTGCCGGGGCTGTATAACCTCATGCAGAGTTCTCGGTGTCTGAATATTCGGAGTCTGCTCGGGGCTGGAGGCCGTGGGTGATGTCCTCTCGGATCGTGGGCGCGTCGGACGCCCCCGCCGTCGCGGTGACGGCCGTCCCGACCGGTCTCGTCGTCCTCGACGGGCACGCGCTCGGGGTCGCCGGCCTCGTCCGGCTGGCCGACGGGACCGCGCGGCCCGTGCCCGGCAGCGAGGCGATGCGGCGGGTCGAGGAGTCCTGGGACGCGGCCCGGCAGATCGCGGCGACCGGACGCGTGTACGGCCGCTCCACCGGCGTCGGCGCCAACCGCACCGAGGACGTGCCCACCGAGGCCGCCGCCGAGCACGGTCTGCGGCTGCTGCGCAGCCACGCCGGGGCCATCGGGGAGGAGCTGCCCGCCCGGGAGGTCCGGGCGATGCTCGCCGTACGCGCCAACCAGCTGCTCGCGGGCGGCGCCGGGCTCCGCCCGACCGTGGTCACCGCGCTCTGCGAGGCACTGGAGAGCGGGGTCCACCCCGTGGTCAACGAGTTCGGGTCCGTGGGCACGGGCGACATCGCCGCGCTGGCCCAGATGGGGCTGGCCCTCGCGGGGGAGCATCCGTGGCGGGGGCGGGTCGGCGAGGGGCCGTTCGCCGTCGGCCCCGGGGTGCCCGAGGCGCAGCCGCTCGACAACAACGACGCGCTCGCGCTGATCAGCAGCAACGCGCTCACGCTCGGACAGGCCGCGCTCGCGCTGCACGAGCTGCGGGGGCTGATCGCCGCCACACAGGTCGTCGCCGCGCTGTCGCTGCTCGCCGTGGACGGCTCGCACGAGGCGTACGCGGCGCCCGTGCACCTCGCGCGCGCCCACCGGGGGTCGCGCGAGGTGGCCCGGCGCATGCGGGTCCTGATCGGCTCCGCCGACCGGCCCACACCCCCGCTGGGGCGGATCCAGGACCCGTACGGCTTCCGGTGCCTGCCGCAGATCCACGGGCCCGCCCTGGACGCGGCGGACGCGCTGGAGGGCGTGCTGGAGGTGGAGATCAACGCGGCGGCCGAGAACCCGCTGATCGTCCCCGAGGACATGGCCGCCTACCACCACGGCGGCTTCTACCAGGCCCAACTCGCCCTCGCCCTGGACCACTTCAGACTCGCCGTGACTCAGGTGGCCCGGCTGTCCACGTCCCGGCTCTCCTCCCTCAACGAGCCCGCGTACACCCGCCTCAAACCCTTCCTCGCCGATCAGGAAGCCGCCTCGTCGGGGGTGATGATCCTGGAGTACGCCGCCGGGGCCGCCCTCGGTGACCTGCGGGCCTTCTCCGCGCCCGCGTCGCTCGGCCACGCTGTACTCTCCCGGGGCGTCGAGGAACAGGCCAGCTTCGCCTCGCTCGCCGCCCGGCAGACGCTGCGGGCGTGCGGCGCGTACCGGCTCGTCGTCGGCTGCGAACTCGTCGCCGCCGTACGGGCGTTGCGCCAGCGCGATCTGAGGCCGGATCCCGAACTGCCCGTCGGACGGGCGCTGGAGCTGGCGGAGGCCGTGCTCGACCCGGACCCGGCCGACCGGCCGCTGACGGGCGACGTGCGCGCGGCGGCCGTACTGCTCGACCGGTTCACCGAGATCTGGACGGACGTCCAGGACGACCTGCGGAGGGGGAGCGCTTCATGAGCGCGGAGAACGGCACCGGCGTGACGTCCGGTTCGGGCGGCACGGGCGTGACGTCCGGTTCGGGCGGCACGGGCGTGACGTCCGGTTCGGCCGGGGGTGTCGCGTCCGGTGCGTCCGGGAGGGCGGCGTCCGGTGCGTCCGGGGGCGCGGCCGACAGTCCCGCCGCGCGGCTGCAGACGCTCTTCGAGGGGCACCGGCTGACGCCCACCCAGCGGCGCATCGCCCACAGCATGGTGCGGCGGGCGGCCGACGTGCCGTTCCTGTCGAGCGTGGAACTGGCCGAACTGGCCGGGGTCAGCCAGCCGTCCGTGACCCGCTTCGCGGTGGCGCTGGGCTTCGACGGCTACCCGGCGCTGCGCCGGCATCTGCGGGACGTCGCACCCGCCGAACCGACCCCGGACACCACCGCGTACAACGAGTACCAGCAGGCCGTCGAGGCCGAGATCGAGAATCTGCGGCATCTGGCCGAGGTGCTCGCCGACCCCGCCCCGGTGGAGCGGGCCGGACGGCTGCTGGCCGCGTCCCGCCCGCTCCCGGTCCTCGGACTGCGGGCCGCCGCCTCCCAGGCGTACGGCTTCGCCTACTTCGCCGCCAAGGTCCACCCCGAGGTACGGCCGCTGCACGAGGGCGGCAGCATGCTCCACGACCGGATCGACTCGGCCGTACGGGCCGGGGCGACCGCCCTGCTCTGCTTCGCGCTGCCCCGGCATCCGCGCGAGGTCGTCGAGGCCCTCGCGTACGCCAAGGAGGCGGGGCTCTTCGTCGTCACCGTCGCCGACTCCGCGTTCGCGCCCGTCGCCAAGGTCTCCGATCTGCTGCTGCCCGCCGCCGTCGGCACCGGGCTGGCCTTCGACACCGCCTGTGCCCCGATGCTGCTGGGCCGGGTGCTGCTGGAGGCCATGTGCGACGACCTGCCCGAGGCGCAGGCCCGGCTGGAGGAGTTCGACGCGAAGGCGGCGGCCAGGGGCTTGTTCGTCGAGTAGCCCTGCGGGAGGCTCTCCGGCTCGGGAGGGTCGTGATTCCAGGGTTCTCAGGAGCGTTTCACGTTCGCTGGGTACCGTGCCCGCGACTGTCGGACGAGAGGTCGTACGACCTCGGGATTGCGGGAGGCGGGGAGCGTGGCGCGCGGAGGGCAGGGGCTTGCTCGGGTGGCCGTCGTGGTGCGGGCCGGGGCGGCGCCGTGGTGGTGGCTGGGAGTGGTCGCGGCGGGGGTCGGCGTCCTGCCGTCGGGGCTGACCGGGCGGCGGATCGGGGTGCTGACGGGGGCCGCGCTGTTCCTCGTCGCCGTCGGCGTGGTGGCGTGGACGGGGCGCAAACGGTATCTCGCGCCGGTGCGTGGCGCCGTGCGCGCCGGTAAGCACGATGTCCTCCAGGACCGTGCCGTGACCCTGCGCACCTGGCGCCGGGGCCATCGCTGGTGGCTGCTGCTCGGCTTCGCAGCCGCCCTGGGCTCGTCCTTCGCGCTCCCGGCGGCGGGCGGCCTGCTCCTCGCCGGCCTCGGCACCGGCCTCCGCCTCAAGGCGGCCTGGCTCGGCCGCCGCGAACTCGCCGCGGGACAGCTCTTCTGGGTCCGCGTGGACTGGCTGTCCGCGCGGGGCGGCCGGCCGACGGGCAAACGCGTGGCCGGGTACCGGGTCACCGGCATCGGAGCGGGGGACGCGGCGCCCGGGGGCGGGCGGCGGCGGGGGTAGGGCTGCAGCTCTCCTTCCGGGGCGTGCCGCTACGCGCCCCGTGTCCATAGGACCAGCTTGTTCACCGCCCACAGGGCGATGCCGATGGCCAGGAGTACGCCCTCCTCGGCGGGCGCGGGTGTCGCGGCGATGCCTTCGGTGGTGGACAAGGAACCTCCCCCGGTCGGTGATCCGACGGCTTTCCGTTCAGGGGAGTCCTGCCCGGTCGCGGGCCTCGGATGCGTTCGCGACCGATTGTCGAGGCGTTCAGGTGACGGTCGAGCGGTGCCCAGGCTGTGCTCCGACGAGCATCGGCCGTGCTCCGACGGGGCTCAGGACCTGCTGAGGTGGTCTTCAGGGCCTGCTCAGGTGGTCTTCAGGGTCCGCTTGGCCAGCTCGTACGCCGGGAGCATCTGCTCGTGTTCCGCGGTGTCGAGGCCGCCGAGGTGGACGACCACGGGCCCGTCCGGGGTGACCGTGACGAAGGCCCGCTCCTGCTTGGTCTCGTCCAGGGCCTCGCTGGTGTAGAGGTACGCGACCTCGCTGCCGGAGACGCCGGTCTTCGAGGTGAACGCGCTGTACTTCGCCTTGCTGGTCCCGCCCTCGGCCGCCACGAACTCCTTCAGCAGCGCCTCCGCGTCACCGGACTTCGCACCGGCCTCGCCGGTCCAGACACGCAGGAAGCCGATGTTCCCGGCCGGCTTGGCGTCGATCTCGCACGCGGCCGTGAACGGGCCCTGGCGGAGCAGCCCCTCGGCCAACTCGGCGGCGAGGTCGTCCTCCTCGGAGCCGCTCCCGCCGCCCGCCCCGGTCTCGACGGCCTCCGGCTGCCACTTCTCGGCAGTGTCGAAAGTGACCGGGAGTTCGCAGGCGGAACCGGCCGCGCCGACGCTGCCGCCGCTCTTCGCGGCCTCGTCGGTGGTGGCCTTGGCGTCCGCCGTCGCCGTCCCGCCGGCGCTCGCCGACGGCTTCGCGCCGCCGCCGTCGTCGCTGTCGTCCGCCGCCTCGGAGCATCCCGTCAGGACCCCGGCCAGCAGAGCCAGCTGCGCCAGCACCGTCCCCCGTACCGCTCTTCCCACAGTCACCCTCAACTCTCGGTTCAGGTCTCGGTTCAGGGCGGACACGGTAGCGGGGGCCACGGCGGCGCTCCCCGGGCGGGGTGCGCGGCCGTGGCCCCGGTGCCGGGTGGGTGACCCCGGTGCCGGGTGGGTCAGACCTCCAGCTCCGCCTCGATCCGCTTCAACTGGTGCCTGGCCATGGCCAGGTTGGCCCGCTTGGCGTCGAGGACGAGGTAGAGGAAGAGACCGTTGCCGCCGCGGCCGGTGATCAGACGGATCAGGTGGTAGGCGTCGGACAGGGTGATCAGGATGTCCTCGATCTCGCCCTTGAGGCCGAGGTGTTCCATGGTGCGCAGCTTGGCGCGGACGACGTCGGTGTTGCCGGCGGCGGCGACGGTGAGGTCGAACCCCTTGCTGCCGCCGATCGTGCCCAGTGCCATGCCGCTGGTGTAGTCGACCAGGGCGGCGCCGGTCGCGCCCTCGATGGACGCGAGGGCCTCTTTCAACGCGGTCTCGGTGTTGGCCATGGTGTGCGGTGTCCTTTCAACTCTCACTGGTGGTAGGTGCGTTGGGAGTGGTTCGGGGGGTGGGGCGTGGGGTGCTGGCACGCGGCGTCCGGCGCGGCATGGTCGACCTGACCGTGGTCTTGGCCGGTGTCTGGGCCTGGGCGGCGGGCGTGGCCGGGGTGGCTGACGTGGCCGATGTGGAGGGCGTGGAGGGCGTGGTGGGCGTTGGGGGCGTGCCCGTGGTCCTCGCCACGGACCGGGCGGAGTTCCTGGTGGCCGCCCTGGCGCCCGCCGCGCCCGGGGCGTCCGGCCGGGGCAGGGCGTCCATCAGCTCGCCTATCCGGCCGCCGGCGCGCCGGCCCTCCAGGTGCAGCCGGCCCACGTTGACCCGGTCCTGGGCCAGCAACGTCAGCACGGCGGAGGAGCCCGCCGCGTACGTCGCCACATAGCCGTGATCGCCGCGCAGCAGCAGTTCGCGCAGTTCGCCCCGGCCGGCGGCGTCCGTCATCCGTACGGCGACACCGAGCGCGGCGGCGGTGAGCGCGGCCAGGCCCTCCGGCTCCACGCCGGGGGTGTCGTGGGCGAGGACCAGCCCGTCCACGCTGGCCGCGAGCGCGCCGGTCAACTGGGGTACACGGGCCCTCAACCGGTGCAGTTCGTCGAGGACTTCGGCCTCCGCGGCCATGAGCAGTCTCCTCTCGGCGGGACGCTCCCGCTGCCGCTCAAAGGGCCTCCAGCGCATCCCTGAGCCTTTGCAGTAGAGCCACGTCGGGGTCTGTGGTGATGAGCGGCCAAGGTGGGGTGGGCGGCGGCGCCGCGCCGCCGCCCGGAAGCCCGGCCGCCGGGTGGTCGTGGCCCGGGCCGGTCGAGGGGACGGACGCCGGGTCGATCGGTGGGACGGGGTGCGTCGGGCCGCCGCCGGGCGGGACAGGGTGTGCCGGGCCGCCTGGCGGGAGGGGGCCCGCCGGGCCGCCTGATGGGACGGGGTGCGTCAGGCCGCCCGGCGCGGTGGGGCCGGGGGCGGTGGACGGGAGGGGGCTGAGGTGGGCCGGTGCGGTGGAGTCCAGGTCGGCCGATGGGGTGGGGCTCGGGGCGGCTGGTGCGGCGTGGCCCGGGGCGACCGATGGGGCATGGCCCGGGCCGGTCGGCGCGGCGTGGGCCGGGGCGGCTGGTGGAGCGTGGCCCGAGGCGGCCGGTGAGGCGTGGCCCGGGCTGGTTCGTGTGGCGTGGGCGGGGGCGGCCGGTGTGGCGTGACCCGGGGTGGCCGATGAGGCGTGGCCCGGGTCGGTCCGTGCGGCGTGACCCGGGGTGGCCGATGAGGCGTGGCCCGGGCTGGTCCGTGTGGCGTGGGCCGGGGCGGCCGGTGAGGCGTCGCCCGGGGTGGCCGATGAGGCGCGGCCCGGGCTGGTCCGTCCGGCGTGGCCCAGGTCGGACGGTGGGCCGATGTGGAGCGGGGTGCCGGGGCCCGGGCCCCGGTGGGCGGTGGGGTCGTGGTCCGGGGCGGCCGGGATCGGTGGGGTTCTCAGTGGCCTCGGCGGGCCGGGTCGGGCCGTGGATATGAGGCCCGCGGCGGCCAGTCTTCGGACGTCCACGAGGGTGTGGAAGGCGGGGCGCCCCAGGGTCAGGGAGATCTCGGCGGCCGTGCGGAAGCCGTCGACCTGGCCGAGCACGGCTCCCTGGCGGGCCGGGACCGGCGGCCCCTCCAGACCTGTGGCCCTGATCAGCGGGGCGTCGTCCGTCGCGGCGTCGGGCCAGATCCGGTGCAGCAGATCCCGGCGGCGCCGGGCCTCGCGCTCCACGGCGGCCACCGGCACCGGACGGATCGGCCCCAGCCAGTGCGCGGCCCCGTAACGGAAGCTGGCCGGCGCGGTGCTCGGGCCGAGGACGAAGTACGCCGCGTCGAACAGCGCCCCCGCGTGGCACAGCTCCAGCGCGCCCCGGGCGACCCGGCCGCTGTCCACGAGGAACCGCCCGACCCGCAGCCCGGCCCCGGCCGTGTCGACCGCCTCCCGCCAGCCGTCGGTGTCCAGGATGCCGCCGGTGGTGAGCAGCACGTCCAGGCCGGGGGAGCGGGGGCTCTCGGCGTGCACGACCTCGCCGTCGGACAGATACAACGCACCGGTCTCGCGCAGCAGGACACCGGTGGCACGCTCGGCGGCGAGGCGGCTCAGCATCGGGGCGACGGCCTGCCGGAAGTGCTCGCCGCGCACGGGCAGCGGGGGCGCCGGGGTGGTGATCACGCTCATGCCAGCACCAGCCGTCCCGCCATCTCACCGAGCCGGATCCGGGCCAGCGCCAGATTGCCGTCCGCGCGGGCCAGCCACAGATGCAGGAACACACTGCTGTCGAACGTCGTCCGCACGAACCGCAGCACGTGGTACGTGTCCCGGTTGCTGACGATCAGGTCCTCGACCGGCAGATCCGCCCCGGACCAGTCCGAACCCTCCTCCGGCGCGAACGCCCGGTGCTCCGCCGCGAGCCGCGCCAGCTCCGCCGCCTCCGCCGCGGTCGTCTCGTGGTCACCGCCGGGTGCCTCGCCGACCGTGCCCAGCGCCAGTCCGCTGGTCCAGTCGACCACCGCGGCGCCCAGGGCACCGGGCAGCCTCATGGCCTCCACCAGACACTCGTCGATTCCGGGCACCGTGGCTCCCCTCCTGCCTGCGGTTCGGCTGAGTGACGCAGACGCTACGCACCGTGTGCGCGAGGGGTGAGGGATCTGGCATTTTCCAGCGGAACATGCGGACAGGTGACTAAGGTGGGTCGACTTGCCTGCTTTTCACCGCTGTTGAGGTCGGGTAGACGCGCTGGCGCCCCGAAGTGGGCTTATGCGGCTGCCCCGCATCCCGGGCGCGCTCGTGGCGCCGGGCGTTCATCATTCTGGGGGTGGTGAGGGGCGTACGAGTGGGAGCGGTTGTCACTGCCCCGCGCCCCCCGGGCAACCCAGGGGCGCGGGGCAGTGCTGAATATGCGGCTACTGCCGCGTGGGCGCCCCCAGCCACGGACAACCCGCAGCCGCCACCCCACAGTTCCCCGCGCCCCGGAAGGTGACTCTCAAAGCCCCAACAGCCCCGCCCTCTCGGCTCCCCCCGCCTCGGCCACGATCTCCTCCACGCTCTGCGCCCGCCGCACCACCGCGAACCGCATCCCCCGCTCCCCGGGCGCATACCCGTAGATCCCCGGCCGCGGCAGCGAGTTGTACGCATAGTGGTGCGCGAAGTAATACGCCCCGGTGTCCAACGCGGCCGCGTAGTCCCCCGGTTCGAGCAGCGGCAGTGCCCGCCCCTCCGCCAGCAGATCCCCCGCGAAACAGGCGGGCCCGGCCACGTCCTGCACCACCACCGGCCCCTCCTTCACCCGCCCCTTCGCGTCGTACGGCGCGATCCGCAGCGGCCACGACCCCGGCGCGTACACCGTCCGCGTCGCCACCTGCACCCCGGCGTGGGTGACCGCGATCGCCCGCCCGCCCGCGCTCTTGGTGTACTCCACCCGCGCGACGACCGTCCCGTGCTTCGCCAGCAGCGACCGCCCGAACTCGGTCACCAGCCCGTACCGCCCGTCGAACAGCCCCGGCACCGCCTCCGCCAGCAGCCGCGCGTACTGCTCGTACGTCGGTGTCGCCGCCTCCGACGCGAAGTTCACCGGCAGCCCGCCGCCGATGTCGATCGTGTCGATCTGCCGCCGCCCGATCCGCCGGTTGATCTCCTCCGCCAGCTCGTACGTCTCCGTGATCCCCCGCGTCATCAGCGACAGCGGCATCCCCTGCGACCCGGTGTGCGCGTGCAGCCGGCTCAGCCAAGGGCGGTCCAGGTACGCCCGGACAACCCACTCCCGGGCGCCCTCGTCGCGGAGCGCCACCCCGAACTTCGACGTGGCCGTCGCCGTGGACAGCGCGTCGATCGCCCCTCCGCCGACCTGCGGATTCACCCGGATGCCGATTGGCGAGCGGGTGGTCGCCGACCGGACGAGCGCGTCGATACGGTCCAGCTCCTGCGGATTGTCCGCGTTGACGGCGATGCCCAGCGCCAGCGCCTCCCGCAGCTCGGCCGGGGTCTTGGCGGGCGAGTCCAGCACGGTCCGCCCCGGCGTCACCCCGGCCGCCCGCGCCAGGGCCAGCTCCCCGGCGCTCGCCACCTCCGCGCCGATCCCGGCCTCGCGCAGCAGCCGCAGCACCGGCACCAGCGGTGTCGCCTTCACCGCGAACGCGTGCAGCACGGGCGTCCCCGGCGCCGTCACCGCGTCGAACGCCCTGCGCAGCGCCCCCGCCGAGGCCCGGATCCCGGTGACGTCCAGCAGTGCGACGACCGGTGTGCCGGGGCCGAGCAGCCCCCGCTCCACCGCCGCCCGCACGGCCTCGTCCCGCCGGGCCGCCCGCTCGCCGTCGGTGTCGAACAGCCGCAGCGTGCGCTCGCCGTCTTCCTCGTCCTGCGGGTGGGCCCGGCCCCCGGCCGGCCCCTCCCCGACGGTCCCGTTCGTCACGTCTCCCATCTCTTCCCCCGCTGTCGTGTCGTCCGTCGTTTCACTGTCGCGCCCTCGGTCGATCCCGGGAGGGCCGATGTGTCCAGCCAAACATCCACGGCCCGCCGTCGCTGGCGCTACGGCCGTATTGACTAGCTCTATTCATCGGGCCAGGATGTGAATAGTTGCTGTAAAGCGAGGAGGCAGACCCGTGTCAGGACCCCGCCCCGTCCGAGCACCGCGAGGTACGGAACTCAGCGCCCTGGGCTGGCAGCAGGAAGCCGCCCTGCGCATGCTCCAGAACAACCTCGACCCCGAGGTCGCCGAGCACCCCGACAAGCTCGTCGTCTACGGCGGCACGGGCAAGGCCGCCCGTGACTGGCGCTCCTTCGACGCCATGGTCCGCACCCTGCGCACCCTCAAGCAGGACGAGACCATGCTCGTCCAGTCCGGCCGCCCCGTCGGTGTCATGCAGACCCACGAGTGGGCGCCCCGCGTCCTCATCGCCAACTCCAACCTCGTCGGCGACTGGGCCAACTGGGAGGAGTTCCGCCGCCTGGAACAGCTCGGCCTGACCATGTACGGCCAGATGACCGCCGGTTCCTGGATCTACATCGGCACCCAGGGCATCCTCCAGGGCACCTACGAGACCTTCGCCGCCGTCGCCGCCAAGAAGTTCGGCGGCACCCTCGCCGGGACCATCACCCTCACCGCCGGCCTCGGCGGCATGGGCGGCGCCCAGCCCCTCGCCGTGACCATGAACGACGGCGTCGCCCTCTGTATCGACGTCGACCCGCGCGCCATCGAACGCCGCATCGAGCACCGGTACCTCGACGTCAGGGCCGACAGCCCGGAGCACGCCCTCCGACTCGCGGTCGAGGCCCGGGACGCCCGCCGCCCGCTCTCCATCGGCCTGCTGGGCAACGCGGCCGAGCTGCTGCCCCGCCTGCTCGCCGAGGGCGCCCCCATCGACATCGTCACCGACCAGACCTCCGCCCACGACCCCCTGGCGTACCTCCCGGTGGGCATGGACTTCGACGACATGGCGTCCGCCGCCGCCAAGGACCCGGCCGGTTTCACCACCCGGGCCCGTGAGTCCATGGCCCGGCACGTCGAGGCCATGGTCGGCTTCATGGACGCCGGCGCCGAGGTCTTCGACTACGGCAACTCCATCCGGGGTGAGGCCCAACTCGCCGGGTACGAGCGGGCGTTCGCCTTCCCCGGCTTCGTCCCCGCCTACATCCGGCCGCTGTTCTGCGAGGGCAAGGGCCCCTTCCGCTGGGCGGCCCTCTCCGGCGACCCCGCCGACATCGCCAGGACCGACAAGGCGATCCTCGACCTCTTCCCCGAGAACGAGTCCCTCCACCGCTGGATCAAGATGGCCGGGGAGCGGGTCCACTTCCAGGGCCTCCCGGCGCGCATCTGCTGGCTCGGCTACGGCGAGCGGGACAAGGCGGGCGAGCGCTTCAACGACATGGTCGCCTCCGGTGAACTGGCCGCGCCCCTCGCCATCGGCCGCGACCACCTCGACTGCGGCTCCGTCGCCTCCCCCTACCGCGAGACCGAGGCCATGCTCGACGGCTCCGACGCGATCGCCGACTGGCCGCTGCTCAACGCGATGGTCAACGTGGCCTCCGGGGCGTCCTGGGTCTCCCTGCACCACGGCGGCGGCGTCGGCATGGGCCGGTCCATCCACGCCGGTCAGGTGACGGTCGCCGACGGCACGAAGCTCGGCGGGGAGAAGATCCGCCGGGTGCTGACCAACGACCCCGGGATGGGCGTCATCCGCCACGTCGACGCCGGCTACGACATCGCGGAGACCGTCGCGGACGACCGGGGCGTACGGGTGCCGATGCGCGAGGGCGGCCAGGGTGAGGACGGCCAGGGTGAGGACGCGTGACCCGAACCCAGCCCGCGGCGGCCGAACGCGGTCCGCGGCCCGGCAGCACCGACGCGGGCGGCGCCTCCTTCCATGAGATGTGGCGGGAGCTGAGGCCCATCGGGCGGCACCCCGACTCCGGGGGGTACCGGCGGTTCGCGTGGACCGGGGCCGACGCCGAGTGCCGGGCCTGGTTCGAGGAGCAGGCCCGCGACCGTGGCCTGGATTACGAGGTCGACCGAAACGGGAACCAGTGGGCCTGGCTCGGGGACCCCGCCGCCGGGGACGCCGTGGTCACCGGCTCGCACCTCGACTCCGTCCCGGACGGCGGTGCTTTCGACGGCCCCCTCGGCGTCGTGTCGTCCTTCGCCGCGCTCGACGAACTCCGCGCCCGGGGCACCCGTTTCGACAAGCCCCTCGCCCTCGTCAACTTCGGCGACGAGGAGGGCGCGCGGTTCGGGCTGGCCTGCGTGGGGTCCCGGCTGGCGGCCGGGCACCTGACCGTCGAGCAGGCGGCACGGCTGACCGACGCGGACGGCATCACCCTGCCGCAGGCCATGGAAGCCGCCGGCCACGACCCCGAGGCCATCGGGCCGGACCCCGAACGCCTCGCCCGGATCGGCGCGTTCGTCGAACTCCACGTCGAACAGGGCCGCGCCCTGGACCTCTCCGGGGACGCCGTCGGCATCGCCAGCGCCATCTGGCCGCACGGCCGCTGGCGGTTCGACTTCCGGGGCGAGGCCAACCACGCCGGCACGACCCGGCTCGTCGACCGCCGCGACCCCATGCTGTCGTACGCGGAGACCGTGCTCGCCGCCCGTCGCGAGGCACGGCTCGCCGGGGCCGTGGCCACCTTCGGCAAGATCTCCGTCGAGCCGAACGGCGTCAACGCCATCCCCTCCCTCGTCCGCGGCTGGCTCGACTCCCGCGCCGAGGACCAGGCGACCCTGGACACGGTCGTCGGCGCGATCGAGGAGGCCGCCCGTGACCACGCCCGTGAGCACGGGATCGAACTGGACGTCGTCCGGGAGTCCTTCACCCCCGTCGTCGAGTTCGAGCACGCGCTGCGGGACGAGATCGCCCGCATTCTGGGCCGGGACACGGCCGGTGCGGCCGACCTGAAGGTGCCGGTGCTCGGGACCGGCGCCGGACACGACGCCGGGATCCTCTCCGGGACCGTCCCGACCGCCATGCTGTTCGTGCGCAACCCGACAGGCGTCTCGCACTCCCCGGCCGAGCACGCCGCCGAGGACGACTGCCTGGCCGGGGTGACCGCGCTCGCCGACGTACTGGAAGGGCTGGTCCGCAGGTGACGGAGACGACCTACTGGCTCGAACACGCCTGGCTCGGCACGAACGTCGAGCCGGGCGTGACCCTGACCGTCGCCGGCGAGGGCACCCCCCGGGCCGGCCGCATCACCGAGGTGCGGGTCGAGACGCCCACCCCGCCCCCGGGCGCGGTCGTCCTGCGCGGCCTCACCCTGCCCGGCCTCGCCAACGCCCACAGCCACGCCTTCCACCGGGCGCTGCGCGGCACCGTCCAGGTCGGCTCGGGCACCTTCTGGACCTGGCGCGAGGTCATGTACCGGGTGGCGGACCGGCTGACCCCGGACACCTATCACGCCCTCGCGCGGGCCGTGTACGCGGAGATGGCGCTGGCCGGGATCACGGCCGTCGGCGAGTTCCACTACGTCCACCACGCCCCCGGCGGCACCCCCTACGCCGACCCGAACGCCATGGGGGAGGCGCTCATCGAGGCCGCCGCCGAGGCGGGCATCCGGATCACCCTCCTCGACACCGCCTACCTCTCCGCCGGCTTCGGCAAGGCACCCGACCGCCATCAGCTCCGCTTCTCCGACGGCACGGCGGAGGCCTGGGCGGAACGCTGTTCAGTTCTCAAGGACCGGGATCACGTGCGGATCGGTGCGGCCGTGCACTCCGTACGGGCCGTGCCGGCCGGGCAGTTGGCGACCGTGGCGCGGTGGGCCGAGGAGCGGCGGGCACCGCTGCATGTGCACCTGTCGGAGCAGACGGCGGAGAACGACGCCTGCCACGCGGCCCACGGCTGTACCCCCACCCGGCTCCTCGCCGACCACGGCGTGCTGGGCCCCCGTACGACGGGCGTCCACAACACCCATCTCACCGACGAGGACATCGCCCTCCTCGGCGACAGCGGCACCGGCACCTGTATGTGCCCCACGACCGAACGGGACCTCGCCGACGGCATCGGACCGGCCGTCGCCCTGCAACGCGCGGGCTCCCCGCTCTCCCTCGGCTCCGACAGCCACGCCGTCGTCGACCTGCTCGAAGAGGCGCGCGCGATGGAGCTGAACGAGCGGCTGCGCACCCGTACGCGCGGTCACTGGACGGCGGCCGCCCTCCTGCGGGCCGCCTCGGCCGACGGCCACGCGGCGATCGGCTGGGACGACGCCGGCGCCCTGGAGACGGGCGCGCTCGCCGACTTCACGACGATCGCGCTCGACTCGGTCAGGACAGCGGGGCCGCTTCCACGGCTCGGCGCGGAGACCGCGGTATTCGCCGCGTCGGCAGCGGACGTGTCGCACACGGTGGTGGGAGGTCGGCACGTCGTACGGGACGGGGCGCACGCGCTCGTACCGGATGTGCCGCGCGCCCTCGCGGACGCCGTCGCGGCGCTGCGCGGATGACCCCCGGCCGGCCGCCCACGCGACCGGCCCCCGGGCCGGACTCGGCCCCCCGACCCGACCCGACCGCCGACCAAGCAACCAAGGACGCCATGAGCAGCCCGACGACCGTCAGCCCCGCCGACCCGGCGAGCACCGCGAGTACGCTCATCACCAACATCGCTGCCCTGGTCACCAACGACCCCTCCCTCGGCGACGGTTCACCACTCGGACTGATCCAGGACGCGGCCGTCGTCATCGACGGTGAACGCATCGCGTGGACCGGTGATCAAAGCAAAGCACCCGCCACTGACAATCGGGTCGACGCCGGTGGACGGGCGGTGATGCCGGGCTTCGTGGACTCCCACTCCCACCTCGTCTTCGCGGGCGACCGGACCGCCGAGTTCAACGCCCGGATGTCCGGCCGGGCCTACAGCGCGGGCGGCATCCGTACGACCGTCGCCGCCACCCGCGCCGCCGGCGACGAGGAACTGGAGGCCAACCTCACCCGTTACCTCCGTGAGGCCCTCCGCCAGGGCACGACCACCTTCGAGACGAAGTCCGGCTACGGCCTGACCGTCGAGGACGAGGCACGGGCGCTGCGGATCGCCGCCCGGCACACGGACGAGGTGACGTATCTCGGCGCCCACGTCGTCTCCCCGGACCATGCCGACGACCCCGCCGCGTACGTGGCGCTGGTGACCGGCGAGATGCTCGACGCCTGTGCCCCGTACGCCCGTTGGATCGACGTCTTCTGCGAGAGGGGCGCCTTCGACGGCGACCAGGCCCGCGCGATTCTCACGGCGGGCCGGGCGAAGGGCCTGCACCCGCGCATCCACGCCAACCAGCTGTCGTACGGCCCCGGCGTCCAGCTCGCCGTGGAACTCGACGCGGCGAGCGCTGACCACTGCACCCACCTCACCGACGCCGACGTGGACGCCCTGGCGAACAGCCGTACGGTCGCCACGCTGCTTCCCGGCGCCGAGTTCTCCACCCGCGCCCAGTGGCCGGACGCCCGGCGGCTGCTCGACGCGGGCGCCACCGTCGCCCTCTCCACGGACTGCAACCCGGGGTCGTCCTTCACCTCCTCCGTCCCCTTCTGCGTCGCGCTCGCCGTGCGGGACATGGGGATGACGCCGGACGAGGCGGTCTGGTCGGCCACGGCCGGGGGCGCGCGGGCGCTCCGCCGCGAGGACATCGGCCGCCTCACGCCGGGCGCGTACGCCGATCTCGCGCTGCTGGACGCGCCCAGCCATGTCCACCTCGCCTACCGGCCGGGCGTTCCCCTGGTCACGGGCGTGTGGCGGCGGGGCGTACGCGTGGTCTGACGGGCTGCCCCGGACACGGCGGCCTCAGGTGTGGACCCGTCCGGCGCCCGCCCGCCACCGCTGGCCGTCGCGCCCCGACACCTCGGTGAAGCTGACGGAACCGAGCGCGTCCGGGGTCACGGCGTGCCCCGGCGCGATCGCCGGGCGGATCATTCCCTTGGAGTCGACCTCGAACCTGAGGTTCTCGCCGTTCTCCCCGTCCAGCGAGTCGCAGTCCCAGATGCCCACGCCGTCGTCGGTCGCCCCGCGGCTGTCGAGGCACAGATCGGGGTCGGCGAACGACTGGAGGGCGTCCCGCTGGGAGTCGACGCGCCAGCGCTGGGTGGCGCGCGAGGAGCAGGTCGCGGTGACGACGTCCGTGCCCTTCTCCAACTCGCCCCGGATGTCCAGACACAGCCCCGAGCCGACGTTCACCACCTGCGTGTAGGAACCGTTCAGCGGCGGTCCGTACGGCAGTTGCGGCGTCGGCGGGCCCGACGTCGACGGGGTCGGACTCGGGCTCTTGGTGGGTTTCTCCTTCTCCGGCGGCTTCGAGGGGCTTTCGCTCGCCGAAGGGGTCGGGGACGGCGTCGGGCTGGCCGGGGCCGTCGGGGTCACGGGCCCTGCGGGCGGTGCGGCGGGCGTACCGCCGGAACCCGCGTTGTCGTCGGACGACGACGAGCCGACCGTGCCCGAGAACACGAGGAACGCCAGCAGCGGCGCCAACGCCACGCCCAGAGCCACCGAGGTCAGCACAAGCCGCCGCGCGGGCGTCCACTTGCCCCCCACCGCCGCGTCTTCCGGCCCGCCCGCCCCGCCGTCGACGCTTGCCGCCGCCCAGGCCCCGGCCCCGCCGTCAGGAATGCCGCCACCACCGATACCGCCGACCATCGCGGCTGCCGCCCCGGCTCCGGCGGCTCCCGCTCCGGTCCCGGACCTGTGCCCGGCCCCGTTTTCCGCGTCGGCCGCAGGACCGGTTGCCGTCCAGGCCCCGTCGGGGGAGGGCCCACCTCGGGGTACGCCCCAAGCCTCCACGCCGGGACCTCCCCACGCTTCGGCCCCGGCGAAGGCGTCGCTCCGGGGCTTCGTCTCCGCTCCGCTCCAGCCGGTGGTGTCGGAGCCGGACCCGCGCTCCGGGTGCCGACCGCGCTCCGGCCTCGGCCCGCGCCCGGAGGCGGAGCCGGTACCGGAGTTGGAGTCTGCGGCGGGTTCGAAGCCGCTATCGGGGCCGCCCCCGAAGCGGCCATCGAAACCGGAGCCGGAACCAAGACCGGCGCCGCTGCCGGTACTGGCAGCGGAGTCAATCCCTGCGCCGGAACCGGAACCCACGCCGGAACCGGAACCCGCGCCGAGACCGATGCCAGCACCGGGGCCAGAGCCGCCACCCTCGCCCGCGCCTCCGCCAGCACCGAAGCCCGTGTCGGCTCCGGCCCCCGCCCCTGCGCCGCCACCAGCGCCAGCACCAGCACCGAAGCCCGAGTCGGCCCCCGCCCCTGGGCCGCCGCCAGGACCAGCACCGAAGCCCGAGCCGAAGCCAGCGTCGGCCCCGGCCCCCGTCCCTGCGTCGGAATCGGTACCGAAGCCGGAGCCAAAGTCTGCGCCGATGCCCGAGCCAGCGTCGGCGTGGGGACCCACAGGCCCACCCGCACCCGCACCCGCACCGAAGCCCGAGCCGAAGCCAGCGTCGGCCCCAACCCCTGCGGCGTCGCCGGAATCGGCCCCGAAGTCGGAGCCGGTGCCGAGGCCCGACCCAGCGCCGGCGCGGGCACCCGCACTCGCACCGCCGCCAGCACCAGCACCCGCACCCGCACCGAAGCCAGAGCCAGCGTCGCCCCCGGCATCAACCCCGCCCCCCACCCCGACCCCAGCTCCGGCGTCGCCGCCCGCGCCGGCCTCGGGCGTGGATCCGAGGCCCGACCCCGCCCATGCCTCCGCCGCCGCGGCCGTCGCTCCGGCCCAGCCTCCCGCTCGGGAACTCGCCCACGGCTGCCCCGGCTGCGGGCGCCCCGGCTGGGCCTCCGGCTCGGCGAAGTGCTCCGCCGTCCCCGCTCCCGCTCCCGTTCCCGCGCTCGCCCGGTCGTCACCCCGCGCGCCGGTCCCGCCGTACCTCGTATCGGCCCGCGCGTCGGTCTCGCCCCAGGCCCGCGTACGGTCGGAACCGTCGGGCGCCCCGGCGCCGTCCTGCGTGGCTTCGCCGTCCCATGCGCCCGCACCGCTTCGGGCCGCGCTCACGCCCCGCGTGTACGCCGTACCGCCCCAGGGGAGCAACCCCTCCGCGAGGGCCGTACGCGGGCTGTCGCGCAGGGCGCACAGCTCCTCGTACGCGCCGGCGCAGTGCGCGCAGTGCTCCATGTGGGCCCGCAGATCGGCGCTGTGACGGGGGGTGTCCGGGCGTACGGACTCCTCGATCAGACGGCGGAAGTCCTGGCAGCGCGGGTCGTCGGAGGCGGCGAGGCGCGCTCGGAGACAGGCCTGGCGCAGGGCGTGGACCGCGGACTCCCGCTTGTACGTGACGTCGTCGGCGGTCAGGCCGAGCAGGACGGCTGTACGGTCGTCCGGTTCCTCCTCCACGACGCCGTACCAGATGAGGCCCTGCGGGCGGGGCGGCAGAGACTGGAACGCCGCGAGCATGGGCGGGACGGGACCGTCCGGGCCCGCCGCGTCCAGCACGGGGCGCAGGGCGGCGGCGAGGCCGGTCGCGTGTCCGTCCGTGGTCCAGGTGGCGGCCACCCGGGCGGTCAGCAGGAGCAGTTGATGGCGCCAGGGGACGCTCGGCTCGACGCCGCGCGCCGTCTCCTTGGTGGCCATGGTGAACGCCTGCGTCGCCAGCTCCCGCGCCGAGGACTCGCTCGCGGCGCACAGCCGGGCGTAGGCGAGGACCGAGTGGCGGTGACGTTCGCGCAACTCGCGCAGGGCCGTGTACGCGACCGGGGTGTCGGCGCGTAACAGGGTGGTGAGCCGCGCGTCGGACGCGCCCGCGTGCCGGTGCTCGGACCCGTCGTCGCGGCGTGCGCTCGGCGCACCGGTGTCCTGGTGGTCCTCATGGCCGACGTCGCCGCCGGGGCGCTCGTCCCGAGCCCGAGTCATCCTCGTGCCTCCTCGCACCCCCGTGTCCGCCCGTCGGCTTCTGGCGTACCGAACAGTCTGGCGCGTGACCATAGTGACGGAAGGTGAACCAGAGGGAAGGGGTTTCTTGCGGTAAGGGGGCGAGATGGATGGCGGGCCGACAACAGTTCGGCCGGGTACGCCAGGAGTGTCGCAACTCCCGTGGTACCCGGCCGACTTCTGTCACCCTCCAGGACGCCGCGCACGGCGCCGTTCGGCGCGCGCGCCCGCGCTCACTCCTCCAGCGTCAGCCCCTTGCGTAGCCGTACCAGCGTGCGGGACAGCAGCCGGGAGACATGCATCTGGGAGATGCCCAGTTCGTCCCCGATCTCGGACTGCGTCATGTTGGCCACGAACCGCAGGGAGAGGATCTGCCGGTCGCGCGGCGGCAGTTCGGCGATCAGCGGCTTCAGGGACTCGACGTACTCGATGCCTTCGAGCCCGTGGTCCTCGTAGCCGATCCGGTCCGCCAGCGCGCCCTCGGAGTCGTCCTCCTCGGGCTGGGCGTCCAGCGAGGAGGCGGTGTACGCGTTCGACGCCGCCATGCCCTCGACGACCTCGTCGTTCGTCAGCCCGAGGCGCTCCGCCAGCTCTCCCACCGTGGGCGCGCGATCGAACTTCTGCGCGAGTTCGTCACCGGCCTTGGCCAGGTCGAGCCGCAGCTCCTGCAGCCTGCGCGGCACGCGCACGGACCAGCTCGTGTCACGGAAGAAACGCTTGATCTCGCCGACGATGGTAGGCATCGCGAAAGTGGGGAACTCGACGCCCCGGCTCAGTTCGAAGCGGTCGATCGCCTTGATCAGGCCGATGGTGCCGACCTGGATGATGTCCTCCATGGGTTCGCTGCGCGAGCGGAACCGGGAGGCGGCGAACTTCACCAGGGCGAGGTTGAGTTCGACCAGGGTGTTGCGTACGTACGAGTACTCGTACGTGCCTTCCTCAAGGGACTCCAGCCGCTCGAAGAGGGTCTTGGACAGCGCCCGGGCGTCCACCGGTCCCACCTCGTCGTACGGGGGGATCTCCGGCAGGTCGGCGAGCGCGTCGCCCGGATCATGGGCGAGTTCGTCCTGCGTCTCTTCCGGGGCGGATGCCGACGTCGCCCTCTGGGTATGCGATGCGTCGAGCCGGGGTGACATGATGTCCTCCATCGTTCTCGGCATATGGCCGCCGATGCCAATACGTGCACTGCGGTGTGCGGCGCCTCCAAAGCCGGCCGTGTCGATTCGTGTCACTACTAGCCCTACCCGGTTTCCCGATGCCATCGCAAGTGCGTACTGTGGCGAAATGTCCCTTTTAGAGGGATTGTTCGGGTGTCGGGGAGTGTGGAGAAGGCGTAGTGTTCGAGGGCGAGTCAGCAGTCACGACGGTCGGGAGAGAGACGGCATGGACCGTGGGACGGTCGGCAGCGCACAGTCGGGCCGACTACGGGTCGAGGTGCGGGAAGAGGGCTCCAGCGCCGTCGTGACCCCGGCGGGTGAGCTCGATCACCACACCGCCGATCTGTTGCGTGAGCCACTCGAGAGCTGCCTGGACAAGGGCTTCACCCGCCTGGTGGTGGACTGTTCGCGCCTGGAGTTCTGTGACTCCACGGGGCTGAACGTCCTGCTGGGCGTCCGGCTCAGGGCGGATGCGGCGGGCGGCGGCGTCCATCTGGCGGGCATGCTCCCGGCGGTGGCGCGGGTCTTCGAGATCACCGGGGCGGACGCGGTGTTCACCGTCCACGACAGCCTCGACACGGCCCTGGGCGACTAGGGGGTGTTTTGAAAGTCCCGCACAGCACCCCCTAGGCCCGTTCCCCGCGTCCGAGGCCGGCCCCGGCCGTTCCGTTCCGGCCGGGGTTATTCGCGTCACAGGTTCTATGCCGAAAACGTGGGTGTTCTGACGGTTCGCTCGGGCAGGAGACATCCTGAAACGAAGACGACGCATGACAACGCGCGGCGGCGCACGACGGCGGAAGCGTGACGGCAGCGGACAATACGCGGCAGCAGAAGAACAAGAAGACGGTACGTACCGCGGGTCTTCGGCCCGCACCCTTGATGAGTCCTGAATCGTGAACTGGTGAAGCGGTGAGGTGAAGCGCTGATGAGCACCACCCGGCCTTTCTCGCCGGGCGACCGCGGCCCGGAACCGGGTGCCGGCGGCGCTTCGGGGGTGCCCGGCGGTGACCCGCCCGAGGCCCCCGCCACGAGTCGTCGGTCCCGACGGCTCGGGTTCGAGGGCGAGAGCGGAGTGGTGCCGCTCGCCCGGGACTTCACCCGTCAGGCGCTGTACGCGTGGGGATGGCTGCCGGCCGCGACCGCGGACCGCCGCGCCGCCGCCGAGGACGTCCTGCTGGTGGTGTCCGAGCTGGTCACCAACGCGTGTCTGCACGCCGGGGGCCCCGCCGAGCTGCGGATCGGCTGCGACAACAAGGTGTTGCGGATCGAGGTGTCCGACCGGGGGACGGGAAATCCGGCACCCCGGACACCGCACCGGGCCGGGCGCCCGGGCGGCCACGGGATGTTCATCGTGCAGCGGCTGTGCCTGGACTGGGGGGTCGTACGGGCTCCCGGGGCGGCCGGGAAGACGGTGTGGGCCGAGCTGGGGGCACCGGCCTAGAGGGTTCCGGCGGAGAGGTGCGCGGCGGGAGCCGCAGGTCGCCACGGCCCCGCGCCCCTCGTCGGTCCATCAAGGGTCCGCCGGTCTCCCGGGGCGCGCCCACCGCCGAGGAGGCGGGCCCTGTTCATCGACACACATCCGACACTTGCGTGTGTCTTCCTTCTCCAAGGGCCCCGGCGTACCTTGAGCCGCCGATCTGATGTTCCGTCAGAATGTGGGGTGCCGAGGTGTCGTACCGGACGTACCAGAAACGAACCGCCGCACTCGCGTCCCTCGCGGCCCTGGCCGGGTCGGCGGTGCTGATGGCCGCTCCGGTGGCCCATGCCGAGGTCGTGGACGTCGAGTACAACTGCAAGACCCCGATCGGGGACAAGTCCGCGGTGTCGCCGATCGACATCAAGGGTGTCGAGAGCGGCGACGGCTACAAGATCACGATGTCGTGGCAGAAGGGCGTCTCGTCGAGCCCGGTCGAACTGGGCAAGGGCGCGATGACGCCGAGCGCCACGATCGAACTGGGCGGCGCCGACAGCGGGACGCTCACGGTGACGGGGCCGGCGAACGAGGAGGCGATTCCGGCCAACACACCGATCAAGATCAATGATCTGAGCGGTACGTACACCCCGAAGAAGACCGGCAAGGTCGACTTCACCGCGGGCGTCCTCACCATCAAGGCGCTCGGCACGGTGACGACCTGCACCCCGGGCAACGACCCCGGCCCGTCACTGACGCTCGACGTCACCGCCGGGGGCGGTACGGGGGGCGCTACGGGGGGCGGTTCGGACTCCGGAGGTTCCGGCGACTCGGGCGGTGAGCTGCCGCAGACCGGGCCCCTGGACTCGGCGGTCGCGCTCGGCACGCTCGGCGGCACGGTGCTGCTCGCGGGCGCGGCGGGGGCGTTGTGGGTGACACGCAGGAACCAGGCGGTACGTCGCTGACGGGAGCCGGAACGTGATCAGTGGGCGGCGGGTCCCGGCGTCGTACGCACTGTCGATGTCGAGGTTGACGTCGATGTCGGCGGTGGTGCTGGCCCTCGTCGTGGCGCTCGTGGTGCCCGTCGGGGGCGGGTCCGCGCAGGCGCACGCCCCGGCGCGCGCGGCGGCGGCCGAACCGGCCGCGGCCAAACCAACCGCGGCCAAACCAACCGTGAACCTCTCCAAGTCGCAGGCGGGGACCGGTGGTTCGGTCACCGTGACCGGGTCCGGCTGGCGGCCGAAGGCGATCCTGATGGTGCTGATCTGCGGTCAGGCCGCGCCGTCGAGAGGGGTGCCCGGGGGCACGGACTCCTGTGCCAACGCCGACGGGCGGGCCGTGACCGCCGACGACAAGGGCGGTTTCCGGCGGGAGTTGCCGGTGGCGGAGCCGCCGGTGCCGTGCCCGTGCGTCGTGCACGTCTCCGCCATCACGGGCCCGAAGGCGGCGGCCGACGCGGCCTTCGAGGTGGCCGGGCACTCGGTCGAACCCTTGCCGAGGGAGGCGTCCGGCGGACGGCTGTCCCTCCTGGCGGACGGCCGGCTGACGGGCTCCAGCGGCCTGTTGACCTGGTTCGGCGCGCCGCCGGCCCGCGAACTGGTCTTCACCGTGGGCAACGTCGGGACCTCCCCGGTGAAGAACCCGGTGTTCCAGGTCGGCACATCCCACGGGGTGTTCGCACCACGCTGGGAGGAACAGCAGTGGAGCGGCACGATCCGGCCGGGCGGCGAGGCCCGGGTCACCCTGCCCGTGGACCTCGCGGCCGGGGCCCACGGCGGGTACACCGTCTCCCTCAAGTACGGCGGCAAGGTCCTCGCCGAACAGCCGTGGAGCGTGGGCCGCCCCTGGGGCGTCACCCTCTTCTGGCTGATGCTCTGCCTCGTCGTCCCGGCCGCGCTGTTCCGGATCGGGATGACCGCCGTGGACCGGGTGCGACCGGGGCGAACGGCCCCCGACGCGAGGCGACGCGGGCCGCGGACACGCGCACTCCCCGGGTGGCTGCCCCGTCCGAGCCCCTCGACTGCCGCACACGCGCAGCCTCGTACGCCGCTCCCGCCCCGTACGGCATCGCCCCTGCCGTGGTTCACACCGGACACCGATCCGGGGACGCCGCGGACCGCGCGGCTCCCCTCGACGCAGGAGGACGCCCCCCTGTGACGCAGGAGGACGCCTCCGTGTGAAGACGGGGAAGGGCCGCCGCACCCGGAGGTGCGGCGGCCCTTCCCCGAAACCAGCGGGCGCCGGTCTCAGTTGACGTCGCCCGTGAGGGCCCTGACCTTCCTGCGGTACATGTAGATCGCGAAACCGGCGAGGACGGCGAGGGTGGCCTCCACGGCGACCATGCCGGTGCCGCTGAGGTCGAAGCCTCCGACAGCCGGGTTGGAGAGCAGACCCGTGATGGAGTCGCCCGCGGTGACCGCGAGGAACCACACGCCCATCATCTGGCTGGCGTACTTGGCCGGGGCCATCTTCGTCGTCACCGACAGGCCGACCGGGGAGAGGCACAGCTCACCGACGGTCTGGATGAAGTAGATGCCCACCAGCCACATCGGGCTGGCCAGGGTGCCGTCCGCCGCCATGCCCAGCGGGATCAGGAAGAAGAAGAACGAGACACCGATGAGCACCAGGGCCATCGCGAACTTCACGGCCGTGCTGGGCTCCCTGCCCTGACGGTTCAGCCACAGCCAGAGCCAGGCGAAGACCGGGGCCAGCGCCATGATGAACAGCGGGTTCAGCGACTGGTACCAGGAGGTCGGGAACTCGAAGCCGAGCAGCGAGCCGGCCACCTTCTGGTCGTTCGAGCCGAACGCCTGGACCGTGGAGGCGCCCTGGTCGTAGATCATCCAGAACACGGCGGCGGCGACGAAGAACCATATGTAGCCGGTCATCTTCGACTGCTCGGCCGTGGTCAGCTCCTTGTCACGCTTGATGCGCAGCAGCACACCGGCCGGGACGACCAGGCCGATGACCGTCAGCGGGATCATCGCCCAGTTCAGGGTGAAGCGGCCGCTGACGCCCACGGCGCCGTAGAAGACGGCCGCGACGGCCAGCCAGAGCAGGCCCTTGCGCAGCCAGGCGGCGCGCTCAGCGGACGCCAGCGGTTTCGGGACGACGTCGCTCTGCGGGCTGAGGGTCCGGCTGCCGGCGAGGAACACGGCGAGACCGATGGCCATGCCGACCGCGGCCAGACCGAAGCCGAGGTGCCAGTTGACCTCCTGGCCGACGGTGCCGATGGCCAGCGGGGCGAAGAAGGCACCCGCGTTGATGCCCATGTAGAAGATCGTGAAGCCGCCGTCGCGCCGCGGGTCCCCGGGGCCGTCGTACAGGTGGCCCACCATCGTGGAGATGTTGGCCTTCAGCAGGCCGGAGCCGGCCGCGACCAGCGCGAGGCCCGCGAAGAACGGCGCCTGACCGCCGGGCAGGGCGAGCACCAGGTGCCCGGTCATGATGGTGACCGCGGCGATCGTCACCGTCTTGCGGGGGCCCCAGACCCGGTCGCCGAGCCAGCCGCCGGGCATCGCGAGCAGGTACACCATCGCCGAGTAGACGGCGACGATCGTGGTGGTGGTGGCCAGGTCCATGGCCAGGCCGCCGCCCATGCTCCCCTTGCCGGCGTCGGGGCCGCCGGAGAGCAGGTAGACGGTGAGGAGGGCCTTCATGCCGTAGTAGGAGAATCGTTCCCACATCTCGGTCATGAAGAGAGTGGCCAGTCCGCGGGGGTGGCCGAAGAAGGTGGGTTCGGGGCCGGGGGTTCCCCGGCCGGCCGAGTCCTTCGTCAGGCTGGACGCCATGGTCGTTCCTTGCAGGTCGGGACGGCGTCGTGGGGGCGCGCGCCCGGTGGAGGGGCGGCCGGCACCGGTCGGCCGGGACGTCCACCCCACGCCCACGGGGATTCCGCCCCGGATCACGGGACGGCGGACGGCGACCACCGGGATCCACGCCCCTCTACGCGCGTCAACGCAGCGATGCGTCCCGCGTGTTCGGGGCCCGGCCACAGGTCATTACGCACAGAAAAGAGACCTTCAGCGCGGATATGCCGCCAAAGGTCCCCACGTGTCACTACAGGCGTTCCGTCACCATACGTCAGAAGACTGCGGGAAAAGGAAGGGCTTGAGAGGCGGATCACAGGTAAGAAGCTGATCGCGAGCGCATATTCGAAGGTCATACGGGGTTTCGTGGCGGGTGGACGCAGGCTGTGATCGCGCGCCGCGGGCTGCGAGGGCGGCATGTTCACGGGATCGGCGCGTGACCCGCACCGAAGCCGGGCGTCTTCTCCACACCCGTCCACACCCGCGCCCGGATCTTCACCGGGGGAGGGACGAAACGCCCGCCGCAGTGGATCATGCACCGGGGAAGTAAGAGAACCGTTGGACAAAGGTGTGAATCACGCTTGCCGATCACCCTCCACCTGCGGTTCTCCTCGGACTACCATCACCCCATGACCCGTGTACTGCTCGCCGAGGACGACGCGTCCATCTCGGAGCCGTTGGCTCGCGCACTGCGCCGGGAAGGGTACGAGGTGGAGGTCCGCGAGGACGGCCCCACCGCGCTGGACGCCGGAATGCAGGGTGGCGTCGACCTGGTCGTCCTGGACCTGGGGCTGCCCGGCATGGACGGCCTGGAGGTGGCCCGCCGGCTGCGCGCCGAGGGGCACGCCGTGCCGATCCTCATCCTGACCGCGCGCGCCGACGAGGTGGACACCGTCGTGGGCCTCGACGCGGGCGCCGACGACTACGTCACCAAGCCCTTCCGGCTCGCCGAACTGCTCGCCCGCGTACGGGCGCTGCTCCGGCGCGGTGCCGCGGAGCCGGCGCAGCCGCCCGCCACCCACGGCGTGCGGATCGACGTCGAGTCGCACCGGGCGTGGATGGGCGACGAGGAACTCCAGCTCACCGCGAAGGAGTTCGACCTGCTGCGGGTGCTCGTGCGCGACGCGGGGCGGGTCGTCACCCGGGACCAGCTGATGCGCGAGGTCTGGGACACCACGTGGTGGTCGTCGACCAAGACCCTCGACATGCACATCTCCTGGCTGCGGAAGAAGCTCGGCGACGACGCGGCGAACCCCCGGTACATCGCGACGGTGCGGGGCGTCGGCTTCCGGTTCGAGAAGAACTGAGCGGTCGGCGGGGGCGGGGGCGCCCAGGAACCCGGGGGCGTGTGCCGCCCCTTACGGGGCCGCGCCCCGTGCACAGCGGCGCCCGGCCCTGGCGCCGGGTGCCGCAGCAGGCAGAGGCACACTGGTCCACGTAAAACACCCCGCCCGCCCGGAGGGCAACCGTGCGTCGCCGTCTCATCCAGTCCACCCTCGCCGTGGTGCTCGTCGTCATCGCGGTCTTCGGGGTCTCGCTCGTCATCGTCGAGACCCGCACGATCAGCAACAGTGCCCAGGAACGCGTCGAATCCGAGGCGGTCCAGCTGACGAGCATCGTGGACAGCCGCATCATCGGCGACGAACGGATCACCGCCGAGGTCCTCAGGGACCAGGTCGGCGACGAGCGGTACGCCCGTATCGAGATCCCCGGCCAGTCCACGATCGAGATCGGCGAGAAGCCCGTCGGCGACGTCATCCGCCATGAGGCCAAGGGCGAGAAGGACGAGGTCGTCACGGTCGAGGAGTCCCGCTCGGCGGTCAGCCGCGAGGTCGGCCGTACGCTGCTGATCATCGCGGCGGTCGCCCTGATCGCCGTGATCGCCGCCGTCCTCCTCGCGGTACGCCAGGCCAACCGCCTCGCCTCCCCCCTCACCGACCTCGCCGAGACCGCCGAACGGCTCGGCTCCGGCGACCCGCGCCCCCGGCACAAGCGGTACGACGTCCCGGAGCTGGACCGGGTCGCGGACGTGCTCGACGCCTCCGCCGAGCGGATCGGCCGCATGCTGACCGCCGAGCGGCGCCTCGCGGCCGACGCGTCCCATCAGCTGCGTACGCCGCTGACCGCGCTGTCGATGCGGCTGGAGGAGATCACCCTCACCGACGACCTCGCCACGGTGAAGGACGAGGCGCACATCGCGCTCACCCAGGTCGAGCGGCTCACGGACGTCGTGGAACGGCTCCTCACCAACTCCCGCGACCCCCGCAACGGCTCCGCGGTCTCCTTCGAGCTGGACGAGGTCATCAAGCAGCAACTGGAGGAGTGGCGGCCGGCCTACCGCAGCGCCGGGCGGGCCGTGGTCAGCTCAGGCAAGCGGCACCTCCAGGCGGTGGGTACGCCGGGGGCGGTCGCGCAGGTGCTGGCCGCGCTGATCGAGAACTCGCTGATGCACGGCGGGGGCACGGTGGCGCTGCGCACCCGGGTCACCGGGAACCAGGCGGTGATCGAGGTCACCGACGAGGGGCCCGGCGTCCCCGCCGACCTCGGGGCGCGGATTTTCGAGCGGGCGATCAGTGGGCGCAACTCGACGGGCATCGGGCTGGCCGTGGCGCGGGACCTCGCGGAGGCGGACGGGGGGCGGCTGGAGATGCTCCAGGCGCAGCCGCCGGTGTTCGGGCTGTTCCTGTCACGGACGCCGGTAAGGACGCCTGCCGGCGGGGAACGGCCGGTCAGGTAGGCCGGGGGGCACTTGTCGCTCGGGGGGTGGTGCGAGGGGGTTCGCGGAGGGGCGGCGACGGTGGTGCGTAGGCGGGGCTGCGGCGCGTAGGGCGGTGGCTGTGGTGCGTAAGGCGGTGGCTCCGGCGCGTAGGACGGCGAGTGCGGGCCGGTGGGGCTTCTCGCGCAGTTCCCCGCGCCCCTGAAAAGCCGGGGCTGCGCCCCGCGCTTTTCGTCCCGGATGGCTTGCGTCCCCGGTAGCCAGTGGTGCTGGCAGGCGGGCGGGGCCGGCGGCCTCCGGCGGGGGCGTGGTGCTGGGGGCTAGGTCCTGTCTTGTGGGCGTCTGGCTGCACCGCCGGTCAGGGCGGGTGGGTGGGTGGCTCCGGCTTCGAGGAAGGATTCGGCGCTGGCTACTGCCTCGCGGGCCGGGAGGGCTCGGAACACCCAGGTGCGGTAGGACCAGAAACGGAAGAGGGTGGCGACGCCGATGCCGAGGAACTTGAAGATGTTGGACTGCAGCGGGCTGTCCCAGCCGAAGCCGTACGTGGCGGTGTAGAGGACCCCGTTCTCGATCACCAGCCCGACCGCGCTGAACAGCAGGAACAGCGACAGCTCCTTCGTACGGCCGCTCTTGTCACGGTCCCGGTACGTGAAGTAGCGGAACCCGACGTAGTTGAACGCGATGGCGACGACCGTGGCTATGACGCTGGCCCGGACGACCTGCAGATCGGTGGTGTGCCGCACGAGGTTGAACACCGCGAGGTTCACCAGGAGCCCCGCCCCGCCCACCGCGCCGAACTTGGCGACCTCCCGTACGAGCAGGTCGATCCGGCGACGCAGGACGCCGCGGGGCTTCGTATCGGACCCCGAGCTGGTACTTCCCATCGTGTACGGCCCCGTCGCTCGGTGAAATGAGGAGATCTGAACGGATCTGTGGTGATCTTCGGTCGAAATCCACTGGTTCAGCCATGCTAACCAGCCCCCCTGGGCAATGCCTGTGCAGAACCTCACAGCCGGGATACAGGGGAGGTCCCTGGGCGGTCCAGTGGGGAAATGAGCGGGGAAAACGGACACCCGGGAGTGGCCGATTCCGTGGCCGATACCCTGGGGGCGTGACGTTCCCGGTAGTCGGCATGGTCGGCGGTGGCCAGCTCGCTCGTATGACACACGAGGCGGGCATCCCGCTCGGCATCAGATTCAAGCTCCTCAGTGACACCCCTCAGGATTCCGCGGCGCAGGTCGTCGGTGATGTCGTCATCGGCGACTACCGCGACCTGGACACGCTGCGTGCGTTCGCGCAGGGCTGCGACGTGATCACCTTCGATCACGAACATGTACCCACCGAGCATCTACGGGCACTGGAGGCGGACGGCATCCCCGTCCGCCCCGGCCCGGACGCGCTCCAGCACGCCCAGGACAAGGGCGTGATGCGCGCACGGCTCGACGCGATCGGCGTGCCCTGCCCCCGGCACCGCATCGTCGCGGACCCCGACGACGTGGCCGCCTTCGCCGCCGAGGGGCTCCCCGAGGGCGCCGAGGGTGACGGGTTTCCGGTCATCCTCAAGACGGTCCGCGGCGGCTACGACGGCAAGGGCGTCTGGGTCGTCCGCTCGGCCGAGGACGCCGCCGAGCCCTTCCGCGCCGGTGTCCCGGTCCTCGCGGAGGAGAAGGTCGACTTCGTACGGGAGCTGGCCGCCAACGTCGTACGGTCGCCGCACGGCCAGGCCGTCGCGTACCCGGTCGTCGAGTCGCGGCAGGTGAACGGCGTCTGCGACACCGTCATCGCGCCCGCCCCCGACCTCGACCCGGCCCTCGCCCTGCGCGCCGAGGAGATGGCGCTGAGCATCGCCAAGGAACTGGACGTCGTCGGCCACCTCGCCGTCGAGCTGTTCCAGACCCGCGACGGCCGCATCCTCGTCAACGAGCTGGCCATGCGCCCCCACAACTCCGGCCACTGGAGCCAGGACGGCGCGATCACCAGCCAGTTCGCCAACCACGTACGCGCCGTCCTCGACCTCCCGCTCGGCGACCCGCGCCCGCGCGCGAAGTGGACGGTCATGGTCAACGTCCTCGGCGGCGACTACCCGGACATGTACTCCGCGTATCTGCACTGCATGGCCCGCGACCCGCAGCTCAAGATCCACATGTACGGCAAGGACGTGAAGCCCGGCCGTAAGGTCGGACACGTCAACACCTACGGCGACGACCTCGACGACGTGCTGGAGCGCGCCCGTCACGCTGCCGGTTACCTGAGAGGCACGATCACCGAATGAGCCCTGTGAGCCCCGTCGTAGGCATTGTCATGGGGTCGGACTCCGACTGGCCCGTCATGGAGGCCGCCGCGCAGGCCCTCGACGAGTTCGAGATCGCGTACGAGGTCGATGTCGTCTCCGCGCACCGGATGCCGCGCGAGATGGTCACGTACGGCGAGGAGGCCGCGGGCCGGGGCCTCAAGGCGATCATCGCGGGTGCGGGCGGCGCCGCCCATCTGCCCGGCATGCTCGCGTCCGTGACCCCGCTGCCGGTCATCGGCGTGCCCGTGCCGCTGAAGTACCTCGACGGCATGGACTCCCTGCTGTCGATCGTGCAGATGCCGGCCGGTGTGCCCGTCGCCACGGTCTCCGTCGCCGGGGCCCGCAACGCCGGTCTGCTGGCCGCCCGCATCCTGGCCACGCACGACGAGGAACTTCTCGCCCGGATGCGGGAGTTCCAGCAGGAGCTGAACGACCAGGCCACCGAGAAGGGCAAGCGCCTGCGCACCAAGGTCGAGGGCGCGGGCAACGGCTTCGGCTTCGGGAAGTAGACGCGACGGCGACGGAGAGCCGTGCCGGGCGTATCGAACACGACGGAATGACGGGGATCACGGGGGATATGAGTATGGGCATGGACGCGGGCATGAACATGGCATCGCTGGAGGCGGCCCGGGAGCTGCTGCGGGAGTTTCCGGTCGCGGACGGGCACAACGACCTGCCGTGGGCGCTGCGCGAGCAGGTCCGTTACGACCTGGGCGCGCGGGACATCGCCATCGACCAGAGCGCCTTCCTGCACACCGACCTGGCGCGGCTGCGCGCGGGCGGGGTCGGGGCGCAGTTCTGGTCGGTGTACGTGCCCTCGGACGCCGCGTTCCTGCCCGGGGCGGTGTCCGCGACGCTCGAACAGATCGACTGTGTACGGCAGTTGATCGACCGCTACCCGGCCGAGCTGCGGGCCGCGCTGACCGCCGCCGACATGGAGGCCGCCCGTGCCGAGGGCCGGGTCGCCTCGCTGATGGGGGCCGAGGGCGGCCACTCCATCGACAACAGCCTCGCCACCCTGCGGGCGCTGTACGCGCTCGGCGTCCGCTATATGACGCTCACCCACAACGACAACATCGCCTGGGCGGACTCCGCCACGGACAAGGCGGCGGCCGGCGGGCTCACGGCCTTCGGCCGGGCGGTCGTGCGGGAGATGAACCGCGAGGGCATGCTCGTCGACCTCTCGCACGTCGCCGCGACGACGATGCGCGACGCGCTGGACACCTCCGTCGCCCCGGTGATCTTCTCCCACTCCTCGTCGCGGGCGGTCTGCGACCACCCCCGCAACATCCCGGACGACGTTCTCGAACGCCTCCCGGCCAACGGGGGAGTGGCCATGGTGACCTTCGTGCCGAAGTTCGTGCTCCAGGCCGCCGTGGACTGGACGGCCGCCGCCGACGAGAACATGCGGGCCCACGGCTTCCACCACCTCGACACCACCCCCGAGGGGATGGCGGTCCACCGCGCCTTCGAGGAGCGCAGCCCCCGCCCGGTCGCCACGGTGTCCACGGTCGCGGACCATCTCGACCACATGCGTGAGGTGGCCGGGGTCGACCACCTCGGCATCGGCGGCGACTACGACGGCACGGCCTTCACCCCGGACGGTCTGGGCGACGTCTCCTGTTACCCGAACCTGATCGCCGAGCTGCTCGACCGCGGCTGGTCCCGGACCGACCTGGCCAAGCTGACCTGGCAGAACGCGGTCCGGGTGCTGGGCGCGGCGGAGGACGTGGCCCGGGACCTCCAGGGCCGTACGGCCGCGTCGAACGCGACGCTGGCTCAGCTGGACGGGTGACACCGGGCGCCGCCCGTACGCTCCCCGGACATCACCCGGGTGGCGTACGGCGGCCCCGCCGCGGGCGTACAACCCGAACGCCCCACCCCGCAGGAACGCGGGCGGCCTCCGTGCCACGGTGACGAGTACTGCGATCACCCAACGGCTACGGAGGTCCGCCATGGCAGATCTGCAGGACGAACTGCAGGCCGCAGGGGAGGCCGGCGAACTCGACACGCCCCCCACCCCCACGAAGCCCAAGCCGAAACCCGACCGACACACCCCGGCGCCGGAGCCGATAGCCCCCGGCGGCCCCGCCGCTCCCGGCCGACCCGAGAACGGCGAAGGCGAAGCGGACGCCGAGCGATCCGCCGACCGGCCTGGTGAGCGGTCCGCGGACCGGCGGGATGAGAGGTCCGCGGACCGGCCGGGCGAGAGGCCCGCCGACTGGCAGGGCGAGAGGCCCGCCGACCGACCCGGTGACCGGTCCAGCGACCGACCCGGTGACCGGTCCACCGACCGATCCGGTGGAGACCGGTCCGCGGGAGACCGGTCCGCCGGAGACCGATCCGCCGGAGACCGATCCGGCGACCACCGGTCCGATGACCACCGCTCCGCCGACGACCGTCCTGCCGATGGCCACCGCCGTTCGGCCCGCGGTCGGCGGTTCCTCGGCAGCCGCCCTGGCGGCAGCCGACCCGGCGCCGGTCGCGCGGACGCCGGTCGAGTGGATGCCGGTCGAGCAGACGGCCACCGGGCCGAAGGCGAGCGAACCGATGCCGTCACCGGTCGCACCGCCGAGGGCGGCCGTGCGACAGCCGCCTTCCCCACTACGGCCCCCACCGCGGCCCCCGCCGGGGCCCCCGCCTCGGACACCGCTGACCTCGACGCCTACGGAACCCGGACGGCCACCGCCCCCGGGACCATCGCCGCCCCCGGTACCGCCGAGCCCTCGCCGGCGTCTGCCGCGGAGCCCTCCTCCGAGCTGGCCGAGGCGCACGCCTTCCTCGTCGCGCACCCTGTCGCGGACGGGTACAGCGGGCTGCCGTGGGTGCTGCGGCAGTTGCCCCGGTACGACCTGGAGCTGGGCGAGGGCGGGGTGGACACGGATGTGCCGCGGATGCGCAAGGGGCACATCGGCGCGCTGTTCTGGTCGCTGCACCTGCCGGAGGGGCTGGAGAGCGAACGGGCCGTGGGCGCCACGCTGGAGCAGCTGGACCTGGTCCGGACGGTCGTCCACGCCCACCCCGAGGGCCTGCGGCTCGTGCACAGCGCGGGGGAGACCACCGACGCCCGCAACTGCGGCCGCGTCGCCGTACTGCTCGGCCCCGCCGGAGCCCCGGCGATCGGCGACTCCCTCGGCATCCTGCGCGCCCTGCACGGGCTCGGCCTCAAGGCCCTCACCCTCACCGGCGCGTCCTGGGCGGGCGAGTCCGGGCTGAGCAGGTTCGGCGAGGAGGTGGTCCGCGAGATGAACCGCATCGGCGTCCTCGCCGACGTCTCCGGCGCCTCGGAGCAGACCGTCCGCCGGGCGCTCGCGGTCTCCCGCACGCCGGTCGTGTGCACCCGCTCGGCCGCTGCCGCCCTGCGCGCCCACCCCGCCAACCTCGCCGACGACCTCCTCGCCGCGCTGGGCGAGGCCCGGGGCCTGTGCATGGTGCCGCTCACCGCCGAGCAGACCGGCCCCTCGATCCGCGACGTCGCCGACCACCTCGACCACGTCCGCGCGATCGCCGGCCCCGAGTGCGTCGGCCTCTCCGGCACCTACGACTCCGGCGCCGCCCACCCCCAGGAGCTCACCGACGCCTCCTGCTACCCCCGCCTCGTCGCCGAACTCATGCACCGAGGCTGGTCAGAACCCGACCTCGCCCTCCTCACCTGGGGCAACGTCCAACGCGTCCTCCGCACCGCCGACTTCACAGCCAGAGCGGCAAAGGACCGCCGAGAAGCCTCGACGGCAAACATCACGGACCTGGACGGCTGAGGCCACCGGGGGCTGCGCCCCTGAAAAGGGGGCGCAGCCCTCTTTTCAGGGGCGCGGGGAACTGCGCGACCAGCCACGACGAACCCGCAGCCGCCGAACACACCCCCGCGACCCTCCCCCTACCGCGAACTCGGCAGCAGCGGAGCTCAAGCGCGACATAGACAGAACGGATGCCCCGCAGGATCCGCATACACCCGGAACCCCCGCTCACGATCCGCCGCGTCCAGCACCGTCGCCCCCAACGCCAGCACCGCCTTCTCCGCCGCGTCCATGTCCTCCACGTCGAGATCGAGATGGAACTGCTGCGACCGCTCCGCCGAGGGCCACGACGGCGCCACGAACCCCGGCGCCTCCTGGAACGCCAGCCGCGCACCCCCGCCCGGCACCTCCAGGTCCACCCAGTCCCCCTCTCCCCTGACCGTCCCGCCGATCACCTCGGCGTAGAACCGGGCGAGCGCGGCCGGGTCGGGACAGTCCAGAACGACGACATCCAGCTTGGCGATGGCCATGGCCTTCTCCTTGCTCGTAGCTGTTCTCGTAGCTGTTCTCGTTGCAGTTCTTGTTGAGCGGTTCTCGTCACTGTGCGCGTTACCTCTAGAGGAGAGTAACCAGTAACGGTTACCTTATGCATCCCCCTAAGAGGTAACGTCGTCGCATGAGTGAGAGAGCGTCCGCCCCCGGCGCCCTGGCCCTCGTCGAGAGCCTGGTGAACACGCTGGACCTGGAGTCGGGCGCCGACGCCCTGGACACGCCGGAGGGCCGCGCCCGCCTGGACCTGACCGCCGGCGAGGACCTGACGGACGTACGCGACCTGCGGGAGTCCCTGCGCGCGACCCTGCTGGCCCACGCCGGCCACGTACCGCACCGCCCGGTGACCCCGCTCGGCGATCTCCTGGCCGCCGCCCCGCTCGTCGTCACGGTCTCCGCCGCCGACGGCTCCGCGGCCCTGCGCCCCGCCGCCGACGCCGACCCGGCCCCCCTGCTCTCCCGGGTCGCCGCGGCTGTCGCGGAGGCCCTCACGGCGGGCACCTGGCAGCGCCTCAAGGCCTGCGAGGCCCCCGACTGCCACTGGGCGTACTACGACCGCAGCCCGGCCGGCCGGGGCCGCTGGTGCTCGATGCAGGTGTGCGGCGCCCGCGCGAAGATGCGCCGTTACCGAGCGAAGTAAGCGCTTCGCCCCCGCCGGGCGCCGGAACGGTGGACAATATGAAAAGACGCCGTTCCGGCCGACTGAGCCTCGGCCGGAACGGCGTCACCTCGCGTCGCCCGCACCGCACGAAGCCACGAAGCCACCCCGCGCGCGGCCCTACGCCGTCGGCCGCCCCATCGCCCGGTACGTCCAGCCCGCCCGCCGCCACAGCTGCGGGTCCAGCGCGTTACGGCCGTCCAGCACGAGCCGCGTCGAGGCCACCTCGCCGAGCGCCGCCGGGTCCAGCTCGCGGAACTCGCTCCACTCCGTCAGGTGCAGCACGATGTCGGCGCCCCGTACCGCGTCCAGCGCGGAGTCGGCGTACCCGAGCGTCGGGAAGAGCCGCCGGGCGTTGTCCATGCCCTTGGGGTCGTAGACGGTGACCTGGCCGCCCTGGAGGTGGATCTGCCCGGCCACGTTGAGGGCGGGGGAGTCGCGTACGTCGTCGGAGTCCGGCTTGAAGGTGGCGCCGAGGACGGCGACCCGCCGGCCGAGGAAGGACCCGCCGCCCAGCGCCTGCCGGGCCAGCTCCACCATCTGACCGCGCTGGCGCATGTTGATGGAGTCGATCTCGCGCAGGAACGTCAGTGCCTGGTCGGCGCCCAGCTCACCGGCGCGCGCCATGAACGCCCGGATGTCCTTCGGCAGACAGCCGCCGCCGAACCCGATGCCGGCCCGCAGGAACTTCCTGCCGATCCGGTCGTCGTATCCGATCGCCTCCGCCAGCTTGGCGACATCGCCCCCGGCGGCCTCGCACACCTCCGCCATGGCGTTGATGAAGGAGATCTTGGTGGCGAGGAAGGAGTTGGCGGAGGTCTTCACCAGCTCGGCGGTCGGGAAGTCGGTGACGACGAACGGGGAGCCCTCGCCGATGGGCGTCGCGTACACCTCGCGCAGCAGCTTCTCGGCCTGCGCGCTCCGCACCCCCACCACGAGCCGGTCCGGGTGCAGGGTGTCGTTCACGGCGAAGCCCTCGCGCAAGAACTCCGGGTTCCAGGCCAGCTCGGCGTCCGCCCCGGCGGGCGCGTGCTCGGCGAGATAGGCGGCCAGCCGGTCCGCGGACCCCACCGGCACGGTCGACTTGCCGACCACCAGGGCCGGGCCCGTCAGATGCGGGGCGAGCGAGGCGAAGGCCGCGTCCACGTAACTCATGTCGCAGGCGTACTCGCCGTGCCGCTGCGGGGTGTTGACGCAGACGAAGTGGATGTCGCCGAAGGCCGCGACCTCGGCGTAGTCGGTCGTGAAGCGCAGCCGCCCGCTGGACCCCTCGATCCCGGCGACATGCTTGCGCAACAGCTCCTCCAGGCCCGGCTCGTACATCGGGACCTCGCCCCGCCGGAGCATGTCGATCTTCTCTTCGACGACATCGAGCCCGAGCACCTCGAACCCCAGCTCGGCCATGGCCGCGGCGTGCGTCGCGCCGAGATAGCCGGTGCCGATCACGGTGATCTTGAGGGCCATGGGTGCTCCTGGGGATGTCCGGCCGGGGGGAGTGCACGCGTGCACAGCTGCGTGGACGTGAGCATAGTCGGGGCGTGTTCGAGCCCCTCACCGGGCAGATTCCCCGCAGCCCGCCGCCTGTCGTCAAACTCACGTACCCGTCGCGCGGACAGGGCTCTAAAATTTGTGTTACTTAACGGTAGTTAGCGTCAGGAGCGTGAGAGACCTTGGCCGGATCGGCTGATTTCGACCTGTACCGCCCGTCCGAGGAGCACGACATGCTCCGTGACGCGATCCGTTCCCTCGCCGAGGCGAAGATCGCGCCCCACGCCGCCGCCGTGGACGAGGAGGCCCGCTTCCCGCAGGAGGCGCTGGACGCGCTGGTCGCCAACGACCTGCACGCCGTGCACGTACCCGAGGAGTACGGCGGCGCCGGCGCCGACGCGCTCGCCACGGTCATCGTGATCGAGGAGGTGGCCCGCGCCTGTGTCTCCTCCTCCCTGATCCCGGCCGTGAACAAGCTGGGCTCGCTGCCGGTGATCCTCTCCGGCTCCGAGGAGCTGAAGAAGAAGTACCTGGGCCCGCTCGCCAAGGGCGACGCGATGTTCTCGTACTGCCTCTCCGAGCCGGACGCCGGTTCCGACGCGGCCGGGATGAAGACCCGCGCGGTCCGCGACGGCGACCACTGGATCCTCAACGGCGTGAAGCGCTGGATCACCAACGCGGGCGTCTCCGACTACTACACGGTGATGGCCGTGACCGACCCCGAGAAGCGCTCCAAGGGCATCTCCGCGTTCGTCGTCGAGAAGTCCGACGAGGGCGTCTCCTTCGGCGCCCCGGAGAAGAAGCTCGGCATCAAGGGCTCCCCGACCCGCGAGGTCTACCTCGACAACGTCCGCATCCCCGCCGACCGCATCATCGGCGAGGAGGGCACCGGCTTCGCCACCGCGATGAAGACCCTGGACCACACCCGGATCACCATCGCCGCCCAGGCCCTCGGTGTCGCCCAGGGCGCCCTCGACTACGCCAAGGGCTATGTCCAGGAGCGCAAGCAGTTCGGCAAGCCGATCGCCGACTTCCAGGGCATCCAGTTCATGCTGGCCGACATGGCCATGAAGGTCGAGGCCGCCCGCGCCCTGACCTACCAGGCCGCAGCCAAGTCCGAGCGCGGCGACAAGGACCTCACCTTCCAGGGCGCCGCCGCCAAGTGCTTCGCCTCCGACGTCGCCATGGAGGTCACCACGGACGCCGTCCAGCTCCTCGGCGGCTACGGCTACACCCGCGACTACCCGGTCGAGCGCATGATGCGCGACGCCAAGATCACCCAGATCTACGAGGGCACCAACCAGGTCCAGCGCATCGTCATGGCGCGCAACCTGCCGTAACAAGGCCCTTCGGAGCGGTGGCGGAGGTGCGCGGGGAGGCGTAGGACGGAAGTGCGCGGGTCCGGTCCCGGACCCCGCACTCCCACCACCCCCAGGAGGAGCCATGACGCAGCACACCGGAGCCATGACCGCCATGAGCAAGGAGATGCAGGACTGCGTCAACGCCTGCATGACCTGCCACAGCATGTGCGAGGAGACCATGAGCTCCTGCATGCAGGCCGGCGGCCAGGCCCAGATGCAGATCATGCGCGCCCTGATGGACTGCGCCGAGATGACCCGTATGTGCGCGGACATGATGATGCGCCGCTCGCCGCTGTCCGCCGAGATGTGCGCGATGTGCGCCCGCGCCTGTGACATGTGCGCCGAGGCGTGTATGTCCATGCCGGACGATCAGCAGCTGATGCGATGCGCCGAGGCGTGTCGCCGCTGCTCCGAGATGTGCCGGACGATGGCGGGCGCGACCGCCTGACACCATCCACCCCATGGCTGAGGGGCACCCCGTCACGGGGTGCCCCTCAGCCGTGCGGTGGGCGGGTCAGTTGCCCGACACCGTCACCGTCTCGTCGTTCTTCAACTGCTCCACCAGCTGCTTCACCTTCGTGGTGTCCCACTGGAGGTTGCCGTTGGCGGCGTTGCCCGAGATCGGAATGTTCATCGACTTGCCGTCGCCGCCCGTCACGCCCTTCATCGCCCAGAACATGTCGGCCAGGTCGAACAGGCTCATGTCCTCGTCGACGATCAGGGTGTCCAGACCGGCGCTCATCGTCGGGTACAGCTTGAACGGGTTCAGCACCGTGCTCGGTGTCGCCGTCTGGCTGGCGAGGGCCGCGAGGAACTTCTGCTGGTTCTTCGTACGGTCCAGGTCGCTGCCCGCGAGGGCGTAGCGGGTGCGGACGAAGGCGAGGGACTGCTCGCCGTTCAGCGTCTGCTTGCCCGCCTCGAAGTTCGCACCGGACTTGGTGTCCTTCATGCCCCCCTTGGGGATGTCGATCTCCACGCCGCCGACCGCGTCGACGATGTTCGCGAAGCCCGCGAAGCCGATCTCCACGTAGTGGTCGATGTGCAGCCCCGTGTTGGCCTCGACGGTACGGACCAGCAGCTCGGGCCCGTCCTCCGCGTACGCGGCGTTCAGCTTCACCTGGCGGCCGGTGCCCTTGAAGGTCTTGCCGGACTCGGAGCCGACGAACGTCGGGATCTCGACGTTGGAGTCCCGGGGCAGCGATATCAGCGTCGGCCCGTTGGAACCGGTGTGCAGGATCATCATCGAGTCCGTGCGCTTGCCGTCGGCGGACCCGGTGTGGAGTTCCTTCTTCTGGTCGTCGGACAGGCCCTCACGGCTGTCGGAGCCGACGATCAGATAATTGGTGCCCTCGCCCGCCTCCGGCCGGTCGATGACCTTCGACAGGTCGACCTCGCGGTTCAGCTTGGAGTCGGCCCAGAAGTACGTGCCGATCGTCGTCGCCAGCACCACCACGGTGACCGTGATCGCCGTGAGCTTGATACGACGCCGCCAGTCCGGCGCGGGACGCCCGCCCCGGCCGCCGCCGTGGCCGTCACCGCCGCCACCGGCGCCGTAGACCTGGCCCGTGTTGTAGTCGCTGTTGTAGCCGCCGCCGTACTGGTCGGAGCCGTTGTTGCCGTAGCCGTCGCTGTACGAGTCGCCGTACTGGCCGCCGTACGCGGGCTGCTGGGGCACGCCACCCTGAGGGGGTGCCGACGGGCCGCGACGGACCTGGCGCATCACACGCGGACCATCGGGCTGGGCGTAGTCGCCGCCGCGGTTGTTGCCGGACCATCCCTCGGGCCAATCGTTCATGGGGCCCAGTGTGCCGGGTCCTGCTGTGTCCTTTACAAGGGTCGACGAAAAACCAGGGCAGTGCTGTTGCCAAGCTGACACAAATCGCACTCAAGTCGAACAGTGGTCAGGCTTCTCGAACAGCGACGGCTCTTCCGGCGACGGCTCTTCTCAGGCGCAGGACACCTGGTCGCCCCGTACCACCCCGGACTCGCCCCGCTCCGGGTCCTCGGCGCGTACCTTGCGGACGCCCTTGAAGTCCGTGCCGGCGACCACCTTGAGGGTGGGGCCCTGGGCGCGGACCGGGCGGAGCTTTGCGCCGGGGAGCGCGGCGGCGAGGGAGCGGGCCGAGCGGTCCCAGCGGGGGTCGTAGAAGACGAGGGTGCGGGTGACGTTCTGCTCGGGGGCGTTCACCGGAGTCTTCGTGGTGCGGAAGCCGGTCGCGGCCAGCTCACGGTCCATCTTCTTGCCGAGGCCCAGGACGGCGGTGCCGTTCTCGACCTGGACGCGGATCTGCTGCGGGGCCACGTCCACGAGGGCGTAGGTGCCGCGGGCCTTGAACGGCGCGAGGGGGCGGTCGTCGCGCAGGGCCCCGAAGAGCCGGGCCGACTTGGCGTCGTCCCACTTGAGCGTCGAGCCGATGCCCTTCACCGCGTACCCCATGCGCCCGATCGGCACGGTGGTGAACTCCGAGGACGCCGGTGTGAGGTTCCGCATCGCGCGGCCGAGGTCGATCAGCTCCCCGGTGCCGAACTCCTTGTCGGCGCGGACGGAACCGAGGACGGCCTGGGTGATGTCGCGGAACTTCATCGGGTTGAGCAGTACCCCGGAGGAGGTGGCCTGGGACATCAGGGACGCCATGAAACGCTGCTGCCGCTTCATCCGCCCGAGGTCGGAGGAGCCGTCGGCGTGCCGGGAGCGGACGTACTGCAGGGCCTGGCCGCCGTCCAGGTCATGGGTGCCGGCGGGCAGGTCGAGGCCGGTGTACGCGTCCTTCAGCGGGCGGGTGGTGCAGATCCGGACACCGCCGAGGACGTCGACGGTCCGCATGAAGCTGGTGAAGTCGACCTCGACGTAGTGGTCGATCTTCACCTTCGTCATGTGCTCGACCGTCCGCACGGTGAGCCCCGGCCCGCCCTCCGCGTACGCCGCGTTCAGCTTGACCGGGTGCGCCGGGTGCGTCTTCCCGGTGGTGCGGTCGGTGTGCTCGGGGACCTCGGCGTACGAGTCGCGCGGCAGACTCACGATGCTGGCGCGCTCCCGGTCCTCCGAGATGTGCACGATCATCATCGTGTCCGTGCAGTGGCAGGGGGCGCCGCCCAGCCGGTACTTGCGCCGCTCCTCCTCGCTGATCCGGTCGCGGCCGTCGGTGCCGACCAGCAGGACGTTCATGCCGTGGCCGGCCTCGGGGCGGTTCTTCATGTCCTTGAAGGCGTCGACCCGGGTGATCTCGTTGTCCAGGCGGGTCACCACCGCGTGCCCGATGCCCGCGGCGGCCAGCACCACCACCGAGAGCGTGGTCACCGCCCGCATGGCCCAGCTCCGCCGCCGGGGACGCACGGGAGGCCGGGGCTGCTGCGGACGGGCTGGGCGGCGGGGCGGTGTGGACACGGGGGACACCTCCGCGGGACCGGTCGGGGGAAGGGGGTGAAGAACAGGGAGAAGCCAGAGAACCCAGAGAACCTTGAGCACCGTAGGGTCCCGGCATCCGTGCCCCGCGCACGCGACCGGGCGGCGCGCGTTCGTGTCCCCCGTTCGCGGTAACGTGAGCCCCCTATGAACGCCAAGCCCGACGCGCAGCTCCCCGACCCGCAGCTCCCCGACGTGCCGCTCCCCGCCGTGTCCGTGATCATGCCCGTCCTCGACGAGGAGCGGCATCTGCGCGGAGCCGTCCAAGCGATCCTCGCGCAGGAGTACGCCGGCGAGATGGAGGTCGTGATCGCCCTCGGTCCGTCCAAGGACCGCACGGACGAGATCGCGGCCCAGCTCGTGGCGGAAGACCCGCGCGTGCACACCGTCCCGAATCCCACGGGGCGTACGCCCGCCGCGCTCAACGCCGCGATCAAGGCCTCCCGCCACCCGATCGTGGTCCGCGTCGACGGCCACGGCATCCTCTCGCCGAACTACATCGCCACCGCCGTACGGCTCCTGGAGGAGACCGGCGCGCAGAACGTCGGCGGCATCATGCACGCCGAGGGCGAGAACGACTGGGAGCACGCGGTCGCCGCCGCCATGACCTCGAAGATCGGCGTCGGCAACGCCGCGTTCCACACGGGCGGCCAGGCCGGTCCGGCCGAGACGGTCTACCTGGGCGTCTTCCGTCGCGAGGCGCTGGAGCGGCAGGACGGCTACAACGTCGAGTTCATCCGGGCCCAGGACTGGGAACTGAACTTCCGCATCCGCGAGGCGGGCGGCCTCATCTGGTTCTCGCCCGAGCTGCGGGTGTCGTACCGGCCGCGGCCCAGCGTGAAGGCGCTCGCCAAGCAGTACAAGGACTACGGGCGCTGGCGGCACGTCGTCGCCCGCTACCACGAGGGCTCCATCAACCTGCGCTATCTCGCCCCGCCGACCGCGGTGTGCGCGATCGTGGCCGGTGTCCTGGTGGGCGGCCTGCTGACGCCGCTGGGCTTCGTCATCCCCGGCGGCTATCTCGCGGCGATCGTCGCGGGCTCGGTCCCGGCGGGCAAGGGGCTGCCGCTCAAGGCCCGCCTCCAGATCCCCGTCGCCCTCGCCACCATGCACATGTCCTGGGGCTTCGGCTTCCTCACCAGCCCCAAGTCGCTCGCGAAGAAGGTCATCGCCTCCCGCCGCCCGGCGGTGCTGACCGAGAGCTGAGCACACCGAACGCATGAGCAGGGCCCCTCACGACACGATCACGTGAGGGGCCCTGCTCATGCGCGTACGGCTCGCGTGGTCACCAGGTGAACGCCGGGTCGACCTCCATGCACGCCTTCTCGTTCGCTCCGTTGAGGGCGTCCGCCGACTCGGGTGTCGTGTCGTCCTCCTTCTCGGCCTCGTACGTCTTCCCCTCACGCCAGTCGGCGCCGACGACGAGGGTGACCCCGGAGACGTTCGTGGACTTCTCCACCTGGCTCAGCGGGATGCCGAGGGCCTTGGCGACCGCCTGGGCGTCGCCCTCCAGCTCGGCGCTCGGATAGCGCACGACCGTCTTGTCCTCGGTGACCGCGGTGGTCGCGTCGGACGAGGACTTGGCGAAGCCCTCCTCGACGAGCAACTGCGACACCGTGTGGGCGCGGCCGGCGACCGGGGCGAGCGTGGACGTCATGGTGCCGTTCAGCACCAGCACCCCGATCTTGTCCTTCGCCGCCGCCGGATCGTCGGAGGTCGCGTCCTCGGTGGTGGTCTTCTTCTTGTCCTTGCCGTCCAGTGCGATGTCCTCGCGCACCAGCCGGAACAGCTTCTCCGCGTCGCCCTCCTTGGGCACGACCCGGGCGCCGACGTAGGTGTACGGCATCGTCGTCATCGTGATCCGGGCCGGCTCGACCTTGCGCAGCTCGGTGCTGAGGTCGTAGAGGCCGGTCACCGAGCCGAGGCCCTCGTCGACGGTGAGCGCCTTCGTGGCCTCCTCGGCCAGGTTGCGCAGCTTGTTCGGGTTGCTGATCGTGGCGTTCTCGCGCAGCTCGCGGACCATCGCGTTCATGTACTGGTGCTGCGCCTTGGCCCGCGCGATGTCGCTGCCGTCCTCGAAGCCGTACCGGGTGCGCAGCCACTGCAGGGCCTGCTTGCCCTTGATGTAGGTGGTGCCCTTCTCCAGCTTCAGCCCCGAGCCCTTGCCCGTGCTGGTGTGCGAGTAGATGTTGTCGGTCACGCACACCGGCACACCGCCGATCGCGTCGGCCATCGACACCACACCGGAGAAGTCGACCATCATGAAGTGGTCGATCCGGATCCCGGTCAGCTCCTGCCAGGTGGCGACCGTGCAGCCGGGGCCGCCGCGGCGCAGCGAGTCGTTGGTCATCGCCGACGTGGAGGCCTCGTACACGTCGCCGTTGTCGGGGTCCGTGCACTTGGGGATGGGGAGCAGGGTGTCGCGGGGCATGCTGACGACCGACATGTTGGTGCGGTCGGCGGACAGGTGCAGCAGCATCTGCACATCGGCGAGCGGGGGGCCGTCGAAGGTCTCCCTGGCGCCGCCGAGCTTCTGGTTCTCCGCGGTGTTCCGCGCGTCCGAGCCGATGAGCAGGATGTTCAGCGGGGTCTGGCCGGCCGCGTTCGGCGTCGGCTCGGCGATCTTCGTCTCGCCGAGGTTCAGCTTCTCTTTCTTGATGTTGCCGTTGAGGTGCTGGAAGTAGACATAACCGGCACCCGCGGTGCCGAGTATCACGACCGCCAGAACCGTCGCCGACCAGCGCAGCGCCCGTCTGCGCCGGGGTCTCCCGGCGGCCTTCGTGCGCCCCCGCCCACCGCCGTCGCCACCGGCGCCGTCATCACCGCTCGGGCGCTTCCGTCCGCCCTGCTCGGGGACTCTGACATCAGCGTCGCCGTCCTCCGAGCCGGACGGCTCCTCCTGCGGCTCCAGGTCCCCGTCCTCGCCGGGTTCCTCGACGCGCGGTCGCCCCCCGTCCCCGCGCACGTCACTCCGTACCATCTCCCTGCCCCTCCCCACCCTGCAGTGGCGGGGCCGTCCCCGCCGCCTGTTGGACTGCCGAGACCCCGACTCGGATGTACTCATGTTCTGTTGAACGCGTCATGCGTGCCGTCCGGATGACATGACGTGACACGACGTGACATGACGAAGGCACCGAGAACCGACCGGCCGGGCGCGTCCTCGCGCCCGCCCGGCAGCCGTTGGTGGTGTACCGCCCGGAACCGCGCTCGCGTCCGGTAAGACGTGCCCTGACCCGCTCAGGTCATCAACTGGCGCACTTTTCCTTGTCCGCGGTGTTCTTCTCGACGTCCAGGTCCGCCGCCGACGTCGCGCTCAGCGACACCCCGGCACCCTTGAAGTCCTCGCCCAGGGTCAGCACCATCGAGGGCAGCCCTTGGGAGTTGGTCTCGCTGTTGCCCTCGCCGGGCTTCAGCGCGGACGCGGACAGCCCCATCAGATCGGCCAGCTTGCGCGCCTGGTCGGCCTGGTCGGAGTCGTACGCGAGGGTCGTCTTCTTCAACGTCTTGTCGGCATTGCCGAGCTGGCTCGACTTGGTCACGCCGACATCATTCTGCAGCCAGTTGAGAGTGGCCTGTGCGCTGCCGGCCTCGGCCCCGCCGTTGTAGACGCTCACCCGGACCTCGGAGGCGTCGGCGCGCGTGCCCTTGAGCTTCGCGGCCTCCTTCGCCTTGGCCTGCTTCTTCACCTCGGTGAGGGAGATGTCGTCGCGGATCGTCGAGAACAGCTGCTCGGCGCTCTGCGGCTTGGGCAGCACGGTCGCGCCGTCGGTGTTGTCGATGACCGGCACGGTGGTGAAGGTGATGTTCTTCGTGTCGACCTTGCCGACCTCCTTGCCGAGCGAGGCCAGCTTGTTGAAGTCGGAGATCGTGGAGTCGACGGACAGCGCCTTGGTGGCGGCCTCCGCGAGGTCCACCACCTTCGTCGGGTCGGTCAGCGTGTCCTTGGACTTCATCTGCCGGATCATCGAGCTGAGGAACTGCTGCTGCAGCTCGATCCGGCTCAGGTCGCTGCCGAGGCCCACGCTGTAGCGGGTGCGCAGGAAGGCCAGCGCCTCCTCGCCCTCGATGGTGTGCTTGCCGGCGCTGAGGTCCAGCTTGGACTTGGAGTCCTTGATGTCCTTCGCCAGACAGACCTCGACACCGCCGATGGCCGTGGAGAGCGTCTTCACCGCGTTGAAGTCGGCCACCATGAAGTGGTCCGACTTGATGCCGGTCAGCTCCTCCACGGTCCGCATGGTGCAGCTCGGGGTGCGGCCGTCCTGGCCGAGGCTCGTGTTGAACCGGACGTTGTTCGTGCCCGCGATGTTCTTCTTGGAGCCGTCCTCCTGCGTGGTCGGGCAGTCCGGGATGTCCACGATCATGTCGCGGGGGATGCTCATCGCGGTCGCGTTCGTACGGTCCTTGGAGACGTGCAGCAGGATCGTGGTGTCGGCGTGGCCGACGCTCTCCTTGTCGCCGTAGCTCTCGTTGCCCGCGCCGGTCCGCTTGTCCGTGCCGATCACGAGCAGGTTGATCGCCCGGTCCTTGCTGAAGCCGCCGGTGCCCGCGCCGTCGTCCGCGATCTTGTCAATGTTGTCGTTCAGGTGCTGGATGTACAGATAGCCCGCGGCGCTGATCCCGACCAGCAGGAAGGCCAGTGTGCCGCCCGTCCACACCAGTATCCGCTTGCCCGTGGACTTCTTCGGCTTGGCCTTGGCCTTGCCCCGGCCGCCCCGGCGACCCGGCAGCGGGTCCTCCTCGGGGGCGCCCCGACGGCGCCGGGGGCCCGGCAGCGTGTCGGGGATCTCCCGGGTGTCCGTGCCCACCGACGCGGAACGCGTGGTGGTGCTCGTCGCCCTGGCGCCCGCCGCCGCTGGTGCGGCCCGGCGCGGCCTCGGCACCGCCGATTGCGGTGCGGAAGGACTCAGTCGCAGTTCGTATTCACCGGTGCTCGGGTTGAGTACCCACTGGTCTGCGGGGTCGATGTCGTCCGCCCGCCCACGGCCTTGCGCGTCCACGGTTGTCTGATTCCTCCGTCGGGGCCACGCGGCGCCTTCCCCCTCAAAAGACGCTCGGGTCTCGATGCAAGTGGTGCGCGACCGAGAAGGCCTGACGCACCGGATCGCTCACACTAGCTGCCCGATCACGCGTCAAGCGACGGCGGTGACAAATTGCACGTCCCTACAACTGGGCAATCTGCCCATTTCCTAGAGCATTTGTTCCTTGTGTTGACGTGGGTTTTACCTGGAGGTCCCTGCCCAGGTCACCCGCAGTCCTCCTCCGCGGCCGTACTGCCGCGGAAAGTCGGCATCGGATCCGGCGTCCCGGAGAGACTTCCCGAAAGCTCTTCCGTATCCCCTTCCCGCATCCCCTCGGGCAGTTCCCCCGCCACCGCCAGGGGTGCGTCAGAGCGCAGCCGCGCGAAAAGGCTCCGCGCCGCGGGCTCGACGAGCTCGTCACGATTGGCGTCGTACGCATATGACTTCCGCGGAACGGTCAGGAACTGCACCTTTTCCATGGGAATCGTTCTCAGCCCGCGCACAAGGTCGTAGAGCCCGCGCAGACTCGCCAGTCCCGGGTCCGTGGTCAGTGACGACGTGGCCGCGTCCAGCACCGGATACAGCTTCACCGGATTCAGCAGTACGCCATTGCTGCGCACCTTCGTGACCAGCGCCGCGAGGAAACGCTGCTGCCGGTCCATCCGCTCGGTGTCGCTGCCGTCCCCCAGCGACTTGCGGGCCCGCACATACCCCAGCGCCTGCTCGCCATTGAGCTTCACCCTGCCCGCCGGGAGCCGCAGTCTGGCCTGCTTGTCGTGAATGGGTTCGGCGAGGCACACCTGGACCCCGTCGACGGCGTCGACCATCTCCTTGAAGCCGCTGAAGTCGACGACGACGTGATGGTCGATCCGGATGTCGGTCATCCGCTCGACCGTCCGAATGGTGCAGGCCGAACCACCGTTCTGGAAGGCGTAGTTGAACATGGTGAACACCGGTTCGGTCCGACGTCCGTCCGGTCGCCGGCAGCTCGGTACGTCCACCATCAGATCCCGCGGCAGCGACACCGCGGTCGCGCTGCGCCGGTCCGCCGCGAGATGCAGCAGGATCGTCGTGTCCGACCGCTCGGTGCCCGAGTCCCGCCCGTACTCGGCGTTCCCGTCCCCGGACCGCGAGTCCGACCCGATCACCAGGATGTTCTGCGCGCCCCGTACCAGCGCCGTCGGCCGCTCCTTCTCGTACCGCGCCAGCTCGTCCGCCGCCGTCCGGTCCGAGGTGATGTTCCCGTCCAGCTTCCGGTACGCCACCCACCCCGCCCCCAGGGCCGCGACGAGCACCAGCGCGGCCCCGCCCCCCGCCCACCGCACCCACCGCCGCCGGCGCCGACGCCCGAGCCCGGCCCCGGTGGGCGTTCCCCCCACACCGGGCCCCAGCCCACGCACCCTGCCTCCGACGTCGTCCACTTCCGGCCACCCCTCACCGTCGTACGAGCGAGTCGCTGCTCCTACGACGATGGCGCGAGAGACACCGAGGGGCGGCCGGGACTAGGCCGAACGGGGGACGGGGTGCCTTGTGGATGGGGCTGAGGGCAACCGCGCCCTTTTGGGGGCGCGGGGAACTGCGCGAGAAGCCCCACCGGCCGGCAGGCGCCTCACCACCGCACCCCGAACGGCGTCACCGCGTCCTCAAGTCACCCCATCACCGCGAGACCGAAGTAACCCGCTCACTCTCGATCCGCTTGGCCAACGCATCCTCACCCAGCTGCCCAAGATGCCGACACAGCACCACGGACCCCCCACTGGCAAGCGGCCCGTACAACCCGGCGGCAAGCCCTTCCCACGTGTCGTACGGCAACCCCGACAGCACCCGCGCCCCCGGCCCCGTCAGCCCGAGCCCGGACGCCTCCGCCCGAGCCCGCTCCACGACCTCCGCCCCACTGAACTCCCGCCCGGCCACGACCAGCGCCGCCTCCTCGGGATCCACCGGCGCGTAGGCCACGAACCGGTCCCCCTGCGACGGCACCTCGACCGCGTAGTCGGCGAACCCGGCAGGCGCCTGCGGGAACCGCCCCCCGAGCGGCCGCAGCGCGAGCGCGATCCGCTCCCCGGAGCACGCGCGGGCCGCGTCCAGCGTGTCCGGCCCGCTCACCACGAGATCGGCCGCCGCCGGATCCCCGCCGACCTCGGCGACGACGCCCACCGACGAACAGGCCAGCAGCCACACCGCCGTCTGCCAGTGCGCGGGCAGCAGCAGCGCGACCCGGTCGCCCGGCTCCGCGGACAGCTCGCCCTGAAGGAGGTTCGCGGTCTTGGCCACCCAATTGGCGAAGGTGGCCACGGACAATTCGACCCGCTCGCCCGTGGCGTCGTCGTAGAAGGTCACCAGGGGGCGGGCGGGATCCGCGGCCAGCGCGGATCGCAGCAGGTCGGCAGGGGTGCGGTCGGTGGCGTTCACCCGCGTAAGCGTACGCGGGGACCGCTCGCCCGCGGTTCCCGGGCGGACCGGAATCGCCACCGGTTCGGCGGAGCGAGGCCGACGCCCCGTCAATTCCGGGATGGACAGATATGTATGACTATGTCCAGGATCGGACACATGCGTAGATCACGATTCCTCGCGTCCTCGATCGGCGTCACCTGCGCGGCGGCCCTCGCCCTCCCTGCGGCACTCCCGGCGACGGCATCCGCGGCGACCCCGACGGACTCGTCCTCCACCGCACTCCTCACCCCGGCGAGAGCCTCGGCCCCGACCGGCCGGCTCGCGCTCGCGCCCGCGTCCGGCAGCACCCAGTCGCTCCCCCTCGTCCCGCTCGGCGCGGACCGCAACCTCGGCCCGGCCGCCGCCGAACAGGGCCTGGGCAAGCGGGACGTCCGGTCCTTCTCCCTGGTCGGTGTCGTCTGGGACGACCCGGACACCGAACTCCAGGGCCGCGTCCAGGTCCGTACCCGCGCCAAGGACACCGCCCGCTGGTCCGGCTGGCAGGACGTCGAGACGCACAACCACGAGCACGCGGCCGACCCGGACACCGCCGAGCGCTCCTCGGGCCGCGTACGCGGCTCCACCGCCCCGCTGTGGGTCGGCGAGTCGGACGGCGTCGAGGTCCGCGTACGCGCGGAGACCCAGGGCCGTACGACCGCTCCGGGCGTCCAGATGCTCCCGGACGGCCTACGTCTGGAGCTGGTCGACCCCGGCTCGGGCATCCCGGAGGGCGCGGCGGGCCCGGAGTCCGTGACGGGCGCCGCGCAGACGGCGGCGGAGCCCCCGCCGGTCGGCACCGTGGACACCCCGCGCCTGGGCACGCTGACTGCGGAGTCGGCGGCCGCCTCCGCCGTCAACGCCGATCTCGCACCGCTCGGCGCCACCACGATCCCGGCGCTGTCGCGCAAGGAGACGGTGGAGCGGCTGGCGAACGTGGCACCCGGCGCGAAGCCGTACATCGGGCCGCGCCCGAAGATCGTCACCCGGGCCGGCTGGGGCGCCGACGAGAAGCTGCGCGAGCGCGACTTCCGCTACACCACCCGGGTCAGCGCGGCCTTCGTGCACCACACGGCATCCGGCAACAACTACAAGTGTGCGCAGGCCCCTTCCGTCATCCGCAGTATCTACCGCTACCACGTGGTGAGCAGCGGCTGGCGGGACATCGGCTACAACTTCCTCGTCGACAAGTGCGGAAACATCTACGAGGGGCGCGCGGGTGGTGTCGCGAAGCCCGTCATGGGTGCCCACACGCTCGGTTTCAACACGAACAGCATGGGCATCGCGGTCCTCGGCAGCTACACGACCACCAAGCCGCCCGCGGTGGCGGTCAAGGGGATCGCGCAACTAACAGCCTGGAAACTCGGTCTTTACGGGGCGAACCCGAATGGCAAGACATACCTCACTTCGGGTGGTGGCAATCTCTACCCAAAAGGTAAGAAGGTACGACTGCACGTGATCTCCGGCCACCGGGACGGGTTCGCGACCGAGTGCCCGGGGGGGCGCCTTTACGGAAAGCTCGGTACGGCCCGCAAGGACGCCGCCCGCTATCAAGGCCGATAGCGCGACGGCAAGGTGAGGGGGGAGCCGGGGCGCGAGCCCCGGTCGAACACCAGCGACCGGCCGGACGTCATGCCAGACACGAACCTTCGCACGGCCATGAAGGCGCCATGGAACGGTCTGCATACACTGGCCGGTCGAATGACAGTTCGGCCGGTCCCGGCAGGAAGCAGAGACGACAGGTGACAGAAGCGATCCTCCTGGTCGGCGGCAGAGGCACCCGGCTGCGCCCGCTCACGGTGCACACCCCGAAGCCCATGGTCCCGGCGGCCGGAGTCCCCTTCCTCACGCACCAGTTGGCGAGAGCGAGGGCGGCGGGAGTCGACCACATAGTTCTCGCCACCTCCTATCTGGCCGAGGTCTTCGAACCTCACTTCGGCGACGGCTCCGCCCTCGGCCTCCACCTCGAATACGTCACGGAGGAGGAGCCCCTGGGCACGGGCGGCGCGATCCGCAACGCCGCCTCGCATCTCCACTCGGGCCCCGAGGACCCCGTCCTCGTCTTCAACGGCGACATCCTCACCGGCCTGGACATCCGCCGCCTGGTCGCCACCCACGAGTCCACCGGCGCGGACGTCTCCCTCCACCTCACCCAGGTGACCGACCCCCGCGCCTACGGCCTCGTCCCCACCGACGACACGGGCCGCGTCCTCGCCTTCCTGGAGAAGCCCCAGACCCCCGAGGAGATCGTCACCGACCAGATCAACGCGGGGGCCTACGTCTTCCGCCGCTCGGTCATCGACACGATCCCGGCGGGCCGCCCGGTCTCGGTGGAACGCGAGACGTTCCCGGACCTGCTGGCGGCGGGCGCCCACCTCCAGGGCATGGTCGACTCCACCTACTGGCTGGACCTCGGCACCCCCGCGGCCTTCGTCCGCGGCTCCGCCGACCTCGTCCTCGGCCGCGCCCCGTCGCCCGCCGTCCCCGGCCGCTGCGGCGACCGGCTCGTCCTGCCCACCGCCCGGGTCGCGGGCGACGCCAAGCTGACCGGCGGCACGGTGGTGGGCGAGGGCGCGTTCGTCGGCGAGGGCGCCCGCGTCTTCGGCAGCACGGTCCTCGCCGGCGCGGTCGTCGAACCCGGCGCCGTCATCACCGACTCCCTCATCGGCGCCCGCGCCCGCATCGGCGAACGCTCCATCCTCACCGGCGCGGTCGTCGGCGACGGCGCGATCGTCGGCGCCGACAACGAACTCCGCACCGGCGTCCGCGTCTGGTGCGACGCCCAAATCCCCACGGGAGCGCTCCGCTTCTCGTCGGACCAGTAGCCGGGGGCACGCTGTCGGCTGCCGGCCCGGTGGGGCTTCTCGCGCAGTTCCCCGCGCCCCCAGAAGAACCAGGCCCCTGCGGGCCTGGAAGACCAGCCCTCCGCGGCCTGAAAGGCGACCGGCGGCGGGTCTGAAAAGCAGTGGGCGCAGCCCCTGCTTTTCAGGGGCGCGGGGAACTGCGCGACCAGCCCCCACCGGACCCGCACTCGACAACGCACCCCGCGCGGAGCGCAAACGCGGGGTGCTCTACAACCGCCCGATGTCCCCCCGCCTCATCCGCGGCGCACGCCGCCCCGGCACACGCCCCGACAACAACACCAACCGCGCCGCCCGATGTCGCTGCCCCGCATACGGCTCCAGCAACGCCAACATGACGGAGTCATCCGCATCCCGATCCCCCGCCAACGCGAACCCCACGATCCCCGGCAGATGCAGATCCCCCACGGTCACCTCGTCCGCCGCCCCATGACTGCGCTGCACGGTCTCCGCCGACGTCCAAGGCCCGATCCCCGCCACCAACTCCAACCGCGCCCGCGCCTCCACCGGCCCCATCCCCACGGCCTCCTCCAGCCGCCCCGCCACCCGAACCGCCCGCAGAATCGTCGACGCCCGCTTGTCGTCGACCCCGGCCCGATGCCACTCCCAGGACGGGATCAACGCCCACTCCCGAGCCGTGGGCATCACGAACATCCCCGGCGGCACGGGCCCCGGCGCCGGCTCCCCGTACTTCCGTACGAGCAGCCGCCACGCCCGGTACGCCTCGTCCGTGGTGACCTTCTGCTCCAGCACCGACGGGATCAACGACTCCAGCACCAGCCCGGTCCGCGTCAGCCGCAACCCGGGCCGCCGCCGCCAGGCCATCGCCACGACCCGATGCCGCGGCACGAAGACCTCCGGCTCGTCCAGCGCCCCGAGCAGCGCGGGCACCCGATCGAGCAGCCACTCACCGCCGGGCCCCCACGCCTCCGCCTCGACGACCCCACCGCGCAGCGCGACCCGCAGCGTCCCGGCCCCGACCGGCGTACGACTGGCCCGCCACACGGACCCGTCCGGCACCGCCCGGAAGGTCGGATCCCCGGGCCCCCGCCGCAACGGCCCCAGCACAAGCCCCAGATCGAGCGCCCCCTCAGGCCCCCAACTCCGCCGCCTCCCGGCCGCCGAAGCCTGCCGAGGCACCCCACCGGGCACGACGACCTCCCCACCCCGCACAGTCGTACGAGTGGGCCGCTGAGGAAAACGTCCGGCCAAGAGAAGGTCCTAGTCAGAGATGCGGTGCCCCTATGAGCCTAGGGGGCCTGCACGTTTTCAGGGGCGCGGGGAACTGCGCGATCAGCCACGACACACCCGCACCCGCCGACGCACCCGCACCCCCGAACCAATAGGCGTCCCGGTCCTCCCGTCACCGCACCTCGACAAAAGCCTCCGCATCCCGCTCCCCCCGAGCCGGAGGCGCCCCGGCCGCATGCCCCACAGCCACCGCCCCCATCGGATCCCACCCCTCCGGCAGCCCCAGCACCTCCCGCACGACCTCCCGGCAGAACATCGTCGAGGACACCCACGCCGACCCCAACCGCTCCCCGGCCAGCGCGACCAGGAAGTTCTGCACGCCCGCCCCGGCGGCGACCACGAACATCTCCCGCTCCGCGCCGTCCCGCCGCGCGTCCCCGTAGTGGTGCGAGCCGTCCATCACCAGACACGGCACCACCAGATACGGCGCGTGGCGCAGCACGTCCCCGCGCCGCACCCGCTTCGCGATCGACTCCTCGCTCTTGCCGTCCCGCCGCAGATCCGCGATCCACGCGTCCCGCATGGCGTCGAGCAGCCGTACCCGCGACTGCTCGGACTCCAGCAGCACGAACCGCCACGGCGTCGTGTGGTGCGGCGCCGGCGCGGTCACCGCGGCGGCCACGGCCCGCCGCACGGCACCCGGGTCGACCGGCTCGTCGGTGAACGCCCGGACCGTACGCCGCTGGGTCACCGCGAGCCGTACGGCCTCGGAGGTGCCGAGCCGGAACATGTCGTCCGCCGCGCCCCGGACCAGCGCCCGCGTCCCCTCACCGTGGTCCTCGCCCACCACGTGCCCGAGCCCCCGGACGACGGCGACGGGCAGCCCGGCGGCCTTGCCCTTGACCAGGTCACCGGCGGCGGCCAGCTCGTCACCGGTGGCGACGACGGTCGCGCTGAGGGGATGGCCGTGCGCGTCGGTGCCGCCCCGCAGATCGTCGAGGACACGCACCCCGGCGGCCCCGATGGCGACGTCCGTCAGCCCACTGCGCCAGGGTCGCCCGAACGTGTCGGTGACGACGACCCCGACCTCGATCCCGAGCGCGTCCCTGATGCCGTCCCGGATCGCCCGCGCGGAGGCGTCGGGGTCCTCGGGCAGCAACAGCACGGTCCCGGCGGGCGTGTTGGAGGCATCGACCCCGGCGGCGGCCATGACCAGCCCCTGCCGGTTCTCCACGATGCGCAGCGCCCCGCGCCGGGCCACCACCCGTACGGTCTCGGCGTCGATCGCGGCCTCCCGGTCGGCCGCCTCGACGATCCGGCCCTCCGCCTTCGACACGATCTTGGAGGTGACGAGCAGCACGTCCCCGTCGATCAGTCCCGGTTCGGCGGCGGCGATCAGCTTGGCGAGGTCGTCCCCCTCCCGCACCTCGGGGATCCCGGCCAGGGCCCAGACGCGGTACCCGCCACCGGGCGTGACTCTGTTCATGACGTCCTCGCTCACGCGCCCCGCACCTCTTCCGCCAGCGCCAGCGCCTCGCGGGCCATCTCCGCCGTGGCGTCCAGGTCGGTCATCATCAGCGGCACGGCCCGGCACCGTATGCCCGCGCTCTCGACGCGCTCCACGACGCCCGCGTCCACGGTGTCGACCAGCCAGCCGTCGAGCAGCCCGGAGCCGTAGTGCTCGGCGACGGCGGCGGCCGTCGACTCCACGCCGACGGCGGCGAGGACCTTGTCGGCCATCCCGCGCACGGGCGCGTCGCCGACGATGGGGGAGAGGCCCACGACCGGCACCCCGGCCTCGGCGATGGCCTCCCGGATGCCGGGCACGGCGAGGATGGTGCCGACGGAGACGACGGGGTTGGACGGCGGGAAGAGGATGACGTCCGCCGCGGCGATGGCCTCCAGGACCCCGGGCGCCGGCTTCGCCTGCTCGGCGCCGACCGGCACGATCGCCTCGGCCGGCACGGAGGCCCGCAGCCGCACCCAGTACTCCTGGAAGTGGATCGCCTTGCGCTCACCGTCGATCGCGACGGCGACATGCGTCTCGACGCGGTCGTCGGTCATCGGGATCAGCCGCACCCCCGGCTTCCACCGGTCGCACAGCGCCTCGGTGACCGCGCTCAGCGGATACCCGGCGCTGATCATCTGCGTCCGCACGATGTGCGTGGCGAAGTCCCGGTCGCCGAGCCCGAACCACTCGGGCCCGACGCCGTACGCCGCGAGCTCCTCCTTGAGGTGGAAGGTCTCGTCGGCCCGGCCCCAGCCCTGCTCCTCGTTGATGCCGTCGCCGAGGGTGTACATCACCGTGTCGAGGTCCGGGCAGACCTTCAGCCCGAAGAGGTGGATGTCGTCCCCGGTGTTGCCGATGACCGTGATGTCCGCGTCCGGCACGGCCCGCTTCAGACCGCGCAGGAACCGGGCACCACCGATGCCGCCTGCCAGAACCACAATGCGCATGGAAGCAGTCTCGCAGGCGGGTACGACAACGGGCCGCCCGCCCGCGACCACGGCCGGATCAGACCGTGACGGCCGCCGCCTCCGCGCCCGCCGCGCAGGCCTTCGCGTGCATCGGCATGTCCGTGAGGCCCGGGTAGTAGACGTGCAGACTGATGGCCGGTTCCAGCGTGTCGTTGACGACCTCGTGCGCGTACCCCGGCGCGAACACCCGCTGCGCGCCCGCGCCGAGCACGCGCGTGCCTTGGTCGGTGCGCTCGGTCAGCGTGCCGTCGAGCACCGTCAGTACGCCGGAGGAGCCCCCGTGGTCGTGCAGTCCGGTGCCCTGTCCCGGCAGCCAGGACAGCAGCCACACCTCGTATCCGGGCCCGGTCGCCAGCCGGTGGTACCAGCGGGTGGTCGCGTCGTACTCGACGAGGTGCTCCCAGCGGGAGCGGTCGTCGGCCAGGGAACGGGCCAGGCCGGCGAACTCGGCCACGGTGGCGGGGTGTTGGCGCGGCGCCTGGAGGAGGTGCGGTACTTCGAGAAGGTCGCCGGCGATCTGGAGGTCGCTGTCGCTGTTCATGAAGTGAGGTGGTCCTCGACGATGAGTGCGTGGGGGAGGGCTGGGTGTGTCGCGTGAAGCAACAGAAGAAACGACGGCCGAGCCCGAACGGGCTCAGTGGCAGCCGGAGCGAGTGAGGCTCAACAGCTGGGACAGCAACAGCTACAGCGACGGCGAGCAGCACCGAGGGACCCGGCGGTGCGGGTCGAGGTGAGTGCCAAGTGCGCGAGCATGCCCACAAGGACATCGGTTCACACCTCTGCTGTCAACTTCGCGTCCGGTATGTGGATGGCCGTTCACCTCTTCCGGTGCATCCGTGCGGCGAAAGGTTTGTGCGTGGGGTGTCGGGGACACATGGCGCACAACCCGGAACGAGTGAGTCGGATCGAGCCGGAACGAGATCGAACTCCTGGGCGTCTTTCCTCGTAGGGAAGGGTGATCCGGTGAGAACTCCCCACTGGCACCGCACTGCTGTCAGGGTTTATGCCGATTTGAACACTTTCCGCATAGCCTTGGTTCCGCAGAGTGAATAAGGGGCTCAATAGCAGATCTCGGCTTGACTCGCCCGTAGCAGCACACTTGTAATTTCACTCGTGTCGTTCAGCCGAAATCGGTAACGGCCGCACGACGGGGACGCGAAAGACGGACGAGGGGCGCACATGACCGAGCTCGTGCAGCAACTGCTGGTCGACGACGCGGACGAGGAACTCGGCTGGCAGGAGCGCGCGCTGTGCGCCCAGACCGATCCCGAGTCCTTCTTCCCCGAGAAGGGCGGCTCGACCCGCGAGGCCAAGAAGGTCTGCCTCGCCTGCGAGGTCCGCTCCGAGTGCCTCGAATACGCCCTCGCCAACGACGAGCGGTTCGGCATCTGGGGCGGCCTGTCGGAGCGCGAGCGCCGCCGCCTCAAGAAGGCGGCCGTCTGACCCGCCCGGAACACCCGCCCGGCACAGTCGAACAGGAACAACCGAACACGTACGGCCCGTCGCAGGTGGGTTATCCACAGGCGGCGGGCCGCTCTGCTGCCCAGCCGTTAGTGTGGGCCCTCGTCCGAGACGTCCCGCTGTCCTCGCCGGACACAGACGTCCACCGCAGTCCATCGAACCGGGGCCCGTACCTCGATGTCCGTGCACAGCCACACCGCAGCTCACCACGACGCTGCCACGCCCGAGTTCCCACGTCATGTGGTGACCGCGGTCCTCGTCGCGCACGACGGCGCCCGCTGGCTGCCCGACGCGCTCGCCGGGCTGCTCGGCCAGGAGCGCCCGGTGCAGAGCGCCATGGCGGCCGACACCGGCAGCGCGGACGACTCCGCCCGGCTCCTCTCCGACGCCCTCGGCGCCGACCGCGTCCTGCACCTGGCCCGGCGCACCGGTTTCGGCCAGGCCGTCGAGGAGGCCAACCGCACCGCGGGCGTCCTCACCCAGGACGACCTGGCCTACCTCCGCCGCCCCAGCGGCTGGGACCCGGTCACCCGCAGCTGGCGCGACGACGCGTACGACATGCCGGAGCTGCCCCACGGCGAGCCGGTCCAGTGGCTGTGGCTGCTGCACGACGACTGCGCCCCGGAACCCGACGCCCTCGCCCAGCTGCTGCGGGTCGTGGAGAACGAACACGAGCTGGGCCGGGACGACGTCGCCGTCGTCGGCCCCAAGCTGCGCGGCTGGTACGACCGCCGCCAGCTCCTGGAGGTCGGCGTCACCATCGCCGCCTCCGGCCGCCGCTGGACCGGCCTGGACCGCCGTGAGCAGGACCAGGGCCAGCACGACCACGTCAAGCCCAGCCTCGCCGTGTCCACCGCCGGCATGCTGATCCGCCGCGACGTCTTCGAGGAACTGGGCGGCTTCGACCGCCGCCTGCCCCTCATGCGGGACGACGTCGACCTGTGCTGGCGCGCCACCGCCGCCGGGCACCGTGTCCTGGTCGCCCCCGAGGCCGTCGTACGGCACGCAGAGGCGTCCGCGCGCGAGCGCCGCACCGTCGACTGCGTGGGCCGCAGCGCCGCCTCCCCGCACATGGTCGACAAGGCGGGCGCGCTCTACACCCTCCTCGTCAACTCCCGTACGGCACAACTCCCCTGGGTGCTGCTGCGGATCGTCCTCGGCACCCTGCTCAGGACCGTCGCGTATCTCGTCGGCAAGGTCCCCGGACAGGCCGTCGACGAGATCCGCGGTCTGCTGAGCGTGCTGCTGCGGCCCGAGCGGATCATCGCCGGGCGGCGCAGGCGAGGCCGGTCGCAGCTGGACAAGGGCGAGCTGCGCCCGCTGTTCCCGCCGCCCGGCGCGACCGTCCGGGCCACCGTCGAACAGGCCGCCGGCGATCTGTTCGGCCGCTCCGACACCGACACCTCCCCGGCCGGACGGCACGGCGGCGCCGTCGAGTCGGGGCCCGGCGACGACGACGCCGACTTCCTCCAGGTCGAGCAGTTCGCCCGGCTCAAGCGCATCGCGCGCGCCCCCGGGCCCGTGCTCTTCGCGCTCCTGCTGCTAGCCTCCCTCGCCGCCTGCCGTGAACTGCTCGGCGGCGGCGCGCTCGCCGGCGGCACCCTGCTGCCCGCGCCCGCCGACTCCGCCGCGCTGTGGTCGCGCTACCTGGACGGCTGGCACCCGGTCGGCGCGGGCGGCGCCGAGGCCGCGCCGCCGTATCTGGCGATCGTGGCCATGCTCGCCTCCCTGCTCTTCGGCTCCACCGGACTCGCGGTCACCGTGCTCCTCGTGGCGTCCGTGCCGCTGGCCGGCTTCACCGCGTACTTCGCCTCGCGGCCCCTGGTCGAGTCCCGGCTGCTGCGCGCCTGGGCGGCCGTCGTGTACGCCTTCCTGCCCGCCGTCACCGGCGCGCTGGCGACCGGCCGCATCGGCACCGCCGTCCTCGCGGTCCTGCTGCCCCTCATCGCCCGCGCGGGCGCCGCGGCCGCCGGGCTCACGAACAAGACGGGGGCGCGCGGCAGTTGGCGTGCCACCTGGGCGTACGCCCTGTTGCTGGCGATCACCACCGCGTTCACCCCGATCGTGTGGCCCCTCGCGCTGCTCCTCGGCCTCGGGCTCCTCGTGGTGCGCCGCCGCGAGATCACCGCCTACGGCCTCCGCTTCCTCGCCCAGCTGGGCACCCCGCTGCTGATCCTCGCCCCCTGGTCGCTGACGCTGCTGCCGTTCGGCTTCTTCGAGGAGGCCGGTCTGGAGTACGGCGGGAGCAGCGCCTCGGCGACCGATCTGCTGGGCATCAGCCCCGGCGGGCCCGGCACGGTCGGCGGCCTGACGCTCATCGGCGTGGTCCTGGCCGCGCTGGCCGCCCTGCTGCGCTCGGAACGGCAGTTGGCGATCCGGACCGCCTGGATCGTCGCCCTCGTGGCCCTGGTCTTCGCGGTCCTCTCCAACGGCTCCACCTGGGCCGGCCCCGCCACCCTCGTCTACGGCATCGCCCTCCTCGCCGCCGCCACCCTGGGCGCCGACGGAGCGCGCCACCGCGTCGCCGAGCAGAGCTTCGGCTGGCGCCAGCCGGTGGCCGTGCTCATCGCGCTCGCCGCCGCCGTCGGCCCGCTGCTGGCCGCCGTCGGCTGGGTGCTCGGCGGCGCCGACGGCCCCCTGGAGCGCCGCGACCCCGTCCAGGTGCCCGCGTTCGTCGCCGAGGAGAGCGGCACCCGCGACCAGGCCCGCACCCTGGTCCTCGACAGCGACTCCACCGCCGAGGTCGGCTACACCCTGGTCCGCGGCTCCGGCGTCCGCCTCGGCGACGCCGAACTCACCGCGGCCGCCGGGGAGAACAAGCGGCTCGACCAGGTCGTCGCCCACCTCGTCGCGGGCTCCGGCGCCGACCAGAGCGACGAACTCGGCGGCTTCGCCGTGCGGTACGTCCTGGTCCGGCCGGGCGCGCCCCGCGAGGTCAGCCGGGTCCTGGACGCCACGCCCGGCCTGAGCCGGCTCAGCCAGCAGGACGGCAGCGCCCTGTGGCGGGTGGACCGCCAGGTCGCCCGCGTCACCGTCGAGGCCTCCTCCGGCGCCCCCAAGGCCGTCGCCGCCGGACCCGTCGAGGTGCACACCACCCTCCCGGCCGGCGGTTCGGGCCGCGTCCTGCGCCTCGCCGACACCGCCGACGAGTCCTGGACCGCCACCCTCGACGGCAAGCCGCTCACCCCGACCACGGTCGACGGCTGGGCCCAGGGCTTCCAACTGCCCGTGGACGGCGGCAGGCTGGACGTCACCTTCGACGCCCCCGTCAGCCACACCGGCTGGCTGTGGGCGCAGGGCTCGCTCGCCGTCGTCCTCGTGGTCCTCGCCCTGCCCGGCCGCCGCCGGGACGTCGACGACGACCTCCCGGACGAGCCGGTCGCCGTGCCCGCCCAGGACATCACCGGCGACGGCCGCCGCGCCCGCCGCCTGCGCGCCCAGGCGGAGGCCGAGGCCGAGGCCGAGGCCGCACAGGGCCCCGACCCCGACCTGCCGTCCGCCCCGGACGAGATCCCGGCCGCCGCCCCCGTCCCGCAGCAGCAGGGATACGGCGAGTGGGACACCCAGCACCACGCGAACGCCGAGTACGGCCAGTACGACCAGCAGTACCAGGGCGCCCAGCAGTACCCGGCGGGCACGTACGACCAGCAGCAGTACTACCAGGCCGCCCCCGACCAGGGCGGCCAGTACGACCCGTACGCCTCCTACGGGGGCAACACGGTCTCGTACGACCAGACGTACACCCAGGGCTACGACGCGACGTACGACCCGTCGCACGGCACCGGCACCGGCGCCGACAGCGAGCGCCCCGACGGGAGCCAGCAGTGAACCGCCAGACCCTGTCCCTGATCGCCGGCGCGACCGCCCTGGCCGCCGTCACCGGCTTCGCCACGCTCTCCGCGCCCGACCCCGCCGGAGACACCACCACCGCGAAGGCCGCCGCCCAACTGCCCGTGCAGCGCACGAGCCTGCTCTGCCCGCAGCCGAGCACCTCGGACATCGCGGAGACCGCGTACACCTCCTTCACCCCCGTCACCGAAGACGCCGGCGACGACGGCGACGCCGAACTCGTGGCGGCGGGCGGGGAGTCGGCGGACACCGGCAAGGACGACAAGGACGACAAGGGCGAGGACAAGGCCGCCAAGCCGGTCGTCGAGGTCAAGGAGCCCGGCAAGCCCGTCACCGGCAGCACCGACGGCGGTGACTCGCCCGCGCTGATCGGCACGGCCGAGGGGAAGTTCGCGCCCGGCTGGACGGTCCAGGAGACCACCGAGGTCGCCGCCGGCACCGGCCGCGGCCTGCTCGGCGTGAACTGCGCCGCCCCGGACACGGAGTTCTGGTTCCCGGGCGCGAGCACGGCCGCGGGCCGCACCGACTACGTCCACCTCGTCAACCCGGACGACTCGGCGGCCGTCGTCGACATCGAGCTGTACGGCAAGGACGGCGTCCTGAAGTCGACGGTGGGCGACGGCATCACGGTCCAGCCCCGCTCCGGCGAGCCGGTCCTGCTGTCGACGCTCGCCACGGCGAAGGAGGCCGACCTCACCGTCCACGTCAACGTCCGCAGCGGCCGGGTCGCCGCGGCGGTCCAGGCCCTCGACGACAAGGTGGGCGGCGACTGGCTCTCCGCCGGGGCCGACCCGGCGGGCACCCTGGTCCTTCCCGGCATCCCGAAGGACGCCACCTCCGTGACCCTCGTCGCCTACGCCCCCGGCGAGACCGACGCCGACCTGAAGCTCCGCCTCGCCTCGCCCAACGGCCCGATCACCCCGGCGGGCAATGAGACGCTGCACGTCAAGGGGGGCATGACCGCCTCGGCCGACCTGGGTGACATCACGCGCGGCGAACCCGGTTCGCTCATCCTCACCCCCACCGGCCAGTCGGTGCCGGTGGTGGCCGCCCTCCGCGTCGTCCGCGGCAAGGGGGACAACCAGGAGACCGCGTTCATCCCGGCGACCCGCCCGGTCGGCGCGCGCGCCACGGTCGCCGACAACCGCGCGAAGGGCACGACCCTCGCCCTCACCGCGCCCACCGGTGCGGCGAAGGTCAAGGTCACCGCGTCCGCCGGCAGCGGGGGCGGGGAGTCCGCGACGAAGACCTTCACGATCAAGGCCGGCACCACGCAGAACGTCGACATGCCCGCGCCGAGCGGTCTCAAGGGCGCCTACGCCCTCACCGTCGAAACCACGTCCGGCGGTCCGGTCTACGCCTCCCGCCTCCTGGAGTCCAAACTCGACAGCGTCCCCGCCTTCACGATCCAAACCCTCCCGGACGACCGAGGCACGGTGGCCGTCCCGAAGGCACGGCAGGACCTGTCGATCATGCAGAGGTAGCTGTTCGGCGGGGGGCTCGTCGTCTGCGGGTGTGGGGCAGAGGTGAAAAGCACGGGGCGCAGCCCCTGCTTTTCAGGGGCGCGGGGAACTGCGCGACCAGCCCACCACTCACCCGCGGCCGAAGAACGCACCCCGGCCGTCAGTCCTCGCCGTACCGAGGATCCACATTCTCCGGATTCAGCCCCAGCAACTCCGCCACCTGCTCCACCACGACCTCATGCACCAGCGCGGCCCGCTCGTCCCGCCCCTTGGTACGGATCTCCACCGGCCGCCGATACACCACGACCCGCGCCGGCCGCCCCTCCCGCGCCGCCACCGTCCCCCCGAGCGGCACGGCCTCGTCGTTCCACGCCCCGTCCACCGGCCCGTCGAGCCGCGGCACCTCCAGCACGAGGAAGTCGATGTCCGCCAGCTGCGGCAACCGCCGCTCCAGCCGCTCCACGGAGTCCTGCACAAGATCCGCGAACACGTCCGCACGGCTCGCCGCGAGCGGCACCTGCGGCGGCGCGATGGGCCCACGCATCCCCCTGCCGTGCCGATCTCGGCGGCGGGGCCCGGGTGCGGAGGCGGCGCGGGGCGGTACGAGGTTGTCCATCACCTGTGAAGCGTAGTCCCCGCGAGGTCGGCCCGCCCGGCTCCACACCCCCGGCGACCCCCGCCGACCCGCCCCGTACGGCATGTCGCGGGATGACCATTCCAGCCAAGGTTGGGCTCGATTCCGTATCTCTCCGAGACCGGCGAACTCACGCCAATTAGCCTGGTTTGTACAGAAAATTGACCGAACTCGGGCCCGTTCGGCATCCCGGACGCGGGGTTACTCGCAGGTCAACGCCGTGGGTTCGGAGGGGCGTGTGGGGCGTTTCACAGCACGACACGGTGGAGTGACCTGGTGGAGAGTCGTCGCGGCCCGCTCAAGAGTGCGGTACCGTCCAACGTCGTGAGCCCTGTACGTCGCTGTTCGCGCACCGCTTGCGGCCGCCCCGCCGTCGCGACGCTGACGTACGTCTACGCCGACTCGACCGCGGTCCTCGGCCCCCTCGCCACCTACGCCGAACCCCACTGTTACGACCTGTGCGCCGAGCACTCCGAGCGCCTCACCGCGCCGCGCGGCTGGGAGGTCGTACGGCTGCTGGACGCCTCGGCCCCCGCGCGCCCCAGCGGTGACGACTTGGAGGCGCTCGCCAATGCCGTGCGCGAGGCGGCCCGCCCGCAGCGGCGCGCCGCGGAGGCCGGTGGCGGCGCGCGTACGGCGGACCCGATGGAGGTCGCCCGCCGCGGCCATCTCCGCGTGCTGCGCTCGCCCGACAACTGACGTCCCGCGTGGGGCCGTTGCCGTGGCTGCCGTGACCTCGCGGTCGAACTCCGTGTCCTTCCGCTCTCCTCGTGTCTCCTCGTGGCTCTTTCTGTTCGCGCCGTTTCGCTCGGTGACGCACGCCTGTTGACGGTGTGTCGGCGCGGACGCGATCATTCCGGGTGCCCGTGCCGTGAGAAGCCGCTTCCGCATCGCGGAATCCGGGGAGGCTCCCGTGTACGTCCAGCAACTGGAACCCGTGGCCGGTTCGCTCGGCCTGTCCGCCCTGATCGCGACCCTGCCCCTCGTCATCGTCCTGGTCCTGCTCGGCGGTGTGCGCCTGAAAGCCCATCTGGCGGGCCTGATCGGCCTTCTGACGGCCGTTCTGGTCGCCTGGCTCGCCTTCCGCATGCCACTCGGCCAGACGCTCTCCAGCGCAACCCAGGGGGCCGCTTTCGGCCTCTTCCCGATCATGTGGATCGTCGTCAACGCCCTGTGGGTGTACCGGATGACCGTCCACACCCGGCACTTCGACATCCTGCGCCGCTCCTTCGGGCGGCTCTCCGACGACCCGCGCATCCAGGCGCTCGTGGTCGCGTTCTGCTTCGGCGCGCTGCTGGAGGCCCTCGCCGGCTTCGGCGCGCCGGTCGCCATCTGCTCGGTCATGCTCGTCGCGCTCGGCTTCGAACCGGTGAAGGCCGCCGTGGTCGCCCTCGTGGCCAACACCGCGCCCGTCGCCTTCGGCGCCATGGGCACCCCGGTCGTCACCCTCGCCCAGGTCACCGAACTGCCCCTGGACACCGTCGCGTCCGTGGTCGGCCGCCAGACACCGCTGCTCGCCCTGGTGGTGCCGCTGGTCCTGGTCTGGCTCGTCGACGGGCGGCGCGGACTGCGCGAGACCTGGGTGCCCGCCCTCGCCTGCGGATTCGCCTTCGCCGTCGGCCAGTTCATCGCCTCCAACTACGTCTCCGCGCAACTCGCCGACATCGGCGCCGCCTTGCTGGGCGCGGGCGCCCTCGTCGCCGTACCCCAGGCACGACGGCCCGCCGCCGAGCCCGTACGGGCCGCCGTGCTGACCGGCGCGCGCAGCGAGGACCTCGACGAGCAGGACCCGCCGCGTGAAGTCCTGCGCGCCTACGCCCCGTACGCGCTGATCGTGGCGATCTTCTCCGTCGCCCAGATCCCGGCCGTGAAGGACTGGCTGGCCGGGGCGACACAGACGTACGACTGGCCCTTCCTGGACGTCGTGAACCCGGACGGCGATCCCGTGGGCGGCAATGTCTTCACCTGGCCGGTCGTGTCCACCGGCGGCACGCTCGTGCTGTTCGCCGGGCTGTGCACGGCCGTCGTTCTGGGGGTCCACGCGCGCGTGGCCGTCCGGGAGTGGGCCGCCACGGTCCACGAACTGCGGTTCGCGATCCTCACGGTGACCTCCGTCCTCGCCCTGGCCTACGTCATGAACCTCTCCGGGCAGGCCGCCACCATCGGCCACTTCGTGGCGGCGGCCGGCGCCGGGCTCGCCTTCCTGTCACCCGTGCTGGGCTGGTTCGGCGTCGCGGTCTCCGGCTCGGACACCTCCGCCAACGCGCTGTTCGGCGCCCTCCAGGTGAGCGCGGCCCGCGAGTCGGGCCTGTCGCCGGAACTGCTCGCCGCCGCCAACAGCTCCGGCGGCGTCCTCGGCAAGATGATCTCCCCGCAGAACCTGACCATCGCCTGCGCCGCCGTCGGCCTCGCGGGCCGCGAGGGCGACCTGTTGCGCAAGGTGCTGCCCTGGAGCCTGGGGCTGCTGCTGGTGATGTGCCTGATCGTGGTGGGCCAGAGCACACCCGTACTGGACTGGATGCTTCCGTGAGGCCGGAACGGATGTTTCCGTGAGGCCGGAACGGATGTTTCCGTGAGGCCGGAACGGAGGCCTCCGTGCGGCGTCCCCTCCGGACGGGACCCTCCTCCGAGGTCACACGGACCACTGTCACCCCGGGCGGGTACTTTGGGTGCCCGGTGAGGACTTCAGGAGGGTTTGGCCGTGGCTGCTGATCTGACGACGATCGTGAAGGCGTACGACGTACGCGGGGTGGTCCCGGACCAGTGGGACGAGACCCTGGCCGAGCTGCTCGGGGCGGCCTTCGTACGCGTGACCGGCGCGGACGCCATCGTGACCGGCCACGACATGCGGCCCTCCTCACCCGGCCTGTCGCGTGCCTTCGCGCGCGGTGCGGCGGCGCTCGGGGTGAACGTGACCGAGATCGGCCTCTGTTCGACGGACCAGCTGTACTACGCGTCGGGCGCGCTGAACCTGCCCGGCGCGATGTTCACGGCCTCCCACAACCCCGCCCAGTACAACGGCATCAAGATGTGCCGCGCCGGCGCCGCCCCCGTCGGCCAGGACACCGGCCTCGCCGAGATCCGCGAACTCGCCGAGACCTGGAGCGAGTCGGGCGCCCCGGAGCCCGCCGCGACCCCGGGAACGATCACGCGGCGGGACACGTTGGAGGGGTACGCGGCGCACCTCCTCGGCCTCGTCGACCTGACTTCCATCCGCCCCCTGAAGGTCGTCGTCGACGCGGGCAACGGCATGGGCGGCCACACCGTCCCGACCGTCTTCGCCGACATCCCCCTCGACCTCGTCCCCATGTACTTCGAACTGGACGGCACGTTCCCGAACCACGAGGCCAACCCTCTCGACCCGGCGAACATCGTCGACCTCCAGAAGCGGGTCCGTGAGGAGGGCGCCGACCTCGGTATCGCCTTCGACGGCGACGCCGACCGCTGCTTCGTCGTCGACGAGCAGGGCGACCCCGTCCCGCCCTCCGCCATCACCGCACTGGTCGCCGCCCGCGAACTGGCCCGGCACGGCGGCAAGGGCACGGTCATCCACAACCTGATCACCTCCTGGTCCGTCCCCGAGGTCGTGAAGGAGCACGGCGGCACCCCCGTGCGCACCCGCGTCGGCCACTCCTTCATCAAGGCGGAGATGGCCAGGACCGGCGCGATCTTCGGCGGCGAGCACTCCGCCCACTACTACTTCGCCGACTTCTGGAACGCCGACACGGGCATGCTCGCCGCTCTCCACGTCCTGGCCGCCCTCGGCGGCCAGGACGGCCCCCTCTCCGGCCTCGTCGCCCAGTACGACCGCTACGCCGGCTCCGGCGAGATCAACTCCACCGTCGCCGACCAGCCGGGCCGCCTGGCCGCGATCCGCTCCACCTACGAGAACCGCGCCGACATCACCCTCGACGCCCTGGACGGCCTCACCGTCACCTCCACGGACTGGTGGTTCAACGTCCGCCCCTCCAACACGGAACCCCTGCTGAGACTGAACGCGGAGGCGAGGGACGAGCAGACGATGGCGAGGGTGCGGGACGAGGTGCTGAAGATCATCAGGGCGTGAGCGCCCCTGAAGGGGCGCGGGGAACTGCGCGAGAAGCCCCACCGGGCCCGCAGACGGGGGTCGAAGGGGCGCAGCCCCTGGGGGATGGGACGGGTAGGGGCGGCGGGGGCGAAAAGACCACCCCGCCCCCAACCCCGGCGCCGCCCCCCACACGGCGGTACTCTGACCAGGCCGCACCGCACGAACCCGCCCCCGAAGGGACCCCCGACATGCCGCTCGAAGCCGGCCTCCTGGAGATCCTCGCCTGCCCGGCGTGCCACGCCCCCCTCACGGAGGAGGACACCGAGCTGACCTGCACGAACCAGGACTGCGGCCTCGCCTACCCCATCCGGGACGGCATCCCCGTCCTCCTCGTCGACGAGGCCCGCCGCCCCGAGTGACCCGCGCGATCAAGCTCGCGCGCAAGGAGTGACCCCGCACGACCGGGAAACCCGGCGTACGGGCGACCAGGGCACCCGGCGATCGGAGGCTTCCGCCCATGCTCGACGAATCGTTGCTGGACACCCCCGAGGCCCTGTCGGAGGCGGACCGCCGCGACCTGCTCCGCGGCGCCGCCGAGGCCGGCGCCCGGGTCCGTACGGCCATCCGCCTCGGCACCGAGGCCGGCATCCCGGACCTGAAACCGGACGGCCGCCCCCGCGCCCTCCTGATCGCGGGCCCCGGCATGGCCTCCGCGGGCGTCGCCGACCTGCTCGGCGCCCTCGCGGGGTCGAGCTGCCCCCTCACCCGGCTCCACCCCACCGGCGTGGCCCCCGCCGCGGGCGCCCTCCGCTGGGACCTCCCGGGCTGGGCCGGCTCGGTCGACCTCCTGCTCATCGCCACCGCCGACGGCTCCGAACCCGGCCTGTCGCTCCTGGTCGACCAGGCCTACCGACGCGGCTGCACCGTCGTCGCCGTCGCTCCGCCCCGCACCCCGGTCGCCGAGGCCGTGGCAGGCGCCCACGGCCTCTTCGTACCGATGGCGACCGGCCCGTACGAGCAGGAGGTGCCCCTGGGCGCCGCCGCCCCCGGAGTGCTGTGGGCGCTGCTCACCCCGATGCTCGCGCTGCTGGACCGCACCGGCCTGGTCGCCGCCCCGCCGGACGCCCTGCAGAAGGTCGCCGACCGCCTCGACCACGTCGCCGAGCGCTGCGGCCCGGCCATCGCCACCTACAGCAACCCCGCCAAGACCCTCGCCGCCGAGCTGGCCGACGTGCTCCCGGTGATCTGGACCGAGGGCCAGGCCGCGGGCCCCGTGGGCCGCCGATTCGCCGCCGCGCTCGCCGAGCTGGCGGGCCGCCCCGCCCTCGCCGCCCAGCTCCCGGAGGCCCTCGCCGCGCACACGGCGCTGCTGTCGGGCCCGCTCGCCGCGAACGCCGACCCCGACGACTTCTTCCGCGACCGCGTCGAGGACGCACCCGTCCTGCACGCGCGCGTGGTCCTCGTCCGCGACCGCCCCACCGGCGGCCTGAGCGCCGTCCCGGCCGCCCGCGAGCTGGCCCTCGGCCACGACACCGCGATCAGCGAGCTGGAACCCGAGGAGGGCAGTGACCTGGAGACCCTCGCGGAGATGATCGCCATCACCGATTTCGCCGCCGTTTACCTGTCGCTCGCCTCCGGAGCCTGATCTTTACCGGAGCCCGACCCTGACCGGGGCCTCGGCCGGCCTCCCACCTACGGAGAAACACACACCATGGACCGCCTCGACAACACCGTCCGCCCCTACGCCTGGGGTTCGACCACCGCCATCCCGCACCTCCTCGGCGTGGCCCCCACCGGCGAGCCGCAGGCGGAGATGTGGATGGGCGCCCACCCGGGCGCCCCCTCCCGCACCGGGCGCGGCCCCCTCACCGAGGTGATCGACGAGGCCCCGGAACGTGAGCTGGGCATCCGCACGGTCGAGAAGTTCGGCCCCCGCCTCCCCTTCCTCCTCAAGCTCCTCGCCGCCGGCGCCCCCCTCTCCCTCCAGGTCCACCCCGACCTCGAACAGGCCCGGGAGGGCTACGAGGACGAGGAGCGGCGCGGCATCCCGATCGACGCGGGCCACCGCAACTACAAGGACGCCAACCACAAGCCCGAACTCATCTGCGCCCTCACCGAGTTCGACGGCCTCTGCGGCTTCCGCGACCCGCTGCGGGCCGCCGAGCTGCTCGCCGCCCTCGACGTCGACTCCCTCAAGCCGTACGTCGACCTCCTGCACGCCCACCCCGAAGAGGCCGCTCTGCGCGAGGTGTTGACGGCCGTCCTGGGCGCCGACCCCGCCGAGATGACCCACACCGTCACCGAGGCCGCGGCCGCCTGCGCCCGCCTCGGCGGCGACCACGCCCCGTACGCCGACATCGCCCACCACTACCCGGGCGACCCCGGCGTCATCGCCGCCATGCTCCTCAACCACGTACGGCTGCAGCCCGGCGAGGCCCTGTTCCTCGGCGCCGGCATCCCGCACGCCTACCTCAACGGTCTCGGCGTCGAGATCATGGCCAACTCCGACAACGTCCTGCGCTGCGGCCTCACCCCCAAGCACGTCGACGTCCCCGAACTCCTGCGCATCGTCCGCTTCGAGGCGACCGACCCCGGCGTCCTGCGCCCCGAGGCGTCCCCCGACGGCGAGGAGGTCTACGAGACCCCCATCGACGAGTTCCGCCTCTCCCGCTTCGTCCTCCCCGAGGCCGGTGGCCCGCACGACCTCACCCGCGCCACCCCGCAGATCCTTCTCTGCACGGCCGGTTCGGTCCGCGCGGGCGAACACACCCTCGCCCCCGGCCAGTCCGTCTTCGTACCGGCGGACGAGAAGGCCGAGGTGTCCGGGCCGGGCACCCTGTTCCGCGCCACCGTCGTCGCCTGAGCGACGGGACCCGTGCGACCCGCCGGACCGGGCTGCAACAATGCCCCCTGCAAAAGGCGGGCAAAGCCCGGCCGGTGACGGACGGAAACGTGGGTACGTGTGCCAGGTGCGCGCACCCACGCACAGATATATGCGTAGGCGAAGGGACACCCCGGACACATGAGCGCGTCAGGCGGCACCAAGGCGATCGTGGCGGCACTCGCCGCCAACCTCGCGATCGCGGTAGCGAAGTTCGTGGCGTTCCTCTTCAGCCACTCGTCGTCGATGCTCGCCGAGTCCGTTCACTCGCTCGCCGATTCGGGCAACCAGGCCCTGCTGCTCCTCGGCGGCAAGAAGGCCCAGCGCGAGGCGACCCCGCAACACCCCTTCGGCTACGGCCGCGAGCGCTACATCTACGCCTTCCTCGTCTCCATCGTCCTGTTCTCCGTCGGCGGCATGTTCGCCCTCTACGAGGGCTACGAGAAGATCAAGCACCCGCACGAGATCGAGGCCTGGTACTGGCCGGTCGGCGTCCTCGTCTTCGCGATCATCGCCGAGACCTTCTCCTTCCGGACCGCCATCAAGGAATCCAACGTCCTGCGCGGCAAGAAGTCCTGGACCGAGTTCGTCCGCCACGCCAAGGCCCCCGAGCTGCCCGTCGTCCTCCTGGAGGACCTCGGCGCCCTCGTCGGTCTGATCCTCGCCCTCGGCGGCGTCGGCCTCGCCCTCCTCACCGGCGACGGCGTCTGGGACGGCATCGGCACCCTCTGCATCGGCATCCTGCTGATCCTCATCGCGATCGTCCTGGCCGCCGAGACCAAGTCGCTGCTCCTGGGCGAGGCCGCCGGCGTGGAGGAGGTCAAGAAGATCGAGGCCGCGATCGTCGACGGCGACACGGTCCCCGGCATCATCCACATGCGCACGCTCCACCTCGGCCCCGAGGAACTGCTGGTCGCCGCCAAGATCGCCGTCCGGCACGACGAGACGGCCACCGAGGTCGCCAACGCCATCGACGCCGCCGAGGCCCGCATCCGCGAGGCCGTCCCGATCGCCCGCGTCATCTACCTGGAGCCCGACATCTACAGCGAGGCGGAGGCCGCCAAGGGCCCCGACCCCGACGCCGCCCCCGGCGGCCCGGCCACCACCGCCGAACACTGACCCACCAGCCGCTCCGCGGACAGGGGCCCGTCGCGCATCGAAGCGACGGGCCCCTTCTCCGTCCCCGGCCCGCCCCTGGCCGCAACGGCTTCGCCCCTCCGTCGGCTTGATCTGTACGCAGGCGGACTGGGGCAGGCCGGGCCGACCGGTGTAGCTTGGGACGGAGCCAGACGTCGCTGCTGATGGCGGTCGGGCGGTCCCACCGAGGACCGGCCGAGGGAGAGAGGGCCTCCGACGGACTGCGCTGCGCGCACGCGGGCATGCCTGTGTCCTCTTCGGGGCACCCCTGTGTCCGCCGCCGCGCAGACCAGCCCTACCCACCCTCGACCCGACACCCGAGGAGCAGCTCGCCATGACGACTGTCGACAACCGACAGGACTTCAAGGTCGCCGACCTCTCCCTGGCCGCCTTCGGCCGCAAGGAGATCACCCTCGCCGAGCACGAGATGCCCGGCCTGATGGCGATCCGCAAGGAGTTCGCCGCCACCCAGCCGCTGGCCGGCGCCCGGATCATGGGCTCGCTGCACATGACCGTGCAGACCGCCGTCCTGATCGAGACCCTGGTCGCCCTGGGCGCCGAGGTCCGCTGGGTCTCCTGCAACATCTTCTCCACCCAGGACCACGCGGCCGCCGCGATCGCGGTCGGTCCGAACGGTACGCCCGAGAACCCGCAGGGCGTCCCGGTCTTCGCCTGGAAGGGCGAGACCCTGGAGGAGTACTGGTGGTGCACCGAGCAGGCGCTGACCTGGCCGAACAGCCCCACCGGCGGCCCCAACATGATCCTCGACGACGGCGGTGACGCCACCCTCCTCGTCCACAAGGGCGTCGAGTACGAGAAGGACGGCGAGGTCCCCGCCGTCGACACCGCCGAGAACGACGAGCACCGCGTCATCCTCGAACTCCTGAACCGCACCATCACCAACGGCTCCCAGAAGTGGACCCAGCTCGCCTCGGAGATCCGCGGCGTCACCGAGGAGACCACCACCGGCGTCCACCGCCTGTACGAGATGCAGCGCGACGGCCAGCTGCTCTTCCCGGCGATCAACGTGAACGACGCCGTGACGAAGTCGAAGTTCGACAACAAGTACGGCTGCCGCCACTCCCTGATCGACGGCATCAACCGCGCCACCGACGTCCTCATCGGCGGCAAGACCGCCGTCGTCTTCGGCTACGGCGATGTCGGCAAGGGCTGCGCGGAGTCGCTGCGCGGACAGGGCGCCCGTGTCATCGTCACCGAGATCGACCCGATCTGCGCGCTGCAGGCGGCGATGGACGGCTACCAGGTCACCACGCTCGACGAGGTCGTCGAGACCGCCGACATCTTCATCACCACGACCGGCAACAAGGACATCATCATGGCCGCCGACATGGCCAAGATGAAGCACCAGGCCATCGTCGGCAACATCGGCCACTTCGACAACGAGATCGACATGGCCGGCCTCGCCAAGGTGCCCGGCATCGTCAAGGACGAGGTCAAGCCCCAGGTTCACACCTGGACCTTCGAGGACGGCAAGGTCCTCATCGTCCTGTCCGAGGGCCGCCTGCTGAACCTGGGCAACGCCACCGGGCACCCGTCGTTCGTGATGTCCAACTCCTTCGCGGACCAGACGCTGGCCCAGATCGAGCTGTTCACCAAGCCCGACGAGTACCCCACGGGCGTCTACACGCTGCCCAAGGCCCTCGACGAGAAGGTCGCCCGCCTCCACCTCGACGCGCTCGGCGTGAAGCTCACGACGCTGCGCCCCGAGCAGGCCGCGTACATTGGCGTGGAGGTCGAGGGCCCGTACAAGTCGGACCACTACCGCTACTGATCCACTCGTGACGGGTGCGTGTGTACACCGACGCACCCGTCACGGCAGCAGTGGCCCCCAGGCAGGCCCCCGCACCCCCGTGCCGGGGGCCTGCCCGTTCCGCCCCGCACCCGCCCGTCGGCCGGACCGGCCCGTCAAGACCCAGGACCCCCATGCCCCGCGGCCGGTATTCGCTGCACGACCCGCACGACCACACCCTCCTCGCCGAAGAACACTTCCACTGCGCGCCCGGCCCCTCCGGCTGGCGCTATGTCTCCCAGCTGACCGCTCCCTCCGGCGACCACATGGGCTCCGTCGACCTCGCCCTCGACGAACTCGGCCGCCCCATCCGCCTCGAACTCCACGCCGCGAGCTGGCAGGTCCGCGGCGCCGCCCTCGACGGCGTCACCTGGGTCCGCACCGACCCCACCGGTACGGAGGCCACCGAAGGCAACGTCCCCGCCCACGCCTTCACCGGCACCTCCCCGGCGTTCCTGATCGCCACCGCCCGTCTCCTGCGCCTCACCCCCTCCGCGCCCGCCACCCGCGTACGCCTCGTCGCCTTCACCGACCCGGTCCTCGCCCCGCGCACCCTGGACCAGTCCTGGGCCTTGATCGAAAGAGAAGCACACGCCACTGACAACGGCCCCCTGACCGTGGACGAATACCAGGTCACAGCCCTGGACACGGGCGAGCGGCACACCGTCCACCTCGCCGGCGACGTCGTTCTGGCGGCCCCCGGGATCGAGCTGGAGCACTTGGAGACACCGCCGTCGACGTTCGACTGAGCCAGCGGCTCGGGGGACGGACCGGGGTGTACGGCGGCTCGGAGGAGGGCCGGAGCCTAAGCGGGTGGCGCGAAGCCGGTGCTTGGCCGGTCAACGGCGGGCGGGGGAGGAGTAGGCGCAGGGGCTGGGTGTACGGCGGGGCCGGGAATGCCAGCCGGGGGAGTGGGGCCCGAGGGTCCCGCAGGGGGCGCGTAGCCGGGGTCGGCCAGTGGCGGCGAGGCCGGGTGGGCATACCCGCCCGGCGGCGCATACGCCGGAGTGGCAGGGGGCTGAGCTGCCGGCCCACCCCAGCCGGGTCCAGCGACCGGCTGGCCGAGCGCGGCCGGACCCGGCGCACCCGGAGGACCTGGCACGCCGCCCGCACCCACCGCGCCCCCGAACGCCTGGCGGGCCTCCCGCGCCTGCCGCTCGTGCACCACGGCGGCCAGATACGCGCCCGGCGGCACCCCGTACGGCGCCGGAGCCCCCGTACGCGCCGCGAGGTCCGCGGCGAGACGTTCCGCCATGGCCGCGGCCACGTGCGGGTCCAGCTGACGCATCCGCGTCAGGTACTGGCGGACCGCCAGCCACAGCCCGTCCGGAACGGCTGACAGGTCGAGCCCGGAGAACTGGCCCACGAGCCAGGGCGGCGGCGGAGGCACGAACGCCGTCCGTCCGGCCGGAACCCGCTCCCGCACGACCAGCGTCCCCGCGAACACGTCGCCCAGGCGCCGCCCCCGCGCCGACACGAGCGAGGCGATACAGGCGACGACGCCGAACGTCATCAGGATCTCCACGACTCCGACCGCCCCGCGCACCAGCGCGTGCCGGAACCGGATCGGTCCGCCGTCGTCCCGCACCACCCGCAGCCCGCACGCCAGCTTCCCCAGCGACCGCCCGTGGCTCAGCGTCTCCACCGCGATCGGCCCGCCCACCAGCACGAGCAGGAAGCTCGCGATGGATATCGCCGTCTGCGCGGCCTCGTCCAGGCTCGCCGTGGACAGCACCAGGATCAGGACCACCGCGAGGTACACGACCACGGCCACGATCAGGTCGAGCAGCACGGCCAGCGCCCGGCTCGGCAGCTTCGCGGGACGCAGCTCCAGCGCCACCGCCTCACCCGTCACCAGCTCACTCACACCCGTAGTCCTTCCGGTTCGATCCCCTGACCTGCCCTGAGAGTGGCCAGTCTGCCAAGCTGAGGTCATATCGCGCCGCAGTACGACCAGTACGACAAGCCGACACGCAGTATGAGAGGGACGAGGAGCAGCACACCCGATGGACCTCGATGTCTTCGTGTCCGCCCATCGCGCCGAGTGGGACCGCCTCGACGCCCTGCTCCGCCGCCAGCGCCGTCTCGACGGAGCCGAGGTCGACGAACTCGTCACCCTCTACCAACGCACCGCCACCCACCTCTCCCTGATCCAGTCCAGCGCTCCGGACCCCCAGCTCACGGGACGTCTCAGCCAACTGGTGGCACGCGCGCGCAGTGCCGTGACGGGAAACCGACGGGCGTCCTGGCGCGATGTCACCCGCTTCCTCACCCATGGCTTTCCCGCCGCGGTCTACCGCTCCCGCCACTGGTGGGTCCCGACGGCACTGCTCTCCACCCTGGTCGCCGTACTCCTGGGCTGGTGGATCGGCACCCATCCGGAGGTCCAGGCAAGCATCGCGGCCCCCGACGCACTGCGCGAGATGACCCGTCCCGGCGGCCAGTACGAGACGTACTACTCATCCCATCCCGCCGCGTCCTTCGCGGCCCAGGTGTGGACGAACAACGCCCAGGCCGCCGCGATGTGCCTGGTCCTGGGAATCTTCCTGGGCCTGCCGGTCCTCTGGATCCTGCTCCTGAACATGCTGAATCTGGGGGTGGGCATCGGACTGATGACCTCGGCCGGCCGCCTCGACGTCTTCCTCGGCCTGATCCTCCCGCACGGTCTGCTGGAACTGACCGCCGTCTTCGTGGCCGCCGGCACGGGCCTACGTCTCGGCTGGACCGTCATCGACCCGGGCCCTCGCAGCCGCCGTTCGGCCTTGGCGGAGGAAGGGCGAGCGGCCCTGGGCATGGCGATAGGCCTGGCGCTGGTCCTCTTCGTCTCCGGCGCCATCGAAGGCTTCGTCACCCCGTCCGGCCTGCCTACCTGGGCCCGCATCAGCATCGGCGTCCTCGCCGAACTGGTCTTCCTCGCGTACGTCTATGTCCTGGGCGGACGAGCCGTCCGGGCTGGTGAAACGGGCGACGTCGAGGAGCACGAACGCAGCGCCGCGGTGCCTACGGCCGCCTGATGTGCATCCACCCCCGCCGGGCTGTTAGTCTCCTCTTCGTTCCCGCAAGAGCCGTTGACACGGTGCCTGTGGGGAGGTAGATTTGAACAGTTGCCTAGAGGTGGTCATGCCCCAGGGAGGCAGTGAAAATCTACCGGCTTCTCGCGAGTGTGATTTCCCGAGTGAGCCCATCCGATCAATCAGAAACAAGCGGCCGGTCAGCCCGGCCAAAAACTTCTGATAAAGTCGGAGTCGCCGGAAAGGGAAACGCGGAAGCGGGAACCTGGAAAGCACCGAGGAAATCGGAACCGGAAACGGTCTGATAGAGTCGGAAACGCAAGACAGCAAGACCGAAGGGAAAAGCCCGGAGGAAAGCCCGAGAGGGTGAGTACAAAGGAAGCGTCCGTTCCTTG